>NZ_JBPTTN010000001.1:0-652412 GCF_051547125.1 Flavobacterium sp. RSSA_27
CTACGATAGTTCCAGATTAGTTACAATATTTCAAAAAAAATCGGTAAAGGAATATTCCTTTACCGATTTTATAATGAAATCTATATTCATGGAAAAAATTATCTCAAAACAGCTCCAAGTTTTGTTTCAAAATTCTTTTGCAGTTTAGACATGATTTTATCAATCTGAGCGTCTTCTAAAGTCTTTGCTGTATCTTGAATTGTAAAACTTAAGGCATATGATTTTTTGCCTTCAGGTAAATTTGACCCAGCATAGACATCAAACAAGTTGATTTCTTTTAGCAATGTTTTTTCTGTTTGTCTTGCAATTTTATAAATAGCATCGTAAGAGACTTCGTTGTCTAATAACAAAGCCAAATCTCTACGAACTTCTGGATATTTTGGAATATCGGTAAATTTAATTTTGCTTGACACTAATTTTAAAACAAGTGCCCAATTGAAATCTGCATAAAAAACTTCTTGTTTAATTCCAAAATACTTTAAAATTGACTTTTTAACAACTCCAAATTCAACTAAAGTTTCTTGACCTAATCCAAAAGCAATACCTTCTGAAAATACATCAGAAGTTACAGGAATACAATTTGTTTTTTGAATTCCTAATTTTTCTAAAATTGCAGTAACAAAACCTTTAAATAAAAAGAAATTAGATGGTTGTGAGGCTTGTGTCCAACTTTCTTGATTTCTATTTCCGGTTTGGAACAAAGTCAAATGTTTGATTTCTTCGTAACCAGAAGGGTAGTTGTGGTATGATTTTCCGAATTCAAATAGTTTTAAATCGGCATTTTTTCTGTTGATATTGTAAGCCAATGCTTCTAATCCTGAAAACAACAAGGATTGTCGCATTGTTGCTAAATCACTGCTTAATGGATTTAGCATCGTCACATTGTGTTCTTCCTTTAGTACAGTTGAAAGTTCCGCATAAGCAGCAGTAGTCAACGAGTTGGCCATCATTTCATGAAAGCCTTGTGCGTTCAATTGTGAAGCAATAGTGTTTTGAACTTTATAATCTTCTGTTCTTGGTGAATTAGCTACAGAAGCATTGATTTTTTTGGATAGACTAATATTGTTGTAGCCATAAACGCGAAGAATTTCTTCGATTACATCTATTTCTCTTTGAACATCAACACGATAGGAAGGAATTGTTAATCCCAAACCAGCATCAGAAACACTGTTTACTTTTATTTCTAAAGAAGCCAAAATTTGCTTGATGGTATCTTTTGGTAATTCTTGACCAATGATTTTAGCCACTTTGCTAAAGTTTAAGAAAACTGTAAAGTCTTCTATTTTCTTTGGATATACATCCACAATATCAGATGTAATTTCTCCACCAGCTACTTCTTGAATTAATAATGCCGCTCTTTTTAAAGCATATTCAGTGATGGTTGGGTCTATTCCACGCTCAAAACGGAAAGAGGCATCAGTGTTTAATTGATGTCTTTTAGCAGTTTTTCGAACGCTTACTGGATTAAAGTAGGCACTTTCAAGGAAAATTGCTGTTGTGTTTTCGGATACACCAGAATTTTTTCCTCCAAATACACCTGCGATACACATTGGTCCTTTGTCATCACAAATCATTACATCTTCTTCATGCAAAGTTCTTTCGACATCATCAAGAGTAGTAAATTTTGTTCCAGTAGGCAACGTTTTTACCTGTACTTTTCCGTTAATTTTATTAGCGTCAAAAGCGTGAAGCGGTTGTCCTAAATCGTGTAAAACATAATTGGTTACGTCAACAATGTTGTTTTTCGGATTGATTCCTATTGCTTTTAAGCGATTTTGTAACCATTCAGGTGATGATTTTACAGTAATTCCAGAGATAGTAACCCCGCAATATCTTGGTACTAATTTGCTTTCTTTTACATCAACATCTATTTTTAAAGTTCTTTTGTCAACTCTAAAATTACTAACAGATGGTGTGATTAATTCTACGTTAACGCCGCTTTGTAGCATTCCAGCTCTTAGGTCTCTTGCGGTTCCAAGATGACTCATAGCATCAGCACGGTTAGGTGTTAATCCTATTTCAAAAACTTCGTCATTTTCAATTTTAAATACTGTGGCAGCTTTAGTTCCTGGAACCAAAGTTTCATCTAAAATCATAATTCCATCATGACTTTCGCCAAGACCTAATTCATCTTCTGCGCAAATCATTCCGTGGCTTTCTTGTCCGCGTATTTTTCCCTTTTTTATGGTAAAAGGGTTTCCTTCTTTATCATACAAAACCGTTCCAATAGTTGCAACAGGTACTTTTTGTCCAGCGCCCACATTACTTGCTCCACAAACAATTTGAACGGGTGTCCCATCTCCTAAATCTACAGTTGTAACTTTTAATCGATCTGCATCTGGATGTGGTACACAAGTGAGTACGTGTCCAACTACAATGCCTTCTAAACCTCCTTTTACAGATTGGTATTTGTCTACAGTTTCTACTTCAAGTCCTAAATCTGTTAGTAATGCTGCTGTTTCTTCAGAATTCCAATCAATCTTAATGAATTGTTTGAGCCAATTATATGATATCTTCATTTGTCATTTTTAATAAGAATGCAAATATAAGGATTGCTGTTTGGTGTGAGAAACATTTTTTATGTTTTTACAATACAAAAAGTACATATTTGGGTATATTACTAAAGAAAGTAGACTTACTTTTGAAACAGTAAATGAGTAAAAACTTCTATTGTTAACTTGAATTTCTGTTTCTTAATAGGATATATTTCCCGCTAATTCTTTTAGTGCAATTTCAGATAATTTCGCTTGGTATTGTGCATTGCTATTTCTAACTCTTGCATTCACATAATTCAGTTGAGCGGCTCTAAATTCGATGGTTGTAATGGTACCAATTTTTAGCTTATCGATTGTTATAGCAAGATTTTGTTTGGCAATCGCTTCGTTATTTTGCTCCAAATTAATCAATTCTAAATTGGTCAAATACGTTTGATAAAAAGTAGACAGTTGCGATTCTAATACTTGAGATTGCTGCTCGATAGCTAGTTTTGTGTTTTCTAATTCAAACTTGGCTATTTTTTCATTTCTGTTTTGAGCAAAACCATCAAATATATTTAAGGTTGCTGAAAAACCGTAATTGAATCCTCTAGCTGCAAATTCACGTGTAAATCCTAAACTTGATTCTGTATTTTGAAAATTGTAACCTGTATTCAAACTCACTATAGGATATCTGGCGGCTTTGACTTGTTTGAGTTGCAATTCCGAAACATTTTTGGCAATAATTTGGGTTTGCAATTGTGGATTTTGCTGTTTAGCTAGTTCAATCAATTGTGGTAATACCAAAGAATTATCAACTTTGATTTCATTCAAAACCGTAAATTCTTTCTTGACATCTCTAGCCAGAATTTGATTCAATTTAATTTTGGTATTGGCATACAATTCTTTTTGTCGCAATAAGGTTACTTTATCGGTATTTAAATCTACCTGAGCATTCAAAACCTCTAATTTTGATGCTTTCCCAATTTTGAATCGATTTTCTGCCAATTGTAATCGCTGTGATGAAATCAGTAAGGTACTGTCAATGGCTATCAATTGCTGTTGTTGTTGCACCAAATCAAAATACGTAGCATTTACTTCGGCAATTTTTAGTAAAATCGTTTGTTTTAATCTTGTTTCGCCTAACTTTTGCAATTCCTTCAATTGATCGTACCTAGCAAACATTCTTAAACCATCAAAAATCGTCCAATCCAAACTCACACCATAATTTAAACTATTGTTTTTGGCATCTTTCAACGAATTTACTTGTCCGTTTTGCAAGGTTTGCGAACTATTCTGAATACGGTTATTATCCACTACCGAACCCGTTATCGTAGGCAACATACCAGCATTTCCCTCAGACATATTGACTTTATCTATGTTCAGGTTGTTACTCGCAATTTTTATTTCGAAGTTATTCTCCAAGGCTATTGCCACCGCGTCTTTTATAGTCAATACTTCTTGAGCATTTCCTAAAACACTGCCAAGCAATACCAAAAAAGCAATTATATTTTTTTTCATTTCTTATTTTCAACTACCAATTAAATTCTAATTTTCTAATTTGAGGAGCACCACATTTGTTTTCAAAACACGATTCCTCCCGCTATCCGCTATATCTTTTTTTATTTTTGAAAAGAAAAATAAAAAAAGGATGCCGCTGCTATCGGGGCTATACTACACCTTTCATTTTCATAAAACGTAGCCAAAATTATTTCGATTCGGCTTCGTATTCTGCAATATGGTCAAATTCAGGATAATGTTTTCTGGCTTTAGACCACATCAAATACAACGCTGGAATTACAAATAAAGTCAACACCAATGAAAAAATGGTTCCACCAACAATCACGACTCCCATACCAATTCTACTAGTAGAAGCGGCTCCAAGTGACAAAGCAATTGGTAACGCTCCTAACGAAATCGCCAAACTCGTCATCAAAATAGGACGCAAACGCGCTTCAGAAGCTTCCATAATCGCTTCAAATTTTGATTTGCCTTGTTCACGTAATTGATTTGCAAATTCTACAATCAAAATACCGTTTTTGGTCACCAACCCAATCAACATTACGGTTCCGATCTGACTGAAAATATTCCAAGTCTGATTAAACAACCACAACGAAAATAAAGCTCCAGCTACCGCCATTGGAACAGTCAAAATGATAATAAACGGGTCAATAAAACTTTCAAATTGTGCTGCCAAAATCAAAAATATCAAGATTAAAGCTAATCCAAAAGCAAAAGAAGTATTCGAACTACTTTCTACAAAATCTCGAGATTCTCCACCTAAGTCAGTAGTAAACGTATCGTCCAAAACTTTGGCTTTGATTCTATTCATCGCTTCAATTCCTTCGCCCAAACTTTTGCCTGGCGCTAATCCCGCCGAAACAGTGGCCGACATATAACGGTTGTTGTGATACAATTGCGGTGGATTACTTTGTTCTTGGATAGTCACTACATTATCCATCTGAATTAATTCTCCTTTGTTGTTTTTGACAAACATAGAAGTAATATCAAGTGGTTTTGTACGGTCTTCTTGGTTGAATTGTCCAATGACTTGGTATTGTTTTCCGTTTTGCATAAAATAACCAAAACGTTGTCCGCTCAACGAAAGTTGTAAGGTTTGTGCAATATCCAAAACCGAAATTCCTAAGCTTTCTGCTTTTTCTCTGTCGATGGTAACGGTAACTTCAGGTTTGTTGAATTTCAGGTTCACATCCGTAATCGCAAAAGTGGAATCTTTAGCAGCTTCTTCCATAAACAATGGAATTTTCTCTTCTAATTTTTTAAAGTTTGGCGCCTGAATAATGTATTGAATAGGCAATCCTCCACGTCGATTTACAGCGATTGTAGGTTGCTCAATCACAGCAGTTTTTGCTTCAGGAAATTGTTTGGTGATTTTGGTTAATTGTTCTGCAATTTCCTTTTGAGAACGCTTCCTTTCTTCTGGTGCTTTTAAGGCAATACGAACACGTCCGCTGTTTACCGTAGAGGCTCCAAAACCTGGTGATGTTATGATAAGTGAAACATTTTTCTCTGGAATGGAATCGTCTACAATCTTAGAGATTTCTTGCATAAAACGATCCGTATATTCGTAAGACGCACCTTCTGGAGTAGTCATTGACATTACGATGGCACTTCTATCATCATAAGGAGCCGTTTCTTTTTTCAAAAGCGAAAAGAATAGATAAATCAATCCAAAACAAGCAATTAGAATAGGGAAACTCAACCATTTCTTTTTCATAAAACGGCCCAATGATTCTGCATAGTTGCTGTTTAATTTTTCAAAATAAGGTTCGGTCATCAAATAGAATTTTGATTTCTTTTGAACCCCACCTTTCATTAAATAGGCATTTAGCATTGGGGTCAAAGTCAAAGAAACAAAAGCTGAAATTAAAACAGCTGCACCAATGACCACTCCAAATTCCCTAAACAATCGCCCCACAAAGCCTTCCAAAAATATAACAGGAAGAAAAACGGCAGCCAACGTAATCGAAATTGAAATTACCGCAAAAAAGATTTCATTCGACCCTTTTATTGCTGCTTCAATAGGAGACATTCCTTCTTCTACCTTTTTGAAAATATTTTCGGTTACTACAATTCCATCATCAACTACCAATCCTGTGGCTAAAACAATCGCCAACAACGTCAATACATTTATCGAAAATCCAAAAAGCCACATAATAAAGAATGTAGCAATCAAGGAAACAGGAATATCAATCAACGGACGGAAGGCTATAGCCCAATCTCTAAAGAATATATAGATAATTAAAATTACCAGAATGATAGAAATACCAAGAGTTTCAGCTACTTCAACTACCGATTTTTTCACGAAAATCGTACTGTCAATGGCAATGTTCAATTTGATATCCTTTGGTAAATCTTTTTGCAAAGAGTTATAGACTTTATAAAACTCTTTGGAGATATCTAAATAATTGGCTCCTGGCAGCGGAACTATCGCCACACCCAATAACGGAAGCCCAGATTGACTCATTTTGGTCTCTAAATTTTCAGCGCCTAGTTCGGCATTTCCAATATCGCTAAAACGGACAATTCTATCGCCCTCACTACGAATGATGATGTTGTTAAACTCTTCAGGTTTAGTTAGGTTTCCAACTGTTTTTACGGTCAAATCAGTATTGTTTCCGGTTAATTTTCCGGATGGTAATTCTACGTTTTGTTTGTTTAATGCAGCACGAACTTCTGCAACAGTACACCCATAAGCTGCTAATTTTACGGGATCAATCCACAAACGCATAGCGTATCTTTTTTGTCCCCAAATTTGAACGCCACTTACACCAGGAATCGTTTCTAGGCGTTGAGCAATTACATTCTCTGCAAAGTCACTTAATTCTAGTGCGTCTCTAGAATCACTTTGTACCGTCATAGAAATAATGGATTCTCCATTAGCATCCGCTTTAGAAACTACAGGAGGAGCATCTATATCTTGTGGTAAACTACGAACGGCTTGTGATACTTTGTCACGAACATCATTGGCTGCTTCTTCTAGATTTTTGCTTAAATCAAATTCAATAGTAATGTTACTACTTCCTTGTATGCTCGAAGAAGTTACATTTCGAATCCCATCTATAGAGTTTATGGCTTTTTCTAAAGGTTCGGTAATTTGAGATTCGATAATGTCTGAATTGGCACCAGTATAATTCGTTCTCACCGATACTTGAGCAGGGTCGATAGAAGGGAATTCTCGAACTCCCAAAAAACTGTAGCCAATGACTCCAAATAAAATGATAGTCAGGTTTAAAACTATCGTTAAAACGGGTCTTTTTATGCTTATGGTGGATAAACTCATTTTTTTCTTTTTCTATTTAAGTCCTTAGTCTTTAGTTCTTGGTTTTAATCTTCAGTTGTTTATGACTAATCACTAATGACTAGCTACTAATTACTAAAAACACTACTTAATTTTAACTTTTACTGGTGTTTCATCTTTCAAAGCCATTACGCCCGTGGTCAGTAAAGTATCTCCAGCTTTTAATCCTGAAAGAATCAAGATGGAAGCATCTGTTCTGGTAGAAGCTTCTACTTTTACTTCTTTAGCCATTCCTTTTTCTGAAATGAATACTTTTTTACCATTTTGAATCGGAACTATTGCTTCCGTAGGGACAATAATTGCATCGTTAATGACATCTAATGGTAATTCGACATTAGCAAAAGTTCCAGGGAAAAGCTTTCCTTCTTTATTATCGGCTATAGCTCTAACTTGTAAAGTTCGAGTTGCTGTGGCTACTTCAGGTTCGATAGCGTAAACAACACCGTGGTATTTTTGAGTGGTACCAGAAACGGAAAAAGTGATGTTGGTATTTAACTTGATTTGTGAAGCATATTTTTCTGGAACTGAAAAGGTAATTTTTAATTTTCCGATATTAACCAAATTCGCAACTAGAGTAGTAGGTGTAATGTAGGTTCCTGGAGAGATAGAACGCAATCCTATTTTTCCAGAAAAAGGAGCTCTTACTGATGTTTTTGCAATTTGAGCTCTAATTAATTGCACTTGAGCCTGCGTTGATTTGTGCTCGGCTCTTGCTACATCATATTCTTCTTGACTGATGGCTTCTTTTTGTAAAAGCAATTTAGCTCTTCTAGCATTTTCTGCGGCTAGACCTTCTTTAGTTGTTGCTTGAATGAGTTGGGCTTTTAATTCTTGGTCGTTGACTTTAAATAACATTTGACCTTTGTTTACAAAACTTCCTTCTTGGAACGAAATCGCTTCTACAATACCCGAAACTTCACTTCTAATTTCAACTTGTTCATTGGCTTCGATAGAACCTGAAAGCGATAAATTGTTTTTAAAAACTTGGGTTTTAATAACGATTCCACTTACGTTCATCGGTTTGTCTTTTCCTCCTTTGTCTTTTGAATCGCCTCCTTTTTTAGAATTCGAAACTACTCTGTAGGCTATAAAACCTCCAATAATAAGAACTAAAAGCGTGTAAACAAGGTTTTTTATTTTCATAAGGTTATTTATTTTTTTTGGTAATTCTTTGGGTGTGGAAAGCAGTTTGTTTTTAACCTTCTAAAGTAAGATAAATTGAATTTTAAACTTGCTTTTTTATTAATTAATTAAATGAGACATTAGAAATAATCAATGGTTTAGTTGGTTTTTGAAAAAAAGTTCAAAAACAAAAGTAAAGCATTTGTAAGAAAGCGATAATAAGAAAAAATAATTTAACATTTGTACATACAAATTAATAAAACAACTCGGAATCGTTTCGTTTTAAATCATAAATTCTTAAAAACAAAGAGAATTTAATAATAGATTTAACTAATATAGTTCCAAATATTTTTTTTCTTGGTAAGTTCCATAAAAACCATTCTAAGGATGTTGTTTTCTGGTTTTTGCATAGAAGGGTCGTCATTAAGGACTTTGAAAGCGTAATTTCTAGCCAAAAGCAATATGTCTTTGTCTTTGACCAAATCCGCAATTTGAAGGTTTAAAACTCCGCTTTGTTGGGTTCCCATTATATCTCCTGGTCCGCGTAATTTCAAGTCTACTTCGGCAATTTCAAATCCGTCATTGCTGTTGACCATAGTTTCCATTCTGATTTTACTATCGCTGGTCAGTTTGTGAGAAGTCATCAAGATACAATAACTTTGTTCAGCACCACGACCCACGCGACCACGCAATTGGTGGAGTTGAGATAGTCCAAAGCGTTCGGCACTCTCAATAATCATTACGCTGGCATTGGGCACATTTACACCAACTTCAATTACAGTAGTGGCTACCATAATATTTGTTTTTCCATCGGCGAAGCGTTTCATTTCGGCATCTTTTTCTGCAGGTTTCATTTTACCGTGCAAAATCGAAATGGAATAGTCGGGTAGTGGGAAATCGCGTGAAATACTCTCGTAACCATCCATTAAATCTTTAAAATCCATTTTTTCGGATTCCTGAATTAAAGGATACACAATATAAATTTGTCGTCCCAAAGCGATTTCATCTCGAATAAATTTCCAAACTTTCAAACGGTTGGAGTCAAAACGATGCACAGTTTGAATGGGTTTTCGACCCGGAGGTAATTCATCAATAACCGAAACATCTAAATCGCCATACAAACTCATCGCCAAAGTTCTAGGAATAGGAGTAGCCGTCATAACTAATACGTGTGGAGGGATGGAGTTCTTTTTCCACAACTTTGAACGTTGTTCTACTCCAAAACGATGTTGCTCGTCGATTACAGCTAGGCCTAAATTTTGAAACTGCACTTTGTCTTCCAACAGCGCGTGCGTACCGATTAAGATTTGCAAACTTCCATTTTCGAGTTCTTCGTGGATGATTTTTCGTGCTGCAGTTTTGGTAGAACCTGTTAGGATTTTGATATTAATATTTAAGGTATTGGCAAATTCTGAAAGCCCGATAAAATGTTGATTGGCCAAAATCTCTGTGGGCGCCATCAAGCAAGCCTGAAAACCATTGTCTATAGCCAAAAGCATACTCATAAAAGCCACAATCGTTTTGCCAGAACCCACATCTCCTTGAAGAAGACGATTCATTTGGGCATTGCTTCCCATATCGGTTCGGATTTCCTTGATTACTCTTTTTTGCGCATTCGTCAAATCGAATGGTAGGTGTTTTTGATAAAAATCGTTGAACAATTCGCCTACTTTTGAAAAAGGATGGCCTTTGATTTTGTGTTTGCGAATCAAATTTTTGGTTATCAATTGCAACTGAATGTAGAATAATTCTTCAAACTTCAGACGGAATTGCGCTTTGGCTAAGGCTTCGCTGTTTTTTGGAAAGTGAATATTGAATAATGCAGCATTCTTTGGAATCAATTTCAACTCTTCAAGCAAATATTGAGGTAAAGTCTCGGTAAACAAGGCCTGTGTTTCTAAAAACAATTGCTGCATCATTTTGTTGATGACTCTGTTGCTAATTCCTCTGTTGGTCAAAGTTTCAGTAGACGGATACACGGGTTGCATAGCCGAACGCAAGCTTTGTTGGTGCTCAGCGAGTAACTCAATCTCAGGATGCGCTATACTGAACTGACTGCCGTATTGGGTACATTTCCCAAAAACAACACACATTTCATTGAGTTTTAAGCTCTCTTTAATCCATTTGTGACCTTGAAACCAATTCAAATCCATTTGTCCTGTCTCGTCAACGAAAGTAGCCACCAAACGTTTTTGATTTTTACCAAACTCCACCGTTTTGATGTGGATAATTTTACCAACAATCTGTACCTCGGCTGTGGTGCCTTGCAATTCATTGATTTTGTAATAACGTGTACGGTCAATGTAGCGATTGGGGTAAAAATTGACCAAATCTCCATATTTGTGAATACCCAATTCTTTGCGAAGCAATGTCCCGCGAGTGGGACCAACGCCTTTTAAATATTCAATGGGAGTTTCTAGGAGGTTATTGGACATTTTTGAATTATCGGTTATAAGTTGTCAGTTATGAGTTACTTTCAATTTTTTTTTTAGCAAAGCGAAGATACTAGATTGTTTCTAGATTTGGAAATGGGTTTGTTTAGGAAATTCCTTCAATTCACAATATCTTTGGAAACTAAATACTAGAAATATGGTTATTGATAAAATAGAGAATTACCGATTATACAGCCAATTGACCCAACGTTTGGCTAAAGGTTTTGAGTTCATAACTACCACCGATTTAAAGGCTATTGCCTCAGGAAAGCACGAAATTGATTCGGATAAAATATTTGCGATTGTACAAGAATATGATACCAAAGACGAATCCGAATGTGTACTGGAAGGGCACCACAAATACATTGATATTCAATACGTCATCAGAGGAGTGGAGTTGATGGGTTTTGCGCCTTTGACCAATCAGAAAATGGTGGAAGAAGACTTAGAAAAGGATTACACCTTTTATGAAGGTGATACTTCGTTATTGAGAGTGGAAGAAGGGATGTTTACCTTGTTTTTCCCCGAAGATTTGCACCGTCCTTGTGTAAAAGTTGGAGAGGTTTCGAAAGTGAAGAAAGTAGTGGTGAAGGTTAAAATTTAATTCAAAAAAGAATGACAACACACTTAGCGCTTCTCCGTGGCATCAATGTTTCGGGTCATAATATGATTAAGATGGAGGTTTTGAAAGCAACTCTTGAAGCCGTTGGTTTTAAGAACGTGCAAACCTACATTCAGTCTGGAAATGTTTTTGTGGATAGCGAAGAGGAAAATCCAGCCAAGGTAGGTTTTATGATAAAGCAAGAACTATTTAAAACGCTGGGACTTGAAGTTCCAGTGGTGGTGATAGGAAAATCGGATTTGGAGGCTTGTTTTGCTAATAATTCTTTTTTGAAAGAAAAAGAAGTGGATTTGAAAAAATTGTATGTCGCTTTTGTTTCGATGGAATTGAAAAGTAACAGTATCAATGATTTAAAAATGAGTCAAGTGAAACCCGATGAAGCGCAGATTGATGGCAGCAGAATTTACATTAAATACGCTGTGGGCGCTGGGAAAACGAGATTCGACCAAAAATATATTGAAAAAAAATTAAACATCATTGCTACGATAAGAAACTGGAATACAGTGACTCAGCTTTTTAATTTGTTCGAAGAAAGATAAAATTTTAAAAAATAAAATAATTGACGCAGCCTCTTTCGATTATGACAATCTAAGCAAAGAGATGCAGTTTGTAGTAGAATACAATTGTTACCACAAAGATTACTTTGGGCTACAGCTTAAATTGTTTATAATTTGATTTTTTGGTTAATTTCAATTATGACGGCACCTTAAAGAGAACTCTAGAGCTTTTGCTTTATTGTTCTCTTTTTTTTAAGACCATTAACCCAAAAAGTACGGATGTAGCCTTTTAGCCCCGGGAGTAGCGGCATCCTTTGCTTTTCCCTTTAGAAAAGCAAAGATATAGCGAATCACGGAACCTTGATGGCTAAAAAGCCCCATTCTTCCTGCTCCTAATACAAGGCTTACTTAGGAATTAAATCGCAATACCAAAAGCCGTAATCAAAGGCATCTGAGGCGCTGGTGTCGCAAGCGGTATCGGACGTATCGGTGGTGGCTGGTTTTTCGTATTTTCGGTAGACTACTTCTCCGATTTCAAAATCAATGGGTTGTTTGAACAAGGGGCCGTCGAAAGTAAAGGTGTGGAATTCGCCATTTTCGCCACAAACATCGACGTTTTCGGGCAAATCGTTGATGAAATCTTGGTCTATGATGCGTCCCACAAAACTTTTGTCTAAATAGCGCTCGTTGACACAAACGACTATGGTTTTGAAACCTAAATCGATAAACTCTTGAATTAGATCTTTTGTTGGGATTTTCCATAACGGAAACACACCTGTTAGGTCCATTGTGGCGAGTTTGTCCTCGCGGTATTGGCGTAAATCTTCGAGGAAAATATCGCCAAAAATCGAGTGGGTGATGCCTCTGGTTTTGAGTTGCCTCAAAGTTGTAGCTAAGGCATTTTCGTAAACTTCCATCGTAGGCATTTCAGGAATTTCGACTATTTCGAGCGGTAAGCCGATGCTTTCAGCTTGCGATTGTAGCAATTCAACACGAAGACCGTGCATAGAAACGCGTTGGAATTTTAGATTGACACTCGTTAAAAGACAGTCGATTTCGAACTCAGGATTTTGTAGTGTTTTGTATAAAGCAAGTGCTGAGTCTTTGCCGCTGCTCCAGTTAAATAAAGCTTTTATTTTCAATTGGGGTTTGTTTTTGTAGGCCGTAAAATTATGAAAGTAGCCACGAATTACACCAATTGCCACTAATTATTTAAGATTATAATTAAATTACTCGAATTCTATTACAATCTGTTGATTTGTTTTAATATTTGATTCTATGTGGTTATTTTTTTTTATTCGTAATTAATAAATCAACATTAACATTAATAATTCGTGTCATTAAAACACATTTTAATTCGTGCTTCATTAGTGAATTCGTGGCGGATATTTTTAAAAGCGGACGCCCTGTTGTAACTTTGAAATTCAAATGCTATCGAAAATCTGTTTAGATGAAATATATTTTTCTTTTTTTAACCTCATTTATTTTTGCACAACAAACGCAATCGGTTGACTTTAAAACCGCCAACGGTCAATTGTTCGTCAACCCAAAGGACAAAACGATTTCGGGCACTGTTACTTACTTGTTTGATGTGTTGCAACCTATCGATACCATTAAGATTGATGCGCAAAATATGCAGTTTACCAATGTGAAATTGAACGACAAACCGATTTCTTTTACCACTAATGGAAAACAACTGTTGTTAATTCATCCGTTTAAAAAAGGAAAAAAATGGGTGCAGTTTTCTTATGAAGCCAAACCTAAGCAAACCTTATACTTTATAGGTTCTGAAGCGAATGCTAATTTACAGATTTGGACGCAAGGACAAGGGAAATACACCAGCCATTGGTTTCCGAGTTTTGATGATGTGAATGAAAAAGTGGTTTTTAACTTGGAAATTGTCTTTGATAAAAACTATCAAGTCATTGCCAATGGAACCTTGAAAGAGAAAATGACTAATGGCAATAACACTTACTGGCGCTATAGAATGCAAAAGCCTATGAGTTCGTACTTGTTGATGATGGCTATTGGTAAATTTGATAAAAAAACGCAACAATCCAATTCTGGCGTACCTTTAGAATGGTATTATGAACCTAAAGATGCAGCGTTTTTTGAACCAACCTATCGCCATTCGGAGGCTATTTTTAATTTTTTGGAGAAAGAAATAGATGTTAAATACCCTTGGAGGAATTACAAGCAGGTGCCTGTTAGAGATTTTTTATATGCAGGAATGGAGAACACTTCGGCAACGACTTTTTCGAGTCGGTATGTGGTGGATGCAGTTGGGTTTAACGACCGAAAATATACCAATGTCAATGCGCACGAATTGGCGCATCAGTGGTTTGGTGATTTGGTAACTGCCGAGAGCAGCAAACATCATTGGTTACAAGAAGGTTTTGCGACCTATTATGCGCTGTTGGCCGAGAAGGAGTTGTATGGAGTAGATTATTTTTATAGTTATTTATACGAAAAAGCACAGCAACTCAAATTCGCCTCTCGCACGGATACCATTCCTGTGTTGAATGCAAAAGCGAGTTCTTTGACCTTCTACGAAAAAGGCGCTTGGGCTTTATTTGTTTTGCATCAAAAAATAGGAGATAAGGCTTTTAAAAAAGCAATAAAAAACTACCTCAAGAAGCACGCTTTTCAAACGGTAAACACCAATGATTTTTTTGTAGAAATTGAAAAAGTTGCCGCTTTTGATACCAAATTATTTTCTAAAGTATGGCTTGAGGATTATAAATTCAATACGCTAGAAGCTAATGATTTACTTAAAAAGAATACAGCAATAAAAGTCCAGCTAGAACTAGACCAATTGCGCAACACTCCATTGGCAGAGAAGAAAGATTTTTTGATGAAAGTTTTGCAATCGGATGTCTATTACACTGTGAAAGAAAGTGTAATTTTTCAGCTTCGAAAAGAGTCCTACGACAATATAAAAGAGTTGTTAGCTGTGGCGATGGCAACAAAGAATTGGTCTATCCGACAGAAAATCGCAAACCTATTTCCTAAAGTTCCAGAAGCCTTCAAAGCCGATTATGAAACCTTGCTAACCGATGCTTCTTATCAAACGCAAGAAATAGCATTGTTTCAATTATGGAATAGTTTCGAGAATGACCGAGTTCGTTATTTGGACCAAACCAAGAATTGGAAAGGTTTTAACGATTATAACTTGAGAATTTTGTGGTTGGCTTTGGCTTTGAATACGCCCAATTACAATGCAGATGCTGCCGCTTTGTCTAAAGAATTGATTCAGTATTCTAGTCTTGATTTTGAAGCGAGTACGCGTCAGAATGCATTAGAGAGTTTGATAGGCTTTCAGATTATAAACCCTGAAGTATTGCATAATTTAGTCAATGCCACCACGCATCATTTATGGCAGTTTTCGAAATTTGGAAGAGACAATATTCGTAAATTATTAAAAGACCCAAAGTATAGAGCAGCTTTTGAAGAACTTTTACCTAAGTTGAATGAGAACGAAAAATCCCAACTTAACCGATTGTTAGTAGAGAAATAGTAATCGGTAACAGCTGTGAGTGATTGAATTACATTCAACTACTAACAGTTGTTAACCGAAAGCAATTACCATAAATCACTTACTTCTTGTTTGATAAATGCCAAAGCCGCGTTACTAGGCGATTGTTTTTCTAGCAAATCATTCAAAATCAACTCACGCATTTGATTGGCATTCTCTATAGATTCTTTTTTGGCAGCCATTCGAATCATTTGAATAGTTGCGTTTTTGGCAGTTAAAATAATACTCCAACATTCATCCGACATATACACTTGTTGCGTCAAATTATGTTCGAATTCTTGTTCGATGTGAGCGATAATCAATTGTTCATAGTCACTCTTTTCAGTCGAAATAGGAGCAATGCGAATCAATAACTGATTCAAACTAATGCGCTCCAAAAACAAAGTCATACGCTCATACGCCTGTAAACGGATGGGTAAAGCTGTTTTTTGAGCTTCTCTATGCAATAAAAAACGACGACGCCCAGCCTCGTCTTTGGTATGTAAATTAAAAAATTGATAGGCCACCACTCCAGTAATTAGTGAGGGTAAAGTGTAACTAGCTAGTTCAATAATTCTTGTTGCGTCCATAAGTATAATTGGGTTTGGGGCACAAAAATAAACTTTTTTGAATTAGGATTGTTGAATTATTGTTTAACTGATTAATCGGTTAATTGTTTAAAATTTGCAGTTAAGTTGTTTTACCACAAAGAACCACAAAGAAGGACCCAAGAAACACAAAGTTTTGTAATTGTCTTAGCGACACTTGCGTAAACCTTTGCGCTCCTTGCGGTTAAGTAATAGACACAAACTCCACAGATTTTCACAGATAGCTACTTCTATGTCCTTATTTGTCTTATATGTTAAAAAAAACAGTTAACTTAAAAAACTGTTATGACTTATATGTTTATATTTTTTGTACCCTTTGTGTTTAAATTATATAAAAATTCCTGATGATTACTACTCAAAATCATTCGATACTCCTATTTTTGCCGCAACCAATACAAAACCACCGCTCAATGGATGTTACTATCTTACTTTTGCTTTGTTTAGCCGCTTTTGCTGCGGGATTTATAGATGCTATAGTAGGAGGAGGTGGACTCATACAAACCCCCGTTGGACTCATTTTGTTGCCCAGTCTTCCTGTCGCAACCGTAATTGGAACCTTAAAAGTACCCGCATTTAGTGGTACCTCTTTTGCTGCTTTTCAGTACTTGAAGAAAGTGGATTTAAACTGGAAACTACTCGGAATTATGATGCTTTTGGCATTTCCGTCCGCGTTTTTGGGTTCAACTTTGCTGACCTATGTGAGCAATGATTTTATGAAACCACTTTTGTTGGTCGTGCTGTCGTTTTTAGTAATCTATACCTATGCCAAGAAAAATTTCGGACAGCAAATAGAAAAGAATATTTCTAATAAACGCCAATTGCTCAATGCTGTTGCCATCAGTTTTGTGGTGGGTCTGTACGACGGATTCATTGGTCCAGGCACGGGAAGTTTCTTGGTTGTGGCGTTTATTGCCATTATGGGGTTCGATTTTTTGCACGCTTCTGCGAATGCGAAAATGGTCAACTTAGCGACCAATTTTGGTTCGATTTGCTTGTTTATGCTCAAAGGCAAAATCATTTGGGCTATTGCGATTCCTATGGCGGCTAGCAATGCGCTCGGTGGATGGTTGGGCGCCAAATTGGCTATCAACAAAGGCAATAGTTTTATCCGAATCTTTTTTCTGGTGGTAGTCATTGGCACGTTAGTCCGATTTGCCTACGACGTTTTTTACAAATAAAAAAAGGAGAAATTATCTCCTTTTTGTGCTAATTATTCTTTACAATCCGTTTCAGAGAATTTGTATTTGACCTTTTCATAATCGATAGGTTGACCTTTCACAAAATAGGTTTTTCCTAAATAAGTTTCTATTTTGCCATTACCAAGGATGAGTTCCTTTCCTTTTTTGAGTAGGGCTAATGGGTTTTTAAAGATTGTTTTATCTGTTTGACCGGAGGTATAAGTATAATCAACTAGTAAAGTGTCTCCGCTAAATTTCCCAGTGATAGTGCCATCTTTAATAGGTGAATCAAATTCTTTCATTACCATCTTGCCGGTAATATGTCCATTTTTTAAGGTGTTAAGTTTTATATTAACGGTGTCCTTTTCATATACCGCTTGGTAACAAGTTACTTGTAAAGGTGGTTGCTCAATTGCTTTTGAATTGTCTACTTCTTTTTTACAACTTGCTAGGCCCAAACACGAAATGATCATGTAAATCCAAAAATTGTTTTTCATGTTTTCTATTTTTTGTTATTTAAATTTAGTCCTAATTTACAAAATAATATCAAGTTATTATAGAAGTCTTCGGAGATTTTTATTTCCATATAATATAACCCTAAAACAAATTCTTAATGAGCACAATCAGCTATATCTTAAGTTTTTAGTTCTTTGTGTTGTTATTTTATATTATCAGAATATACTTATGCATGAAAAATTGGGGGTAATTGCTGGCTTCATTACTGCTAAAGGTTTTATGTTGATCTTGATAAATTATTTTAGACTTAACTATCAAAAAGAAGTCGAAAAATAAATATTTTAAAAAGGGGAAGACCATTTTGGATCAGTATAAACAGCAGTACCAGTGAGGGTTTTAATAAAAGCAATAAGCGCGTTTACTTCAGTAGCGGTCAAATGTAATTGCTGACCAAATCCATTTGGACGTAAACGCGGATCTAAATTGGAATTGCCAGGCGCAATGTTTATGGTTCCGTAATGTCCAATAACATTTTGTAAAGTAGCTAAATTGCCAGTATGCATCATAGGTCCGTTAGGTTCGCCTTTTTGATTGAGTAAGTCTCGCAAGGAAGGCGCTTTTGTATTGGTTATATCAATTCCAGTTGCATTTAATACGCCAATTATTCCGTTGTTTCTGGAGTTGGGATCAATATCGAATTCAGGAGCACCGTGGCAAGCTGCACAGCCTAATCCTCCAGAAATTCTATTGCCTGTAGTATCAAAAACAGGTGGCGTTAAAAACAAATCTTTACCTTGATTTTCTTGAGCAGTAAAGTTATTGAAGTTTTGCTTATCATTGGTGGCTGAAGCTCTTCCAATATCGAATTTGGAATCAAAAGATTGAATGCTTCTGATAAATTGTGCCAAAGCCAATTGAATTTTGGTTTCGGTAATCTCCTCGGAACCATAAACAAATCGAAATAGTTCTTTATAGTATCCAATATTTTGCAATTTGTTAATTAGGCTTGCCAAATTAGCATCACCGTTGGTTCCACTAAATCCCATTTCGATATGATTCTGAATGGGTTGTGTTGTTTGATTTTCTAAACTTGTAGCTCTTTCATCCCAAAAGAATTTATTTTCATTTGAAAATCTAGAATTGACAAGTCGCATAGAATGTCTGGTTGTTGTTCCGTTAATTCCGATGCTAGCGACGGCATCATCCCCAAATGCATTAGCTTGTTTATGGCAAGAGGAACAAGAGATGGTATTGTTGGCTGATAAATTTTTATCATAAAACAAAACCCTTCCCAAAGTAGCTCCTTTATCAGTAATCGAATTGCCACTGGTATTGTCTTTTGTGATGTAAGAGGGAACATTTTGATTTTGATAATTAAACAACTTATTCAAATCTATTTTTCCAGAAAATGTTTTGGAAACATTTGGGTAAGAATCTATTGTATTATAATTAGTATCATTATCATTTTTAGAACATGAACTAATTATTACAGCAATACCTAAGAAAAATAAATGTAGTTTTTTCATAAAGTTTTTAATTAATTTAATTTTAGTATTTGAATAGATTTATGAAAAAAAGTTTAATGACTAATTGAAATTTTAACATTTACTGCTTTAAAAACAAGTTATTTATATAATAACTGTTGAATAAAAAAAGCAATGTGAGAACATTGCTTTTTTGGTTATTTAGGTTGAATCAAAAACTCCTTAGGAGGTTGTGCTTGCAGTAAATGGGTTACGAAATAATCCCATCGTTTGCGCATCATATAGAAAGTGTCTGCACCAAAACCATGACGAGCATTGGGGAAAAGGATGAAATCAAAATCTTTGTTGGCTTTTTGTAACGCTTGAATCACCAGATAAGTGTTGTAAGGTGGTACGTTGTCATCCATTCCGCCATGCGCTAATAATAATTTTCCTTTTAGATTTGCAGCAAAATTAGCATTGGCTTGATCTTCATAATTAGATTTTCCGTTGATGTCTTTGGTCAAAAGACCAATGTATCGTTCCCCCCAATCGTCTTCATAATTTCGATTTTCATGATTACCAGATTCAGAGATACCCACTTTGTAAAACTCTGGATATCTAAATAAGGCTGCTGCTGTAGCATAACCACCACCTGAATGTCCCCAAATCCCCACTTTGTCCAAATCCATAAATGGGTATTTAGTGGCTAATTGCTTAATTCCTGAAATTTGATCTTCTAAAGTGTTGTCGGCCATATTGCCATAACAAGCATCATGAAATGATTTAGAACGGTCTGGATTACAGGTTCCATCAATGATAACTACAATAAAACCCAATTCAGCCAAGGCTTGATGATCACTTCGTGCTGAGAAAAAATTACGACTGCCTACACCGCCACCTTGAGGTCCAGGATAAATGTAATTAACTACAGGATATTTTTTAGTTGGATCCAAATGAGTAGGCGTAAAGAGCAATCCGTATAAATCCCATTTTCCATCTCTTGATTTTACTTTGATGGGTTCCGGTGCTTTCCAACCCGTAGCTACAAGTTTTGAAATATCTGCTTTTTCAAGGGTTGCAATTAATTTCCCATTAGAACCTCTCAAAACCGAAACGGGTGCCACATTGGGTTGAGAATAAGTATCTACAAAATAGTCTCCATTGGGAGATAATGAGATGTTGTGGTTTCCATCTTCTGGAGTTAGTAATTGAAGGTTCTTTCCGCTGAAATCAATTCGGTAAAAATGACTGAAATAAGGATCACGACCTGTTTCCCTACCATTGGCTTCAAAATAAAGCACTCGATTTTTTTCGTCGACTTTTAAAAGTTGGGTTACTACAAAATTCCCTTTGGTAATTTGTGATTTTAATTTACCAGTTTTAGCATCATATAAATACAAATGTCCCCAATCGTCACGTTCACTGTACCAAATGATTTCATTGGAACTTTCTAAATAATGCCAATTTACTTTTCCCTGACCACTTTCGTATTGTGTGGCTACTTTTTCTTCAAAAATGTCTTTTACGGCGCCTGTTAGTGCATCGGCAATTCTGACTTTGGCTTCTTTATGATCACGTGAAGTAGAAACAAAGGCTAATTTTGTTCCGTCAGCATTCCATTCGTTATCATCAAAAGAACCGGAACAAGAAATATCATCACACAAAGTTCCTCTTCGTGGATCGGGAGCCATATTGAAGCGAATAACTTTTGGCGTCTCAACTTCGATAATCACACGCTCAATTTGAATTATTTTTTCATCACCAGGAAGCGGATATTTCCAAGCCTCCAATTTGGGAGCTCCCACATTGGTTGATACCAAATACATATCTTTTACGTGACGTTGGTCTTGTTGAAAAGTTGCAATTTTTTTAGAATCGGGAGACCATAATAAAATAGCTTTATTGCTGTGTTTCCATCCCGCATTATCGGTGGCATAGCCATAATCTTTTACGCCATCGAAGGTAAGTTGGGTTTCTTTTTGTGAAGCCAAATCTTTGACCCAAAGGTTCCAGTCTTTGATGAAAGCGGCTTTTTTACCGTCTGGCGATTTTACTTCAAAAGGAGTAACTGTATAAGTTGGGGTAGTAGGCGTATTATTTTCAGGAAGTAATGACTTTAAATCGGAGCCCGTTTTTCGAGTGCCATCAACTGTATGAATGACTACCATTTCTTTTCCGTTAGGAGTAGTATTGTTGTACCAAAAATCACCATTGGGTAACCAATTTGGGTTTACGTTACTATTGAAAACCAATTTATTGGTATTGAATCCTAAATAGTTTACTGCTTGTTCATAATCGGTTGAGGATAGTGTTTTGTTGCTATTTTGAGCTTGGATACTTAAGGCCAAAAGCATTAGTACAAAATACAATGAGCTTTTTTTAGTCATAGTGGGTAATTAATAATTGTTTAGTGGAGGTTAAATTTAATCAAATTCTATTTAAATATATTCGATTACTTTTTTTCATATTTTATAAAAAAATTAAATAAATCGAGATAAATTTAAATTTGTATCTTTGAAAATATTGATTATCAGTAATTTGTATTTTTTTAATAATTTATACTGCTCAATATTAATTCATGATCTAAATAATTACAAATTTTGATTAAACGAGAAAATATGAAATTATATTTGGTCATTTTACTTATGTTGTCTTCATTTATCACTTTTTCACAATCTGATGACAAAGACGTACTAAAACTTTTGGATAGTATAAAAGCATTTGATCCGATTGAAAATTTAAATTCTCAAGTTAATGAACTGTCTTTTGAACTTGCTAAATATCAAGGGGATTTTAGGAATTTGACACAAGAATATAAAATGCTAGAGGAATTTAGTTTGAGACAATTTCTGTATAGAAAAATTCTTGACCAACTAGAATCAGGTGCTATTCCTAATCTTTCCGAATTTGAACCATTTATTGCATCCAAAATGCGTAGTGTTTGGGGAGTGGAGAATTGGTCTCTCTTTGAAATAACTCCAAGCGGTAATAGTTTACCAATTACAATCTTTATTGATTCTTCTAGTGATATGAATCCTTATTTTAATGACTTTCCTGTAAGAGATTTAGGATTATCACTGTATAATGGAGATGCCATTCTTAAAAAACTATTTCCTAATGTGTTCCGAAAGATACAAAGCGGAAAAATTGTTTTTAAATTCAAACAATTAGCTCCTATGATTTTACAATTTATGGGGGTGCCAAGGCTTCAATTTCCTACTAATTTAAACAACTCTTCAAGTAAATCATTGGAAGCTAAACATAAGTATGCCGATGAACTTCTTGAATGGATTTCTTCAGCTTTAAGTGGCGCAATGAGGTCTGTGGGATATACTTCAGATGTTCTGGGGGATTATATGAAAATTGAAAAAAAAGCCTATACAAAACCAACGATTGATCAAAAAATTGCTTTAAGAATTCAGTATATCCAATTTCTCAAGAAAAAATATGATATGGTATGGAAATAAAAACTAAAAACACCTTATTTGGGGTACTATTACTATATGCAAGTGTAGTTAGTGTAAATGCACAAGATGCAATTGAATCCAAGGAGGATATAGTAACTGAATTTTTATCATCACATGATTCGATAAAGAAACAAAAAATAACGGTAGAAAGCCCACCTAAATTGGAATTTACTTTGGAAACCCCAACTGGAAATTCAGAACGTGATTCTATACAATTTTATAGACAGTTACAACAATACGATTTTGCCGCCATGCACCAACAGCGAAGCTTTGCTTGGCAATTTTACAGTAGTATTATCATTTTTGTCATGGTCATTTTTATTGTAATTATGGGACTTATTTTGTCATATAAACAATTTAAGCTCACGGAAATACAAATAAAATCTAATATTTCTAAACCAAAATCTGAAACTGTTGAAGTAGCATCTGAAACTACAAATATCGAAATTTCACAAACGGGCTTGAAAATCAATACAGGAGTTATTGGGCTTGCTATTTTATTCCTTTCTCTTGCATTTTTCTTTCTTTATCTTAAGTATGTTTATCAAATTGATGTCATAGATACTGGTCATTAGTATTTTATTCGGTTTGCATTTTTTTAAATTAATATAAATCTCGATTTGTAATTTTTCCATTTTTGAGTGAAATATTCGATACTGATTTGTCAACTATTACAGGCCATCAATCTAACAGCATGGAATTTACAGTATTTAGTTCACTCCCAATTTTTTGGTAATCAAATGCATTATTTTTTAAATCAGTAAATTGTAAGCGGCCATTCGGAATTCCTACTTAAATCCTTATTTTTGCCTATCTTAAATAAAAATCATTCATGCACCAATATATCGATCAGCTCAACGAAGCCCAACGTGAACCTGTACTTCAAAAAGATGGACCAATGATTATTATCGCTGGCGCAGGCTCCGGAAAAACTAGGGTTCTTACTATTCGTATAGCCTATTTAATGCACCAAGGTATTGATGCTTTCAATATTTTGGCTTTGACTTTTACCAATAAAGCGGCTAGAGAGATGAAAAATAGAATTTCTCAAATTGTAGGATCTTCTGAAGCCAAAAATTTGTGGATGGGAACCTTTCACTCGGTTTTTGCAAGAATATTGCGTTCAGAATCAGATCATCTGGGCTATCCTTCTAATTTCACTATTTATGACTCCCAAGATTCTGCTCGATTGATCTCGGCAATAATTAAAGAAATGCAATTGGACCGTGATATTTATAAACCCAAACAGGTGCTGAGTCGTATTTCGAGTTATAAAAATAGTTTGATTACAGTTAAGGCGTATTTTAATAATCCTGAATTGATAGAGGCCGATGCTATGTCGAAAAAACCTCGTTTGGGTGAAATTTATCAGCAATACGTTGAACGCTGTTTTAAAGCTGGAGCGATGGATTTTGATGATTTGTTATTAAAAACCAATGAGTTACTAACTCGATTCCCAGAAGTTTTGGCTAAATACCAAAACAGATTTCGATACATACTAGTAGATGAGTACCAAGATACCAATCATTCGCAGTATTTAATCGTACGAGCACTTTCGGATCGCTTTCAAAATATATGCGTAGTTGGGGATGATGCACAAAGTATTTATGCTTTTCGTGGCGCGAACATTAATAATATTTTGAATTTTCAAAAAGATTATGAAGGCGTTAAAACCTTTCGTTTAGAACAAAATTATCGTTCTACTAGAAATATTGTAGAAGCTGCCAATACCATCATCGATAAAAATAAAACCAAGTTGGACAAAGTGGTTTGGACAGCCAATGACTTTGGTCCAAAAATCAAAGTACATCGCAGTTTGACCGATGCAGAAGAAGGTCGATTTGTAGCGAGTACCATTTTTGAACAAAAAATGCAACATCAGTTACATAACGGTGCTTTTGCCATTTTGTATAGAACCAATGCTCAGTCAAGAGCTATGGAAGACGCTTTGAGAAAAAGAGATATTCCCTATCGTATTTACGGTGGATTGTCTTTTTATCAAAGGAAAGAAATCAAAGATGTGTTGTGTTATTTGCGCTTAGTCATCAATCCCAAAGATGAAGAAGCTTTAATTCGTGTTATCAATTATCCAGCGCGCGGAATAGGGGATACCACTATCGAAAAGTTGACTATAGCGGCCAATCATTACAAGCGTTCGATTTGGGAAGTGATGCAAAATGTTGATAAAATTGATTTGAAATTGAATTCGGGAACCAAACAAAAACTAGCCGATTTTGTGACGATGATTCAGAGTTTTCAAGTTATCAATGAAAATCAAGATGCTTTTTACATTACGGATCATGTGGCAAAAAAAACAGGTTTGGTTCAAGAATTAAAAAAAGATGCTACTCCAGAAGGAATGGCTAAAATTCAGAATATTGAAGAACTCTTGAACGGTATCAAAGATTTTACCGAAGGGCAAAAAGAAATTGATGGAGCTCGTGGTGCATTGTCTGAATTTATGGAAGATGTTGCCTTAGCAACCGATTTAGATAAAGATACCAGCGATGAAGATCGAGTGGCTTTAATGACGATTCACTTAGCAAAAGGGTTGGAGTTTCCTCATGTCTTTGTAGTAGGAATGGAAGAAGATTTGTTTCCAAGTGCCATGAGTATGAGTACCCGAAGTGAATTAGAAGAAGAACGTAGATTGTTTTATGTAGCTTTAACACGTGCAGAGCATCAAGCCTATTTGACCTATGCACAATCTCGCTACCGTTGGGGAAAATTAACAGATAGCGAACCCTCCCGATTTATTGAGGAAATCGACGGTCAGTATCTAGAATATTTAACTCCCGCTGAGAGCAATTATCGTTATAAACCACAAATTGATAGTGATATTTTTGGTGATGTAGATAAATCAAAACTTAGATTAGCTAAACCCGTTGCAGGTACTCCTCCTAAGTATAGTACTAGTAGTGAGCCAAAACCTGAAGCTGTTATTCGTAAGTTAAAGCCAATGGGAACTTCAAATTCCTCTGGAAGCACCAATTTGTTTGACAATCAATTAGTGGTTGGAAATGTTGTAATGCATGAACGCTTTGGTAAAGGACAGATTTTAAACTTAGAAGGAGCTGGAGCTGATAAAAAAGCCGAAATTAAGTTTGAAGTTGGTGGAATTAAGAAATTATTGTTGCGTTTCGCAAAATTAGAAGTGATTGGATAACATCAGTTAAAACTTTATAAGAAATTGTACTGTTTTTACTTATTAAATCTGTAACTTACTGGTATAAATTCTATCTTTCAATAAAAACATAATCCTAGATGGCACAATTTATTAAAATATACGAAGATAAGCCAAGTGAAGCTGCTATTGCGAAAGTAGTTAAAGTACTTCGTGATGGTGGATTAGTCATTTATCCTACAGACACTGTATATGGTTTGGGTTGCGATATAACTAATTCAAGAGCATTAGAGAAAATTGCCAAAATTAAGGGAATCAAATTAGAAAAAGCCAATTGGTCGTTTATTTGCCACGATTTGAGCAATCTTTCGGATTATGTTCGACAAATAGATACAGCTACTTTTAAGATTTTAAAAAGAGCTTTACCTGGACCCTATACTTTTATTTTACCTGGTAATAATAATTTACCAAAAGAATTCAAGAAAAAAACAACGGTTGGTATAAGGGTTCCTGATAATAATATTATTTTAGAATTAGTAAGACAATTGGGGAATCCTATCGTGTCAACCTCCATACGTGATGACGATGATGTAATTGAGTACACTACCGATCCTGAATTAATTTTTGAAAAATGGCAAAATTTAGTCGATATTGTGATTGATGGTGGATATGGAGATAATATTGGGTCAACCATTGTAGATTTGTCAGGTTATGAGCCAGTTGTAGTTAGAGAGGGAAAAGGGAGTTTAGATATTTTATAAAAAAAAAACATCAATTGATTATTATACATTGGTAGGTCTTTCGACCTACTTTTTTGCATAAAAAAAGCGCCTTTAAAAGACGCTTTAAAAAATAGTATTAAGAAATTTATTGTTGTTGTTTCTTCATTTCTTTTTCAATCATATCATAGAATTGATCAATTTTAGGTAAAACTACGATACGAGTTCTTCTGTTTTTAGAACGATTTTCTGGTGTGTCATTTTCTACTAAGGGTACATATGAACTTCTACCCGCGGCAATTAATTGAGCTGGTTTTACTCCTAAATCATTAGTTAATACACGGATAATAGAAGTAGAGCGTTTTACACTCAAATCCCAATTGTCTAATAAAACTCCGTTACTTCTGTAAGGAACATTATCGGTATGACCTTCAACCATACATTCAAAATCAGGTTTGTCATTTACTACTTTGGCAACTTTAGCTAAAACAGCTTTTGCTTTATCGGTTACTTCATAGCTACCACTTTTGAATAATAATTTATCAGCAATAGAAATAAAAACTACTCCTTTTTCTACATTGATTTCAATATCTGGATCGGAAATTCCAACGGAACTTTTTAAACTAGTAACCAAAGCGAGTGTTACACTGTCTTTTTTGGTTAATGCATCTTGCATTCTACTAATTTTTAAATCTTTCTCTTTGATTGTTTCTAATGCTTTTTCAATATTTTCAGCTCCTTTTGTTGTAAGAACTGTCATATCTTTTGAAGTATTGATTAATAATTGATTTTTCTCTTTCAATCCTTCTACAGTAGCTGCTAAACCTGCTTTCTCTTCTAAGCAAGAGTTCAATTTAACTGTAGCAGTATTTAATAAATCTTGAGTTTCTTTGTTTTTTGCTTCCAAATCGGTGTATTTCTTCTTAGATACACAAGAAGATAAAAGTGTCAAAACGCATAAGGCAATTACTATTTTTCTCATAATTTTTATTTTATTGATGTTTTACAAAGTTAAATTTTAATATGAATACCTAGGTATAAAATATTGTTAAACTAGCTTTTCAAAAACAGTGCCATTCTTAATAAAATAAGTATAGACGATACTATTTACTTTGAAATAGGATTCATTTTGAAAAGCGCCTCTTTTTTTAAAGTGCTTGCTAAAATACTGATAAAAAGCCAAATGCGCTTTCAAAATTGCCAAAAAATGTTTGGGTTTTCCTTTTGTTAAAAATTGAAGCCCTGCAACACCATCTAGTACCATTCGCATAAACAGTCGACGAAACAAAACCGATTTGGGTAAGTTTTTGGTGAGCATAAACAGTGAATTTCTGAAATTCAATTCGGTTTTTTTGGGATTACCTTGTTGTAATGTTGCTCCTCCTACGTGGTAAACAACGGAGTTTGGTACATACTTAATAATGTGACCTAAATTTATGGCTCTCCAGCACAAATCGATTTCTTCTTGATGCGCAAAAAAATCGGAATCAAATCCGTTTAATTCGTGATAAATCTCTGAGCGAATAAAGAAACAAGCTCCAGATGCCCAAAAAATTTCGATACTATTATCGTATTGTCCGTTATCTTTTTCAAGCGTATCAAAGATACGTCCTCTGCAAAACGGAAAACCATATTTGTCAATGAAACCACCTGCGGCACCAGCATACTCAAAGTATTCTTTGTTTTTAAAGTCTAATATTTTGGGTTGGATGATAGCTGTTTTGGGCTCGTTTTTAAACGTTTCGATAATTGGTTGTAACCAATTGGTAGTAACTTCAATATCTGAATTTACCAAAGCATACAGATCGGCGTCTACATTCTGTAAAGCTTCGTTGTAGCCCCCAGCAAATCCATAATTGGCTTTATTGATAATGATTTTTACTGAGGGAAAATTAGCTTTCACATAAGCCACAGAATTATCTGTAGATGCATTATCAGCCACATAAATGGTGGCTTCTGGTGAATATTGAATAATCGTTGGAAGAAATTGTTCTAAAAGAGATTGTCCATTCCAATTAAGTATAACTACGGCTAATTTCATGGGTGAATTTAAGAAGTTTGTTGAGATATGGGACCATATTCTGGGATTGATCTTAGGAATTCGTATTTTTCATTTTCGAAATCCATTGTACAATAATAATGATTCAAACCATTGGTTACCATCAAAAATTGGGATTGCAATGTCATGTTGTATTGTGCAATTTGATCAAAAGTAGCTTGACTTATAGTGATATGTGGAGCTTTACATTCTATTAATGCGTGAATAGCGCCATTAGGATTAAAAATTACAATATCATAGCGCTTTCGCAAACCATTAACGTGTAACACTTTTTCTACATTTATTAAGGATTTTGGGTATTTTTTTTCTTGCATCAAAAATTGAACTACATGCTGACGTACCCATTCTTCAGGAGTAAGAATGATAAACTTTTTACGTATTTCATCAAAAATAGACACTTTATTTTCGCTATTTTTGAATCGGAAAGAGTAAGAAGGAAAATTAAGTTCTTGCATACTGCAAAAATATAAAATTGTTTTAGGTTTTAAGTTTAAAGTTTCACGTTGTTGAAACAAGACCCGAAATTAGAAATCCGAATATAAATAGAATGGACGAAGTAATAAAGATTGTTAACGATATAAAAGCTGGAAATATTAAACCTATTTATTTTTTAATGGGTGAAGAACCTTATTATATTGATAAACTATCTGATTATATTGAGGAAACAGTTTTAACCGAAGAGGAAAAAGGATTTAATCAAACGGTTTTGTATGGTCGTGATGTCTCTGTAGAAGATATTGTAAGTACCGCCAAGCGTTATCCAATGATGGCCGAACGTCAAGTGGTGATTGTAAAAGAAGCTCAAGAACTTTCTAGAACCATTGATAAGTTAGAAAGCTATGCCGAAAATCCAATGCCTACAACCGTTTTGGTGTTTTGTTACAAGTATAAAACACTAGATAAACGAAAAAAAGTCACCAAAGTTTTGGCTAAAAATGGATTGGTGTACGAAAGCAAGAAATTGTATGAAAACCAAGTTGGAGATTGGATTAAAAGAGTATTGGCAGGAAAAAAATACGCTTTTGAACCCAAAGCTTCAGCGATGTTGGTCGAATTTTTAGGTACCGATTTGAGCAGAATCAACAATGAGCTTGAGAAACTTAAAATCATATTACCTGCTGGAAGTACTATTACAGCGCATCATATTGAGGAAAATATAGGTTTTAGTAAAGATTTTAATGTTTTTGAATTGCGAAAAGCGATTGGTGAACGCAATCAACTAAAAGCGTACACTATTGCTGAGAATTTTGCTCAAAACCCAAAAGACAATCCCCTAGTAATGACAACAGGATTGGTTTTTAGTTTTTTTGTGCAATTGCTCAAATATCATGGATTGAAAGATAAAAACCCCAAAAATGTAGCTGCTGTGTTAGGGGTTAATCCCTATTTCTTAAAAGATTATGATGTGGCTGTTAAAAATTATCCGATGAGAAAAGTTAGCCAAATTGTTGGCTCTTTACGAGATATCGATATAAAAAGCAAAGGAGTAGGAGCCAATGCACTTTCGAATGGTGACTTGCTTAAAGAAATGTTGTATAAAATTTTCAATTAAGTACATATGAATACTTTATTTAAAAATATCATTTTGAGTATTGGATTACTTTTAATGATGCCTTGGGCTAAAGCTCAAAATTCAAAAACGAATACAATAAAATATACCTCTTTTGATACTTATCCTGTGTATTTAAAAGAGGATTTAGGGGTTACTTATTCTCCTCAAAAGACGATTTTGAAGCTATGGAGTCCTAATGCTGAAGAAGTTCTAGTACATCTTTATGCAAAAGGTAATGGAGGAAATGCTATTGCTACAAAAAATTTAACTTACGAAACCAAGACAGGTGTTTGGGTAATCGAATTAAAAGGAGATTTACATAATACCTATTACACTTTACAAGCAAAACATGAAGGTAAATGGTCTAAAGAAATGCCCGATCCTTATGCCCGAGGAGTTGGGGTTAACGGTAACCGTGGGCTAATTTTTAATCCAAAAAGTAGTAATCCAACAGATTGGAAAAAGGACAAACAGCCTGAACTGAAATCTGTTGCTGATATTGTTTTATATGAAGCTCACGTTCGTGATTTTTCTATAGATGCTTCATCAGGTATTAAAAACAAAGGTAAATTTCTTGGTTTAACAGAAACCAACACTAAAAATAGTTATGGCGAAAGTACTGGATTAGATCATCTAAAAGAATTGGGAATTACCCATCTTCATTTGCTTCCAGTTTTTGATTACAAATCTATTGACGAAGCAAATTTAGATAAGCCACAATACAATTGGGGCTATGATCCACAAAATTATAATGCTATAGAAGGGTCTTATGCAACCAATCCTTTTGATGGGTTGGTGAGGATGAAAGAATATAAAGAAATGGTACTTGCCTTGCATCAAGCCAATATTAGATTGGTGATGGATGTAGTATATAATCACACTAGCTCCACTGATATTTTTGACCAATTGGTTCCAGGTTATTATTACAGAAATTGGACTGATGGTAAACGTTCCGATGCTTCTGCTTGTGGCAATGAATTTGCTTCTGATAGAATTATGGCGCGTCAATTCATGCTTTCATCGCTCAAATATTGGGTAAAGGAATATCACGTTGATGGTTTTCGGTTTGATTTGATGGCTATTCATGACATCGAAACTATGAATCTGATTTCAAAAGAACTCAAAAAAATTGACCCCACCATTTTCTTATACGGAGAAGGTTGGACGGCTGGGGACTCTCCACTTCCTTTGGAAAAAAGAGCCTTGAAAAACCATGTGAAGCAGTTGAATGATATCGCCGTTTTTTCAGATGATATAAGAGATGGGGTAAAAGGACATTGGTCTAATGTTGAAGATAAAGGATTTGTAAGTGGGAATAAAAATCTAAAAGAAATAGTAGAATTTGGTGTCGTTGCTTCTACCAATCACCCACAAATAAAGTACGATAAAAACAGAAGTTATGCTCAGTTTCCATATGCTGATAACCCAACTAAAGTTATTGGTTATGTTTCTTGTCACGATAATAATACTTTGTATGATAAGCTAAAAATTGCCAATCCTACTGGTTCGGAAAAAGAATTGGTGGCAATGGATAAATTGGCGAATACTATTGTTTTGACTTCTCAAAGTATTCCTTTTTTGCATATGGGAGTTGAAATGAAACGTACTAAAAAAGGAGTTGAGAATTCCTTTAATTCCCCAGATAGTATTAACAAAATCGATTGGAATTGGAAACATGAGAACAAAGAATTGTATCACTATTATAAAAATTTAGTAGCACTTCGTAAAGCGCATCCCGCTTTTAAAATGACTACAGAAAAAATGATACAACAGCATTTGGATTTTGTAAGCACAAATGATCCTCTGCTAGTAGGTTATACTTTGAAGAATTATGCAAATGGTGATGCTTGGAAAAATATAAGAGTGTACTATAATGGTGATGCTATTGCTAAAACAATTACTTTTGAAGGAACTTGGACTATTGCTTGTAATGGAGAAATAATTGCTCTCAATTCAGGGGAGAAGACTCAAAATCAAATCGTCACCATACCTTCTCATAGCACAATGATTTTATATCAGGAATAAGAATTTTGTTCCAAAATCTATAAAAATTAACGATATTTGCAGTTCCGAAAAAAATAAAATACCACGATTATGGGAATGAATAAAAATACCATCCTAGGATGGGCTACATTTATAATGATTTTAATGGGATTATTACTTATTGCATTGGGAGCTTTTCGCTACAGAGATGTATCTGGATGGGGATTTGCTGCGGTTGGAATTGGTTTTTTAGCCAATGCTTGGGTTTTTAGCTCTTTGAAAGGACGTGTATAAAACAATAAATAAATAAACTTAAAATATGTCAGACGATAAGAAGGTCATTTTCTCGATGCAGAAATTGAGCAAAACCTATCAAGGTGCAGATAAACCAGTGTTAAAAAACATCTATTTGAGTTTCTTTTATGGGGCTAAAATTGGTATTTTGGGTCTTAATGGCTCTGGTAAATCTTCTCTTTTAAAAATTATTGCTGGAGTTGATAAAAATTATCAAGGTGATGTGGTTTTTCAACCTGGTTATACCGTTGGTTATTTAGAGCAAGAACCAATTTTAGATGATTCTAAAACAGTAATCGAAATTGTTCGTGAAGGAGTTGCTGAAACTATGGCGGTACTTGAAGAATACAACCAAATCAACGATTTGTTTGGTCTTGAAGAAAACTATTCTGATCCAGACAAAATGGACAAGTTAATGGATCGTCAAGCGGCTTTACAGGACAAAATTGATGCTTTGGGTGCTTGGGAAATCGATACCAAACTAGAGATTGCGATGGATGCTTTGCGTACTCCTGACGGTGATACGCCAATCAAAAACCTTTCAGGTGGTGAGCGCCGTCGTGTAGCTTTATGCCGTTTGTTATTGCAACAACCCGACGTATTGCTTTTAGATGAGCCAACCAACCACTTAGATGCTGAATCCGTATTGTGGTTAGAGCAACATTTAGCACAGTATTCTGGAACTGTAATCGCCGTAACGCACGACCGTTATTTCTTGGATAATGTGGCAGGTTGGATTTTGGAGTTAGATCGTGGAGAAGGTATTCCTTGGAAGGGTAATTATTCATCTTGGTTGGATCAAAAGTCAATTCGTTTGGCCCAAGAGGAGAAAACAGCTTCTAAACGTAGAAAAACGCTAGAGCGTGAGTTAGAATGGGTACGTCAAGGTGCCAAAGGTCGTCAAACCAAACAAAAAGCGCGTTTACAGAACTACGACAAACTTTTGAATGAAGACCAAAAACAATTAGACGAAAAATTAGAGATCTATATTCCTAATGGCCCTCGTTTGGGAACCAATGTTATTGAAGCTAAAAATGTAGCCAAAGCTTTTGGAGACAAGCTTTTATATGACAACTTGAATTTTACTTTGCCTCAAGCAGGAATTGTTGGAATTATAGGCCCGAATGGAGCTGGTAAATCGACCATTTTTAAAATGATTATGGGAGAAGAACAAACGGATAGTGGTGAATTTACTGTTGGAGAAACCGTAAAAATCGCTTACGTTGATCAATCACACTCCAATATAGATCCAAATAAATCGATTTGGGAAAACTTTGCCGATGGGCAAGAATTGATTATGATGGGTGGTAAACAAGTGAATTCTAGAGCTTATTTGTCACGTTTCAACTTTGGAGGAGGCGAACAAAACAAGAAAGTATCAATGCTTTCTGGTGGAGAGAGAAACCGTTTACACTTAGCAATGACTTTGAAAGAAGAAGGTAACGTATTGCTTTTAGACGAGCCTACGAATGATTTGGACGTAAACACCTTACGTGCACTTGAAGAAGGTTTAGAAAACTTTGCGGGTTGTGCGGTTGTAATCTCTCACGATAGATGGTTTTTAGATCGTATTTGTACACATATCTTAGCTTTCGAAGGGAATTCTGAAGTATATTTCTTCGAGGGAAGCTTTACAGAATACGAAGAAAACAAAAAGAAACGTTTAGGTGGTGATTTGACTCCAAAACGTTTAAAATACAGAAAATTGATTAGAGGATAAACCAACTCAAAAAATTATTTTACATCCACTATTTACTATATCAGTAAGTAGTGGATTTTTTTATGTCGATATTTTATTTTCTATTTTGAAAAATTTTTCACTATAAATTAATAGATTTTTCTTATTTTGGTAATGTATTTATTTAGAGCTTCATAAACAATGCCTTTTGTTTTATAATCGTTCCATAATATAAATCCTTTCTTAATTTTATGATTGTATCCAATTTGCCCAAACAACCGCCATTATTTGTTTCCTATTTGAAGGTGGGTAAATTGCTGTACTATTCTTTACTATTATTTATACTTGAAGCTTGGTTTTATGGTGTGCAATTACGACATGCTTTACTACATCAAGGTTTGTTGCTAATCATTTTATGGTTACTATGTTTCTTGTTTGCCTTTGTGCATATTTTTTTGGTCTTGGCCGATGGTTGGTCTCGTTTTCAAAACTACAAAAGAGCCAAAGATCAGTTTTTTATTCACGGTTTCAACAGACGTATTTGTGATACCTATATTGTTTCAAAGTGTCAACGTATGGCTGCACTTGTGGCTGCTGAAGAGTTAGGGCTAGAAAAGCAGGTAGCAGAATATTATGCGCAAAAAGGCGTAAAATGGTATCATTTCGTACCTTATTTTATGGTTAAAGATCCTTTGTTTTTCTTTAAAAAAAAGTTTTGGAATCGTACTTTTTTGGAACCAAGTTATCGTTCAAAATATAATTTTAACTCGATTTATATGGAGACAATACTCTAATGAAAGTAAAAAATATATATAAATCATACGGGAATTTACAAGTACTACAAGGGATTTCTATGCACTGTGAGCCTGGAGAAATAGTAGGTTTGTTGGGAGCCAATGGTGCCGGAAAGACAACTTTATTCAAAATTATTTTTGGACTCGTTCAACCGGATAGCGGAACGGTTACTTTGCCTCAACATTACGCAAAACCATTAGGTGGAATTATCGAAAAACCGGGTCTTTATGAATATCTTTCTGCTGCTGAAAATATCAGGTTGTTTGCTGGTTTGCAAGGGATAAATACCACTAAAGAGTTTATTGCCGAATGCCTTTTACAAGTTGGTTTGGATATCCAACGAAAAGATCCTGTCAATCGTTTTTCGATGGGAATGAAGCAAAGGTTGGCCATAGCTATAGCATTATTAAATCAGCCTGCTGTTTTGGTTTTAGATGAACCTTTTAATGGGCTAGATCCAGTAGGAGTGACCGCTTTACGCGACTTAATATTAGAACTTTGTGAAAAGAAAAAATTAGCGATTATTTTGTCCTCCCATATTACTGAAGAATTGGCTAAATGCTGCCACCGTTTGTATGTGCTTAAAGGTGGGAAAATGATTCACAGCGGGCCTACTCAAGACATTCTTTCGACGCACACTGTTGGATATGCTTTGTATGGAAAAGGAATAAGTAAAGCTAAAACATTACAAAATTATTCTTTTAAGGTACGTGGACAAATGGTTTGGGTAGCCATTGGTTCCGATAAAATAAGCAAACTATTACAGGATTTACTCACCGAAGGGATAAATATAGAATCTTGTATTCCTGATTATAGTATGAAAGAACTTTTTGAAATATAGGTATGATGTGGCAATTGATGAGAATTGAATGGTTTAAACTTTTCAAACAGCAAAGAACCTATTGGGCTTTAGCTGCCATTTTAATTATCGAAGGATTGGTTTTGGTGGGAGCTTATTTTCAAGGTACAGAAATTATCGAATTGTTATTGGAGAACCTTCGAAAATCCTTTTATTTTAAGGGAAAATTGCTGAATGGCAATCTGATGATTTATCTATTATTGAATACACTTTGGTTTCATTTACCCTTGATTTTGATGATTTTAGTATCTGGAATGATGACCACAGAATACAAAGACAAAACGCTTCAAGCAACCTTTTTGCAACCTGTAAAAAAAGGGAGTTTTATCCTGTCTAAATATTTGGTTGCATTGCAACTAACGATTCTTGTTTTGGCTTTTCTAGCTTTAACTTCTGTTTTGCTGTCTAATATACTTTTTGGACAAGGAGATTTGATTGTGTATTTAGAATCACTCAATTTCTTCACCAATGAAGAAGCGAAGGAGCGTATTCTTTTTGCCTTTATTTCTGGAGGTTTTTCAATGTTGTTTTATACTGTGGTGAGTATGACATTGGCAATCATCATAAAAGAAGCCACAGCCACTTGGATTGCGTCTACTTTTTTTCTGGTTTTTACTAATTTATTGCTAAAAATAGATTTGAATTCTACTTTTTTAAATCAATGGACTTATGTAAAACTAATAGACAGTTGGCAATACTTTTTTTATCCTGAAGTGGAATGGGAACAAGTAAGTTTTAATGCTGTTTTGTTGTTCTTTTATACCCTAATTACGGCACTTTTTGGCATTTATTTATTTATTGAAAAAGACCTCGAATAATGCAAAAATATTTTTTCATTGCCCTTTTTATTACTAGTAGCTTTACTTGTTTTTCACAACAAATCGATAAAGATTTTTTGTTATTAAAACAACGAATGGATTCTGTGGCTTCATTTACTGCAAAATTAGTTTTGAATGTTGACGTTTCTTTTATCAATATGCCAACAAAGCAAGCTACGCTAAACTATAACCGTGGCAAGAGAATGAAAATTGATGCGAAAGATTTTGTGCTTTTACCCAAAAGAGGATTGGATTTTTCACTTAACAGTCTTACGGAATATCCTTATATCACTGTTGATAGGGGAAAAGAAGTGAAAAATGGTAAACTTTGTAAAGTACTAAATATTATACCGATCGATCCTAAAGCCGATTTTTCGATAGCCACTGTTTGGTTAGACCAAAAAGCGAAACGTTTGCATACCACTGAAATCAATACCAAAAAAGATGGCGCATATCAAATGGCGTTGGAATATCAAAAAGCAAAAGACGTTTTACCTCAAAAAGTTGAAGTGAGTTTTGAAATTGAAAAGTTAAAAATTCCAGTAAATTTTTTGGGAAAAGGTTCCTCTATTGACCGTAAAAAAATGAAAGATACTGCTGTTAAAAAAGGTAAAATATACTTACTTCTGCATTACATTTCCATAAAAATGGCTGTTTAACAACTCTAAAAATTCGCTTTGTTTCTTCACAGAAAACAGCAATAAGAAATGAATATTGTTTTGTAGTTTATGAAAAATTCATTTTTTTTTTTTTTTTTTTTGGCAATTAACTTTATTTCAGTTAATAATAAATATTTAATTAGAGTAACACTTTTGATATACTTCAAATTATTTAAAAGTGCATTTTTTAGAAATCGCTAAACTGCAGGTTGCTTAAATTTTTATAAATTCCATTTTCTATGGCAATCAATTCTTGATGCGTTCCTTTTTCAGTAATTTGTCCTTGATCTAAAACCAAAATTTGATCAGCACTACGAATCGTTGATAAACGATGTGCAATTATAATACTCGTTCTTCCTTCCATTAAAACTTCTAAAGCTTCTTGGACTAATTTTTCACTTTCGCTATCCAAAGAGGATGTTGCTTCATCCAAAATCAAAATACTTGGGTTTTTTAGCAATGCTCTTGCAATTGCAATTCGCTGCCTTTGTCCACCGGAAAGTTTAATGCCTCTTTCTCCGACCACAGTTTCAAATTGTTCTGGGAAACCTTGAATGAATTGTAGCGCGTTGGCTTGTTTAGCAGCCAACATAATTTCTTCGTCGGTAGCATTGGGTTTACCATAAGCAATATTTTCTTTAATGGTTCCTCCAAACAAAATTACATCCTGAGGAACAATGCTCATATTGCCACGTAAAGCCTCTAAATCATATTCCAACATGTTTTTGTTGTCAATGCTAATGCTACCTCCAGTAGTGTCATAAAAGCGCAATAACAAAGAGGCAATAGTAGATTTTCCAGCGCCACTTGGCCCAACAATAGCAATTTTTTGACCTGATAATGCGGTGAAACTTACTTCTTTTAAGACTTGAATTTCTTTACGCGAAGGGTAGGTGAAGGCAACATTTTCAAATGATACATCTCCTTTTATCTTTGGGAAATTTTGAATTTCTGTGCTATTGATTTTTTCTGGAATTTCTTCTAATAATTCAAAGACGCGTTCTGTAGCTCCAATGGCCTTCTGCATTTGCGCATACAATTCGGCTATGCCACCAGAGGAAGCACCAACATAACTCGAATAAAGAATAAAAGTGAATAATTCACCAACAGTGATTTCGCCAGCAATGCTTAATTGCACACCATACCAAACTACAGCTACTATTGTACCGAACAAACAAATAATAATAAAAGAAGCAAAATAACCACGTAATTGACCACCTTTTATAGCCACTTTTACGACTTCTTTAATTTTTGTAGTGTAGCGTTCAATTTCATACCATTCGTTGGCAAAAGCTTTTACTATACTAATACCTTGCATTGTTTCTTCGACCACAACTTGGCTTTCGGCTACTTGATCTTGAACTTTTTTAGAATATTTACGAATAAATCTACCGAAAAACACTGCTGCAAAACCAACTAGCGGAACAACAGAAATCATCATTATAGTCAACTTGATATTGATACTTGCCAACATCGCAAAACTCCCTATAATCAGAATGAATTGACGCAAAAACTCGGCAATAGTCGTAGTTAATGTGTCTTGAATTTGACTAATGTCGTTGCTGATTCGGCTGTTCAATTCGCCCACACGTTTTTGAGAGAAAAAAGACATTGGTAATTTGACCAAATTCGTATACAACGCTAATCTCACATTAGCCAAAGTGTTTTCAGTAAAATTAACGAAAAGCGACAATCTAAAAAATGAAAAAACAGATTGTAGAATTAGCACTAGTCCTAATCCCAAGGCTATTTGGTTAGCCAAACCACTATCTTTTTTATTGACACAGTCAACCAGCATTCCCATAAATTTAGGAAAAGCTAGTGCGGTTACGCTAGTAAGTAAAAGGAATACTAATCCGAGGTAAAACTTCCAAGTATTTTTGCCTGCATATTTGAAAATAATTTTGGCTTTGTTTATTGAAGAGGCTGTGATTTTTGCTTTTGGTAAATCGTTTTCTTTAAATCTTCCCATTGGATTTTTATTTATGTTTCAAATGTACCATTCTGAAAATGGAATTCAAAAAAATAATGGACTTAGTAGTTAAAACTAACATACTGGAAGTGAGGTTTTAACTTATTTATAGTCCCTTTTTTTGTTTTTTTTCGCTCCAAAGTCTTGCGAATACGAATTCTAGGTGTATATTTGCACACGCAATCGGGCGATTAGCTCAGCTGGTTCAGAGCACCTCGTTTACACCGAGGGGGTCGGGGGTTCGAACCCCTCATCGCCCACAAACAAAATCCGTAACAACTTGAAAGGCAAGTTTTACGGATTTTTTTGTTTTATTATCTCGAAATTTTTCCGAAATTATTTAATTCTTCTGGATATGTTGCAGTTTATTTTAAATTTAAAAATAGTTCAAAAAGGTTAGGTAAATTTAAATTACAACTAAATGCTTGTTTTCTTGAAGTCTGGGCTATACAAAAAAAAACACTTTTATTAGTAGGTAATAATTTGTAAACCAAGAGAACCATTACAATTAAATTTTTCAACTTTTTTATATTTTTTAGCTAGTTTAGTGAATGAATTTCATTTATTTTTTGCTATTTTATTTTAGTCAAATGTAATCTTCGATGTACTTGGTCGGATCATTGACTTCCTACTTGATTTTCTTTCTCAATAATAGCTAATGCTAATCGAATTTTTTCATAAGGAACTTGATCTTCAAAATAGTTGAAGTATGGCTTTAAAGCATTTGGATTTTCAAGTATGCTTTTGGCTTCCCTAATTTTGGTGATTTCTTCAAGACTGATGTAACTACTTAAGTCAATAGAATGCCCATCTAAATAAAGTTTGGCTAAATGCGATGCAATCGTGCTGACTCCTAAAGTTCTTTTTGTAGCAATTTCTTCCACACTCAAGCCGGTCTGAAATAATTCTAAGGTTTCTTTGTAGGTGTTGGATTCTTTTTTGGTTTTAGTCGTTTTATTTTTTTGAAACTCTATAATTGTCTTTATGAAGATATCACCATATTTTTCCAATTTTGCTTTACCAACTCCATCTATAGCAATAAATTCTGAGTCGCTCATCGGTCGTTGGGTCTCTAATTGTCTTAGAGTTGCATCATTAAAGATTATATAAGCAGGAACATTTTCCTCTTTTGCAATTTCTGCTCGTAGTTTTCTTAAAATTTCAAACAAGGAATTGTTTGTTGTTTTAAGAGTACGTTCTTTGGTTTCAAGTTTTGATTTTTGAAACTTTTGCACGGTGGTTAATTGCACTTTTTCCCCTTCAAATAATACTTTTTTTGCTAATGGTGTTAGTTTAATTTTGTTTTGTAAATGAAATGCAATTTCACAAAATCCAAGATTGATCAATTGTATAATGTATTGATTCCAATCCTGCCAAGAGATGTCCATTCCGATACCATAGGTTTTTAGATGTTGGTATTCTTTATCAAAAATAGAGGCGTTTTTGGAGCCTCTTAAAAAGTCAACGATTACTGCTAATGGCTCCGATTCTTTCAATCTTGCAATTGCAGACAAGGCCTTTTGAGCAATAACAGTTCCGTCAAAAAAAGCGGGAGGATTTTTGCAAATGTCACAATTTCCACAATTATCAGTAACCAATTCACCAAAATAAGAAAGTAAAATTTTTCTTCTACAACTCAAAGCATCAGCATATTGTTTCATTCGTTCCAATTTGGCCAATTGTACTTCGGCATTAGAACCTTCGGATGCAAATTTTTGTAACTGAATCATATCGCCATAACTTTCGAACAAAATAGTTTCGGATGGTAAACCATCTCTACCAGCACGTCCAATTTCTTGATAATATCCTTCAATGTTTTTGGGTAAATTATAATGGATAACCCAGCGTACATTCGATTTGTCAATACCCATTCCAAAAGCGATGGTAGCACAGACTACTTGACATTCATCATTGATAAAAGCGTCTTGTACTATTGATCGAGTTTGGTTATCCAGACCAGCGTGATATGCTTTTGCTTTAATTCCTATTTTTTGAAGCTTTTCAGCAATCTCTTCAGTAGTTTTTCTGCTTAGACAATAAATAATACCACATTCATTTGCTTTTGTATTTATGAAATCAATGATTTGTTTGACGCGATCCAATGCAGGTCTTACTTCAAGGCTTAAATTTTTTCTATCAAATGAAGCAACAAAAGTTTTGGGATTGATTAAATTCAATTGTTCTGCAATATCGGTTCTTGTTGCTTTGTCTGCTGTAGCGGTCAAGGCTAAAATTGGGGTAGAGGGGAAGCGGTTTTTTAAATACCCTAAATTGGTATAAGCGGGTCTAAAATCATGACCCCAAGCCGATATACAATGGGCTTCATCAATCGCTATTAGACTAATAGTCATGTTGTTAAAAAGTTGATCGAGATAGGATAAACTTTCGGGCGCAATATATACTAGTTTGAATTCATTCTTTTGTAATGCTTGGATATGAAATAGTTGTTCATCAGTTGATTGGCTGCTATTAATGAAACAAGCTTTTATCCCATTGGCCTTTAAGCTATCTACTTGATCCTTCATTAAAGCAATTAAAGGAGAAATAACGATAGTAATTCCAGGTAAAATGAGTGCTGGAAGTTGAAAACAAATGGATTTTCCTCCACCGGTAGGCATAATTGCCAAGGTATCTTGTCCAGATAAAATGGAGTTTATGATAGCTTCTTGATTGGGCCTAAACTTTTCAAACCCAAAATTTTCTTTTAGAGTGGCGTGTAAATTTGTTAATGTCATAATGGCGTATAGTTTTAGAGCAATAAAAATATAAAAAAAGGAGCTATATTAAGCTCCTCATTTATTTTTCTTGAAAACAAATTTAATCTTCTTCGTCATCTTCATCTTCGTCAATGGCAATATCTTTATCCCCATCTTCATCATCTTCTGGGTCAAATTCAGGTTTGTCGCTATCGTCATCTTCGTCGTCGTCATCAGATACTGCGTCTTCATCATCAAGCTCAATACCTGAAATTGGAGCAACTACATCATCGATATCTTCGTCAAAATTTTCAATTCTATCCGCCAATTTAGTGCTAACTTTTACTAAATAAATTGTGTCTTCCGTACGTACTTCTACCGCTTCCACTAATTCATTTTTTGCATTTCTAAAACGAATTACATCAGAATCATCATACCCATCAGGAAATTTTTCTACCAAAAGATTTAAAATTTCGTTAGTCAATTTTGCGTAATCAACAATTACTCTTTTCATAAAATATTCTATAAATCTAACAAATAAGCGAAAATTAATGGAGCCACAATAGTAGCATCCGACTCAATAATAAATTTTGGAGTAGTGATATCTAATTTACCCCAAGTGATTTTTTCATTAGGAACTGCACCTGAATATGAACCATAACTGGTTGTTGAATCAGAAATTTGACAGAAATAACTCCAAAATGGAACATCGTGCATTTCCATATCTTGATATAACATTGGTACTACACAAATTGGAAAATCTCCAGCAATTCCACCTCCGATTTGGAAGAATCCAATTCCGTTTGACGAATTTTTAGAATACCAATCGGCTAGAAAAGTCATGTATTCAATACCAGACTTCATAGTTGAAGCTTTCAGTTCACCTTTAATAACATAAGATGCAAAAATGTTTCCCATTGTACTGTCTTCCCAACCAGGAACAATAATAGGGAGATTTTTTTCAGCGGCTGCATACATCCAGCTATCTTTTAAATCAATTTCGTAATATTCTTCTAATACGCCAGAGAGCAACATTTTGTACATGAATTCATGAGGGAAGTAACGTTCTCCTTTATCATCAGCATCTTTCCATATTTTATAAATGTGCTTTTGCAAACGACGGAAAGCTTCATGTTCTGGAATACAGGTGTCTGTAACGCGGTTCAATCCACGTTCCAACAAATCCCATTCGTCTTGGGGAGTCAAATCGCGATAGTGTGGCACTCTTTCGTAATGAGAGTGTGCAACAAGATTCATGATATCTTCTTCTAGATTGGCACCAGTACAAGAAATGATTTGAACTTTGTCTTGTCGAATGATTTCAGCGAAAATTTTTCCTATTTCGGCAGTACTCATTGCACCTGCCATACTTACCAACATTTTGGCTCCGTTGGCTAATTGCTGCTCATAAGCTTTTGCAGCATCTACTAACGATGCAGAGTTGAAATGCAAATAATGCTTTTCAATAAACTGACTGATTGGACCTTTACTCATCTTTTTTTTTATTTAAACTTTTAAAAATAAAAAAATTATATTTCAAATTTAAGTATTTTTAATTTGCATGTTATTACGTAATCTTTATATTTTTTTACCGTAACCTAAAATTTTTAATACATCTTCTGAAGTTTGTTGTTCTGAAAAAACTTCGGTAGCTAAAATCCCATTTTCATCTCTATCTATCAGAATATGTTTAGGTTGCGGAATTAAGCAGTGGTGTAATCCACCATAGCCCCCAATGGTTTCCTGGTAAGCTCCTGTATTAAAAAAGCCTATGTAAAGGGGTTTTTCTTTATTGTATTTAGGCAAATAAATTGCATTCATGTTTTGTTCAGAGTTGTAATAATCATCACTATCACAAGTCATTCCACCGAGCAAAACTCTTTCATAGGTGTCATTCCAACGATTTACAGCCAACATGATAAAGCGTTTATTAATAGCCCATGTATCAGGTAAAGTTGTAATAAATGAAGAATCAATCATGTTCCATTTTTCTCTGTCGTTTTGTTGTTTTTGATACAATACTTGATAAATGGCACCTCCGCTTTCACCTACAGTAAAAGAACCAAATTCAGTAAAAATATTTGGCACATCTACTTCCGCTTCATCACAAGCAATTTTTATTTGATTGATAATTTCGTCAATCATGTATTGATAATCGTATTCAAATGTTAACGAATTTTTAATTGGAAATCCACCTCCAATATTCAACCCATCTAGAGTAGGACATTCTTTTTTTAGGGCAACATATACTTTAATACATTTTACTAATTCATTCCAATAATAAGCATTGTCATTGATTCCCGTATTGATAAAAAAGTGCAACATTTTCAGTTCCAACTTTTTATTTTCTTTTATTTCTTTTTTGTAAAAAGGAACAATGTTTTTGTATCCAATACCTAATCGGGAAGTGTAAAATTCAAACTTTGGTTCTTCTTCTGCAGCAATACGAATACCAATTTTGAATTTGCCTTTAATTTGCGATTGTAATAAATCCAACTCTTCATAATTATCAATAATTGGAATGGTATTTTTATGTCCTGTATTGATCAATCTTGCAATGTTTTCTACATATTGATCTCTTTTAAATCCGTTACAAATTACATAGGTACTTTTGTTGATTTTGCCATTTTCGAGCAAATTCTCTACTATATTGATGTCGAAAGCGGATGAGGTTTCAATATGAATATTATTTTTAAAAGCCTCATTCATAACGTATTCGAAGTGAGAGCTTTTGGTACAATAGCAATAATAGTATTTAGCCTCATACTTGTTTTTTTCCATCGATTTACGAAACCAACTTTTGGCTTTGTTGATGTTATTTGAAATTTGAGGTAAATAGGTAAATTTTAATGGAGTACCATATTTTTCAACCAATTTCATCAAATCAATATTGTGAAATTGAAGATTATCTTTGTTTAATTTGAATTCCTCTTGTGGAAAGTAGTAGGTTTGATTGATTAGGTCAGAATATTTTGTATTCATTAGTTTGACTATTTAAATAAAAATTAATTAAGTGTTTCAACTAAATCAATTTAAATTCAAACCCTAATATTCGCATACCTAATTTGTAGTTTTTCGCTCTCTGTTTTGATGTATTGAAAAGGATCAAAATTAAAACAACCAATCATGGTATAAAAACGATGGAAAGATTTAATTAAAAATCGATCTTGCTTGTTTTTATTACCATTGTTGTTACTATTTTTTTGACTTTTTTTCATTGATGCAAATGTAAAAAATAATATATACGTAATGCAATCCTTTTTATTAAAAAAAAGATTAAGATTTATAATCATCAAAGGCTTCAAGAATCAATTCGTTTTCAACCAATTGATTTATTTTTATGGTTCCGATACCTTCAATTAAGGCAAATTGAATGGTTCCGTATTCATTTTTTTTGTCGTGAATCAATAAATCTATGATTGGTTCTATGTCATTTTCTTCGAAAATAATTTTTTCATAAATACTATTGATGGTTTTTTTTATTTGTTCATATTCATGTACTGAAATCAACCCTTTTTTTAACGAAATGTAACTTTCTAAAATCATTCCAACGGCAATAGCCTCTCCGTGTAATAATGTTTTTTTATCAGTGCTCTCAAGAAAATAACTTTCAATGGCATGTCCTAAAGTATGACCAAAATTTAATGCTTTGCGAAGCCCTTTTTCAGTTGGATCCTGCATTACAATTTCGTTTTTGATGGCCACAGAACGATGGATAAGCGAATCGAAGTCAGCAAAATCTATCGAAGTTAAGTCTAAAAACTTCTCCCAGTATTCTTTGTCATAAATCAAGCCGTGTTTGAGCATTTCGGCAAGTCCAGAACGCATTTCGCTTTGTGATAATGTTTCCAAATAATTGGTGTCAATTAGTACCATTTTAGGGACATTGATTACTCCAATTTGATTTTTTAAATTTCCTAAATCTACACCATTTTTACCTCCAACAGAGGCATCAACCATGGAAAGTAGCGTTGTTGGTACATGAATAAAATCAACACCTCTTTTGAAAGTTGAAGCCACAAAACCTCCCAAATCAGTAACTACACCACCCCCAACGTTAATTACTAATGATTTTCTATCTGCTCCTAAATCTGTCAAAACATTCCAAATTTCGATGCATGTTTCAATATTTTTATGGATTTCACCAGCATCAAATTCAATGATTTCAATGGTTAAATCGGTTTCTAGATAAGGCAAAAATTTTGGCAAACAGCTATCGGTGGTATTACTATCAACGATGATAAAAAGATTAGAATATTTGTTTTCTTTCAAAAACAGATTCAAATGCTCATACGCTTTTTCATTAAAATAAATAGGGTAGTTGTTAGCTATAATAGTTTGCATGGTTTTCAAATTATTTGAGTGGCAAAATAAGGCAATTTTTAGTAAATAGAATTCAAAACTCTAGCTATATTTGCATTAAAATTTAACAAATAATGAAAAATATATTTAATAATACACAAGTTGCCTTTGCTTTAAAAAGTGATACAGAACTCGATAGGGCGTATTTTTTGTTCAAAATGATTGCTAGTGAGCCATTAGTTAGAATCGGAACTGCGGTTACAAATTTTGCTATAAAAGCCAATTTACCTGTAGAAAGCTTGATAAGAGCTACCGTTTTTGATCATTTTTGTGGAGGCGTTAATGAAACTGATTGTTTGACGGTTGTTGATAAAATGTATACCAAAGGCGTGTCTTCTGTTTTGGATTATTCTGTCGAAGGAAAAGAAGAAGAAGAGCAATTTGATGCTGCTTTGAAGATGACTTTGAAAACTATTGAATTTGCTAAGGAAAGACTTGCGATTCCGTTTGCGGTATTTAAACCAACAGGTTTAGGTCGATTGGCTTTGTATGAGAAATTAGGTGAGAAAAAACCTTTAAACCAAGAAGAAACCATCGAATGGAATAAGGTGAAAGAACGCTTTGATGCCGTTTGTAAAGAAGCTTATAATAAAGACGTAGCATTACTAATTGATGCCGAAGAAAGTTGGATGCAAGACGTAGCAGACGATTTGGTTACCGATATGATGCGAAAATACAATAAAGAAAAAGCAATTATATTCAATACGCTGCAAATGTACCGTTGGGATCGTTTGGATTATTTAAAAAAAATACATGAAGAAGCTAAAAGAGATTCGTTTTTCATCGGAATGAAATTGGTCCGTGGGGCTTATATGGAAAAAGAAAATCTTCGTGCACAAGAAATGAATTATCCAACACCTATTTGTCCATCCAAAGAAGCTTCTGATGAAAATTATGATGCTGCAGTTGCTTACATGATGGAACATTTAGATATCATGTCGATTTTTGCAGGTACACATAATGAATTGAGTACTTATAAATTGATGGAATTGATGGAGAAAAAAGGTGTAAAAAGCAATGACAATCGAATTTGGTTTGGACAATTGTACGGCATGAGTGATAATATCAGTTACAATCTTGCCGAAAATGGGTATAATGTTGCAAAGTATTTACCATTTGGTCCAGTTAAAGACGTTATGCCGTATCTAATAAGACGTGCTGAAGAAAATACATCTGTGGCCGGTCAAACCAGTCGTGAATTATCGATGATTAAAGCAGAACGCAAAAGAAGAAAAGAAAAATAATTCATCCAATACAAGAGTGGTGAAAGCCACTTTTTTTTGTTGCCCAAATCGCATGTAAATAGGTTATAATGGTGGCTAATTTTTTTTGAAAAGGAAATATCTTATATTTGGCACTCTAAAAATGTTTTAATACAATAACATTATAAATTATAATTGTTCTTTAAAAATTAATCTTTTGAAAATGAAATCAACTTTTTCTGTAATTACATGAAATGGAATGGACATTTTCTAAAAACAAATATTGACTAAAAATGAAATTACTAGAAGGAAAAGTTGCCATTATTACTGGCGCAAGTCGTGGAATTGGAAAAGGAATTGCTGAAGTTTTTGCTAAAAACGGAGCCAATGTTGCTTTTACCTATAGTTCATCTGTTGCTTCTGCTGAAGCCTTAGAAAATGAATTGAATGCTATGGGAATCAAAGCAAAAGGTTATCAATCGAATGCAGCCGATTTTGATGAAGCACAAAAATTTGTTGATGCCGTTTTGGCTGATTTTGGTACAGTTGACATATTAATTAACAACGCTGGAATCACTAAAGATAACTTGTTGATGCGTATGTCTGAAGCGGATTTTGATCAAGTAATTGATGTTAACTTGAAATCAGTTTTTAATATGACCAAAGCGATTCAAAAAACATTTTTAAAACAACGTTCCGGTTCAATTATTAACATGAGTTCTGTAGTGGGTGTAAAAGGCAATGCTGGTCAAACGAATTATGCTGCTTCAAAAGCAGGTGTAATTGGTTTTTCAAAATCGGTAGCGCTAGAGTTAGGTTCACGTAATATTCGTTGTAATGTAATTGCTCCAGGATTTATTGAAACTGAAATGACTGCTAAATTAAGTGAAGATGTGGTCAAAGGTTGGAGAGAAGGAATCCCATTGAAACGTGGAGGTTCTACAGATGATGTAGCCAATGCTTGTTTGTTCTTCGCCTCAGATATGAGTGCTTACGTTACTGGTCAGGTATTAAATGTTTGTGGAGGAATGCTTACATAATAAAGTATTCAATAGTCAGATTTTAGTATTCAGTATTAAAACTGAAAATAATGCAGAATAGTTATAGAATAAGCCTCAATTAGTATTAAAATATGACAACAAACACCTTACTGCTACTGATTCTTTCCTTAATTATAGCTGCAGGTTTGTCGTATTTTCAGTACCTACATAAAGCCAAAAGTCAATCCAGAGTGTATTGGCTTTTGGCTTTTTTGCGTTTTGTATCAATTTTTGGTTTGCTATTGTTGTTGATAAACCCAATTATCAGTAGAAAATCATTAGAGATTATCAAAACTCCTCTGCCTATCGTGGTCGATAATTCTAGTTCAATTTCTTTTTTAAAAGCTACTACAAAAGCTCAAGAATTATTTGCTGAACTGACTTCAAATAAAGATTTACAACAGAAATTTGAGATACAACCTTTTTTGTTTGATGCAACTTTGCAAACATCGGATACCTTTAATTTTGAAGGAAAACAAACAAAGTTGGATGTTGTAGCCAAAGATTTGAAAAGTTTGAATAAAAACATACACTTTCCTACAGTATTGCTATCAGACGGAAACCAAACTTCTGGAGATGATTATGTTTATAGTTTTGATACGGAAAGTCGAGTTTTTCCTGTCGTTTTAGGCGATACTACGGCTGTTTTTGATGTAAAAATAAGTCAATTGAATGTAAACAAATATGCGTTTTACAAAAATAAATTTCCTGTTGAAGTTTTTGTTCAGTATTCAGGAAAGCGATTAGCTACAGCCAGCTTTTCAATTTCTGAAGGACAAAATACAATTATTAAACAAGCTATACAATTTAGTACTGGGCAGAAAATAGCTACATTCACAGTTTTCCTTCCAGCTGACAAAATTGGTTTGCATTTATACAAAGCCAATATCGCCGCTGGTGAAAAAGAAAAAAACAGCTATAATAACGTTAAGAATTTTGCTGTTGAAGTATTAGATCAAAAAACAGTTGTTGGATTGGTGTCGACAATAAATCATCCAGATTTAAGCGCTTTTAAGCGTGCTATAGAATCTAATGTGCAACGTAAAGTAAGTATTCTTAAGCCGCAAGAAATCAAATCATTATCGGATTATAATGTGTTGATTTTATACCAGCCTAATTCCTCATTCAAGACCGTTTTTGATGGAGCTAGAACCGCTGGAATCAACACAATGGTAGTTACAGGTATGGCTACAGATTTTAATTTTTTGAACCAACAACAAAACGATTTAGTTTTTAAAGCAACCAATCAAAAAGAGGATTATTTACCTGCTTTTAATTCAAAATTCAATTTATTTGCTTTAGAAAATATCGGTTTTGAAAATTTCCCTCCTTTGGTACAACCATTTGGTACAGTTGCGGCAAAAGAAAACGTAACGGTTTTGCTTTCTTCCAAAATAAGAAGCATGGATACAGGTTTACCTCTTTTGGCTTTTTCAGAAACAGGAAGACAACGAAGCGCGTATTTATTAGGAGAAAACAGTTGGAAATGGCGCTTACAATCGCATATAGATAATCAATCTTTTGATAAATATGATGTTTTTATCGACAAAACCATTCAATTTTTAGCTTCGAATAGTGCCAAAAAGGCATTGGTTGTTACTCATGAAAATTTTTATAATTCAGGTGAAGCTATTGCAATCACGGCTCAGTTTTTTAATAAAAACTATGAGTTTGACGACAATGCTCGACTAACTATTTCGGTTCTTAACCTTAAGAATAAGCAAAAAAAGAATTATGATTTGCTCAAAGGAACGAATGCTTATCAAGTCAATTTGGATGGTCTTTCCGCCGGAAGTTATACTTTTACTGTTAAAGAATTGAATACCAATAGCAGTTATTCAGGACGCTTTGAAATTCTAGATTTCGATATAGAAAAACAATTTGTTACTCCAGATTACACCAAATTAGCACAGTTAGCAGAGCAAACTAATGGGAAAGTATTTCTTCCTTCACAAATCAATCAACTGATACAGCAATTGCTTGCAGATGAGTCTTATAAAGCGATTGAGAAAGAAAATTACATCAAATCTCCATTAATAGATTGGATTTGGCTTTTAGTTTTGATTGTAGTTTGTTTAACAACAGAATGGTTTGTGCGTAAATACAATGGTTTGTTGTAACAATCTGTTAGTAATTTTAACCAATACAAAATGGATTTTAGGCTAAAAGTATTTTATACCGTAGCAATTCGACTTAATTTTACTAAGGCGGCTGCGGAATTGTATATCAGTCAGCCAGCCGTTTCAAAGCATATACAAGAATTAGAAGAGACCTACAAAACGAAGCTTTTTGAACGAAATGGCTCCAAAATTGCTTTAACACCAGCTGGACATCTCTTGTTACAACATACCAAATCTATATTTGATATTTATCGTGATATTGAGTTTGATATGAGTTCTTTTGTAACAAAACGCCAAGGATTATTGAGACTTGGGGCAAGCACAACGCTTTCACAATATGTTATTTCTCCAATTTTAGCGCGATTTCATGAAAAAGAAAAAGGTATAAGTATTCATTTGATTAATGGCAATACAGAGCAAATTGAGAGTGCATTACTCAACAAGGAAATTGAAGTTGGAGTTGTAGAAGGGCAGTCTAAAAATCAGTCGATTAAATATGTTCCTTTTTTGAAAGATGAATTGGTATTGGTTTGTAGAGCCAATCATCCTTTGGCACAAACTAATGAAATCGCTATTGCAACCTTAAAAACACTTCGTTTGGTAACTCGAGAACGAGGTTCTGGAACACTTGAAGTTATTGAATATGCCCTAAAACAACGAAATGTCAAATTATCCGATTTGCAAATCGAGATGCAATTAGGTAGTACAGAAAGTATTAAGTCGTATTTATTGCATTCGGATTGTTTTGCATTTATATCGATTCATGCTGTTGCTAAAGAATTGAAAGACAAAGAATTAATTGTTTTGGATGTAGAAGATTTAATTATCGAACGATTCTTCTATAGCATCACTTTAGTTGGAAAATCAGATACTTTATCGGAATTGTTCATTCGTAATATTTCGGACTATTATAACTTGTCGTTATAGTCAATTGTATTTTGGTATTGGCTTTTTAAATGCATTCGTCAGACCTTTGTAGAGTTATTTTAAACTACTTTACGATGGATACTTCATCAAAACATAGTGCTGTTGCACCCACACACTTTTTAAATCTTTCTAGAACGAATCAACAAATTCTTTTTGTTCTACTCTTGATAGTTTGTCTTACTTTTTCTGCGTCACCACCCATTGCATTACTTCTGGGATTAATAATAGCAAATTTATCAGGACATCCTTTTTTACATTTAAATCATAAAGCAACTTCAATTTTACTGCAAATATCCGTAGTTGGATTAGGATTTGGTATGAATTTGCATAGCGCAATTGCAGCAGGAAAAGAAGGAATGCTTTTTACTATTGCTTCCATTTTTTCTACTTTGATTATTGGGATTATCTTAGGAAAATGGCTTGGAATTGACAAAAAGATAACGCATTTAATTTCTTGTGGTACAGCAATCTGCGGAGGAAGCGCCATCGCAACCATCGCGCCAGTAGTGGAATCTAAAGAAAATCAGACGTCAGTAGCTTTGGGAGTTATCTTTATTTTAAACTCGTTGGCTTTGTTTTTGTTTCCTGTTATTGGACATTGGTTACAATTGTCGCAAAACGAATTTGGATTATGGTGTGCCATTGCCATTCATGATACGAGCTCTGTTGTTGGTGCCGCAAATAAATTTGGCGCAGAAGCATTACAAGTGGCAACTACGGTAAAATTGGCTAGAGCGTTATGGATTATTCCCATCGCGATTGGTTCTTCTTATTTATTCAAAAATGGGAAAAAGAAAGTCACTATTCCGTATTTTATCTTCTTATTTATTTTGGCTTTGATAGTAAATACCTATGTTCCTGCCTTCACAACTGTAGCACCATTTTTAGTGTCTATTTCAAAAGTTGGTCTAACTGTTACTTTATTTTTAATTGGAGCTGGGCTTAATTTTTCAAGCCTAAAGCAAGTTGGAATACAACCTTTATTGTTGGGAATTCTACTTTGGGTTTTTATTGCTGGGATTGCTTTGCTGGCGATATTGAATTTAAGCTAATTTTCCTTTTGATATTGCTTGTTTTTTAAAATTTCAGAGGCGGTCTGATAATAAGTAATCGTTTCGTTACTATAATTTTGATTAAGATGACTTTCTGCGATTTCTTCGAAATCTGATTGGTATTCTGGTTGAATATTTTTGTTGTATTTCAATTTTAAATCAAACTGTTTTACTTTTTGCTTAGGCGAAAGAATGGTTAAAACGGAATCTTTAATTAAGCCTAAGTCTTGATAAGTTGCAATAAAAGCTCTTGGTTGATAAGAAGTTTTCAAAACATCTTGTCCATAAAATTTACTTTTATAATCAAAATGTAACAATCCAAAAACGGTAGGCATAATATCAATTTGAGACATTAATTTATTGAATTCACTTTTATCACTTCGATTTGGGTCATAAATAAAAGCTGGTATTCTGTATTTGTTTAACGGAAGTTCTATTTTTCCAGCACTCGAAGCGCAATGGTCAGCTACAATTACAAAGAGGGTATTTTTGAACCAAGACTGATGTTTAGCCATTTTGAAGAACTGTTTCAGTGCGTAATCTGTATATTTTACGCCACCTTCACGAGATTTCGCATCGCCAGGAATATCAATTTTGTTATTAGGATAAGTAAAGGGTCTGTGGTTACTTACTGTCATCCAATGGGAAAAGAAGGGTTTACCTGTTTTAGCATCAGCATTCATAGTTTGAATCGCTTTTTTGGCCATATCTTCATCACAAACGCCCCATACATTAGAGAAAGTAATTTCTTCTTTAGCAAATGATTTTTTATCAATTATAGTATAACCATTTCCTCCGAAAAACGATTCCATATTGTCAAAAAAAGCATCTCCACCGTATAAATAATTTACTTTATAGCCTTTCTTTTTGAAAACATACGCAGTAGTAAATTTATTCTTATTGTCTTTTCTTTTAACGACACTTTCTCCTGCAGTGGGAGGCAAACAAAGTGTTACAGCCGCAAGACCCCTTACAGTTCTATTTCCAACGGCATATAAATTGGTAAATTCTAAACTTTTATCGGCTAGGCTATCCAAAAAAGGGGTAATATTCTTTTCATTACCATAGCGTTTCATAAAATCTGCACTAAGACTTTCAATAGTAATTAGTACTACATTTTTCTTAACTTCGGAAGTGTCAGAAGTAATAGTTCTTATGGAATTTGTGCCTTTAGTTCCTGGTAATAATTCATGTAAATGGGAATATGCTTCATTTTTGGGCAAAGTTTTGTAGAATTTAAAATAATCCAATTCACTATTCATAAATGCCAAGTAGAATTTATAAATTCCGTTGGATTGTAATTCATTGGTGAAAATATTGGTCGAATTTTCTTTTTTAGCCAAAGCAGGAATAGCCCAAAAAGAAAAGGTAAACACACTCAAGAAAACTAAGGATAAATATATTTTTTCTTTGAAAGTAGGTAGTTCAATCAAGTAGCTTTTCGTTCTTCTAACAATAAAAAAAGTTATGATTCCAACCACAACGAATAAGGCTGAAAAAATTGGAATCACAGGATACGATTCCATGATGTTGCCAATTACTTCATTGGTATAAATCAAATAATTGACGGCGATAAAATTATATTTTACTCCAAATTCGTTCCAAAAAAAGTATTCACTAATACCATTTTGTAAGAGCAGTAAAACATACAAAAAGATTACAAAACGGTACATCCACAAGCGCAAACGCTCACGGTATTGCGGTAAAAATAAAAACAAACCAAAGAATACCGTCTTGATTCCGATAAAGGCAATTCCAATTTTGGGTAAAGCACCACCGTATTCATCCAAAATAGTATTTCCAAATGATACATAAGCCAATAAAGTCAGTTGTAGTCCAAATATAATATAGCCGCTTGGCTTGTTGTATTTTGAATTGGAAATAAAAATCAAATAAAGCCACAGAAAGCTATTGGCAATAATGAATACAAAAACATCAGAACAAAGTCCAAGTCCGTAAATCTTAATAATTTCTAGAAAAGAAAAAGAACTTTGAGTAATGGGGTGTACCATTAAGACCGTTCTCAAGACAAAACTAATTAGAAGATAAAATAAAGATAAGTAGTAAAATGGGGTAAGTTTTTTAAAAAGAGGCATTCTAGTTTTTTTGTCAAAATTACATTTGTCTTTTGGAAGCTGTTTTAAGATTCATTTAAGATTAACTTAAGATTTGCTTAAAGTCAATTAAAATTAAGATTCCCTTAAAATAAGAAACGACAAGTTGAGTTTTATATAATATAGAATACTTTTACTATACTAAATTTAATTGTTTTGAACATGAAATTAAAAGCCTTAATGCTATTGTTTTTTTTGACTGCCATTGGTTTTTCTCAAAACTGGAGAACCAACTTTGAAGAAGCAAAAGCCGAAGCGAATAAATTAGATAAAAATATCGTTTTGGTTTTTTCTGGGTCTGATTGGTGTGCTCCTTGTATGAAGTTGGATCAAGTAGTTTGGAAATCTGAAGCCTTCAAACAAGAAGCAGAAAAAAGTTGGGTCATTTATAAAGCCGATTTTCCAAAGAAGAAAGCCAATCAATTAGCTCCAGAACTAACTGTAGCTAATCAAAAATTAGCCGAAAAATACAATCGTGGGGGAAGTTTTCCTTTAGTGGTACTATTGGATAAAACTGGAAAAGTTTTAGGAATGACCGGTTTTAAAAATGTTCCCGCTAATGAATATATACAATTAATTCATTCGTTAGAGAAAAAATGAAAAACGTAACTCTTATATTCCTGTTGACATCCATTTTCGCTTTTGGGCAAGTGACCCACAAGCGAAAATTGTATATGCTGGGAAGCCCTTTTGAAATGACAGTCGTTGCTAAAGATACGATGCAAGCCAATGTTTATATTGATATGGCAGTTGCCGAAGTGAAACGCATTGAAAATCTAATTTCAGATTGGATTCCAACCACACAAATATCTCAAGTGAGTAAAAATGCTGGAATTCAACCCGTAAAAGTTGATAAAGAAGTCTATGATTTGGTAGAACGCGCAATAAAAGTATCGCAACTTACTTCGGGAGCTTTTGATATTTCTTATGCCTCTATGGATAAAATTTGGAAATTCGACGGAAGTATGAAGGCTATGCCAACTCCCGAAGCTATCAAACAATCGGTAGCTAGAATTGGGTATAAAAAAATTGTTTTGGATGCCAAAGCACAGACTATTTATTTGAAGGAAAAAGGAATGAAACTAGGTTTAGGCGGTATTGGTCAAGGCTATATTGCAGATAAAATCAAAGATTTATTGCTATCAAAAGGCTGTACCTCAGGAATTGTAAATGTATCGGGCGATATTAACGCTTGGGGCTATCAAACGACTGGAAAACCTTGGACGGTCGCCATCGTCAACCCTATGAATAAAAGCAAAGTATTCGCTACTTTCCCGCTAGAAAATAGTGCAGTAGAGACTTCGGGCAGTTACGAAAAATATGTGGTTTTTGATGGCAAACGTTATTCTCACATTATCGATCCTAGAACGGGTTACCCGGCTCAAGGAGTGGTGAGTGTTTCTGTTTTTGCTAAACAAACTGAAATTGCAGATGCTCTGGCTACAGGGATTTTTGTTTTGGGTGTAGACGTCGGTTTGGATTTAGTCAACCAACTAAAAGGTATTGGATGTATAATTGTTGACGATAAAGGAGAAATACATACCTCTAAAAATATTGATATTAAAAAGTTTAACTAATGAAAAAAATACTTTTTGCTAGTATACTAGTAGCCGCTTTACAATCTTGTACTACTGTAAAAGAATATGAAAAAGTGGCTATAAATGACCCTGATATGAAGCTTGCTGCAAGAGCATCAGAACGTTACGAAACCACTTTTCAGGTGTATAGAGAAGCTTCTGCAGGGGCTAATGGTGGAAAAACTGGTGGCGGTTGTGGATGCAACTAAAACCTTGAGATAATTTATTGAATTGAAAAAATGATAATGAAAAAAGGGCTAACCATTCTATTGTTGAGTATTATTTTCTTTGCCAATGGGCAAGAAAATGACTCAACCGTTGTTGGATTTAAGAAAAGGGTATTAGAAACCACCGAAGTTGATTTCTTGTTGAGTTATTATAAACAAGATGGAATACATTCGGCTGTTTCTGGAGGAAGTGGAACCGAAAATTTAACTGATGTTACGGCTGCTATTGTAGTAGCAATGCCCTTAAGCGATGATGAAGTACTCACAGCAGATGTGGGTATCTCTGCTTATTCTTCAGCTTCATCAAGTAACATTAATCCTTTTGATAGCAATACACCAAACCCTTGGCAATCTAGTTCGGGAGCATCGCAATCAGACCAATTGACCAGTTTGGCTCTATCGTATTCTGCAAGTTCTGATGATAGAAACACAATTTGGAATGCACACGTTTCTGCTTCGGTGGAGTATGATTATTCTTCTATTGGATTTGGTGGTGGAATTACCAAAGAATTTAATGATAATAATACAGAAGTAAGTCTTTCTGCTAGTGCGTATTTGGATACGTGGAAACCAATTTATCCGAAAGAATTAAAAGATTTCAAAAATAATGGGGATAACTTAAACGGCGGAATATTTGATTATTTTACCATTACTGGAAATACAGCTTATAATCCGAGTCAATTCGAATTTCATAAGGATAAGAAAAGAAATTCTTATTCTGTATCGTTAAGTTTGTCTCAAGTGATTACTAAAAAATTGCAAGCCTCGGTGTTTTTGGATGTCTTACAACAACAAGGTTTATTATCTACGCCGTATCAAAGGGTGTATTTCAAAGATGTGGCTGCTTCCTTTATCAATAATTTTCAATTGGCTAATGATATTGAACGCCTACCAGATTCACGATTCAAATTACCTATAGGAGCGAGGCTGCATTATTACATTAATGAACGTTTTGTACTGAGGACTTATTATCGATTCTATTCTGATAACTGGGGAATACAATCGCATACCGCTAGTATTGAATTGCCAATCAAACTAACGGATCGTTTTACAGTTTTTCCAATGTACCGCTATTACACACAAACCGCTTCAGATTATTTTGCACCAATCAATACGCATTTATCAACCGATCAATACTACACTTCTGATTATGATTTGTCTGCTTTTGATGCCAATCAATATGGATTTGGAGTCAATTATACCGATATTTTTACAAAAGCAAATATTTGGAAGTTCGGCTTGAAAAATATTGATTTCAGATACAATCATTACGATAGGAGTGATGGTTTGAAGGCTGATATTGCTTCTCTAGGATTTAAGTTTATAATGCAGTAACTATGAAAATTCTTATTGTAGAAGACGAAGTTGGAATTGCTGATTTTCTCAAGCAAGGTTTAGAAGAAGAGGGCTATTCAGTATTAGTAGCTTACGATGGCGAAGCTGGTTTGGCCTTGGCGTTGCAGCAAAAAGTAAACGTGATTTTACTAGATTGGATGCTCCCGAAAATGAACGGAATAGACATTTGTAAAGCCATTCGAATAGCCAATATTCAAACGCCTATTTTGTTTTTGACTGCTAGAGATACCGTACAAGAAACGATAGAAGGTTTGAAAGCAGGAGCAAATGATTACATCAAAAAGCCTTTTAGTTTTGATGAATTAATTGAACGAATTAAAATTCATTTTAGAAATACCGCTTCCAATGATATATTGGTTTTGGGCAACATCAGCATTGATCCGTCCAAACATCAAGTGCTGCTGGGCGATCAAGAAGTTAATCTTACGCAACGCGAATATGAATTATTAGTATATTTAATCAAAAACAAAGGAAAAGTTTGTACTCGAAATCAAATTATTGAGGACGTTTGGGATATTCATTTTGAATACGATACAGGAGTTATTGACGTTTTTATGAATGCCATCCGAAAAAAACTCAATCTCAACAAAGAAGAAGATCTCATTAAAACCATTCGTGGCGTTGGCTATATTGCTAATGATTAATTTCACAAAAATATGTTTTCATTTTCATACAAAGACAGAATTGCCTTTCACTATATTTTGAGTACAGGACTCTTGATTTCTGTGGTTTTCATTGCGATCTATCAAAGTATGAAATACAATGTGAATGCGCATATTAATGAAGATATTGAAACAGAAGTCCAAAAACATATTGAAGAAATTGAAATCGATCGCAACAATACCTACCTCATTCAAGTCGATCAGTGGAGAGCTAGAGAGCACAATACCGTAAATGTCAACCCAGTTTTTGTTCAATTTTTTGATAGTAATAATCAATTAATTGACAAATCTCCTAATTTGAAAGGGCTTCAGCTTAAGATGTATAAAAGCGCTTTTGACAACAAATTTATAGATACATATCTCAACAAAAAGCCCATTCGTCAGATTCAGGTGCCGTTGTATGATGGAAAAAAAATTGTTGGACATTTGTTTATCGCGATGTCTTTGGATGATGCTCAAATGATTTTAAACAATTTACGGTACACTCTTTCTGTTTCTTTTCCTTTAATACTCATTTTGCTGTTCCTGATTGCTCGATTGATTGCAGGCCGAAGCATAAAACCCGTTACTGCCATCACCGAAACGTCTAGTAACATTACAAAAGATAATTTAAAAGGACGCATCGTTTTACCCCAAAACAAAGACGAACTCTACACGCTTTCCAAAACAATCAATGATTTGCTGGATCGAATAGAAAATGCCGTAGAGCGAGAAAAACAATTTACTTCGGATGCTTCACACGAATTAAGAACGCCGCTAACGGTTTTGAAAGGTACTTTGGAAGTATTGATTCGAAAACCGAGAACACAAGCAGAATACGAAGAAAAAATTGCATTCAGCATCAATGAAGTCAATCGTGTAAATAACTTGGTGGATCAATTATTGTTATTGGCGCGTTTCGAAAATCAAAAACAACAATTAAAAATTGAAAAGGTGTATTTGAACGCATTGATTTTGGATACTTTGACGATGTATTCAGAAAAAATAAAATCAAAGAAAACAACCGTTGTTAGTCAATTTACTGCTGATTATTATATCGAATCCGATCATTATTTAGTCGCGATAATAATTGGAAATATTATCAGTAACGCCATCAAGTATTCTGGAGAAAATACTGTGGTCACAATTGATTTGAATAAAGACGAAAAAGGCACCCAATGCATCATTACCGACCAAGGAATTGGTATAGCCAAAGCCGATTTGGATAAAATTTACAACCCTTTTTATCGTTCTGATGCGACCAATCATCCTACTATAAAAGGTTCTGGATTAGGGCTTTCTATAGTGAAACGAATTGCAGAATTACTCCCAATGGATGTCGAAATTTTTAGTGAAACTGGTAAGGGAACTAAAGTAGTCTTAAGTTTTCGATAACCAAGGTGTAAGTTTTAAAAGTATTGCTACATATTTGATTAATTTAACATAAATCAAAAAGTGTTTTATATTTTAAAGATTCTTAATACCGTTATTCTTTTGTTTAAAAAGAGCATAATTTATACTTTGATTTAGATTGAATTGAGTATAATTTGTGAACTGGGGACTGATTATATAAGCATCAATTCATTCGCTTTTAAAAAAAAGTTAATCACGAATTGAGTATAACCTTTTTGTTTTGGTTACTAATAAAAATGGATACGCCTTCAAGAAATTAGCTGTATCTTTAGGAGAACAAAATGAGGATTTTAGTGAAATACTTCCAAATACTTCCATCAACGCTTCTACTAAAATTTTGACCAAAGGCGTTTTTGATTTAGCAGAATAAAAAATTTAACTTAAAAATAAAACTTATGAATGAAGCACATTTGCACCTAGTGGTGAACCATTTTCCTATTATCGGGACGATTTTAGGATTAGGAATTTTAGTAGTTGGGTTGTTGTTAAAAAACAATTCGGTCAAGAATACGGCATTTTTTCTGTTTATTGTAGCGGCTATTTTTGCTGCAGTGAGTATGGCAACCGGAGAAGGAGCAGAGGAATTGGTAGAAGACATGCCTGCTATTGGTCACGACATTATTCACGAACACGAAGAAATGGCGGAAAAATTAGCCATTGCTCTTTATGTATTAGCGGCTACTTCTTTATTTGGATTGTATTTGAATTACAAAAAATCGATAAAATCAATATTGGTAACGTATGTAACACTTGTTATTGCTATTGTAGCTGTAATTTTGGCACAGCAAACAGGAACATCAGGTGGGGAGATTCGTCATACAGAGATAAGATCCGTAGCCATTCCAGCTGATGTTCAAATGGAAGATAAGGATTAGTTATAGGATGTACTAACTAAAAAGGATGTCAAACCAATGACATCCTTTTTTATTGTAATTGAAACAATCAAAATACGATTAACTCGCAAAGAGTAATATTAGTAACTGAGCAACCAAAATTCGACTTATTGTAACCAAAGGATAAACGGTTGCATAGGATTGATTTGGGATATCAGAATCTAAGTATTTATTGCTAAAAGTCAAAGCTGCAGGATCGGTATAGGAACCACTCATTATTCCTACCATTTGATAAAAATTAAGCTTGAACACAAAACGACTAACAAGGACTAATATTGTCAATGGAATAAATGTGATAAAACAGCCGTAGTAAATCCACATCCAACCATTATTGGCTACAAAATTTTCATAAAAACCGTGTCCAGCTTTAATTCCAACTGCTGCAAAGAACATACAAATTCCAAGATCTTTCATAAAGTGTATGGCTCCATTGTTGATATAAGAATGAATCACTCCAACACCGCCATATCTACTGATGAACAAGGCTGCTAATAGTGGGCCAGCCGCCAAACCTAATTTTAAAGGAACAGGAAGGGACGGAATCATTATTGGAATAGAGCCAATGATTAACCCAAAAATTAAACCTCCAAACAATGATAAAAAATCAGGTTCTAATAAAATTTTCTTAGAGTTTCCTATGATTTTTTCGGCTTCCTGAATAGCTTCTTTGTTTCCAACAACCATCAAAGTATCTCCATAAAACAACTCCAATGAGGGTTGTGCCAAAATTTCTAGTCCAGAACGAATTACACGAGTAACTTTTACATCAAATTGATTGTATAAATCCAACTCTGCCAATGTTTTATGAACAGCTGTTTTGTGGGTCACACTAAGAATTTTCGTAGTCACATCTTCTTCAGATTCAATGAATAAATCTGTAGAAATTTTACCAACAATTTCAATAAAATGGTTAATGTCTTTTTGTTTGGCTACTACCATCAAAACATCTTTTGCATTTATTACAGAATCTAAAGATGGAGCATAAACAACTTTTGAACCGCTTTGTTTTTGTCTCGAAATGATAACATTGTTAATGTGGAACTCTTTGAATACTTGTTTGAAAGTCTTACCAATCACCTCCGTTTTGGTAACCCTGCATTTTTGACGAACAATAGCATTCTCATGTTCTTTGTTCTTCTTTTTGAATAAAAGCACCTCTTTTTCAGGATCAATTTTCAAAACATTTTTGGCAATAATAATAAGAAGAATTATTCCGAAAACGCCAATAGGGTAGGTAATAGCATAAGCAATTGTGGGATCAGCAAAATAATCCGCTGAGAGATTCAATTGATTTTGAATTTCAATCAAAGTGGATTTGGCAGCTCCTAATCCTGGCGTATTGGTTACAGAACCTGACATTAAACCTACCGCATTTTCAATTTTTAAATTGGCCATAATATAAATGAGATAAGTAATGATTCCTCCAAGAAAAACTGTTCCAACACCTAGGGCATTAAATACCAAACCTTCTTTTTTAAAGGAAGAAAAGAAAGTAGGGCCTACTTGTATCCCTATTCCATAAACAAATAAAATCAAACCAAACTCCCTTACAAACTGAATCAAATCTGTTTGCATTCTGTACCCTAAGTGGCCTAAATAAAGTCCAACAAACATAACAGCAGATACTCCAAGAGAAATTTTGCCTATTTTAAGTTTTCCTGCAAAAAATCCTATACTTATAGTTAGAAATAAAACTATTAACGACTGTGTCATCTCAGGCTCCTCGGTAGGAGAAAACAATATTCCAAACCATTCAAACATACTACCTTAATTTAGTTTTAAAAGAAGTGTAAAGAAATCAATTTTGTAGATTTTTTTTTATGATAAAAGTCAGGATATGAGGGTTTTTTAAAATAAATTCCTAAATTTGTTACTCAATCGTTTTCGTTGTAAAGTCCTAGCAACCAGTAGTGAAATTGAAAACGTTTTCGTTGATTTTTATTCTGTTTCTATGATAAATATCAGTTTTTTCAACGGAAATCAGTAGTAAATTTGAATGTCAAAAAGTAATAGATTTTTAAAATAAATTAGTTCAAAATCAATAAAAAGCAATACAATGAAAAATATTAAGCTCATTCAAGAACTACATAATTTAGGTATAACAGGATATCACGAAGTTGTTCATAATCCAACGTATGAGGAATTGTACAAAGCAGAAGTTTCTTCCAAACGCAAAGGGTATGAAAAAGGTGCTACAACTTCTACAGGTGCTGTAGCAGTAAAAACAGGTATTTTTACAGGGCGTTCCCCAAAAGACCGTTACATTGTACTGGATGATGTAACAAGAGATACTATTTATTGGGATGATAAAGTGAATTTTCCCACCTCTAAATTAATGTATGACGAATGCAAAGAATTGGTTTTAACACAGTTATCCTCTTCGCCTAAATTATATGTGGTTGATGCTTTTTGCGGCACTAATGCTGATACCCGTTTAAAAGTTCGTTTCGTAATGGAAGTAGCTTGGCAGGCCCACTTTGTAACCAACATGTTTATTAGACCTTCTATATATGAATTACAGAATTTTGGTGAACCCGATTTTATCGTAATGAACGGTTCAAAAACAACCAACCCTAATTGGAAAAAACAAGGCTTGAATTCAGAAAACTTTGTCATGTTTAATTTGACAGAAAGAATTCAAATCATAGGAGGAACATGGTATGGTGGAGAAATGAAAAAAGGGATGTTTGCCATGATGAATTATTATTTACCCTTAAAAGGTATGGCCTCGATGCACTGTTCTGCCAACGTAGGAGAGGATGGAGATGTAGCCGTGTTTTTCGGATTATCTGGCACTGGGAAAACCACCTTATCTGCAGATCCAAAACGTTACTTGATTGGGGATGACGAACACGGTTGGGATGATAATGGAGTATTCAACTACGAAGGTGGGTGCTATGCCAAAGTAATTGACTTGAGTGAAAACAACGAGCCAGACATCTGGAGAGCAATTAAACGCGATGCATTGCTTGAAAATGTAATAGTGGATGAATATGGTGACATTGATTATCATGACCGTAGTATAACCGAAAATTCAAGGGTTTCTTATCCAATTTATCATATCAACAAAATAGTTTTACCTTCCAAAGCAGGACATGCTAAAAAAATAATATACTTATCAGCAGATGCTTTCGGTGTATTGCCTCCAGTTTCTATCCTAAATGAGGATCAAGCTCAGTATCATTTCCTTTGTGGATATACTTCTAAATTAGCTGGTACTGAAAGAGGCATTACAGAGCCTGAACCTTCATTTTCTCCAGCTTTTGGTGAAGCTTTCTTAACATTACACCCAACAATGTACTCTAAAACATTGATCGGAAAAATGAAAGAACATGGAGCTAAAGCTTATTTAGTAAACACTGGATGGAATGGTACAGGAAAAAGAATATCTCTTAAAAATACTAGAGCCATTATCGATGCTATCATTAGTGGAGAAATTGATAAAGCTAAAACAACTACCATTCCGTACTTAAACTTAACTATTCCGTTGAGTTTGCCTAATGTAACAGAAGGTATATTGGATCCAAGAGATACCTATGAAAATAAAAAAGAATGGGAAACCAAAGCAAAAGATTTGTCTTCTAGATATATTAAAAACTTCGAACAATATACAGACACTGAAGAAGGAAAACGCTTGGTAGCTGCTGGTCCGCAACTTTAATTCAAGTATTTAAGTACTGTAGTTACATTTTTTTTAACACTCGCTATTTTTGTTATTCTGCACTAAATAGCGAGTGTTTGATTTGTAAAACATTATGATTTAACAATTCCACAATACAATGTTTGAAAAAAATAACTTTAAACCAAAATATTTCTTTATATTTGCACAGTTATAAAACAAATTCAATGTTAACGATACAATTACATCATCATCATTTACATTATTGCTCTCAAGCGATGTGTTAATGGTATGATTGTAAATCATCATATTATAAAACCCGTTTGAGTACATCAAACGGGTTTTTTTTATACCTTCCTAGTTGTACTCAAATTTTATCAACCTAAACAAAAAACTAAAATGAGCACACTAAAAATTGCTATCCAAAAATCAGGACGATTAAACGAAGATAGTATCCAAATTCTAAAAGATGCCGGAATATCAATAGACAATGGTATCGATCAATTAAAAGCCGAAGCCTCTAATTTTCCTCTTGAAGTATTGTATTTGAGAAATTCTGATATTCCTCAATATCTTATCGATGGTGTAGTAGATATTGCTATCGTAGGCGATAATTTGTTAGTCGAAAAAGGAAAAAATATTGAAGTAATTCAAAAATTAGGTTTTTCGAAATGCAAAGTTTCTGTAGCTGTTCCTAAATCCTTCAATTATACTTCCGTAAAAGATTTGGAAGGCATGCGAATCGCCACTTCTTACCCGAATACGGTAATTAATTTTTTTAATTCCAAAGGCGTTACGGTTGATATTCACCAAATTTCAGGATCGGTAGAAATCGCCCCAAACATTGGTTTAGCCGACGCAATCGTAGATATTGTTTCAAGTGGTAGTACGTTGTTCAAAAACAATTTGAAAGAAGTAGAAGTGATTTTCAAAAGTGAAGCGGTTTTAGCCGTTTCTCCCAAAGTAAGTAAGGAATCTCAGAAGATCATCGACACCTTGAAATTCAGAATTGAATCGGTGTTGAGAGCCAGGAGATCCAAATATATTTTGATGAATATTCCCAATGATAAAATCGATGCTGTGGGCAAAATTCTTCCTGTATTGAGAAGTTTGACTGTATTGCCATTGGCTCAAGAAGGATGGAGTAGTGTACACTCGGTTATTGATAAAGACACCTTTTGGGAAGTCATCGATCAATTAAAAGAAGTTGGCGCCGAAGGAATTTTGGTTTGCCCAATTGAGAAAATGGTGCTATAAAATTTTAAATTTCAATACTGAAAAACCAAATTCCAAATTTAGCGATTGGAATTTGGAATTTTAAAAATTAGAATTTTACTAAAAATATAAAAATGAACAAAATATACAATCCAAAACCAGAAACGTGGTCAACCCTCTTAGAGAGACCCACGAAAACAGTAGATGATATAGAAGCTACTGTAAAAGAAATTTTTAAAGAAGTGCAAAAAAAAGGCGACGAAGCCATTACCAAATACACTTCTCTTTTTGACGGAGTAGCAGTAGCCAATCTTGAGGTTACTTCAGAAGAAATCAATGAAGTAATCGCATCAATTCCGCAAGAATTAAAAGATGCTATTCAATTGGCAAAATCTAATATCGAGAAATTCCATGCTGCTCAAAAAACGACTCGTGTTAGCATAGAAACTACTTCAGGTGTTTCGTGTTGGCAAGAAAAACGTCCGATTCAAAAGATTGGCTTGTACATTCCGGGTGGAACAGCTCCTTTGTTTTCGACCGTTTTAATGTTGGCAGTTCCAGCGAATATTGCGGGTTGCAAGGAAATTGTGCTGTGTTCTCCTCCAGATAAAAAAGGAAAAATCAATCCAGCCATTTTGTATGCCGCTCAATTGTGTGGGGTAACTAAAATTTTGAAGGTTGGTGGCATTCAAGCCATTGCAGGGTTGACTTTTGGCACAGCTGCAATTCCTAAAGTGTATAAAATTTTCGGACCAGGAAATCAATTTGTAACGGTAGCGAAACAATTAGCGACACAGTTTGGAGTGGCTATCGATATGCCTGCGGGGCCATCAGAATTGTTAATTGTTGCTGATGAAACAGCTGTTCCGGCCTTTGTAGCTTCGGATTTGTTGTCTCAAGCGGAACACGGTACTGACAGCCAAGTGATTTTAGTTTCAACATCAAAGGACTTAATTGATGCGGTTGAAACTGAAATCCAAACCCAATTGGAAGTGTTACCAAGAAAAGCCATTGCGACAAAAGCCATTGAAAACTCTAAATTGATTTATGTTGAAAATGACCAAATTGCTTTAGATTTGATTGACGAATACGGGCCTGAACATTTCATTATTTGCGCTAAAAACGAAGATTTTTATGTAAATAATATTGGTAATGCAGGTTCAGTTTTTATTGGAAATTACACGCCCGAAAGTGCGGGAGACTATGCTTCTGGAACGAATCATACGTTACCAACCAATGGTTATGCTAAAAATTATAGTGGTGTCAATTTGGATAGTTTCTTAAAATCAATGACGTTTCAAAAAATTACAGCTGAAGGCATCCAAAACATAGGACCTGCAATTGAACTAATGGCGGATGCTGAAGGATTGCAAGCCCATAAAAATGCGGTGACGTTGAGATTGAAAGATGTAAATATTTAAAGATTAAAGTAATGAGTTTTGATATAAATAATTTAGTTCGGGAGAATGTAAAACAAATGAAACCTTATTCTTCCGCTCGTGACGAATTTGAAGATTTTGACACCGCTCAAATGATTTTCTTAGATGCGAATGAAAATCCGTTTGAAAATGGCGTAAATCGTTATCCAGACCCGCAGCAACAATCGGTAAAATCGATTTTAGGGCAAAATAAAGGCTTGCAAAAGAAACAAATCCTACTAGGAAACGGTAGCGACGAGGTATTAGATTTATTGTTTAGAGGGTTTTGTGAACCTAAAATCGATAACATTATTACATTGCCGCCAACGTATGGAATGTATAGTGTTTTGGCCAATTTGAATGATGTTACCAATAAAGAAGTGTTGTTGACCAATGAATTCCAACCCAATGTAGAAGCCATTTTGGAGGCGGTTGACGCCAATACGAAAATCATCTTTTTGTGTTCACCAAATAATCCAACGGGTAACTCATTTTCGGACGAAAGTGTGGTGTATTTATTGAATAATTTCAAGGGATTAGTGGTTATTGATGAAGCCTATATCGACTTCTCTACCAAATCGAGTTGGGTGAACGAATTGGACGCCTATCCTAATTTGGTAATTACACAAACCTTGTCCAAAGCCTACGGGTTGGCAGGTATCCGACTCGGAATTTGCTATGCTTCAGAAGCTATTATTGGAGTGTTGAATAAAATTAAACCGCCTTACAATGTTAATGAATTAACGCAGCAAAGAGCGATTGAACGTTTGCAACAACCAGCTAAAATTGAATTAGAAATTAATTCTATTATAGCGCAAAGAGAACTTTTACTTAAAGCATTACTTAAAGTAAATTTTGTTGAAGTTGTTTATCCAACAGAAGCGAATTTTGTATTGATTAAAGTGGATGATGCGAACAAAAGATACGATGAGTTAATTGCAAAAGGAATTGTGATTCGTAACCGAACTACGCAACCCCTTTGCGACAATTGTTTGCGATTGACGATAGGTACAGAAATAGAAAATAAGAAATTGATAGAAGCTTTATTAGTTTAATAAATAAAAAAAATATGATTCTACTACATAGAAAATGGTTGTTAATTCTCTTGATTTTATTAAGTTTTACAACTTTAATAAAAGCGCAAACCACTAAAGCAGATGAAACTGGCAAAATTTATTTTCTTCGTTCATCAGGCTGGGGAGGAACTTTTTCCAATTTTAAATTTTATATTGATGATAAATTTGTATGTAAGGCAAAATACAAACGATATTCTATACATGAAGTTCCTTCAGGTAGGCACAATTTAAAGCTTCAATATGGTAATAAAGACTTAAAAACATTCAAAAATGGTATGCCGTACATTGAGGTTCAAGTTGAATCTGCAAAATCATTATATTATGAGTTAGTATATGAAACAGGTTTATTTACAACATTAATTTATTTTAAAGAAATAGACGAAAATACTGCCAAAGAGAAAATGAAACAAATGAAGGAGAACACTTCATGTTTGTAAAAAAAAAAAGAGAGTAAAAATTAGAATAAATGAAAAAAGTACTTTTTATAGACCGTGACGGAACGCTAGTTTTAGAACCAGAAGGGTATCAGTTGGACAGTTTGAGCAAATTAGAATTTTACCCGAAGGCGTTTCAATATATGGCGAAAATAGCCAAGGAATTGGACTATGAATTAGCGATGGTTACGAATCAAGATGGTTTGGGAACTGATAGTTTTCCTGAAGATACGTTTTGGCCTACGCAAAATTTTATTTTGAGAGCTTTTGAAAACGAAGGCGTTTTGTTTGATGCTATTTTTGTGGACCGCTCGTTTCCAGAAGATAATGCGCCAACGCGTAAACCTAGAACGGGAATGTTGACCAAGTACATTAACAATCCGAATTATGATTTAGCGAATTCTTTTGTGTTGGGCGACCGCTTGACTGATGTAGAATTGGCCAAAAATCTTGGAGCGAAAGCCATTTTCTTGAAGCAAGAAGAAGGATTGGGAGCCGCAGAATTGTCTAGTAAAGAAGAAGAATTAGAGGCCGTAATCGCTTTGCAAACTACCGATTGGAAAGCGATTTATGAATTTTTGAAATTAGAAGCTCGTTCGGCTAGTATTGCTAGAAAAACGAATGAAACCGATATCAACATTCAGCTGAACTTGGACGGAACAGGAAAAAGCAAAATCGACACTGGAATTGCTTTTTTTGACCATATGTTGGACCAAATTGCGCGTCACGGACAAATGGATTTGGAAATTTCGGTAAAAGGTGATTTGGAAGTAGACGAACACCACACTATTGAAGATACGGCTATTGCTTTGGGAGAAGTTTTTGCTAAAGCTTTAGGCAATAAATTAGGGATTGAACGCTATGGCTTTTGTTTGCCAATGGACGATTGTTTGTCGCAAGTGGCGATTGATTTTGGCGGAAGAAATTGGTTGGTTTGGGAAGCTGAATTCAAGCGTGAAATGGTAGGAAAAATGCCAACTGAGATGTTTTATCACTTCTTCAAATCCTTTTCAGACGGGGCAAAAGCGAACATCAACATCAAAGCGGAAGGCACCAATGAACACCACAAAATCGAAGCGATTTTCAAGGCTTTCGCCAAAGCTATAAAAGTAGCCGTAAAACGCGATACAGAGAAAATGATTTTACCAAGTACGAAGGGAATGCTCTAAAATAAATGGGAAGTTAGAAGTGGGAAATTAGAAACTTCTGACATCTAACTTCTGACATCTAACTTAAAATAATGAAAATAGTTATCATAAATTACGGCGCAGGAAATATTCAAAGCATTATGTTTGCCATAGAACGATTGGGATACAAAGCGGTTTTGAGTAACAATCCTGAGGAGATAAAAGCGGCAGATAAAGTCATTTTTCCTGGCGTGGGAGAAGCGAGTTATGCGATGAAAATGCTAAAAGAAAGCGGACTAGATACTTTGATTCCAACTTTGAAGCAGCCTGTTTTAGGGATTTGTTTGGGGATGCAGCTGATGTGCCAATCTTCTGAAGAAGGGAATACAAAAGGTTTGGGGATTTTTGATGTGGATGTAGTCAAGTTTTCTTCCAAAGTGAAAGTACCTCAGATGGGTTGGAACACGATTTACAATCTAAAATCGGATTTGTTCAAAGGCATTGCTGAGAATGAATATATGTATTTGGTGCATAGTTTTTATGCGCCACTTTGCAAGGAGACCATTGCAACTACAAACTATGAATTAGAGTATTCATCGGCTTTAGAGAAAGACAATTTCTTCGGAACACAATTTCATCCTGAAAAGAGTGGAGATGTTGGAGAGCAAGTTTTAAACAACTTTTTAAAATTATAAGATTGAATAATTTAAAGATTAAAAAAAAACAGAAATCTTTAAATTATTCAATTATTAAATCTTTTAATAAAATAAAATGAGAATAATACCCGCAATAGATATCATCGAAGGAAAATGTGTGCGTTTGTCTAAAGGTGACTACGATACCAAAATTATTTACAATGAAAATCCACTGGAAGTCGCTAAATCATTCGAGGCACACGGAATTGAGTATTTGCATTTAGTAGATTTGGATGGAGCCAAGTCGAGCCAAATTGTGAATTATAAAATCTTGGAGCAAATAGCGACTAAAACGAAATTGAAAATTGATTTTGGTGGTGGTTTGAAATCCGATGCAGACTTAAAAATTGCTTTCGAAAGTGGTGCCAACCAAATTACTGGAGGAAGTATAGCTGTTAAAAATCGAGCGATTTTCGAAAAATGGATTGCTGAATACGGTTCGGATAAAATAATTTTAGGAGCAGACGCCAACAATGAAAAAGTGGCTGTTTCTGGCTGGTTGGAGGATTCTAATGAAGATTTGATTCCGTTTATACAAGACTATCAAAGCAAAGGTATTCAGTACGTTATTTGCACCGATATCGCGAAAGATGGAATGCTAGAAGGTCCGAGTTTTGATTTGTACCAAAAAATACTGGAACAAGCCCAAGGGATAAATTTGATTGCTTCAGGAGGGATTTCTACTTTTGATGAATTGCCTAAATTAGCCGAACTTGGTTGTGAAGGAACCATCATCGGTAAAGCGATTTATGAAGGGAGAATTACGTTGAAACAACTAGAACAATTCATTATTCAAGGTTAGAAATACGAAGTTAGAGGTTAGAAGTGAAGGAAAGTTAGAAATAAGAAGTTAGAAATTAGAAGTAAAAAAGTTAGATGTTTTGTAGCAGAGAATCTTACTAATTAACTTCGTAACTCTAACCTATAATTACTAACCTTTAACCTTTTAATCTTTAATTTCTAACTTCGTATTTCTAGCCTCTTATTTCTAACATCTAACTTCTAACTTCTAACCTCTAACTTCTAACTTTAAATTATGGTTCAAGATTTAAAAACAAGGACTAAAAAATTTGCAATTGATTGCGGGAGATTATGTAGAAATTTTCCTCATTCACGAGAATATAATGCATATGTTAATCAGTTAATAAGATCTTCAAGTTCTGTAGGAGCAAACTACAGAGCCTCTCAAAGAGGTAAGTCTACAGCTGATTTTATAAATAAATTAAAAATAGTAGAAGAGGAAGCTGATGAAAGCCATTTTTTTCTTGAAATTCTGCTAGATTTATATGATTTAGATGATGTTAATGTAAAAGATGAAATGAAAAGATTATGTAAAGAAGCGAATGAATTGGTCGCAATAATAGTAGCTTCAATAAATACAGCAAAAAACAAATTAAAATGATTTTCTCTAATAAGAACTTCTAACCTCTAATTTCTAACCTCTAACTTCAAATAATGCTTACGAAAAGAATAATACCTTGCTTAGATATTAAAAACGGACGAACCGTAAAAGGGGTGAATTTTGTCGATTTACGCGATGCGGGCGACCCAGTAGAATTGGCCAAAATCTATTCCGATGAAGGCGCTGATGAATTGGTGTTTTTGGACATTTCGGCTACTGAGGAGCGACGAAGCACTTTGATTGATTTAGTTCGAAAAGTGGCGGCTACCATCAATATTCCATTTACGGTGGGTGGCGGTATTTCGACCGTTGAAGATGTAGAAGTATTGCTGCAAAATGGTGCTGATAAAGTATCAATCAATTCTTCGGCAGTCAAAAATCCGCAATTGATTAATGATTTGGCACAGAAATTTGGCAGCCAATGTGTCGTAGTAGCTATCGATGCCAAACAAATTGAAGGCGAATGGATGGTGCATTTGGTAGGAGGGAAGGTGCCAACGGAAATCCGATTGTTTGACTGGGCGAAAGAGGTAGAACAACGTGGTGCAGGCGAAATACTGTTCACATCAATGAATCATGATGGCACCAAAAATGGTTTTGCCAACGAAGCTTTAGCGCAACTATCACAATTGGTTAATATTCCGATAATTGCTTCAGGAGGCGCTGGAAATATTCAGCATTTTGTGGATACCTTTGTTGACGGAAAAGCAGATGCGGCTTTGGCGGCTAGTGTTTTTCATTTCAAAGAAATTGAAATTAAAACATTAAAAAAAGAACTTAAAAACAATACTATAGAAGTCAGAATTTAAGTCTTACTACTTAATTCTCAATTCTTAATACTAATAAAAATGAATGTAGATATAAAAAGTGCTCACGGATTAATTCCTGCGATTATTCAGGATGCTGAAACAAAAAATGTTTTGATGTTGGGCTATATGAACGAAGAATCGCTTCAAAAAACCATCGAGAGTCAAAAAGTAACCTTCTTTAGCCGATCCAAACAACGTTTGTGGACCAAAGGAGAAGAAAGTGGTAATTTTTTAGAATTGGTTTCCATCAAAAATGATTGCGATGGCGATACCTTATTGATTCAAGCAAAACCAGTGGGTCCAACTTGTCATACGGGTGCTGATACTTGTTGGCAAGAAGACAATTCTACAAATTATGGTTTTATCTCACAATTGGAGTCAACAATTAAAAAGCGTCGCGAAAATGCCGATTCCGAGAAGAGTTATGTGGCTTCATTATTTGATAAAGGCATCAATAAAATTGCTCAAAAAGTAGGAGAGGAAGCAGTTGAAGTGGTAATTGAAGCTAAAGATGATAATGATGATTTGTTCTTGAACGAAAGTGCCGACTTGTTATTTCATTACTTGATTTTATTGCAAGCCAAAGGCTTTCAATTGAATGATGTGGTGCAAGTGTTAAAGGGAAGGCAAAAATAAGGATTGGTTTGTTGCAACTAAGTAAAAGTCGAGCATAACAAAATATATCAATTCTACAACTCATTCAATAGAGGTCTGGCATAAAGATTGTCTTTGCTACTATGAATTGTACTTCGCTATACAGTATAAGTATTGAATTCCAGATAAATAAAAAGTATAAATCATTAACTTTGCAGGAGATGATTTTTCATTTAATGACAAAATGACTTAATAACGATATGTCGAACCATAAAATACTTACAATTGACAACTTGTCACTTCAAGAATTTGATTCTGAATCAGATTTAATTCCGCTTTTAACTCCCGAGGATGAAGAGGAAATGAATAACGAAACATTACCAGAGACCCTACCTATTTTACCCTTGCGTAATACTGTTTTGTTTCCTGGAGTGGTGATACCAATTTCTGCCGGAAGAGACAAATCCATCAAATTAATTAATGACGCTAATGCTTCAGGTAAAGTAATCGGAGTTGTAGCGCAAATTAATGAAGCGGACGAAGATCCTTCAAAAACAGATATTAACAAAATTGGAACAGTTGCTAGAATTCTACGCGTTCTAAAAATGCCTGATGGTAATGTAACGGTAATTCTTCAAGGTAAAAAACGATTTGAAATAGTTGAAGTTGTAAACGAAGATCCATACATTACAGCTACAATCAAAGAAGTTACAGATAAAAGACCTCGAAAAAACGATACAGAATTCTCTGCTATCATCGATTCTATCAAAGAATTAGCCATTAAGATTATTCAAGAAAGTCCCAATATTCCAACCGAAGCCACTTTTGCTATCAAAAATATTGAAAGTCAATCGTTTTTGGTCAATTTTGTTTCGTCTAATATGAATCTTTCTGTAAAGGAAAAACAAGATTTATTAGCTATTAATGGATTAAAAGAGCGTGCGTTAGAAACTTTGCGATTCATGAATATTGAATTGCAAAAGTTAGAATTGAAAAACGACATTCAATCCAAAGTTCGTTTTGACTTAGACCAACAGCAAAGAGAATATTTCTTGCACCAACAGATGAAAACCATCCAAGAAGAATTGGGTGGCGTTTCGCAAGAGGAAGAAATGGACGAAATGAGTCAAAAAGCCAAAACCAAAAAATGGGACGAAAAAACGCAACAACACTTCGAAAAAGAATTGTCTAAAATGCGTAGAATGAATCCACAATCACCCGATTTTGGTATTCAGAGAAATTACTTGGAATTGTTTTTAGAATTGCCTTGGGGCGAATTTTCCAAAGACAATTTTGATTTGAAGCACGCTCAAAAAGTTTTAGACAAAGATCATTTTGGTCTAGAAGATGTCAAAAAGAGAATGATAGAACATTTAGCGGTACTTAAACTAAGAAATGACATGAAGTCGCCAATTATTTGTTTGACAGGACCTCCGGGTGTTGGTAAAACGTCTATTGGTCGTTCAGTTGCCGAAGCTTTAGGGAGAGAATATGTTCGCATTTCTTTGGGAGGCTTACGAGATGAAGCAGAGATTCGCGGTCATAGAAAAACCTATATTGGAGCCATGCCTGGACGAATTATTCAAAGTTTGAAAAAAGCAGGTACTTCAAATCCAGTTTTTGTATTGGATGAAATTGATAAATTATCGAGTAGTCATAATGGAGATCCTTCTTCGGCTTTGCTAGAAGTTTTGGATCCTGAACAAAACAATGCTTTTTATGATAACTTCCTAGAAATGGGATATGATTTGTCTAAAGTAATGTTTATTGCAACTTCTAATACCATGTCTACGATACAACCTGCCTTAAAGGATCGTATGGAAGTAATCAAGATGTCGGGATATACCATTGAGGAAAAAGTAGAGATTGCCAAAAAACATTTGTTCGCTAAACAACTTGAAGCTCATGGTTTGACTTCAAAAGATTTGACTATTGGAAAAAAACAACTAGAAAAAATCATTGAAGGTTACACTAGAGAATCTGGTGTTCGTGGTTTGGAGAATAAAATTGCTCAAATTGTTCGAAATGCAGCAAAATCTGTTGCAATGGAGGAAGAATATAACAAAAAAGTAACTAACGAAGATATCGTAAAAGTACTTGGAGTGCCAAGATTAGAGCGTGATAAATACGAAAGCAATGATGTAGCAGGAGTAGTTACAGGTCTCGCTTGGACAAGTGTAGGGGGAGATATCTTATTTATTGAATCGTTGATTTCTCCTGGCAAAGGATCCATGACTATTACAGGGAATTTAGGGAATGTCATGAAAGAATCAGCGACTATAGCATTAGAATATATCAAGGCAAATGCTGAGTTATTGGGCTTGAACCCTGAAGTTATTTCGAAATACAATATTCATTTGCACGTTCCTGAAGGAGCTACTCCAAAAGACGGTCCTAGTGCTGGTATTGCTATGTTGACTTCTTTGGTTTCGTTGTTTACTCAAAAACGTGTGAAGAAAAACTTAGCCATGACAGGTGAGATAACTTTGAGAGGTAAAGTATTGCCTGTAGGTGGAATCAAAGAGAAAATATTGGCTGCCAAAAGAGCGAATATCAAAGAGATAATTCTTTGTCACGAAAATAAAAGTGATATTGATGAAATCAAACCGGAGTATTTAGAAGGGCTTATCTTTCATTATGTCAAAGAAATGAGCGAAGTTTTAGCTATTGCTATTACCAATCAAAAAGTGAAAAACGCAAAAGATATCAAATAATTTTTTTCGGATGTATTATAATTCCAAATCCCAACTTGTAATCAAGGTTGGAATTTGGAATTTCTTTTTATATTCAAAAACATGTTTTTATTGGATATAATTTTATCTTCGTTTCATCGTTCTAGTTAATCAAAAAAAACGCCGTCTTGAGGGTAATCAAAAAGCTATTACTTGTACTTATTATATTACTTTGTTTGCCTGTTTTTGGACAAATAGGAGGAAGGTATACCTATCAGTTTTTGAATTTGGTTACTTCTCCACGTCAAGCGGCTTTGGGAGGAAAGACGATAACTATTTATGATGCAGATGTCAATCAAGCACATTTCAATCCAGCTTCGATTAATCCCGAAATGCACAATCAATTAGCGCTGAATTACGGGAGTTATTATGGCGAAGTTAGTTATGGTACAGCCTCCTATGCGTACACTTACGACCAACATTTACAAACCTTTCAAGCAGGTGTCAATTATATCAATTATGGTAAATTTGAGGGTTATGATGAGAATGGTATAGCAACCAACTCTTTTACAGGTAACGAAGTGGCGGTTTCTTTGGGCTATGCCTATAATGTGCCTTTTACAAATTTGCATATTGGCGCCAATGCTAAAATAATCTCATCAGTTTTAGAAAATTATAATTCATTCGGTGGTGCGCTTGATATAGGTGCAGTTTTTTTAGATGAACGCAATGATGTGCATTGGGCTTTGGTGATTCGAAGTATTGGAACACAATTCACTACTTATTCTGGAGTCCGTGAAAAATTACCCTTAGAAGTGCTACTTGGTGTTTCGCAAGAATTAGACAATGTCCCTATTCGATGGCATTTGACGTTAGAGAATTTACAACAATGGAATGTTGCTTTTTCTAATCCAGTTCGCGGGGAAACATCAATTGACGGAACGCAGACCGATGAGAAAGTTTCTTTTGTAAATAATGCGTTGCGCCATGTTATTTTTGGTATAGAATTGTTCCCCAAAAGAGCTTTTAACGTAAGACTTGGCTATAATTTTCGACGCGGCGAAGAATTACGTGTAGTGGATAAACGACATTTCTCAGGGATTTCTGTTGGTTTTGGTTTGAAAATGAACCGACTAAAATTCAACTATTCCTATTCTCGATATACCTTGGCTGCCAATACAAGTTTGTTTGGTTTGACGTTGAACTTGCAATAAGAGTTTGTTAACTTTGTACTTTATTTAAAAATCAGCAATTTTTTCATTGGGAAGATTGCAAAAAACGACTTCATTTTGAATACTAAAATTACTATCGCTATCGACGGATTTTCATCTACAGGTAAAAGCACTTTGGCCAAACAATTAGCTAAACAATTAGGATATATTTATGTAGATACTGGTGCCATGTATAGGGCGGTAGCTTATTTTGCTATGCAAAATAATATTATTACGCCTTCAGGATTTGATAAAACGGCCTTGGTTGCTGCGCTACCTTCGATTCAGTTGTCGTTTCAATATAATGCTGAATTAGGTTTTGCAGAAATGTATTTGAACAATGAAAATGTGGAAACGCAAATCAGAACCATTGAAGTCTCTAGTTATGTTAGTAAAGTGGCCGAGGTTTCAGAAGTAAGAGCTAAACTTGTGGAGCAACAACAAGAAATTGGAAAAAACAAAGGGATTGTGATGGACGGTCGCGATATTGGAACCGTTGTTTTTCCTGATGCTGAATTGAAAATTTTCATGACAGCAAGTGCTGAAACCCGAGCGCAACGACGTTTTGATGAATTGCAAGCTAAAGGCGATCAAGTGAGTTACGAAGAAGTGTTAAAAAATGTTGTAGAACGTGATTATATTGATACGCATCGAGAGGATTCTCCACTAATTATTGCTGAAGATGCTATTGAAATTGATAATTCCTACCTCAATAAACAAGAACAATTTGATATCGTATTAGATTTAGTAAATGAGGCGATTAAAGATTGCTAATTTTTTGTATATATCTTTTTAAATAGTAGATTTACCACTTGTTTTTAAAATTTTAGTAAACGGTATGGGAATAAAAAATAGATTAATTGTAATGAGTTTTCTTCAATTCTTTGTTTGGGGAGCTTGGTTGATTACTATAGCCAATTTTTGGTTTGGCACAAAGCAGTGGGACGGAACACAATTTGGGTTAGTTTTTAGTACCATGGGAATTGCCTCTTTGTTTATGCCCACCCTTACAGGGATTATAGCTGATAGATGGATAAATGCTGAAAAGCTGTATGGAGTTTTACATATTTTGTACGCTTTGGTATTGTTTTATTTGCCACAAATTACAACTCCAGATAATTTTATTTATGTTATGCTTTTGGCGATGTGTTTTTATATGCCAACGATTGCCTTGAGTAATTCTATTTCGTTCACGGCACTCAAATTGAATAATAAGGATATTATCAAAGATTATCCACCGATTAGAGTTTGGGGTACTGTTGGGTTTATAGTGGCCATGTGGGTAACTAATTTAACTGGTAATAAAGCTACAGCTTATCAGTTTTACATCGCCGGTATTGCTGCCCTAGGATTAGGATTGTATGCTTTTACATTACCTAAATGTAAACCTCAAAAATTAACCAAAGAAAATGCTTCGTTTATGGAGTTGATGGGATTGGAGTCATTTAAATTGTTTGCCAATTATAAAATGGCGTTGTTTTTTATCTTCTCTATGTTTTTGGGAGCGGCTTTACAATTAACGAATGCTTATGGTGATGTTTTTTTAGATGAATTTAAAAATATTCCCCAATATGCAGATTCTTTTGTGGTAAAGTATTCTACTATAATTATGTCTATTTCTCAAATTTCTGAAACACTGTTTATTCTAGCGATTCCGTTTTTCTTAAAGCGATTTGGTATCAAGCAAGTAATGTTAATTTCTATGTTTGCATGGGTTTTACGTTTTGGATTGTTTGCTTTTGGTAATCCAACAGATGGCTTGTGGATGATTATTTTATCTTGTATTGTTTACGGAATGGCCTTTGATTTCTTTAATATTTCAGGTTCGTTATTTGTAGAAACGAATACTGATGCTAAAAATCGTTCTTCAGCTCAAGGCTTGTTTATGATGATGACAAATGGAGTAGGAGCTGTGTTAGGAAGTTTTACCTCGGGATGGGCAATCGATAAATTTTTTACTCACGATAGTGTTCGAGATTGGCACAGTATCTGGTTGAGTTTTGCTGGATATGCTTTGGTAATTGCTATTGCGTTTGCTTTATTGTTCAAACACGAGCACAATCCGAAAGAAGTAGAAAACGTAAGTCATTAATATATTATATGATTTATTTCTAAATCCTAACTAGTTGTTGACTTGTTAGGATTTTTTATTACCGATAAATCCTATTCTAACTTCAATAGCCCCGATAGAAGTGAAAATCCTTTTATGTTTTTTTTTTTTTTTTTAACATAAAAGATTGCAACGGATAGACGGATTCCTGCTGGCAAAAATACCTATTCTATCACTTCAAAATGGTCTTAAGAACTCTTTTTATTTTAGTTGACTACATCTACGGTTAAATATTTTGCCATATTGATTAATTGTTTTACTTTTGCACACCTTTTGGTGAATAAGAGTTTCCTTTAGGTATCAACTATTTATGTAAAACAACTTCTGTTTTTTCTCTCGCTTTAAGAAACTCAAGAAATACAGAATACAAATTTTTTATCAGCATGTCTGAACAATTAAAATCACAAGAAGAGTTTTTAGCAAATTTTAACTGGCATAACTTCGAAGAAGGTATTGATGCAGTAGATGAGAAAAACTTATTAGAATTCGAAGAACTAGTATCAAAAACTTTCATCGCTACAGATCAAGAAGAAGTTGTTGAAGGAGTAGTTGTTAGAATTACAGATAGAGACGTTATCGTTGATATCAACGCTAAATCGGAAGGTGTTATTTCATTAAATGAATTCCGTTACAACCCAAATTTAAAAGTTGGAGACAAAGTAGAAGTATTAATTGACATCCGTGAGGACAAAACTGGTCAATTGGTATTATCTCACAGAAAAGCTCGTACTATTAAATCATGGGATAGAGTTATTGCTGCAAACGAAACAGGTGAAATCGTTACTGGTTTTGTAAAATGCAGAACTAAAGGTGGTATGATCGTTGATGTTTTCGGAATTGAAGCATTCTTACCAGGATCTCAAATTGATGTTAAACCAATTAGAGATTACGATGTATACGTAAACAAAAACATGGAATTCAAAGTGGTAAAAATCAACCACGAATTCAAAAACGTTGTAGTATCTCACAAAGCGCTTATCGAAGCGGATATTGAAGTACAGAAAAAAGAAATCATCGGTCAATTACAAAAAGGACAAGTATTAGAAGGTGTTGTTAAAAACATTACTTCTTATGGTGTGTTCATTGACTTAGGTGGTGTTGATGGATTAATTCACATTACTGACCTTTCTTGGAGTAGAATCAACCACCCAAGTGAAGTTCTTGAATTAGACCAAAAATTAAACGTTGTAATCCTTGATTTCGATGATGAGAAAACAAGAATTCAATTAGGATTGAAACAATTAAACGCTCACCCATGGGATGCTTTAGATGCTAACTTAACTGTTGGTGACAAAGTGAAAGGTAAAGTTGTAGTTATCGCTGACTACGGTGCTTTCATTGAAGTAGCTGAAGGTGTTGAAGGTTTAATCCACGTTTCTGAAATGTCATGGTCTACTCACTTGCGTTCTGCACAAGATTTCGTAAAAGTAGGAGATATCGTTGAAGGAGTTATTTTAACTTTGGATAGAGATGACCGTAAAATGTCATTAGGTATCAAACAATTGACTCAAGATCCATGGACTGACATTACTTCTAAATACCCAGTAGGTTCTAAACATACAGGTATCGTTAGAAACTTTACAAACTTTGGTATTTTCGTAGAATTAGAAGAAGGAATTGATGGATTAATCTACATTTCTGACCTTTCTTGGACTAAGAAAATCAAACACCCATCTGAATTTGTAAATGTTGGTGAAAAATTAGACGTAGTTGTATTAGAATTAGATGTTGACGGACGTAAATTATCTTTAGGTCACAAACAAACTACTGCTAATCCTTGGGATCAATACGAAGATTCATTCGCTGTAGGAACTATCCACAATGGTGAAATTTCTGAAATAGTTGACAAAGGAGCTACTGTAGAATTTGGAGATGATATCGTTGCTTTCATTCCTACTCGTCACCTTGAAAAAGAAGACGGCAAGAAATTGAAAAAAGGCGAATCTGCAGATTTCAAAGTAATTGAATTCAACAAAGAATTCAAAAGAGTAGTTGCTTCTCACACTGCTATCTTCCGTGAAGAAGAAGAGAAAAATGTGAAAGCTGCAACTGAAAATACTTCATCTGCTTCTACTAATGCACCAGCTGCAACTTTAGGAGATAACAATGATGTATTAGCTGCATTGAAAGCTAAAATGGAAAAATCAGAGAAAAAATAATTTCTAGATTTTCTAAATATAAAAGCCTCGCAATTTGCGAGGCTTTTTTTATGCTAGTAATGTATTATAAGTTTAAATCTTAGTATAGAAATAACGGTATTTGAAAACCATTATTTAATGTAGTTATCCATTGATTTGTTTTTGATTAGGGCGTTGAATGCCAATTAAACCCAGATTCCGAATTAGAAATCTACTACAACTAATTTACTTTACCATTTTTATATTTTTTAGCGGAGTTCAATGAATGAATTTCTTCTTCAAAAGCAAGAGCTTACTCCTCCCGATAGCTTTCGGGATAAATTCAAAATACAAAATTAGTAGCTCATTGGTATATTTTACATAGGTATTCGCTGAACTTTGTTTCCTTCTTCAAAAATTGTCCACGAGCTTTCGCTAGAGATTAGGCAAAAAAATGAGCCCGATGCATTCGGACTCATTATGAATTTGTTTAGAAAAGATTTATGAATAGACTATATTTTTTGCTTTTTTTGTGCTTCTGCTCTGGTTTTTTCAAGCTCTTTTCTAGCTTTTTCTATTTCTTGTTTTGCTTTATCCATTTCTGCTTTGGCTTTTTGCATTTCTACTTTGGATAATTCAAGTTCTTTCATTGCACGCTCCATTTCAGGTTGCATTCTTTCTTTATCTTCAGCGGCACGAATACTATTCGCTATAGCGCGCTCTGCATCTGCTTGAGCTCTTCTAACTATTTTGTCCACATTTACCTCGGTTTTACCATCTTTTGTAGTAATTACTATTACGCCATTTTTGCCATCGTCTCCATATTTCTCTATTGAAACATCACCTTTATAAACATCCATTCTTTCGATTGAATTAGGATCTAATTTGGAATTTAAGTCCTCCATATTTACATCCACTTTTTTTCCATTGATATACACTATTGGTTTTTCACCATTTTTGCTTCTGGTTACGATTACTCTTTTTTGGATTTGAACTTTTGGTGCATTTGGTGCATCTAAAGCATCTTTAGCTTCTGGAGCGTCTGCTGCATCAGGAATATTAGGTACAACTTGTGGTGTTATATCCTCTTCATCATCACTAAAAGAAAAAGCAAAGTTTGATTCTTCGTCGTCTGAAGAATTTAGTACAATTCTTTTATTGATTTTTCCATTAGGATTGGCTTTTCCAGTATAAAATCCGATACTTGATTTTCCGTTACTATCCGTGTTTTTGATAAAGGTAATAGGCGAAATAGGACGATCACTATCTACTTGATTGGTTCCTTTGTTACCGTTTTTGTCATCAAATTGCACTTTGATTCCTGTAATTTCTTGATTCGCATTACGCTTAACTTTAGAAACTTTAAGGTTTATGCCGTGCAGGTCTTTCAGTACTTGTGCTTCTTGTTTTAACTTGGCATCAGTAGTGTTTTTATCAATAACCAAGATAATATCTTCTGTTGTTGATTTGGACTTTGTGGTGTTTGTTGTTATATTCTCCTGTGCCAAAACCTTAATTTGGAAGATAAATACAAAAGCGATTAAAGCAGGAAGTATTAGCACATACTTCCACGAATTCCATTTTTTTGATTGATTTTTGTTTAACATAACGATTCGTTTTTTGATTAATGATTGATAAAAATGATTGGTAAGGGCAACACAATTTTCGTGTGTTGTTATTTTTACAAGTGCCATTTGATAGGCCTTTTTGTCGTTAAGTCGTTTAGTAGCCTCGCTATCAGCAATGAACTCAAGGTTTTGTAGTATGGCTCTTTGGTACAGCCAAATAAAAGGATTGAACCAAAATACAATACTAAAAAAACGAATAATCAAAACATCTATGGTGTGATGCTGTTCACTATGCACTTTTTCGTGTTCTAAAATACTTTGCAATTCTAATGGTGAATACAAAGAAGAGTTGAAAACAATCGTGTTGAAATACGAAAACGGTGCTATTTTCTCTTGAACATCAATCAGTTTGAAGTCGGCTTGTTGTTGTGCTTTCGTTTTATATAAAACGCGATTCAAACTCCAATAATCCATTCCGAATTTGATAAAAAACAAAGCAGAACCTACTATATAAATCACAATGGCAGTCAAATACCAATTTATTTCAAAGGTTTCCTCTGGCGTGGCTTGCTGAAGTGGCAGTTCTGAAATAGGAAAAGTGATTGGAGTAGGGTTTACCCAAACGATTTTGGTAATGTAAAATAACGGAAGCACCACAGCTGTTCCAAGTCCAGCGAGTAAGAAAAAGCGATTGGCTGTAAAAAAGGTTTCTTTTCGCAGCAAGAAATAGTAAGCCAAATAAAATAAGGCAATCAAACCGCTTGCTTTTAGTAAGTAGATATAGATGGTTTCCATAGCACTTATTTTTGTTCTATCATCGCTAATATTTCACGTAACTCTTCAGCAGATATTTTTTCTTCTTTCGCAAATTGCGATACCATATTCTTGTAGGAACTGCCAAAAAAAGTTTCTATAGCATTCGACATAAATTTCTTGCGATAGTCTTCAATCTTAACGACAGGGAAATATTGATGCGTATTTCCAAAAGCGTTGTGCGATACATATCCTTTCTCTTCTAGATTTCTGACAATGGTAGAAAGGGTGTTGTAGTGGGGTTGTTCTTCTGTGATTTCAGCTTGAATTTCTTTTACAAAAGCTTTTTTAAGCTTCCATAAAATGTGCATAATTTCTTCTTCCTTGTTGGTTAATTTTTGCATCTTGATTAGGTTTGATGTATTGACAAAACAAACCTACAACTATTTTTGTAGTTGACAAACTAAAAATATAGTTATTTAACTAAATTTTAAGTTATTTAAAATTTTACCATCTTAAAATGCAGTAAAATAAGGGGTTATTGGTTTTCTTTTTTAACTAATCGCATCACCCAAACACAACCAAAAATGGATAACGCACCCAATAAAGCCATAAAAATCCAATTGTTTTGGTAGCCAAATCGACTGATGATATCCATTCCAGTTTTGGAACTAACGATATGCGCCAAACTAAAACTCATCGTAAAAAGTGCCATATAACGACCTTCGTGTCCCTTGGGAGCTCGACTCAAAGCAAAAGAATTCGAAAAAGGAAAAATGAACATTTCTCCAAAAGTGATAAACAATAAACTAATCACTAAAAAGCCCACCCAAAAATTGAACAACAACGCTAGGAAACTAAATGACATACAAACGCAGCCCCAAAGAATGATTTTGAGTTTGTTCACGTTTTTGCGTTGGGAAGCGCTTACGATAGGCATTTCTAGGAAAAAGATAATCAATCCATTCAACGACAATAGCAATCCGCTTTGAAATTCAGTCAAGCCAAATTGTTCTTTATGGTACAAAGGCAAAGTAGTAAACAATTGAAAAAATAAAACCGCTGTTATGAAACAAACAAACAAGAAAATCCAAAAAACTGTGTCTTTAAAAACCGAGATTCTTGTAGCATTGATTTCTTTCAGTTTTTCTTTGTCTATAGTGCTTTTCTTTTCTTTTACCAAAAGGGCAAAAATCAAAATAGAAACAATACAAGAAGCACCATCTACCCAAAACAATCCTTGATAGCCCATTCCCATAATGATTAAACCGCCCAGCGCTGGTCCAGCTGCAAAACCGAGATTTACAGCCAATCGCACTAATGTCAAGGCTCTCGTTCTGTTTTCTGGTTTGGCATAAGTTCCTAATGAGACAAACATCGCGGGTCGAAACATATCGGCTATAGACATAATAAAAAACATACTGAAACACAATCCCCAAAAGGAAGTCACATATTGCACAAAAAAGAACAAAACGCCAGTAGTAAATAAACTGAAAATCATTATTTTGTAGAAACCTATTTTATCCGATAGTTTACCACCTAGCCAAGAACCTAGCATAGAGCCTAAACCAAAACAGACCATAATCCAACCAACTTGCCCAAACGAAAAACCAAGGTCTTCTTTCAAGTATTTGGACAAAAAAGGCAACACCATTGTTCCAGCTCGATTGATAAAAGTCATCAAAGTTAGTATCCAAATTTCTCTCGAAAAACCTCGGTAATTGTCAAAATAGCGTTGAATGGCAGTGGTCAGCATCTTTTTTTTCGTTTTGCCAAAGGTAGTAACTTTGTTTGGAAGCACTTTGCTGACTGCTAACTTTAAGTTATTTTTGCCAAAAACGACTAAAAAATGAAAAAAGCACTGCTTGTATTGATGATTATTTGCTCAAATTGGACTTTCGGACAAGCTCAAAAAGGTAGCGAAGCCGTAGAAAAATTTCAAAAAGAACTCAATGCAGAATATGCTTCGGCTGAAAAAAGTCCTTTGCTCAAAGAAGATTTAGCCGTTTTCAAAAGCTTGGATTTTTTTCCTTACAATTCCAACTTGCAAATTGAAGCTCGTTTCGTTCGTACGCCGAATGAGAAGGTGTTCGAAATGAAAACCTCTACGTCAAGAAAGCCTTTGTATGTTAAATTTGGAGAAGCCCATTTCAAAATCGACGGAAAGGATTTAGTGCTAAATATTTATCAAAACATCGAACTTTCCAAAAAGAAAGAATATGTAGACTACTTGTTTTTACCTTTTTCTGACCTGACTTGCGGCAAAGAAAGTTACATCGGCGGACGCTACATCGATTTGAAAATCCCAACAACTGATACCATTTTTATCGATTTCAATACGGCTTACAATCCATATTGTGCTTATAATCACAAATATTCTTGCCCCATAGTACCGCTTGAAAATGATTTGCCAGTAGCCATAAATGCAGGAGTAAAAAAGTTTCACGACTAAATGAAGTATTTCAATTTACATACGCACAAAGCCACCCAAAATTCCAACCGAATCGAGTTGGTCAATCAGTACCCTAATGAGTTCGAGAACTCTTTTCCCTATTATTCAATAGGAATTCATCCTTGGTATATTGTGGAGGAGCGGCTAGCAAACGATTTAGAAATAATCGAGCAACAACTCCAAGACCCCAATTGTTTGGCATTGGGCGAGTGCGGTTTAGACAAGCGAATTACCATTCCGTTCGAGTTACAACAATCCGTTTTTGAGCAACAATTGCAGCTAGCGCAAAAGTACAACAAACCCGTGGTGATTCATTGCGTGGCGGCCTATCAGGAAGTAATAGCTAGTAGTAAGAAACTAAAAATCAGCGTTCCGCTACTCATTCACGGATTCTCAAAGAACGAAACCGTGGCACAATCGTTACTCAACAATGGATTTTATCTGTCTTTTGGGAAGTATTTGGTTCAAAATCCAGCCTTGGCAAGCGTTTTTCAAAAAGTGCCAGACCATCAGTTTTTTCTAGAAACCGATACTATCGAAAACGGAATCGAGGAAGTCTACGCTTTGGCCGCCCAGTATAAAAACACAACTGTCAAAGCCATACAACAACAAATCAACGCAAATAGTAAGCAAGTTTTCGGACTAACTCTCGATTGATTTTTGATAAAATGATTTTTTAGGAGCAGAAAAAATAGGCATTTTAGCCAGCAAAGTCCCGTTATCCGCTATATCTTTGCTTATTTAAAGAAAAAAAGCAAAGGATGCCGCTCCTACCGGGGCTAGAAGGGAAAATTGGGGATTTTTTGGAAACATTAAAAAAATTAAAAATAGATTCAAATAAAAATAAAGAAACATATCAGTCATTGAAAGTTTTAGTAATCGTTTAAAAGTTGAAATTGATACCTAAGCTTTCAAAAGCATTAAAGTTTCACTTTTATGCCCTTTTTAATGATTTAAATAATAAACATTAAAAACTAAAATGACTTAAATGTTTATAAAACAATAAAGAATAACTTTAAACAAAGAATATGGCAGAGTGGACAGAAAGAGCCGAGCTTTTATTTAAAGCCGAAGGATTACAAAAATTACAAAACGCTAAGGTATTAGTCGTAGGACTAGGAGGAGTAGGCTCGTTTGCCGCCGAGTTTTTGGCAAGAGCAGGCGTAGGGAATATGACCATTGTAGATGGAGACGTGGTAGATATTACCAATATCAATCGCCAATTACCAGCCTTACATTCCACTGTAGGGCAACCCAAAGTAACTGTGGTTGGCGACCGATTAATGGACATCAATCCAGCACTTAACCTTACCAGAGTGCAAGAATTTCTATCACCAGAGAGAGCCTTTGAAATTGTAAACAATGACTATGACTATGTTTTAGATTGTATTGATAGTGTTACTCCAAAAATCAATTTAATTTTAGGTGCTCGAAGATATAGAGTAAAAATTATAAGCAGTATGGGTGCTGGTGGCAAAATGGAGGCATCAAAAGTAAAAGTCGCTGATATTTCAAAAACGATCAATTGTAGTTTTGCACGTACCATCAAAAGACGTCTGAAAGAACATGATTTATTCAAATTGAAAGTTGTTTTCTCTTCAGAAATTCAAGACCCTACGAGTTTGAAATTAACAGATGGCTCCAATTTTAAAAAATCATTTTACGGAACCAATAGCTATATGCCAGGTCTTTTTGGATTGCATGCTGCCGAGACTGTTATTCGCCATTTACTGAAGAATTAGTCCTTAGTACCTAGTAATTAGTAATTTGATCAATACAAACAAAGCGACTCAGAAACTTAGCTTCTTAGCAACTTAGCAACTTAAAAAATATGATACAAACTGTAATTTTTGATATGGATGGTGTAATTGTAGATACAGAGCCTGTTCATCGTTATGCTTATTACCAACTATTTGACGAATTAAATATTACTGTTTCCGAGGAAATGTATACTTCTTTTACTGGTTTTTCGACTCGCAATACGTTTCAATTTTTGAAAAATCAGTTCAATCTACAACAAGAAGTAGAACATTTGATTCAAGAAAAACGCAACCGTTTCAATGACGCCTTTGATACCAAAGAAGATTTGACTTTATTGGATGGTGTTGAAAATTTGATTAAAGATTTGCATCAAAACGGAATGCAATTAATCGTTGCTTCTTCAGCTTCAAAAGTTACGATTGATAGAGTGTTTACTCGTTTCAGTTTGCATCAATATTTCTCTCATATTGTGAGTGGTGAAGACTTTCCACAATCCAAACCGCATCCAGCTATTTTTGAGCACGCAGCCAGTTTATCAACTGCTCCAAAAGAAAATTGTATCGTTATTGAAGACAGTACTAATGGAGTAAAAGCCGCCAATGCCGCTGGCATTTTCTGTGTTGGTTATCAGAGTTTTCATTCTAAAGACCAAGATTTAGTTACAGCAGATATTGTGATAAACGATTTTAATGCCATTAATGCAAAAACGGTTTCCAATTTCGGATTCAAATTATAATAAAATTAACAAATCAAAAGCTTCTTATTTGTAAATTTGAGCCACTAACTTAAAAAAATAACATGAAAAAAATTATTATTGCTTTAGCAATTTTTATTGCTAATTTCACAATTGAAGCACAAGTAAAAACACCAGCACCAAGTCCGAAAGCTACTATTATGCAAACGGTTGGTTTAACGGATGTAGAAGTTGTGTATTCAAGACCTGCTGCCAAAGGAAGACCCGTTTTTGGGAATTTAGTTCCTTTTGGAAAATTATGGAGAACAGGGGCAAACGCAAACACTACGATTTCATTTTCAGATGATGTAGTGATTGATGGTAAAACCTTGAAAAAAGGAAAATATGCTTTGTATACGATTCCAAAAATCGAAAGCTGGGAAATTATTTTCTATACGACTACAGACAACTGGGGATTACCAGAAGAATTCAAAGAAGCTAATGTGGCTTTGAGAACTACTGTAAAAGAAGAAGCTTTACCAAAAGCAGTAGAATCTTTCACTATCGGAATCAATAATTTAGATTTGAATTCAGGGCATTTGGATTTGGCTTGGGAAAATTCTTCAGTATCAATGAAATTTGAAGTGCCAACAGAGAAAATTGCAACTGCGAGTATTGAAAAGGTTTTAGCAGGTCCATCTGCAGGAGATTATTTCTCAGCAGCACAATATATTTTTCAAGCTAATGGCGATATAGTAAAAGCTAGAACATATATTGACAAAGCTTTAGAGATGAGCAAAGAAAAACCTTTTTGGTATTTACGTTTAAAATCTTTGATTCAAGCCAAACAAGGAGATAAAGCTGGAGCTATTGAAACAGCAAAACAATCTCTTGCAGCTGCGGAAGCCGCAAAAAATCAAGATTATGTAAAAATGAACAAAGACAGTATTGCGGAGTGGAGTAAAAAGTAGTTCCCTTTATTGTAAAAAAAATAAATCCCGTTCTTGTCAAAAAGAGCGGGATTTTTTTTGAAGTTATTAATAAATTAATTGCTTTCAATTGCTATTTTTTTTTACTAAACATTTGAATCACTACAGAAAGAATAATCGTCAATAGTGCACCTATAAAATTCAACCATAAGTAGCCTAATTTTTCTTCGCCACTCGGATAGATGAAAATCGCAAAATAATAAATGATAAAAATCGTAATTTGACTGATTACTGCACTATAAAACACCGCTTGTGATTGTACTTTTTTTATAAAAAAACCTACTAAGAATATCCCTAGTACAGTGCCATAAAATATAGAACCAATAATGTTTACTAATTGAATTAAGTTCTCGAATAAGGTGCCAATACAAGCAAAAAGTATGGCAATTACGCCCCACATCAAAGTGAAAAACTTCGTAGCATTCAAATAATGAGTCTCAGATTTTTCGGTCTTCAGATTGCGTTTGTAAATATCAATTGCTGTGGTTGAAGCCAAAGCACTCAATCCAGAAGCAGTCGAAGACATAGCTGCCGAAAGAATTACTGCCAATAGCAAACCAATTAAACCCTTGGGAAGATAGTTGAGTACAAAATGAAAAAAGACATAATCTTTATCATTGGTTTCGCTATCGGGGTCTGCTTTTGAAATAATGTCTTTGGCGCGGTCGCGTAAATCTTTTTCTTTATTTGATAAAGCTACCAATTCCTTGCGCAAAGTGGGATTGTCATAATCCTGATTCAATTGGTCGATGTACAAAAGATTAATTACTTTCTTGTCTTCAGAAAGCGCATTAAGTTTGTTTTCTAAGGCTTGATATTCCTTTTTGTATTTCGAATTTTCAATCACCGTTTTGTTATTCGGATTGAAGTTAAGCGGAACAGGATTGAATTGAAAAAAGACAAAAACCATAACACCAGTCAATAAGATAAAGAATTGCATCGGTACCTTGAGGAGCCCATTCATAATCAATCCCATCTGACTTTCTCGAACCGATTTTCCAGACAAATACCGTCCTACTTGTGATTGGTCAGTTCCAAAATAAGCTAAAGCCAAGAAAAAGCCTCCTGTAATCCCACTCCAAAACGTATATTTTTGTTCTGGATCAAAAGAAAAATCTACAATGTTCATTTTGTCATTGGCTCCTGCAATGTGCAAGGCACTAGAGAAAGTCATATCGTTGGGCAAATAGTGTAAAATCAGGAAAAAAGTAATGAACATACCAGACATAATCACAAACATCTGCTGCTTTTGCGTCACGTTTACGGCTTTGGTTCCTCCAGAAAAAGTATAAATAATCACCGAAATCCCAATGAAAATGTTCATATAGGTCAAATTCCAACCTAATATAGCCGATAAAATAATAGCTGGTGCATAGATGGTCAATCCAGTACCTAATCCGCGTTGTACTAAGAACAAAACCGCAGCTAAGGAACGTGTTTTTAAATCAAATCGTTTTTCTAAATACTCGTAGGCTGTATAGACTTTGTATTTGTGATAAATAGGAATGAAAGTCGCGCATATTAACACCATTGCGATGGGTAACCCAAAATAGAACTGTACGAAACCCATACCATCGTGATACGCTTGCCCAGGAGTGGATAAAAATGTGATTGCACTGGCTTGAGTTGCCATCACAGAAAGACCAACTACGTGCCAAGGCGTTTCGTTATTACCTAAAATGAAATCTTCAACGTTTTTACTTCCTTTGGTTTTCCAAACGCCATAAATGACAATGAATAAAAGGGTGGTCAATAAAATAATCCAATCAAATAATTGCATGAGCTAGGCGTATAATTTCATAATAAGACAAAAAATCAATATGTAGACTATATTGGCCACCAATACATAGGTGTAGTCCTTTTTCCAAATTTTTTCTTTATTGGGTTCCATAGTGTGGGGTTAGTTGTTAATTTTTGGAGCAGGCATTTTGGTTTCTGATTTTACAGAAATGGTATTGGCCATCAATTTAAAAGCGCCAATAACGCCTTCTGGAAGTTCTCTAAAAAAGCTTAATCCAGTGTAAATATAGTTGCCTTTTCCGTAAGGTGCTACTAATAAAGCCCCGTTTTTTGGAGTTTCACCTTTGTCACTAGAGGATAAGATAGGAGTGAAGGCAGCATCAAACGTATTTGGATAGTACAATCCTTGTTCTTGTTTCCAGCCTTTGAAATCATTGGAAGTAATCTTATTTGGGTAATTCAAAATAGGATGGTTAGGAGCCAAGAAACGAACTTCTGCATCTTCTTCCGTTACTCGGTCACGAGAAACTTTTAGCGGATAAGGAGCAAGGTTGGGTGTCACCAAATCATCCGTGGTGTTATACTGAACAATCATTGTTTTGCCTTCTTTGACAAATTCAAATAAAAGCGCTTGTTTGTTGGCCAAAGCCTGAACAGTATTGTAGGCTCGAACTCCTGTCATCACCACATCAAACGTAGCCAAACGCTCAGGGGTGATTTCTTCGGGTTTCAAAATAATTACTTGATAGCCCATCTGCTCTAAGCTTGCTGGAACTTCATCGCCAGCGCCCATAATGTAGGCGATTTTTTCATTATTGGTTTTCAAATCTACACGCAAGAACTTAGCCTCAGCATTTTTAAGAACTTGTTGTTTAGTGATATGATTAAAATCGATATTGATTTGGCTTTTGTTCAATTGTTTGTCACCAATAACCACTATACTTTTGGCTACCATCTCTTGATTGTTTTTAGGTGGAGTCACGGTAAAATAAACGGTTTTTTCGTTTCCTTTTTTATCCAAATTTACTTCGATAAAAGCGGGATTTATTTTCCAATCTTTTCCTAATTCCAACTGTAAGATTCCTTTAACCGCATCTTTACCAGCTTTGACTTTCACGCCAACGGTTTTGCTTTTTTCATTGGTAAATAACAAAACTTTTTCGGTAAAGGATGATGTGGCTTCCGGAACGATATCCAAGAAATTGTACATTTCACCTTTTACATCGTCATTGTATTTGTAAACGACTGTACGTTCAAAGGGAATTTCAACACCTTCAATGCTTACGGTAAACACGACTTTGGCATCTCTTTCTTTTTCAGGTAGTCCTATTTCAGTAGGATTACTAACGGTGTACATTCCCACAGTAGCTTCTTCAGCCAACCAATACGGTTGCGTGTACGCTATAGTTTCTGGTAATTGCAAATCAAGAGCAAAGTTGAGTAGTTTGTTAGGTTGTAAAGTTGCATTCTGTACCGTTGTGCTTTGGTTAGGTAATGTGGTCACACTTTTTAAAACCATTGGAATTGTAGAGCGATTAATGGCTTCTATCTTTAATTTCAAACTACTTCCAGGCGTCGTTTCTTGAGTTGGAGCAACGGCCTCTAGGTATAATCCAGCGCAGGCTGCAATAATTTTTTTGGTTTCGGCTGCTTTTTGTTTTGACCAATGATTTTCGTCTAATTGCAACATCATTTGGTAGGCTTTAACTAGTTTTGGAATGCTAGCCGAAGGGTTGTTATGATTGAATTCTTTGCTAATCAAAGTAAGGAGTTCACCAATGGCTTTTCCTCCTTTAACACGATTCCAGCTCGTATCAATTCCGTCAAAAAGAGATCCATTTGTAGGGACTCTTTCACCATTTAAAAATTCTAAGTATTCCGTTTCTTCACCTCGAGTTCCTGTGCTTCCAAATCCTTGTGATTGATGAGAACTTCTGCTCAATGCAGCAATTTCTTGGTTGGATTTTCCGATGTTTGGGTAATAAACCCCAGTTTGCATCGCAATTAGATTAGTTTTGTCTGCAGCATTAAATTTTTCTTGCGAACCATAAAACCACCATGAGGTATTAAAGAATTGGCGTTTGGCTTGCCAAGGCTGAACGTATTTAAGTTGTTCCGGATAAACAGAAGGATTATTGGTTAGATTAAAACTTTCGACACTCAACATTGCTGATGCGGTGTGATGTCCGTGAGTCGTTCCTGGAGAGCGATGGTCAAAACGGTTGATGATTACATCGGGTTGGAATTTACGAATTGCCCAAACTACATCGGCTAGGACTTTTTCTTTCTCCCAAATGGCCAAGGTTTCGGTAGGATTTTTGGAGAAACCAAAATCATTGGCTCTAGAGAAAAGTTGCTCTCCACCATCAATTTTTCGTGCTTCGATCAATTCTTGCGTACGAATAACCCCAAGCAGTTCGCGCAGTTGTGCACCAATTAAATTTTGACCTCCATCACCTCGAGTTAAAGATAAATAGGCGGTTCTGGCTTTGGTTTCATTGGCTAAATAGGAAATCAATCGGGTATTTTCATCATCTGGATGAGCCGCTACATAAAGTACGGAACCCAGAAAATTGAGTTTTTGAATTTGGTTGTGAATTTCAACCGAGTTAAGTTTTGTAGGTTTTTGTGCAAAAGTTAAGGAAGTGGATAGTAATAAAAGGAAGGCCGTTTTAACTATAGACTGCTGCATAGATTTTTTTGTTAATGATAGGTTTCAAAAATAGTAATATACTTTTTGTGTTGTTGGATAATTTATGTTAATGTTTTGGATTGTCGTGTTTTGGTAGGGCAAACGCACCATTTATTTTTTCGCCACGAATTTAAAGAAAGTAAAAAAACTTTGACTGCAGCTTGGCTAACTTTGTTTACCATTGATTCGCTGATTTTCAAAGATTAAAAAAAGTGTTAGATAGAATCGGCAGCTTGGCTAACTTTGTTTACCGCTAATTCACTGATTTTAAAAGATTAAAAAAGTGTTAGATAAAACAATATTACTAAGTACTATTTTTTGTGTTATTAATATTTAAATGACACAAATCTTATCTTTCTTTGGTGGATTTTTGCTATTTATAATATTCTAATTTGTGTTAGTTTGTGTAATTGCTCCGCCAATTTGATAACGCTCGGGTTGTGGCTAGTTTTTATTTTTTTAAACTCATGCGTTTGCCTTGTGTGTTTTTGTAAAAGATTATGTTTAACCATAGATAATTCTTAACTTAGAAGCTCTTCTTATTCTATGTTTATGAAAGACGTTACATATTTCTCTGATTGTTTAGGAGACGGATTTGAGTATACCACAATCGACCAACCCGATGATTATGAAGGTAAAGTCATTGCAACTGTAATCAGAAAACAGTGCAGTATGCCCAGCACCAAAGCGGTCTTGTATGTACATGGTTTTAATGATTATTTCTTTCAGTCGGAGATGGCTCAAAGATTTAATGAAAAAGGGTATCATTTTTATGCTATTGATTTACGTAAATATGGCCGTTCTACTTTGCTCCATCAGAAGAGTAATAACATGCGTAGCTTAACAGAATATTTTTCCGATTTGGATGAAGCTTTAACCATAATTCGACAAGAAGGTAATGAACAGATTTTGTTATCGGGGCATTCAACAGGCGGTTTACTGGTTACTTTATATGCCTCAAAAAGAATTGGTAAAGAAAAATTTGACGTTGTTTTTTGTAATAGTCCGTTTTATGATATGAATATGCCAGAGTATCAAAAAAAAATAGTAATACCGTTTGTTGCATTCATAGGTAAGCTTTTTCCAAATGTATTGGTTCCAGGAAAATTTTCTGAATGGTACGGATACAGTTTGCATAAAGAGCAAAAAGGAGAGTGGGAGTATAATCTCAATTGGAAACCCCATTCAGTACCAGCCTTAAATGCAGGTTGGATTAATGCCATACATCAAGGTCATTTGGCAATGAAGCAAGAAGTAATTGTTGCAAAACCAATTCTAATAATGCATTCTAATCAATCTATTTACTCTAAAAAATGGTGTGATTCTTACTTTGAAGGAGATGCTATTTTACAGGTAAAAGATATCATAAATGGAGCCAAAAAAATTCTTGCGCCAAAGCGTACTATAATAGCTATAGAAGGTGGAATGCACGATTTAATTTTGTCTCCAATGCAAGTCAGAGAAAAAGTATATACTACCTTGTTTGAATGGTTGAAAGGCATTTTGAAGTAATTGTATAACTTAATTGAAGGTTAACCTTGCTTAATTTTAATCGGTAAATTCAGCTGGAGATTCTATTGTTCCTTTTTTGATAATCGATATACCTTTTTGAAAAAAGAGATTATTTGGATAAATAACCATTTCTCCTTCTTTAGATCGGATAGTAACATGATAGGCACCGATATCAATAATTTCGCCTTCGACAGGATACTCTTTGTCATGAATTAAAATTACATCACCAATTTTGAATGGAAATGAAAAAAACAATATAATGCCAGCAGTAATATTACTCAAGATAGACCATTGTGCAAACATTGCCACACCAATGATTGTTGCGATAGATGAAAGGGTAATAAAAATATCTTTGGCTTGTACGCCCCAAATCAAAATCACTGTAATGATGGCCAAAATATGGATTAATATATGGATGTATTTAATGACTAAATTGGTTCGTCTCTCGATAATTTCACTAGATTTAGCAAATCGCCTTACTAATTTTGTCACCAAAGCACGGGTAATAAAAACGAATACCAACAAGACCAATGTGCTGATTTCTTCTTTTAGATAATGATTTAAAAAATCCATAGGAGTTAAATTAAAGTTGACTAAGATACTCAAATACTTTGTCAGTTGGCAATCCCATGACATTAGTATAGGAGCCTTCAATTTTAGAAACACCAATGTAACCAATCCATTCTTGAATTCCATAAGCTCCCGCCTTATCAAAAGGTTGGTAATTGTCTAAATAATAATGAATGGTTTCGTCACTCAATGCATTAAAAGTGACTTTTGTGGTTTCAGAAATGACTTCTGTTTTCTTTTTCGTTTTAAAACATACCGAAGTGATGACCTCATGTGTGTTGTTGGATAACGACTTCAAAATTTCAAAGGCTTCTTGAGCATCTTTAGGTTTTCCTAATGGGGTGTTTTTGTGCCAAACAATAGTGTCGCTAGTAATCAGAAGGTCATTATCTTGTAATTCACCCTCGAATACATTGGCTTTCAGTAGCGATAGATAGTTGGTGATTTCTTCACCTTTTAAAGTAGTAGGAAAAATTTCTTCCACTTCTTTGATTCGGATTTCAAAATCTAAATCCAAATCTCTAAAAAATTGTTGTCTTCTGGGCGATCCCGAAGCCAATATAATACGATACGGAGCTAATTTATTTTTAAGCATGGTGTTGAATAGTGTAAGTAAGAATAGGCAATAGAAAGAGTCCAAAAAACACAATCCATTTTAGAACTGTACTCAAATGGTGAAATTCAGTTTTGACTTTTGCAGTTGTTATTTTTATGGTAAAATACAAAAAAGGAGCAATGATAAATAGTAAGCTGTACAACGTAATGAGATGCAAATCATTCAAAATAAAGTAGCGATAGATATAGTTAAGAAACAACCCAATTGGGATCAGACTCAAAATGGCTAGTAATTTGGTCGTTTTTGAAATACCTAAACGAATGGCTAACGTATTCATTTCTTGTTGCTTATCGCCTTCTATATCTTCTAAATCTTTAGTCATTTCTCGAATCAAATGAAGCATAAAGGCAAAAAAAGCATAGTCGATTAGTATGCTGAAAATTTGTATCATTTGTCGTTGATTCTCTGCATAGGTCACAGGAAATAAATCAAAAACTCCAACAATCAAAACACTTAGAGCTAATAGTAATGAAATAATGATATTTCCAACCAAAAGCATTTGTTTTAGAGTGGTAGCATAAAAATAGAGTGTCGCAGCTATCAAAATAAACAATGCGGCAAAATTAGGTTTGTCAATCACATTCGAAAGATAAAAACCAATACCTACACCAATAATGGTTAAAACTACATACAAGTTATACGCTTGACTCTCTTTGATGGTTTTACCAATAATTACTTTTTCGGGTTTGTTGATGGCGTCAGTATCTTGGTCAAAAATATCGTTGATGACATAACCACCTGCCGCAATGAAAAGCGTGGCTAAAACCAACAAAACATATTGAAAGTTGGATAAAGCCAAGCTGCAATTTTGTTCTTTTAAAAAACCGAAACGCAAAATCATTTGCATAAGCGCGACTAACAGTAAATTTTGGTAACGTACTACTTGGAGGTATTTCATTGTTTTTGGACGGTTTTAGTTTTATAATCTTGAATTGGATTTTGATTCTGAAACTTCAGTATTAGTTTTTTAATTCTATTTTCTGCCTTCTGACATCTAACTTCTGATATCTAACTTCTAATCATGTTTTCCATCAAAGCTTTCCATCCATTTCCCTTGTACTTTCATGACTTGCTCAATGACATCTCTAACAGCACCTTTTCCGCCATTTTTATGTGAAATGTATTTTGAAATGGCTTTAATTTCTGGACTTGCATCTTGAGGACAAGTAGGTAATCCTACCAATTGCATCACGTGGTAATCAGGAATATCGTCTCCCATGTACAGAACGTTTTCGGGTGCGATACCATAAACATCGGTATACTCATCAAAAGTAGCCACTTTATCGGGAGTACCTAAATGAATGTCGGTGATGCCCAAATTTCTCAAACGCACTCGAACGCCTTCATTGCTTCCTCCTGAAATAATACAAACATTATAGCCGTTGTCAACGGCTGCTTTTAATGCGTAGCCATCGCGAATGTTCATTGTCCTAAGCATTTCGCCGGCGTTATTTACAAACACAGAACCATCAGTAAGTACGCCATCTACGTCAAATACAAACGTAGTAATATCATTCATTATTTCTTTATAACTTTTTGCCATGATTTTGTATAGATTGGGTTAAAATTTTATAAATAGTGGATTGATTTTCATTGGATAAAAAAGATTCATGCGCCGCTATGGTCGAAATATCATTGCGTTTAGCAGGCCCTGTTTGAGCTTCTTTTGGGGATAAAGTCAGGAGTTTCTCCGCAGTTTCGAGTATTAAAGGTTTTAAAATGTCGAACGGAACGTGGTTTTCGTTGCAGATGTCATTACCTAATTGATATAAATAGTTGGTAAAATTATTTACAAAAACTGCAGCCACATGCAATGCTTTACGTTGATGAGAGTTAATAGCGTGAACATTGTCTGAAATGGCAGTTGCAACTCTCTCTAAAATGGGATAATCCTCTAGGGTAGCGGTTTCAATACATATCGGAATTACTTTGAAGTTTACTGGTTTTCCTTTAGTAAATGTTTGTAAGGGATAAAAAACTCCTTTTCTATTTTTGTTATTCAAAAATTCTAAAGGAGCTGCTCCAGAAGTATGTACAACCAAGCGATTCTCAAAAGGTAATTGTGCCGACACATGAGCTATGGCGTCATCAGAAACGGCAACGATATAAAGATCAGCTTCTATTAAATCAGAGTACTTCGAAATAATTTTTCTTGAATCCAATTCAGGAATTACTGTAGTAGTGTTTCGTGCATAAACCTGTACAATTTCTATTCCTTTTGTGGTTAGAAATGTCGAAATTAGATGTTGTGCTATGTTGCCAGCACCAATAAGAGTTACTTTGATCATCTCGCAAAAATAGTGATTTTTTTAGAGTGATAAAAGGGATTGTTTTGTCTTAAATAATATGTTGCTTCTAACAATTTCAATCGTTTTCGAACTTGCATTTGAGGCTTAATTTTAGATTTAATTAACAAGTGTGTTCGTTTCATATCAACAATATTTAAGTACTTTTGCGACACTTTTACAAAATCAATTCATAACATAAATGGATAAAAAATACTACTCCTTTTTATTTTCTACACGTTTGATGGCTGTTTTATTTATTGCTTACGCTGTAGCCATGGCGACAGGAACTTTTATCGAAAGTAAATACAATACCGATACAGCAAAAATATGGATTTACAATGCTTGGTGGTTTGAAGCTATTCATGTGTTTTTCTTGATTAATTTCTTCGGAAACATCAAAAGATACCAATTATTAAAAAAAGAAAAATGGGCTACATTACTGCTTCATTTGGCTTTTATCTTTATCATCATTGGGGCTTTTATTACTCGTTATATCAGTTACGAAGGGATGATGCCTATCCGAGAGGGAGCAGCGGAAAGCCGTATTTATTCCGACAAAACCTTTGTTACTGTATTTGTTGATGGCGAGTATAAAGGACAACCTAGACGTCGTACTTTCGAAAAACCAGTGTTATTGTCTCCAGTAACCAACAATGATTTTTCGATTGCTAATGAATTTGCCGATATTCCTTTCGAAGTCAAGTACGAAAACTTTATCATGGGAGCCAAAGAATACATCAAACCCGATCCTAAAGGAATTTTGTATCTAAAAATAGTAGAAGCTGGTGAAGGTGGGCGAGAAGAGCATTTCATAAAAGAAGGCGAAGTACAAAACATTCACAATGTTTTGTATGCTTTGAATAAATTTACCGAAGGTGCAATCAATATTACGACTTCAGGAAAAGAGTATACTATTCAAACTCCTTTTGAAGGTAACTTTATGCGCATGGCCGATAAGTTGCAAGGAAAAGTAAGTAAAGATGTGGTGCAACCCTTGATGCTACGTTCATTATATTCTATTGGTGAGAAGCGCATTGTATTTCCAGAACCAGCTGTTAGAGGGGTAATTGCTTATGAATCGAATAATGATTTTAAAGCCAAAAATCATGAAGATGCTTTAGTATTGAGCATCACTTCACAAGGAAAGACTGAAAAACTAACGATTTTGGGCTCCAAAGGAAAAGTAGGTGAACCTAAAACCGTAAAAATCGGAAAATTAGATTTTGCTATTTTCTACGGAAGCAAAGAATACCAATTGCCATTCAAAGTGAAGTTGAACGATTTTATTGCCACCAAATATCCTGGAACAGAAAAGAGTTATTCGGCTTTTGAGAGTCAAGTTACCGTTTTGGATTCCAATGAAAATTTTGATGCCCGTATTTATATGAATCATGTGTTGGATCACCAACAATATCGTTTCTTTCAATCCTCTTTTGATCCCGATGAAAAAGGAACAGTGCTCTCCGTAAATCATGATTTCTGGGGAACCAACATCACCTATTTGGGTTACTTTTTATTGTATTTTGCCATGATGGCCATTTTATTTACCAAACATTCACGTTTTAGCGATTTGAAAAGAAAACTAGAAATAGTAAAGAATAAGAAAGCGAAATTAATTACTATCTTCTTGTTATTTTTTGGATGGCAAGGTTTTGCACAAAGTCATGAAGGACATAATCATACTGAGGGTGATGGACACAATCACGAACAAGCTGTAATGCATACCCGAAATTCGCCAACCGAAGCTGAATTGGATGCGCTGTTGAAAACCAATACTGTCAAAGCAGAACATGCGGCTAAATTTGGACGATTGATTATTCAAGATGCAGGTGGAAGGATGAAACCAATCAATACATTTTCGTCTGAATTGTTGAGAAAGGTGAGTCATTCAGACACTTTTAAAGGAATGAATTCGGATCAGGTTTTCTTATCCATGACACAATTTGCGAATATTTGGTTGGAAGTACCTTTGATTTATATTAAATCTGGAAACGATAGTATTCGTAAAATTATCGGTATTGATAGCAAAGCTAAATTTGCTCCATTTATCAAATTTTTTGATGAAAAAGGAAATTACAAACTGTCTCCTTATTTGGATGCTGCTTACAAAGCTGCAAACCCGAATCAGTTCGAAAAAGATTTTATCGAAACCGATAAAAAAGTCAACTTGATGGAATCGGCGTTGAGTGGACGCATCTTGAAAATTTTTCCAATTCCTAATCATGAAAATTCAAAATGGGTTTCTTACTTAGAATTGAATGAAGCAGGATTGAAAGGCATGGATTCAACCTATACTAAAAGCATTTTGCCTTTGTATTTTGGCACCTTGAATACTGCCATTAAAACCCAATCGTATGATACCTCCGATGAATTGTTGGAAAGTATTAATGGATATCAAAAGAAGTTCGGTGCCAAAGTAAGACCTACCGAAGAAAAAATCGACCTTGAAATTGCCTATAACAAATATGATGTTTTTCAGAAATTACCGTATTTGTATTTATTTGCGGCTGTTATGATGTTGATTTTTACTATCATTCAAATATTTAAAGATAGAAAAGCGTTGCGTATAGTAATTAATGGATTCCATGTTTTTATTGGTGTTTTATTCGCTTTGCATACTTTAGGATTGATTGCCAGATGGTATATCTCAGGTCACGCGCCATGGAGTAACGCTTATGAATCAATTATTTATATTGCTTGGGCTACCATGTTCTTTGGATTGGCTTTTGACCGAAAATCTAAACTAACTGTAGCATCTTCGGCTTTTGTTACGGCAATGATTTTAACTGCCGCTTATGCCAATTGGATTGATCCTGAAATTGCCAATCTTCAACCCGTTTTGAATTCATATTGGTTAATGATACATGTGGCCGTAATTGTAGCGAGTTATGGACCATTTGCACTAGGGATGATTCTTGGATTTGTTTCTTTGTTATTGATTTTCTTTACTAATGACAAAAACAAAACCAAGATGGATTTGAACATCCAAGAGTTGACGTATATTAATGAAATGGCCTTAACTATTGGGTTAGTGATGCTAACGATAGGAAACTTTTTGGGTGGCCAATGGGCTAATGAAAGTTGGGGCCGTTATTGGGGTTGGGATCCAAAAGAAACTTGGGCTTTGATCAGTATTATGGTGTACGCTTTTGTAATCCACATGCGATTCGTGCCTTCATTAAGAGGAAAATGGGTCTTTAATTTGATGAGCATGTATGCATTTCTTTCGATTTTGTTCACGTATTACGGGGTAAATTTCCACTTGGTAGGCTTGCATTCTTATGCGAGTGGTGAAGCAAAATCCTTAAGTTGGATTTGGTATTCTTTAGGAACCATTACATTCATTGGAGCTTTAACGTATCCAAAATATAAGAAGTATTACAAAAAATAATTGTAATAGGTTTATTATGAAAATCAGCTGATACAACGTCAGCTGATTTTTTTTGTAAAAAATTAACTTTTGTTGAGTCAATTAAGCTAGTTTTGAAACAAAAAAATAGTTATTTTTATAAAAAATTTCAAAATGAAAAATTTAATTTCAATAGTAAGCGTAGTGTTACTATTTTTTAGTTGTCAAAATCAAGCACAAACCTCAAAAGTTAATTCTACAGTTATGACTACCAATCTTGCCAAAGAAACCATCTATCAATTCAAAGTAACTGATTTGTATGGTGAAACCTTTGACTTTGCTACGTTAAAAGGAAAAAAAATAATGATTGTTAATACTGCTTCCAAGTGTGGTTTGACACCTCAATACAAAGATTTAGAAGCCTTATATAAAGAATACAGCAGCAAAGGATTTGTAATTGTAGGTTTTCCTGCCAATAATTTTGCCTCACAAGAACCTGGAACTAAAGAGGAAATTGCTACATTCTGTCAACAAAATTACGGGGTAACTTTCCCTATGATGGATAAAGTTTCTGTTAAAGGAAGTGATATGTGTGCTGTATATCAGTTTTTGACTCAAAAAGCTAAAAACGGATTAATGGATTCTGAGGTAAAGTGGAATTTTCAAAAATACTTATTGAATGAAAAGGGAGAGTTAGTTGATGTAATTGCTCCAACTACGTTGCCAACCGACCCAAAAATTGTGAATTGGATAAAAAGTTAGTTTGTTTTTAATATTTGTTTTTTGGTAATTTAATTGTCAAGAGAGTTTGCTAAGCAAGCTCTCTTTTTTTTTTTGGAAAGTTCAATATTTTGCAAAAAAAAGAACCGCAAATTCGCAAATTTTATATTGCTAAATCCGTGTTTCAATTCAAAACAATTTAAAAAAAAATAATTTGCGAATTTGCGGTAAAATTAAGGCTCTTTAGCAATAATTTCTTTTACTGTAGCTTCATAATTTTTGATGCTTTTGGCTTTTTTGATATGCTTATGCACTTTATGCGGATTGGAAAAAAGTACCGAAAAGTACTCCCATAAATGATGCATTTTCAGTAGAATATGAGTCGCACCAGATAAGGATTCGCTGTAGCCTTCGTATAGTGTATCATGAAACTGACTAAACACTTCCATTTTATTTTTTGGATATTCAAAAGTGTTGTTTTTGATCATATTGGGAAGAAATGGGTCTGCAATCAACCCGCGACCAATCATCCAGTGGTCGATAGTTGGGAAACGTTGCTGCATCTTTTGAAATTGCTTTACCGAAGTGATGTCGCCGTTATAATATAGTTTATGTTTTGTAGTGTCAATGCAGTTTTGAAACCCTTCCAAATCAACACCTCCTTTGTATAATTGTTTTCCCAAACGGGCATGAATAGCAATGTTTTTTAAGGGATATTGATCCAAAATAGGAAGGACGTCCAATATTTCTTGTGGCGATTCGTAGCCCAAACGCATTTTCATCGAAACAATGATGTCGGTTTCGGTATGCGCTCTGTTGAGTATTTGATTTATTTTTTCGGTATTGCTGATGAGTCCAGAACCCATTCCAGATTTAGTGACCATCGGGTAGGGGCAACCTAAATTCCAGTTGAGTTCTTTGTAACCCAATTCTTTTACATAGCGGGCAACAAATAAAAATTCTTCGGCATCGTTTGTGATTACTTGTGGAATTACTTCGATCGTAACATTGTTTTCGGGAAGTAAATCTCTTTGATAGGAGTTTTTAATGACTAATTTTCCATTCAATCGAATGTATGGCGAATAGAAAGTATCGATACCGCCAAAATATTTTTGTTGTGCATTTCGAAATCGGAAATCGGTAAATCCTTGCAAAGGGGAAGAAAGCAATGTAAAACTCATAGTCGTAATAAAACCGCAAAGATAAGTCATTCATATGGAAGGTGACTCATTTATTGATTTTCTGTTTTAGCCACGAATTCACGAATTTGTAAAATAAAAAGAAGTCTAGAAATTACTCAAATTCAAGAAAACTTAAAAATTTGTTTTGTTTTTTAGCTATGAATTTAAAATTTAATTCGTGCATTCGTGGCTATTATTTAGCACAAATAGATAAAAAACAATTCGTGAATTCGTGGCTTAACAATACTGCTTTATTCCAAAAGCAATTGCATGAATACCGAATGCAACCAACGATCAAATTTATAGCCCGATTCTTTGATGATGCCCACAGTTTGGAATCCAAATTTTTCATGAAACAACACGCTACCTTGATTTTCGGAGTCGATAACCGCAATCATTGTGTGGAGTTTTTGGGCTTTGGCCAAAGTAATTAATTCTGCTAAGAGTAGGTTTCCAATTCCTTTTCCGTGGAATTCATTGGCTACATAAACAGAATGTTCGACAGTAAATTTGTAGGCTTCTCTAAAACGAAACTCGCTGTACATACCAAAACCAACCACTTGACCATCAACTTCGGCTACGATTACAGGGAAGCTTTTGGCCAATTTATCCTCCAAAATCGCTTTTTGTTGTTCATACGTTCTGATGTTGTAATCATACAAAGCGGTTGAATGCAAAATATTATAGTTGATGATGTCCAATATGGCTTGTGTATCTTCGGTTTGATAGGGGCGAACTGTGATTTTCATTTTTAATAATTTTCTTTCCAAAAATAATAAAAAATGGTCCTATTTGAAGGAAGTAGGCAATCAAGTTTGTAACTTTGTGCTTCAAATTGAAGTCTTACTACTTCTAACTTTTTAACATTTAATTTCCAACTTCAAAAATGGTTTATCCCAAAATACCTTTAGCACAAAGCCTACTTCAGATTTTTTTAGCCAAAGGAATTCAAACAATAGTCATCTCTCCAGGTTCTCGAAATGCTCCTTTAACCCTTGGTTTTGCGAGTAATCCTGATTTTACTTGTTATAGCATAGCCGATGAGCGTTGCGCTGCCTTTTTTGCGATGGGAATTGCTCAACAGACGCAAAAACCTGTGGCTGTAGTGTGTACTTCTGGTTCGGCATTACTGAATTATTATCCTGCATTTGCAGAGGCTTTTTATAGTCAGATTCCGTTGATTGTACTTTCTGCAGATCGCCCACAAAGTAAAATTGACATAGGAGACGGACAAACGATTCGTCAAGAAAATGTTTTCCTGAATCATTCGTTATACAATGCCAATTTAACTGAAGAAGCTTCTTTCGAGAATGATGTAAAAATCAACGAAGCGATAAATACTTCCATTATTCAAAAAGGCCCAGTTCATATCAATGCGCCATTCGAAGAGCCGTTGTATGAAACTGTTGATACTTTTACCGTAAATGCTCATATCGATGCTACAATTCCTGCTACTGTTGATAAACCTTTGGGTGATTTAACGCCTTTTGCAGAGATTTGGAATGCTTCGAAAAAGAAAATGATTTTGGTAGGCGTGAGTGGTTTGGATGCCAATGCGAAGTCAATTAATGTGATTGCGAATGACGATTCGATTATCGTGATGACCGAAACAACTTCGAATATTCATCATCCGAGTTTTGTTAACAATATCGACACCATCATTACGCCCTTTACAAAAGAAGATTTTGAAGAGTTTCAACCCGATATTTTGGTGACTTTTGGTGGAATGGTGGTTTCCAAACGCATCAAAGCTTTTTTAAGAAACTACAAACCCAAACATCATTGGCACATCGACCCTTTGAGAGCTTATGATACTTTTGGTGCTTTAACGCATCATTTTGAAGTGCATCCTAATATCTTTTTTAGCGCATTTTATCCTTTGGCACAAAAGGTAAAGAGTACGTATTCTTCACAATTAGCACATGTGAAATATTTGCGCAAGCAAAAACACGATTGGTATGTGTCTAAAATGCCGTTTTGCGATTTTATGGTTTTTGATAAAGTAATTTCGAATTTGCCTAAAAATTCACAATTGCAAATCAGTAACAGTTCTGCCATTCGATACGCTCAGTTGATTGATATTGACCCTTCGATTGAAGTGTTTTGCAACCGAGGAACAAGCGGTATTGACGGAAGTACATCTACTGCGATTGGTGCAGCTGTAGCCAATGGAAAACCAACGGTTTTTATGGGTGGTGATATTGGATTTTTCTATGACAGTAACGCTCTTTGGAACAATTATATTCCGAACAATTTTAAAATCATTCTCATCAATAATGGAGGAGGAGGCATCTTTAGAATCTTACCAGGACATAATGAAACACCCGTTTTTAATACTTACTTTGAAACCTCACATCACTTAACCGCGGAACATTTGGCTAAAATGTATGGTTTTGCATATAGCAAAGCGAACGACGCTGCAAGTTTAAATGAGGCAATTACCACTTTGTTCAAGCAAAATGAAAAACCTCAACTATTAGAAATTTTTACACCAACAACAGAAAACGATAAAATATTATTGCACTATTTTAAGGAATTACTTTGATAATTGTTCCAATTCAAGGGGGAAAGCACTAAAAAAAAACCGTTTGAAGTAAATCTCAAACGGTTTTTTTTAGTATCTAAAGTGAACTTTTTGATTTCTTAACGGGGAGTTCATAATCCATATAACCCGTATTGGAAGGCAATTCGGATACTTCTAAATGAAAATATTGAACTGCAGCTATTACATGATCAAAAATATCAGCCATAATGTATTCGTAATTTTCAAATCGTTTGTCTGTCGAAAAGGCATAGACTTCTAGCGGAACACCATAAGGCGTTAGTTGCAATTGTCGACATAACATTATCATGTTTTTGTTGAGTCCAGGATGCTGATGCAAATATTGGTTGATGTACTTTCTAAACAATCCCAAATTCGTCATGTTCCTTCCATTGATGGCCACACTTTTATCAATACCATTGGCTTGGTTAAACCGATCAATTTCAGCTTTTCTAGATTCAATATAGGAACTAATGAGGGTGATTTTTTGTAAATCTTCTAATTCAGAATTGTTCAAAAATCGAATGGTACTTGCTTTGATCAATATATGCCTTTTAATGCGCCTTCCATCAGATTTTAACATTCCTCGCCAATTATGAAACGAATCCGAACTCAAACTATAAGTTGGAATAGTGGTAGTAGTATTATCAAAGTTTCTTACTTTAACTGTAGCCAAATTGATTTCAATTACATCACCATCGGCTCCATAACGATCCATAGTAATCCAATCACCAATACGAACCATATCATTGATAGCTACTTGAACACTTGCTACAAAACCCAAAATAGTATCCCTAAAAATCAAAATAATCAAAGCGGAAACAGCTCCTAGTATGGTCAACATTTCTTTTTGATTAATGCCGAAAAGTTTTGAAATTATGACTGCTATACCAAACATCCAAAGCACAATCATGATGACTTGAATGAAACTGTCAACGGGTTTATCACTATATCTGGGAATGTGTTTTAGATAATCTTGAAGAGTACTCAAAATGGTTCGGATGATCCATAGCACTAACAAAACAATATAGACTCCAACTAATTTTCCAAAAATATCTTCCCAATAATCATAACGTTCTAAAATAATTGGAACTGATTTATAAATTAAAGTAAAAGGAATTAATTGAGCGATATATATCACTGTTTTATTCGAGACGATTAAATCATCAAATTTAGTTTTTGTTTTGGCAGCAATAATTGCCATTACATTGACCAAAATAAATCGAAAAACCTTATAAATAGCGTAGGTGAGAAGCATCAAAATAATGATGTTCAACACTAAACTCAAATAGGAAGCAAAGGAATAACCCAATCCCCATTTTCTAAAAATAGGGTATAAAAAATTAAAAACAGGTTCTAAAGTTTTATGCATTACTCAAGTATTTCTTTTCAATATAAAATGTACCAAACGGAAGTAAAGACCCTAAAATAATAATAGCAAATGTAGACAAGGACCACTTTTGATTTTGTTTCAATAGTATGGCCAATACTACATATCCAATAAACAAAATACCGTGACTCATCCCTATTGGATACAAGAATGTTTTGTACAAGTCTATAGCATTAGGCTTGATAAAAAGCATGTTTGCTAGTAAAACAAGGTAAGAACATCCTTCTAAAATGGCAGTAATTTTAAATAATTTGAGCATTTTTATGTTTAATTTATTTTTTATGGATTCAAAATTAAGGATTCTTCTTGATGTATGAGGTTGCAATCACAAAGTAATTTACTTTTACCATTCTTATTTATGATACAATGAGCAAACGCGAATTAAAAAAATATGCCAACCAATTAACCCAAGAACAATTGGTAGAGCAACTCTTAGAATTGTATGACAAATTCACAGCGGTTAAAGAATACTATAATTTTGTCTTTAACCCAAAAGAAGAGATCTTACTACAAGAAGCTAAATTGAAAATTAGCAACGAGTATTTTCCAACAAGAAATCCAAACAGAAAGAGACCGCTTAGCGCTAAAATGCGTCGTTCTGTGGCTCAAAAAAATATTAAAAAGTTCTTGCTTCTAGGAGTTGATATGTATCTAATTGCGGACTTAATGTTGTATGCAATTGAAATAGCACAAACATTTGCTGCTGAAAACAAAATAAAAAATGATACTTTTTATAAAAGTCATTATAATACTTTCAATCAAGCAGTTAGCTATTGTGTTGCCAATGGAATACTAAGGGAATTTCAATCTAGAATTGTTAGAATTTCCGAAGAAACAAGAAATCAAAAATGGCCCAATCGTCTAGATTTTGAAGTACTATTAGATAAAATTTCCAATTAGTAAATCAAAATTATTTAATTGAAACTATATTTTTTAATTTAATAGTAGTGTTTTAACTCTTTTTTAGGTGTATTTTTGCAAAAATTCAAAAAACACAATGTTAGAAGACACTTTAGAATTTCAAGTTGAAGACAAAAAAGAACTTTATGCTTACCAAAAAGGGGATATTGATGCTATATTTGAAAGAATTGATAATGCACCAAGTAACCACCATTTATTGTATCAATTGCCTACTGGTGGTGGAAAAACAGTTGTTTTTTCTGAAATAGTTCGTAGATATTTGTCTCAACACGATAAAAAAGTAGTTGTACTTACCCATAGAATCGAGTTGTGCAAGCAAACCTCTAAAATGCTTAAAGGATTTGAAGTAAAAAATAAAATCATCAATAGCAAGGTAAAAGAATTGCCAGACCAAAACGATTATTCTTGTTTTGTAGCCATGGTCGAAACTTTAAAAAACCGAATTAATGACGAAAAACTACATTTAGATAATATTGGCTTAGTAATTATTGATGAGGCCCATTACAATTCCTTCCGAAAATTATTAAATTCTTTCAAAAATGCTTTTATTCTTGGAGTTACTGCAACGCCACTTAGCTCGAATATCAAACTACCCATGCATCAGAATTATGATGAATTAATTGTTGGGGACACCATTGCCTCTTTGATTGAAAAAGGTTTTTTAGCTTCTGCTGTGACGTACAGTTATGATGTAGGGTTGACTTCTTTGAAAGTAGGTATTAATGGAGATTATACCGTAAAATCCTCTGATGATTTATACACCAACATGGCCATGCAAGAAAAATTATTGCATGCCTACACCGAAAAATCTTTAGGTAAGAAAACCTTAATTTTCAACAATGGTATTAATACTTCTTTGTATGTATACGAAACGTTCCGCGAAGCAGGTTACCCGATTCGTCATTTAGACAATACTAGCAATAATGAAGAACGAAAAGAAATTTTGCATTGGTTCAAGCATACGCCAGATGCAATATTGACTTCTGTTGGGATTTTAACCACAGGATTTGACGAGCCAACAGTTGAAACCATAATTTTAAATCGTGCCACCAAATCCTTGACACTGTATTTTCAAATGATAGGTCGTGGTTCAAGAAAATTACCTGGTAAAGACGAATTTACTGTTATAGATTTAGGTAATAATGCAGCAAGATTTGGTTTATGGAGCGAGCCAGTAAATTGGCAACACATCTTCAAATCACCTGAATTTTATCTTGAAAACTTAAGAGATGATCATGAGATTGAATTGCATTTTAAATACCAAATGCCTCCTGAATTGAGAGCTAAATTCAGTAATACTGAAGTAGTTACTTTTGATGTTGATGAAGAACATAAATTGGCCATCAAACAAAATTTACGTTCAAAAGTAGTACTTGATAAATCTTTAGATCAACACGCCTCAATGTGTGTAGATAATGCCGAGTTGCCTCAAGAAGCCAAAGCATTGGCTAGAGAATTAGAAGAAGATATAGAATGTCGGATTAAGCGTTATTCTAAATGCCTGAGTCAGTGCAGTAAAAACTACCGCGAATGGCTGGTCGAAGATTACAAACAAAAACTAATTCTGTTAATTGGTAAAAAATACAGAGAAAAAGTGTTAGCCGAATTAGATTAATAATCAGGACCTTTTTCTGGCTGACATTCTATCTTTTCCGGGAATATAGTAAGAAACAAGTATAAATTTTAAACATCAATAACTATGTCAAATCAATTCTCAAAATTAGGAGTTTCAGCACCTCTTGTTAAAGCGATTACCGAAATGGGAATTGTAAAACCAACAGAAATTCAGTCAGAGATTATTCCGTTAGCTTTAGCCAATACTACAGATTTAGTAGGAATTGCCAAGACAGGAACAGGTAAAACTGCCGCCTTTGGATTACCGCTATTAGATAAAATAGACATTACTACTACTTCAGTTCAAGCCGTTATTTTGGTACCTACAAGAGAATTAGGAAATCAAATTTTTGATAATTTAGTTCAATTTGCCAAGTACCAAACCGCTATTTCGATTGCTGTTACTTGCGGGGGAGTACCCATAAAACCTCAAATTGAACGTTTGTCTCAACCTACACATATTATCATTGCAACTCCTGGTCGATTAATTGATTTAATCGAACGTAAAGCTGTAAATTTAAAAGCAACTTCAAAACTAATTCTAGACGAAGCCGATGAAATGGTTGCTATTTTAAAGGATAGTTTGGACATCATTGTTGCCGAGTTGCCAAAAAAACACCAGACTTATCTTTTTACCGCTACACTGCCAGGGACTATAAAACAACTTATTCAGAATTACTTGAACAAAAACGTGGTCCAAGTAAGCGCTAGTATGGAAACTATGGGCAATCAAGGCATTGATCACAAGTACATAGTAGTTGATCCTATAGAAAAATTAGATGTTGTAATGCATTTCCTGAATACTAAAGAAGGGGAGCAAGGTATTATTTTTTGCAAAACCAAAGCGGCTGTGAATAAATTGGCTAAAAACTTAGCCATTCATAAATTTTCATCTGGAGCATTGCATGGAAGTTTGTCACAAGGAATTCGTGACCGAATAATGGATCAATTCCGACAAGGGCATATTTCTATATTAATTGCAACTGATTTGGCCGCGCGTGGTATAGATGTAGCTGCTGTTTCTTATGTAGTCAATTACCATTTGCCAGATACTTTTGAAGCCTATGTTCATCGTAGTGGTAGAACGGCAAGAGCTGGAGCAAAAGGGCTTTCTTTAACCGTTTTACAAGCCGAAGAAGAAGTAGAAATTGCTGATTTTGAAAGAGAATTAGGTCTTCAATTTAGTACCTATGAAAAGCCATCTGAGGCGATTATTGAAGAAAATAATGCGCTTATATGGGCCAAACAGATTTTTAAAACCAAACCCAATCACGATTTGGATCTAGCTTTTAAAACTAAAATTAAAACTATTTTTCATCATCTTACTAAAGAAGAACTAATCGAAAAATTAATCGCTCATTATTGGTTGCAAAACAATCATCACCAAAATAAAAATTAATTCAATCTTTATTTTCTTATTTTTTAATCTTAGTATTAGAATGCTTTAGATTCTTTATAGTATATTTACATGAACTATAATTTATATTATGTAAAATAGAAAATTTCATATTTAAAAATAACTTGCTCCTAAGTAATAAATATGAAATTCTCAACAAACTATAAAAAATGACTTCACACGACAAAAAAAAGCACCAATTGGTGCTTTCAACAAATTAAAATTTCAATACTATTTATTTTACGGAAAATCCTATTATTAACTTTTCCCAAAGTAATTCAATACGAGTATCCAAAATTTTATATTCTAACTTTTCAACCAATTTATCCTGAATTTTATTTTTTACAGTTACTCTCAATTGATCACTACTTTCTTTATAATCATATGCTCCCCATTGCTTAGAAACTTTATTAAAAATAATAACACTTTCCTTTTCATTTGGAATCACAAAGAAAGAATAAATTCCCGCTGGTAATTGTTTACCTTCGATCGTGAGAGTTTTGTCTGTTTCAAAAGTAGTCGCGTCATTGGCTCCAGCTCGCCAAACTTTATCATAAGGAACCAATGCCCCCCAGATAACACGCCCTTTCACAGATGGACTTCCATATTTTATGGTTATGGTAGCACCATTGATTTTTCCAGATACAATTTCTGCTGGACTGGTTGCTTTTTTTTGGGCAAAAACAAATGTACTTATACATAAGACCAAAAATAAGAATATTGATTTGTTTTGAAATTTCATAGCTTTTATAATTTATTATTAATTGATTAAAAGTACTTTAAGAATTGGTATATTTATTCGTATTGTAGTTTTTTTTAAGAAATTATTAAGATATTTGTAAATCATCTAACTCTAAAAAATACCACTAGTTTTATTATTTGATTTAGTTATTTTTACTAGACTTTTAACTTGTAAATTATTATGAACACTATTGCTGAACGTATTGCAGATTTTTTAAAAGAATATCCGCCTTTTAATAATTTAACTTTTGGTGAACTAGCTGAAATAGCTTCTAGTATACATGTAATTAATCTTGAAAAGCATCAAACTTTATTTAAAATTAACGACACATTACATGAAAGTTTTTATGTAGTTGCTTCGGGAACTATTAATTTATCTGTAATTTCTGATGCAGAAGAAACGCTATTGAATAAATGTCATCAAGGTGATATTTTTGGATTGCGACCTTTTTTCGCAAAAAATAATTATATGATGACGGCAAAAGCTAGAGAAGATAGTATTGTTTATGCCATTCCTATTTCGGTGTTTAGACCATTTGTCACTAATAATTCTTTAGTACTCAATTTTTTATTAGAAAGTTTTGCCAATACCTCTCGTTATGCTAGTGATAAAGACAATTACGGAGGTAAATTAATTTCGGACAATGTTTTTAATCCCTATCAACAATCTGAAATTCAATATTTTCAATCTTTAACCTACAATAATTCTCCGATAACAACAACTGCAAAATCTATTATTAAGGATATTGCAAAATTAATGACAGAAGAAAATGTAAATAATGTATTGGTATGTGAGGATAATTTGCCTATTGGTATCGTAACCGATCTTGATATGCGTTCAAAAGTGGCAACAGGTAGGTATTTGATTACAGATACTATTGACAAAATTATGGATTCCCCTGTAATTACGGTAGTAGAAAATGTTTCATTAGCTGAAGCACAATTACTGATGTTAAAGCACAACGTAACACACCTTTGTGTCACACTAGATGGTACTACTCAATCTGTAGTAAAAGGTATTATTTCTGAGCATGATTTAATTATTGCTCAAGCGAGTAATCCTGGTGTGATGATTAAAGAAATTAAACGTGCTCTGGCTTCTAAAGATTTAAAGCAAACTCGAGAACGTCTCACAGATTTGATTCAAAATGCCCTACACAAAAATATTCCATTGTATCATGTGGCTAATATTGCCAGCGAAATTAATTTAGCAATCGTAAAGAGAAGCGTTGAATTGTCTATTTTAGACATGGGCTCTCCTCCTGCTCGTTTTGTATGGTTAAGTGTTGGAAGTCAAGGACGAAAAGAACAATTGTTATTTACTGATCAAGATAGCATGTTGGTTTTTGAAGATGTACCTGCAGACAAATACCGTGAGGTTAAAGATTATTTTATCAAATTAGCCAAAAGAACTACTATTACTTTAGAAAAAGTGGGCTATCCTATGTGTCTTCAAAATCATATGGCCAGTAATTTACAATGGTGTAAATCGTTGTCGGATTGGATCAAACAATACAACAGTTGGATGAATACTCCTGGTGAAAATAGCAATGATATGAGCAGTATTTTCTTTGATTATGAGTTAGTTTTTGGGGATGATAAACTTGAGGAAGCCATCAGTAACGTTGTTTTACAAAATGCTAAAAACAACACTCTATTCTTTGACTTCATTGGAAATGACGTACTGAAAAGCAATGCCCCATTAACTTTCTTCAAAAAATTTATTTTGGAAGAAGATGCAATAAATAAGAACAAGTTTGATATAAAAACCAGAGCCATTCAGCCATTAGTTGACGGAGCGCGTTTATTTTCACTATATTACAATTTAAAAGGCATTAACAACACTTATCTAAGGTTCAAACAATTAGCAATTGTCGATTCAAAAAATGAAGAAATTTATTTAAATTGCGCCGATGCATTTATTACTTTATCAAAATTTAGAACCATAGAAGGGCTAAAAAATGATGATTATGGTCAATACATACCGGTTCATGATTTATCAAAATTAGATAAAGAAAAATTAAAAGCAGCTTTGACCCCAATGAAAGAGTTAGAAGAATTGATAAAAGGAAAATTTAAACTTACACAATTTTCGTGATATGCTAGATTGGCTTAAAAATATTAACAAAGATCATCCTGATTTCTGGAAAAATTACCTAACCAAATTTTCCTCGAAATCCAATCAAGTGATTGTTTTTTCGACTGAGACTTCAGGAATGAATCCTAGTAAAGATGTCATTTTATCCATAGGTTCTTTTGCAATTGAGGACGATAGTATCTCGATTGGTAAAAGTTTCGAAGCAGTGTTATTACAATATAAATATTTTCATGATAATGGCTTATCCAATGAGTTCATTGTAGATAGTAAAATGAAAAAATTAGTTGAAATGGATGCCATACAAATGTTTGTAGATTATATTGGCAATTCCATTTTGATTGGACACCATATTGATTTTGATGTTGAAATGATAAACGCCGCTCTAGAAAAATTGGGTTGTGGTAGATTAAAAAATCAAGCCTTAGATGTAGATGTAATGTACAGAAAGCTTAATGATATTACTGACAAGCAATTTTCTTTAGATGAGCTTTGTCAGATTTATAAAATTCCAAAAAGTGACCGAAATTCTTCTTCTGAAGACGCCTATCGTATTGCCTTATTGTACTTGAAGTTAAAAAACAAATTGGATCTAAAATTTTAAACATCCAATGTAATTCCTCTCCAAAAATGCCCATGATGGGTTATGGAAACCGGTTTTTTTTGATTATTAATTGAATCCATTAAAAAAGGGATACCATTTTCTTTTTCAATAACCTCATTCCTTGTAATTGAAACAACTTTTGAAAAATAGTCTTTTTTACTAACTGCAACGGTATAAATATTGCAATCATTTTGTTTAGTATGAGTATGATATATTTGATGATTGAAACGAACAACACCTTCGGTTGGATCTAAATACTCGCATTCTAATTGCAACGGATTAAAGAAGCGAATTTGTGTTTGGCGATTGAAAATTTTATAAACTGCTTCTTTTCTGGTCCATAAATTCCAAACCATCAGCTCTGGATTGTTAGCTTGGTTTATTATTTTGTGCTCATTTATGGTAAAAATTTTTTCTAAAAAACCTTTTCGTTGCCAATTACTTTGCAAACGTGATAGTTCTAGATCAACAATATCATTTCCAATCATAAACTATTTTGTTCATTTACTTTTGTTTCAATTATATCTAAAGCGGCTTTTACAGTAAGCATTCGTTCCATCGATGGATTGTCAATTACGATTTCATATTTCTCTTCAATATCCAAAACGATATCAACTAAATTCGCTGAATTGATTTGTAAATCTTTGATAAAATCCGTTTCTTCAGTGAGATTTTCCAAGGCTTCTGGGTGCTGAATGTAAGGCTTAATGATTTGTTTAAGCTCTTCGATTCTGGTGTTTTGATCTGTGTTCATAGACAATCGTTACGTTGAATAATTTTAAGTTACACTCCATTTTTTAAAAACTATGCAGGCATTTACATCTCCAAATCCAAAACTTGCCTTAGCAATATACTGCATTTTTTTAGCAAGTGCAAGTTGTGGAATTCGACTTGCGCTTATCCATTCTAAAACTTCGGGATTCAAATCCTCGCAATTCAAGTTGGGAAAAATAAAATCATGATGCAGTTGCAAAACGGTAGCCACACACTCGATGCTTCCCGCAGCCGACAAACAGTGTCCCACCATAGATTTCAAGGAATTGATATACGGAAAATTATCACCTTTTCGGTTTAGTGCTTGGCACCAATTCTCTATTTCAAAAGCATCTTTGGCGGTAGCTGTTAAATGTCCGTTAATAGCATCCAAATCAGTTGCTGCAATTTCAGCGTTCGCAAGCGCATCTGTTATGCATCTTTTTACGGCAATTCCATTAGGTGCTGTCATGGTGCCTTGACCTCTTTGTCCACCAGAATTGCAGTTGCCACCCAAAATCTCGCCATAAATAAAGGCTCCACGTTCCAATGCCGTATCCAAGTCTTCAATCACCAAAGCCCCTGCTCCACTACTCGGAACAAAACCCGAAGCCGTTGCTGAAAGTGGTCTAGAGCCTCGCTCGGGTTGGCCGTTGTGTTTAAAAGTACAGACTTTCATAGCATCAAATCCACCCCAAATATAAGGTCCCGAATCACTAGTACTTCCTACAAGCATTCTTTTAGCCAAGCCTGATTGAATGCGTTCGTAGCCCATCAAAACACTCTCGGCGCCTGTGGTACAAGCCGAAGAATTGGTCGTCACTTGATTGCCTAAACCCAATTTTCCGCCCAGATAAGCGCTAACACCACTGTTCATGGTTTGTGCGACTGCTGTACTTCCCAAGCGACGGGTTTGCAAGTCGTCTATTTTATAGATACTCTCTCTAAATTTTTCTATGCCAGAAGTCCCGGCTCCAAAGATTGTACCGCTGTCCCAATCTGGAATATCACTGGTTTCAATGGTTAACCCGGCATTTTTCCATGCTTCCATTCCTGCGATAACGCCATATAAAATTCCAGTTGCCTTAAAATTACGGAGCTCTAAAGACGTGAAATAGTCGAGTACTAGTTCGTCAGGTATCGTTGGTTTACCAGAAATCTGACATGAAAAGTCAAGACGTTCTAACTCAGGATCGTGTTGTATTCCTGAAATCCCATTTTGGATGGCTTGGGTAAAAGCAGGAACTCCTACTCCATTGGGAGCAACCACACCTAATCCGGTAATTACTACTCTTTTTTTCATTGCAGTTTTAGTATAAAAACTTGAATAATTATTTAATCATGCCCGCAATATATCCTTTACAAACGATTTCCTTATTTTGATTTTCCATCCATACTTTGCATTTTAATTTCCCAAACCGAAAATACATTTTCTCAGATAAAACGGTAACAGTATCATTTGGATAAACAGGTTGTATAAAATCAATTTCACTTGATGTTAAAGCAATTACACTATCTTTTGTAAAGTTATTATTTAGAATAAAAATACCCAAACAAACGACACCAATTTGAGCCATAGTTTCGGTCAAAATCACACCAGGCGTTACCGGATGATTTATAAAATGTCCTCTGTAAAAGGATAAAGTCTCATCATAACGATAAGTGCCCACTACGCCATTTTCATCAATTTTTTCAATGGTATCAACAAACAAAAAAGGTTCCGAGAATGGTAATTTAGCTAGTATATCTTCTGTTTTCATGGTTTAAAATTGTAATAAAACGCGTTGGGCCGAAAAACCTGGGCCAAAACTCAACATCAGTCCTTTGGTTCCTTTGGCAGGTTTTGTATTCATAATAGCTTCCAAAACATAGAGTACGGTGGCACTAGACATGTTTCCGTAGTGACGTAAAACAGCTTTGGTTTCTTCAATGTCTTTGCCTAAACCTTCAAAAAGGGTTTCGACAGTTTGAATAATCTTTTTCCCACCAGGATGAAAAATCAAATAATCCATATCCGAAATCGACAATTGGTGTTGAGCTAAGAATGGATGAATAATCGATGGAAAGTGACTCGCTATCGTCTCAGGAACAGCGCTATCTAGTACCATTTGCAAGCCCGAATTGGTCAGTTCAAACCCCATCATATGAATGGCGTCATAAAAATGATACATTTCCTCACCAATGATTTCTGGACCTTCATCTAAATCATTGGAAGAAAGCAATACGCAAGCGGCTCCGTCTCCAAAAATCGCAGCGCTTACAATATTAGCCATCGAATATTCATCGAGTTGAAAAGTAGCAGTAGGACTTTCGACTGCAATAACTGCGGCTCTTTTCCCAGGATTGGCCTTCAGAAAGTTTTTGGCATAAATAATACCTGATATTCCGGCGGCACAACCCATTTCGGTAACAGGCAAGCGTACCACATCTTTTCGCAATTGCAAACTATTGATTAAATAAGCGTCAAGTGATGGAATCATAATCCCTGTACAACTTACCGTAATAAGAAAGTCAATGTCTGTAGCCTGCCATTGGGCTTGCTGCAGGGTTTTATGGAGTACTTTTTCTCCTAAAGCAATGACTTCACGCATATAAATGGCATTGCGTTCCGCAAAAGAAGTTTTGGTAAAAACTTCGACTGGATCCATGATAGAATACCGTTTGTCGACAGCCGCTCCTTCGAATATTTTTTTTACTTTTCGGATAAAACGATCGTCTTGACCTTCGAGCCAAGCATCCACAAAGGGAATAATTTCTTCGGTAGCCTTTGAATAGTTAGGCAGTTGTTTGGCTACGGTACAAATTTTTACACTCATAATTTTGAAATTATCCATTGGTATCTAAAGGCCCATCTCCAACTTATAGACCACTTATTAAAATTCATTTGATTTGAATAACAAATCAATTCTTCTCTGGTAAAACCTCTTAAAATAGAGATCAATCCATCTTCGCGTGACATCGTATTCAGACGAAAAACAAAACATAAAAGCTGAAATAACCGATATGCCAAGCCACTTCGATGCAAATCATTAATGACTATTCCCAATCGTGAATTTCTATAAAACAACGGCAACAAATATTCTATTTCTTCATTTTTGAAATGGTGCAAAGTCAGTGTACACAAAAACAAATCTGCTTTTACTTCTTGAAACGCTGCATCAAATATATCCTCACAACGAAAGGAAATGTTTTTGTAATCAGTAGAAAGCAGCTGTGCATGATTGACAGTAAACCTATTAGCGTCAATCCCAATTAATTCAAATAGTAAACCTGCTTGTTCAGCATATTGAGCTAAGGTACGCAATAGGTCACCATTTCCGCATCCTACATCTACAATTGTAATGGTTTCATTAGGAGAAACATTTCGAAGTAATTGTTTTACTCCATCGAGCGTGACGTTGTTACCACCTAAAAGCTGATTAATGGAAGCTATTTTATCCAAAGCCTCTCTAAGTTCTTCTCCTTCAAGAGAAAAATCATCCATTAATTCTTTGGAATTGGATCTGTATTTTGTGGAGATTCTAAAATTCATTTATGAAATGGGTGTACCATGAGTACGTTTGATGATTTGTTTGATAATAAAAGGAAAAATAACCGCTACTTGGAGAACGAGTATTGTTAGTATCGGTTGTTCTAAAATAGCACTCAAACTTCTTCCCATGTGCAATCTCGTTTTGAAAGTAGCATTCCAATTTTCAGTATAGATCTGTTCTAAAGTTACTCTATTGTATTTACCCTGAAGGAAATCAATACTGGCTTCTGCTGCTATTTTGGCACTATGAATGGCCATGGCAATCCCGTTGCCACACAAAGGATGAATAAGTCCAGCTGTGTCGCCTATCATCAATAGATGAGCTGAAACAGGCTCTTTTTTTTCAAAAGAAATTTGACTGATGGTTAACGGCTTTTCGAAAACAGGAACCGATGTTTCTAAAATGTGCTTCAGTTTTTTATTCTTGAAGAGTATCGCTTTAGCAAAATCATCTAGATTCTTATACCGCTTAAAATACTTATAATTAGCGATATAACATATATTTATAAGGTCATTCTCTACTTTTGAAACACCACAATAACCGCCTTTAAAATGATATAAGCCCACCACATCATCAGGAAAATTGCCTTGATAATGATTTTTGACCGCTAACCAAGGAGATGTTTTTTGAATAAAAGATCTGTTCAGGTAATGATCTAAATTGGCTCTTTTGCCATAGGCTCCTAAAACAATTTTGGCTTTATATTGTACCTCATCTTGTGTTGTCACGATGAACTGATTCTCCTCAAAAACACAAGTTGCTACGTTATTTTTAATGATAGTACATCCACTTGCTATCGCTTTTTGATATACTAAATAATCTAAGGTATAGCGACTGATGCCAAAACCACCTAATGGCAATTTCTGATGCAAACTTGCACCGAATAAAGTCGCAAATTCCAATTGAGTAATCGAAGTTGGATATGCGTTTTGAATAGGAATTCCTAAAGATTCTAGATAAGGTTTGACTTCATTAGAAATGTATTCACCACAGACTCTATGTTTAGGATAGTCATTTTTTTCGATAATAATTACAGTAAACCCTTTTTGAGATAAGTGAATTCCGGCAGTCAATCCTGCTAAACCTCCCCCAATGATTACAATTTCTGTCATTACCATAAAGGTAAATTTAATGAAATGTTTTGGAATGCAATAGCTTGTAAACTTTTATATATTAAAAAACTGCTTTATGTTTTAAATAAAGCAGTTAGCATTAATTATTTACTGTAGTAATTACAATCTATTGTTAATGATTTCATCCAAAATTTCAGGATTTACCAAAGTTGCGGTATCTCCAAAATTTGTGGTATCACCTTCTGCAATCTTCCGTAAAATACGGCGCATAATTTTTCCAGAACGTGTTTTTGGTAAGCCTGTTACAAACTGAATTTTGTCTAATATCCCAATTAATCCAATATGATCGGTTATGATTTGGTTGATTTCTTTAATCACATTTTCTCTATCTCTTGATTCCCCTGATTCTTTTAGAATTACGAAACCGTATAAGGCATTCCCTTTGATATTGTGTGAGAATCCCACAATAGCTGATTCGGCAACTGCTGGATGCTCGTTGATGGCATCTTCAATTGGTGCTGTACTTAAATTATGACCCGAAACTAGCACCATATCATCTACATGTCCGGTTATTCTGTAATAGCCTACTTCATCACGTAAAGCACCATCACCCGTAAAGAATTTGCCAGGGAAAGTTGAAAAATACGTTTCAATATAACGTTGATGATCTCCCCAAATCGATCTAGCAATGCCCGGCCATGGAAATTTGATACACAAATTCCCAACCACTTGATTGCCTTCAATTTCAATGCCTTTTTCATCCATTAAAACCGGTTGAACTCCAGGTAAAGGCAAAGTAGCATAAGTAGGTTTTGTTGGTGTCACAAAAGAAATAGGAGCAATCATGATTCCACCAGTTTCTGTTTGCCACCAAGTATCCACAATTGGACAACGTTTGTTGCCTACATGGTCGTTATACCAATGCCAAGCTTCTTCATTAATAGGTTCGCCAACAGATCCGATTACTTTTAAAGATTTTAAATGGAAACGTTGAACAAACTCCAAATTTTCTTTGGCTAGAGAACGTATAGCGGTTGGAGCGGTATAGAATTGAGTGATTTTATGTTTTTCGATAATTTCCCAAAAACGACTAAAATCTGGATAAGTAGGTATTCCTTCAAAAATAACCGTAGTACCACCATTTAACAATGGACCGTAAAGTGAATACGAATGCCCGGTAATCCAACCAATATCAGCTGTACACCAAAAAATATCATTTTCTTCGTGATTAAAAACATTTTTGAATGTATAGGAAGTGTACACCATATAACCAGCAGTTGTATGTACCATCCCCTTTGGTTTTCCTGTAGAACCCGAAGTATAAAGAATAAATAAAGGGTCTTCAGCATCCATTATTTCTGCATTGTTGATCTCTGATGCTTGATCTAAAAGAGGTTGCAACCATCGATCTCTACCTGGTTTCATTGTGATTGTTGTCTCTGTACGTTTAGCAACCAAAACAGATTTCACCGAATGGCAAGTTTCTAATGCTTCATCAATAATTCCTTTCAAATCAATTATTTTATCGCCTTGATAAGCACCATCAGAAGTGATGACCATTTTGCAATCACTATCATTGATTCGGGATGCTACTGCTGATGATGAAAATCCTGCAAAAACAACAGAGTGAATTGCCCCAATTCTGGCACAGGCTAAAACCGAAATGGCTAATTCTGGAATCATTGGCAGGTAAATACAAACTCGATCTCCTTTTTTGATTCCTTCTTCTTTCAAGACATTTGCCAATTTACAAACTCTTTGATGTAATTCGTTATAGGTAATTCGTTGTGCAGCTTCTTCAGGATTGTTTGGTTCAAAAATGATAGCGTTTTTTTCGCCTCGTTTGGCTAAATGTCGATCAATACAGTTTTTGGTGATATTCAATTTTGCTTCGGTAAACCATTTTACTTCAGCGGTAACCATATTAAATTCAACTACTTTATCCCAAGATTGAAACCAAGTGAAATTTTCTTCAGCAATTTTTCCCCAAAATTTTCTTGGCTCACGAACCGATTTGTTATAATGTTTAAAATACTGTTCTAAATTTTCGATTTTAAAATAACTCATTTCTTAATTTTTTCTAGATATATAGTGCTGTTTGACTCTTTATATAGAAAAAAAACTTACTTCCAACTTACAATAAGTGCTAAAGCTCTTGTTTTTTTATGGAATAATTAGGTCTATTTGCACCGTCAAATGCACTATTTTAGTTTAGCAAAACCAAATATACTAAATCAAAATTAGCTGAATCCCTTTGAGTAACAATAATTCCAAATTTTAAGTTTTTATTAAAATAAAAAGGCAAACTTATATGAGTTTGCCCTTTATAAATAAATCACACAATTTAGTTAGGTAGTAACTTTTAACCAAAAAAACAGAAATTTTCTGTTATTGAGATACCACACCGTCATATTATTTTTGGTGGAGTTAGTGGATCTATTGCATTAGATTTAATTTTGGATTACCTTCACTTAACTCCTTCCATGAAGTTAAGTGAATCTGAGCGTATCAAATCGTATAGCCCAACTTAATAATTTAATAACTAATTCAAAATAAAACCATTAGAGTAGCGATAAGATAGTTATTCAGCACACGCTCCCTGTGTGGTAATTCCAATCCTTAACCTATTTTTTTCATAGCAGTCATCGATTCACGCAACCAAGCTCCTACTTCTTCAATTGGATGTTGACGAATGCTATTATTAACTGCAATTAATACTGCATTATCTACTTCATTCGAAATTGAAAATGGTTTACCAATTACATTTGTATCAATCGCTTTCATGAAATCAACTAACAAAGGTTTACAAGCGTGATCAAACAAATAACAACCATACTCAGCCGTATCCGAAATAATTCGGTTCATTTCATATAATTTTTTTCTAGCAACGGTATTTGCAATCAAAGGCAATTCATGTAAGGACTCATAATAAGCTGATTCTTCGATAATTCCAGATTCTGTCATGGTTTCGAAAGCCAACTCTACACCTGCTTTTACCATTGCAATCATCAAAACACCATTGTCAAAATACTCTTGTTCAGATATAGGAGCCTCTGTAGGTGCAGTTTTTTCAAAATTAGTTTCGGCTGTAGCGGCTCTCCATGATAATAAATTGATGTCATCATTTGCCCAATCAATCATCATGTTTTTAGAGAATTCACCAGAAATAATATCATCCATATGCTTTTGAAACAATGGACGCATGATATCTTTTAGTTCATCAGCCAATTCGTAAGCTTCAATTTTAGAAGGATTGTTCAAACGATCCATCATGTTGGTGATTCCACCATGTTTTAAAGCTTCAGTAATGGTCTCCCAACCGTATTGAATCAATTTTGAAGCATAACTTGGTTCAATTCCTTTTTCAACCATTTTGTCAAAACACAAAATAGAACCTGTTTGTAGCATTCCACACAAAATGGTTTGCTCTCCCATCAAATCTGATTTTACTTCTGCAACGAAAGAAGATTTCAATACACCAGCTCTGTGTCCACCTGTAGCCACTGCATATGCTTTGGCTTGCTCCAACCCTTTTCCATTTGGATCGTTTTCAGGGTGCACTGCAATTAATGTAGGAACTCCAAAACCTCTTTTGTATTCTTCACGTACCTCTGATCCTGGGCATTTTGGAGCACACATAATTACAGTAATATCTTTACGAATTTGCATTCCTTCTTCAACAATGTTAAACCCATGAGAATAGGCTAAAGTAGCCCCTTCTTTCATCAAAGGCATGATCGCACTTACTACAGCAGTATGTTGTTTATCAGGTGTTAAATTACAAACTAAATCTGCACTTGGAATCAATTCTTCATAAGTTCCCACTTTAAAACCATTATCAACAGCATTCATAAAAGAAGCCCTTTTTTGAGCAATTGCTTCTGAACGCAAAGCGTAAGAAATATCTAAACCTGAATCTCTCATGTTTAGACCTTGATTTAAACCTTGAGCTCCACAACCTACAATGACTATTTTTTTACCTGCCAAAGCTGTTATTCCATTTGAAAATTCTGATTGATTCATGAATTCGCAAACGCCTAATTGTTCTAATTGTAATCTAAGTGGTAATGAATTGAAATAATTTGCCATTTTTTTAATATTTAATGAATGTAAAATTTTATAATTAATAGTTTTATTTGGTTTTGTTTTGAAATTCTAGTTATGGTAATTTCGAAAGCTATTGCTTTATAAATTCTCTAATATTGCCGAAATTTCCATTTTCGTTTTTGAAACTGAAATACGTCCTGATCGCACAAATTGCATGATTCCGAAAGGCTTTAACTTTGCATACAACTCCTCTATTTCAGAGCGCTTTCCTGATTTTGAAATCACAAAAAAGTCTCTCGAAACGGTTACTATTTGTGAATTACTTTCTTTAATTATATTTTGAATTTGACGCTCATCAAAAAGCAGACTGGATTCGATTTTAAAAATGGCACTTTCCAAGAAAATGGTTTCTTCGTCGATGTGATAATAAGCCTTAATAACTTCAATCTGTTTTTCAATCTGACCTACGATATTTTGTACCCATTTTTCGGTTGTATTTACTACAATTACAAATCGAGAAACATTTTCTATCTCTGATTCGGATACATTTAAACTCAAAATATTTATATGTCGTTTCAGAAATATGCCTGAAATCCTATTCAATAAGCCTACGTTGTTTTCTGAATATACAGAAATCGTGAATGTTTTATTTTCCATAACTTTTAACTTAATCTGATATCAGCAACTGAGGCTCCTGTTGGAATCATTGGAAATACATTGTTTTCTTTTTCTACCATTACTTCTAAGAAATAGGCTTCTTTTGAAGCTAACATTTCAGCAACAGCAGCATCTAAATCCTCCCTTTTGGTGACCTTTTTGGCTTTGATATAATAGCCTTCGGCAATTGCAATAAAATTGGGGTTAATCATCTCGGTAGACGCATAGCGTTTGTCAAAAAACAACTGCTGCCATTGTCTTACCATTCCTAAAAATTCATTGTTTAACACCACAATTTTTACTGGAACCCTAGTTTGAAAAATAGTTCCTAATTCTTGAATTGTCATTTGAAATCCACCATCACCTATGATTGCTACTACTTCGCGATCTGGTTGTCCCATTTTGGCACCGATAGCTGCAGGCAAAGCAAATCCCATAGTTCCCAATCCTCCAGAGGTAATGTTACTTTTTGATTGATTGAATTTAGAATAGCGACAAGTAAACATTTGGTGTTGCCCAACATCTGAAACCATAATAGCATCACCATTGGAATGTTTGTTTATCATTTCGATAGTTTCTCCCATCGAGATTCCTTCTCCCTTTGGATTTAATTCGTCATTGATAACACTTTCCAGTTCAATTTTATATTTTTCCTTGAATTCGTTATGCCAAGCTTCGTGTGATTTAGCTTCTACCAAAGGTAAAAGAGCTGCCAATGATTCTTTTACATCACCCAAAACAGCCACATCCGTTTTTACATTTTTATCTACTTCTGCAGGGTCTATTTCAAAGTGAATTACTTTGGCTTGTTTGGCGTAAGTGGCTAAATTACCTGTTACACGATCATCGAAACGCATACCAATGGCAATCAATACATCGCATTCATTGGTTAAAATATTTGGTCCATAATTACCGTGCATTCCCAACATACCGACGTTTAATGGATGATCTGATGGTAAAGCAGAAAGACCTAAGATTGTCCAAGCTGCTGGTATTCCTGCTTTTTCAATTACCGCTTTTAATAATTCCTCGGCTTGCCCCAAAATCACACCCTGACCAAAAACGATATAAGGTTTTTTCGCAGCATTAATCAATGCAGCTGCTTCAGTAACTTTTTGGTGATCCAAAACAGGCTTTGGGAAGTAACTGCGAACTCCTTTGCATTTAGTATAACTAAAATCAAGTTCGTCAAACTGAGCATTTTTAGTAATATCCACTAAAACAGGCCCTGGACGTCCTGAACGAGCAATATAAAAAGCTTTTGCGATGATTTCAGGAATTTCTGAAGCTTCTGTAACTTGATAATTCCATTTGGTTACAGGAGTTGAAATTCCTATAATATCTGTTTCTTGGAAAGCATCAGAACCCAATAAATGTTTCCCAACCTGTCCTGTAATACAAACCATTGGAGTTGAATCGATTTGCGCATCGGCAATTCCAGTGACTAAATTAGTTGCTCCAGGTCCTGAAGTAGCGATGGCTACTCCAACTTTTCCTGTAGCTCTAGCATATCCTTGTGCAGCATGCGTTGCTCCTTGTTCGTGTCGCACTAAAACATGATGCAACTGATCTTGAAATTTATATAATTCATCGTATACAGGCATTATGGCTCCGCCTGGATATCCATAAACGATGTCTACACCTTCTTCTAATAGGCATCTTATGATTGCTTCAGCGCCTGTGATTTTATTTGTTACCATTGGTATTCTTATTTTGAAATGAAATTGCTTTCATTTTTATGTCATCTAGTTATTTATCGGTTACGCATCCTGTTGAAGCACTAGAGACCGATCTAGCGTATTTAAGTAACACCCCTTTTGTAACTTTTAGTGGTGGTTGTACCCAATTGGCTTTACGTCTTGCAAACTCTTCATCAGAAATTTTAAGATTAATCGTATTCTTGACGGCGTCAATACTAATTACGTCTCCTTCTTCGATTAGAGCAATTCCACCACCTTCATAAGCTTCTGGAGTGATGTGACCTACTACAAAACCATGAGAACCTCCTGAGAATCTACCATCAGTAATTAAAGCTACCGAATTCCCTAAGCCAGCTCCCATTATGGCAGAAGTTGGTTTCAACATTTCAGGCATACCAGGCCCTCCTTTTGGACCACAGTATCTAATTACTACTACGTTACCTGGTTTTACTTTTCCAGCTTCTATACCGGGAATAACCTCGAATTCACTTTCAAAAACTACGGCTGTGCCTTCAAAATATTCACCTTCTTTACCACTTATTTTGGCAACACAACCTTCTTCAGCAAGATTTCCGTATAAAATTTGAATATTTCCTGTAGGTTTTAATGCCTTTTGTATTTCGTGAATAACGTCCTGACCATCATTTAAATCTGGAATATTGGCCAAATTTTCAGCTACTGTTTTACCAGTTACTGTCATACAATCTCCGTGAATCAAACCGTTTTTCAATAAATATTTCAATACTGCTGGAACTCCTCCTGCATAATGAAGATTCTCCATCATGTATTTACCACTTGGTTTCAAATCACCTAGCATGGGTGTTCTGTCACTAATATTTTGAAAATCTTTTAAAGTGATTTCAATATCAACAGCATGTGCCATCGCAATTAAATGCATAACGGCATTGGTAGAACCTCCAAGAACGGCTACAATCGTAATTGCATTTTCAAACGCTTTTCGAGTCATAATATCTCTTGGTTTGATGTCTTTTTCGAGCAACAATCGGATGTATTTACCAGCATCCAAACATTCATTTCTTTTTTGTTCACTTAATGCTGGATTAGATGAACTGTATGGTAAACTCATTCCCAAAGCTTCAATTGCTGAAGCCATAGTATTGGCAGTATACATTCCTCCACAAGCACCTGGACCAGGACAAGAATTTTGAATTACCCCTTTGAAATCTTCTTCAGAAATTGTTTTTTGCAATTTTTTACCCAAAGCTTCAAAAGCAGAAACAATATTAAGTTTCTCACCTTTCCATTCTCCTGAATGAATTGATCCACCATAAACCATAATGGCGGGTCTATTTACTCTTCCCATCGCGATTAAAGCTCCTGGCATATTTTTATCACATCCCGGTATGGCAATCATAGAATCATACCATTGCGCTCCCATAACAGTTTCAATAGAATCAGCAATCACATCTCTTGAAACCAATGAATAACGCATTCCGTCAGTACCGTTAGAGATTCCGTCACTAACCCCAATCGTATTAAAAATCAAGCCAACTAAATCGGCATCCCAAACGCCTTGTTTGACTTGTTTTGCCAAATCGTTTAAGTGCATGTTACAAGTATTTCCCTCGTATCCCATGCTTACAATTCCTACTTGTGCCTTTTTTAAATCTTCTTCAGTTAATCCAATTCCGTACAACATTGCTTGTGCTGCTGGTTGTGTTTCATCTTGCGTAATTGTTTTACTGTATTTATTTAATTCCATTTTATGTATATCTATTTTTTTAAAAATTTGTGTAAAAAAAAACCTTCCAAGAATCTGGAAGGTTTTTCTATATATGTTGATTACATATTATTATACCATTCCTCTTGCCTGCGTAATAATTACGATGACATTAATAATAGAGGTAATAGTATTGTTAAGTTTTTGCATTGTTTTTTGTAGTAAAGTTCAAAGCTACTAAAAGTTTGGACAAAAAAACAATGAATCCTCTATTTTTAATGTTTTGTCTAAAAAACTACACTATAGTTGATCGACCAATTTGTACAAAATCTTTTTTGAAGTACAAATCTTCTGCATCCATAATGTGATTAGCAATAAAATCCCCGACTTCATTTGTTCCAAATCGAGAATCTACCTTTAAATCTACCGTGACGACTTGATTGCTTATGGCAGTTTCAACTGCAGCAATTACTTTGTTGGCTTCCTCAAATAAATTAAAATGCTCTAATAACATAGCTACAGATAAAATCGAAGCGATTGGATTGGCAATATTTTTATCTTTGGCTTCAGAATAACAACCGTGAATTGGTTCGAATAAGGCATGTTCGTCACCTATAGAAGCCGATGCCATTAAGCCAATTGATCCTGAGATAACACTTGCTTCATCCGAAAGAATATCACCAAACAAATTATCGGTTAACAACACATCAAACTGTCTTGGATTCAAAATGATTTGCATGGCTGCATTGTCTACATACAAGAAATTTAATTCTACTTCAGGATAATCTGTTGCAATTTCTGTTACTACTCTTCTCCAAAGACGTGAAGTTTCTAAAACATTGGCTTTGTCTACTAATGTGACTTTTTTGCGTCTAGCTTGAGCAGCTTTGAAAGCCAAATGCGTGATTTTGGCAATTTCGGATTCATTGTATTCACACAAATCTGAAGCATACGTTTCAGTTTCATTGGTTGTTTTTTTACCAAAATACATACCTCCATTGAGTTCTCTATAGACTACAAAATCAGTTCCATCCAAAACTTCTTTTTTTATGGGGGAAGCACTCATTAAATGAGGATATGCTTTTATTGGGCGAATATTAGCATACAACCCCAATTCTTTTCTGAGTTTTAAGAGGCCTTGTTCTGGTCGAATTTTTGCGGTTGGATTGTTGTCATACATTGGATCACCTATGGCTCCAAACAAAATGCAATCTGTGTTTTTACATAAGTTTAAGGTTTGATCAGGAAGTGGTTTTCCTGTTTTTTCTATGGCAATGGCTCCTATATAAGCATCCTCAAAAACAAAATCGTGATTGAACATCACTCCAATAGCAGTCAAAGCTTTTTTAGCTTGTAGGGTCACCTCGGGACCGATTCCATCTCCTGAAAGTATTGCTATTTTTAAATTCATAATTTTTGGTATTAATAGTATTGGTTTAGTTTCGGGCCAACTCGCTTTCTATTTTGCAAGCAGCAATAATTTGATGAATGTCAGTATCAACCACTTCTTTTTTGATGTCAGCAAACTTTAAAAATTCTAAGTAAACAAAATCCAATTGTACTTTGGTCAGTTCATATCCTACTTTTTTTGCTCTGTAAGCCAAAGCTGCACGACCACTTCTTGCTGTCAAAATAATGGATGATTCGTTGACGCCAACATCTAAAGGATCCATAATTTCATAAGTTGCTCTGTTTTTAATCACTCCATCTTGGTGAATTCCTGAACTATGAGCAAAAGCATTGGCACCCACTATTGCTTTATTGGGTTGTACAATCATTCCCATACTTTCAGAAACCAATCGACTCATTTCATTCAGTTGTCGAGTATTGATATTGGTATCTAAGTTTAAATAAGGGTGTTGTTTGAAAATCATTACCACTTCTTCAAGTGCTGTATTTCCAGCGCGTTCTCCTATACCGTTGATAGTACATTCTATTTGTCGAGCTCCGTTTATAGCTCCAGAAATCGAATTGGCAGTTGCCATTCCTAAATCGTTATGACAATGACAAGAAAGAATTACATTTTCAATACCTTTTACATTTTCTTTCAAGTATTTTATTTTGGCACCGTATTCCTCTGGCAAACAATAACCTGTAGTATCAGGAATATTCAAAACAGTGGCACCCGATTTTATTGCTTCTTCACAGACTCGGGCTAAAAAATCATTGTCGGTACGACCAGCATCTTCTGCGTAAAACTCTACATCTTCCACATATGATTTTGCGTAAGCAACGGCCGCTTTGGCCCTTTCGATAACATCTTCTCTTGTGGTATTCAATTTGTGTATTACGTGCGAATCTGATGTGCCAATTCCTGTATGGATTCTAGGCTTTTTGGCATTTTTCAAAGCATTGGCGGCAACATCTATATCGTTTTTTACAGCTCTGGTTAATCCACAAACCGTTGCATTTTTTACAATTTTGCTAATTTCAGAAACAGATAAAAAATCACCTGGACTAGAAACCGGAAACCCAGCTTCTATGATATCAACCCCCATTTCGTCTAAACGATTTGCAATCACTAGCTTTTGTTTGGTATCTAGCTTGCATCCAGGAACTTGCTCTCCATCTCTCAGTGTGGTGTCAAAAATTTGAACTTTCTCTCTATTCATTTTGATTTATTTAATGTAATTTCACATCTCTTAACAAAAATAGATTTCATCACACAAGCACAAAAACAAATATATTCAAATATACTCTTTATAAAACTAATTAATTGTATGTAATGTATTGTTTTTCAATTATTTAAGACACATTTATTTACAATGGCTAACCATCAAAAAGATTTTTTATTTGTATTAATTAAGTCTCTCTCCAAATCTGAAAAACGTCAATTTAAGATTTTTGCCAGTCGATTAGAAACTAGCACAAATACTAAATTTATTGAACTCTTTAATATTTTGGATAAATCAGAAGTCTATGATGAAAAAATGATTTTGAAAAACGGATTGATTAAGAAAGTACAATTATCGAATTTAAAATCGTATTTATACAAACAAATATTAGTTAGCATTCGTTTAAATATTCCAAGTCAAAACATTCGCTATCAATTGCGGGAACAAATTGATTTTGCTACCATTTTATACAACAAAGGTTTATATAAACAGAGTTTGAAAATCTTGGATAAAACTAAGGCTTTGGCACTAGAAAATGACGAAAAGAATATGGCCTTTGAAATTGTTGAGTTTGAAAAGTTAATCGAGTCACAATACATCACGCGTAGTATTCAAGGCCGAGCAGACGAATTAGTAGTCCAAGCCAAAGAACTAAATTACCGTAATACTATTTCTAGTAAACTTTCGAATCTTTCCCTACAATTGTATGGTATTATGCTTAAGTCAGGTTATGTAAAAAGCGATGATGAATACCGTTATATAGATGATTATTTTACTAGGCACATTTCGAAAATTGATCAAAAAAAATTTGGTTTTAGAGAGAAATATTGGTTTTACAATGCTAATCTATGGAGAAGTTTCTTAGTTCAAGATTTTCTTGGGAGTTACAAATATGCCTTTAAATGGGTGACTCTTTTTTATGACAATCCGAGTATGATTCACCTTAACCCGGTATTTTTCTTAAAAGGAAATCATTATTTATTAGAATCTTTGTATATGCTTAAATACAAGTCTAAGTTTAAAAAATACTTGACTTTGCTAGAGGAAACTACAAAAGATGATAAATTTCCTTCCAATGATAATTTATCTTGTTTGACATTTCTTTATGTCTATAATAACAAACTTAATTATCATATTTTAGAAGGTACATTTATAGAAAGTGAATATTTAATTCCCGAAATTTTAAGCAAACTAAAAATCCATAATGATCATTTAGATGAGCACCATGAAATGTTATTTTATTACAAAATAGCCTCTATTTATTTTGGAAATGAAAAATATGCAGAATGCATTCATTATCTTGAGAAAATCATCAACAACAAAAACTTATCGATGCGTGAGGATTTAATGTGTTTTTCAAGGCTTTTATGTTTAATTGCTCATTATGAATCTGGTAAAGATTTTCATATGGAAAACCAAATCAAAAACACGTATAAGTTTTTAATCAAAATGAATGAATTACACGAAGTACAGAAAGAAATCATTCGTTTTATGAAAAACTTGAACAATATTTTTCCAAGCGATATCAAAAAAGAGTTTGTAAAAATGAAGGAACGCTTTGAGATTTTAGAGCAAAACACCTATGAAAAAAGAGCCTTCCTTTATCTAGATATTATCTCTTGGCTAGAAAGCAAAATCGAAAACCGAAAAATTAGCGATATTATAAAAGAAAAAGCTAAATTAAATAATAGATAATAAAAAAGGAGATTTTTAAAATCTCCTTTTTTATTATCGTTCTTTTCTACCTCTAAGAATGTCCTCAAACGTGCAGCATTTTACTATTTCTTGTTCTCCTTCTATCATCATTGGCAAATAAATCCATTCCACCTCTGAAAGATCTTCTTTTAGGTAAAAAGCCATATCCTCCAAATTGAAAAACCACTCAGTATCGAACTGCACTTTATGAATTGTAGCATCTTGAATTAGAAGTTTCTCTTTTAGTGGTTTCATTGAGTATTTATTTTTGGGTTACAAAAATAAATTAATAAGCCATTAAATCCAGCAATTCTTTTTCGAATCTGCCTTTGGGTAAATATTGATCTTCAAGTGCTTTTGTAAAAGGGATTGGCGAATCCAAACTAGCCACGCGTTTTACTGGCGCATCCAAATACTCAAAACAATTTTCCATAATCAATGCTGACAAATCACTGGCAATTCCACCAAAAAGACTGTCTTCTTGCACAATAATGGCCTTTCCTGTTTTCTTTACAGAAGCAAAAATAGTTTCGGTATCCAACGGCTGCAAGGTTCTTAAATCAATCACATCTGCACTAAGCTGTGGATTTTTATCCAAGGTTTCTAATGCCCAATGAACAGTAGCTCCAAAAGCAATAATGGTGATTTGTTCCCCTTCTTTCAAAAGAGCTGCTTTACCTAAAGGAAGCGTGTAATACTCTGTTGGAACCTCTTGATAAACAGAACGGTATAATAATTTATGTTCGAAAAATAAAACCGGATTTGGATCATTAATGGATTCATTCAATAATCCTTTGGCATCATAAGGAAAAGCAGGATACACTACTTTCAAACCTGGTGTTTTGGTAAACCAAGCTTCATTGGTTTGAGAATGAAAAGGTCCCGCTTGAGTTCCTCCACCGCAAGGCATTCGGACCACAACATCGGCTTTTTCTAACCAACGATAATGCGATTTAGCCAAAAGATTCACTATTGGATTAAAACCTGTAGAAACAAAATCTGCAAATTGCATTTCCATGATGGCTTTGTAACCATTAATAGACAATCCCATAGCGGCAGAAACTACGGCGCTTTCGCAAATAGGTGTATTTCGAACGCGTTCTTTCCCAAATTCAGCCACAAAACCATCAGTTATTTTAAATGCACCACCATATTCAGCAATATCCTGACCCATAATAACAGAGTTGTCATAGCGCTGCATAGATTGTCTTAATCCTTGACTAATGGCATCTATAAAACGAATATTTTCAGTAGCTCCTGAAGGTTCAACAATTTCAGCAACGTAGGGTTGATAAACATCATTTAACTCTTCGTCGAAACTAGCTTCAATTTCCGGTTCGGCATTAGCCAAGGCCCAATTGGTATCGATTTCCTGTTTTATTTTTGCTTTAATTTCAGCATCTTCTGCTTCAGTAAGTATGCCATTTTGAAGTAAAAAGTCTTTATAATTTGCAACAGGATCTTTCACTGCCCATAAATCCATCAATTCTTGAGGAACATATTTAGTGCCGCTTGCTTCTTCGTGACCTCGCATTCTAAAAGTTTTAAACTCCAGTAAAATAGGACGTGGACGCTCAATCATTGAAGCTTTTAATTCACTAATCAAAGTAAAAACTTCCAAAATATTATTACCATCCACAATATGGCTTTCCATTCCGTAACCTTTTCCTTTATCGGCTAAATTTTCACAACGGTATTGTTCATTTGTCGGCGTTGAAAGTCCATAACCGTTATTTTCAATGACAAAAAGAACTGGTAAATCCCAAACAGCCGCAATATTTAAAGCTTCGTGAAAGTCGCCTTCACTTGTAGCCCCTTCACCAGTAAAAACGGTTGTAATTTTATTATTCTTTTTTAAAGTATTGGCCAAAGCAATTCCATCTGCCACTCCTAATTGCGGACCCAAATGCGAAATCATTCCAATGATTTTATATTCTTGGGTACCGAAGTGAAAACTACGATCTCTTCCCTTAGTAAAACCATTTGCTTTACCTTGCCATTGCGAAAACAATCGATGCAAAGGAATGTCTCTTCCAGTAAAAACACCTAAGTTTCTATGCATTGGCAAAATATACTCATCTTGGTCTAAAGCAGCGGTTATTCCTACAGCAATAGCTTCTTGACCAATACCAGAAAACCACTTAGACACTTTACCTTGTCTAATAAGAATAAGCATTTTCTCCTCGATTAATCTAGGAAGTACTATTTTTTTATAAATACTAATTAATTGTTCGTTAGTAAGTTCTTTTCTATCAAAAGTCATGGGTTTCGATTTTTTATGAATGCTTCAAAGATATAAAAATATAACAGTTTGACTTATTTTTGTTATATTTTTTGATTTTGAATTGATTTTAAAAAAAGAAGGAATTGAAAATATTCTTTACATTTGTAACTAGAAGTTTAAAAAACTTCTAAATTATCAAAATTCAAATAATATGCAAAACATTCCTAGTGTTGACTTGCGTGATTTCCTTTCGGATGACCCGAAACGTAAACAAAAATTTGTAAATGAAATCGGAACCGCTTACGAAGAAATAGGCTTCGTAGCATTAAAAGGTCATTTTTTGAATGACGAATTAGTAGAGAACTTGTATGCTGAAGTTCGTAACTTTTTTACACTTCCTCTCGAAGTAAAAGAAAAATATGAAATTCCAGGTATTGGCGGACAAAGAGGCTATATTTCTTTTGGAAAAGAACATGCCAAAGGACGCTCAGCTGGAGATTTGAAAGAGTTTTGGCATTTTGGCCAATATATAAGCGAAGATTCAAAATACGCTGACGAATATCCCGCCAATGTTGAAGTAGCTGAGTTACCAAGTTTTAATACTGTAGGTAAAGAGGCTTATCAAATGCTCGAAAAAACTGGAGTTTACGTATTAAGAGCATTAGCCTTATTTATTGGTTTGGACGAATTCTATTTTGACCAATACGTAAAAGATGGTAATAGTATTTTGAGACCTATCCACTATCCACCCATTACAGATGAACCAAAAGACGGCGCCGTTCGTGCAGCAGCTCATGGTGACATTAATTTGATTACGCTATTAATGGGAGCTCAAGGAAAAGGGTTGCAAGTTCAAAATCACGATGGAGAATGGATTGATGCTATGGCACAACCCGATGAATTAATGATTAATGTAGGCGATATGTTATCACGTCATACCAATAATCGTTTGAAATCAACAATTCATCAAGTAGTGAATCCACCAAGAGAGTTATGGGGAACCTCTCGTTATTCTATCCCATTTTTTATGCACCCTGTCAGCGATATGAAGCTGAATTGCTTGGAAAATTGTATCGATGAACAACACCCAAAATTATTTGATGATATCACTGCAGGCGATTATTTGTATGAACGTTTGGTAGATTTGGGTTTAATCAAAAAATAAAAGTATAAACATACTATCAGTAATTCCAAATTCCTAAGCTTACCAACTTGGAATTTGGAATTTGATTTTTTCAAAAGTTCAATTTTATGGATTTACTAGACCAATTAAAACATCTTTTTCCAGATCATCAACCCCTTCCTGACGAACCCGTTGAGGAAGTAGCGCACGAATTGTATGTGCAAAAAGAACCGATGATTTGCAAATACGAAAAACGAAAAGGCAAAGCCACCACCATTATAGAAGGCTATGAAGGAACTGATGAGGATTTCAAAATTTTAGCCAAAGAAATCAAAACAAAATTGAGTGTGGGTGGAACTTTCAAAGAAGGAGCAATAATCATTCAAGGTGATTATCGCGATAAAATTATGGCTCTTTTAAAAGATAAAGGCTTCAAAACAAAAAGAGTTGGAGGGTAAATAGTAAGTGTTCAGTATGCAGCTTTTAGTGTTCAGTTTAACAGATAAAAAACACAAAAGCACGTACTAAAGTTCTCAGAATGCAGCTTTTAGCGCTCAGTTTAACAACATTAAACGATTAAGCCTTAAACAATTTAAACATAGGTTATGATAAAAGATTCCGAATTAATACTCAACCCAGATGGTAGTGTCTATCATCTCAACTTAAAGCCAGAGCAAATTGCAAGCACGATTCTGTTTGTAGGTGATCAAGATCGTGTAGAAAAAATCACTAAGCACTTTGATGCTATAGAGTTTACTGTTCAAAAAAGAGAATTCAAAACCCAAACAGGAACCTACAAAGGCAAGCGAATTAGTGTAATTTCAACTGGAATTGGCCCTGATAATATTGACATAGTTATCAACGAACTCGATGCTTTAGTTAATATCGATTTGAAAACTAGAAAGATAAAAGACACTCTAACCTCATTGCGAATCATCAGAATTGGAACTTCTGGTTCACTGCAAGCCGACATTCCAGTAGATCATTTTGTGATGGCGCAGTACGGACTTGGATTAGACAATATGCTTCGCTCCTATTTGATTGATTCTATTGCTGAAACCCGTTTAGAAAAAGCGTTTATCGAGCATACCAACTGGGATTTCAAAAAAGGAACGCCATATTTTATTAGCTGTTCAAATGAATTAGAACAATTAATTGAAAGTGAGCAAATTCATAAAGGCATTACAGCAACTGCTGGTGGTTTTTATGGACCACAAGGACGTGTGTTGCGATTAGGAATACAAGATCCAGCATTAAATTCCAAAATGGATTCATTTACTTTCGAAGGACATCGCATTACCAATTTAGAAATGGAAACCAGCGCCATTTATGGACTTGGTAAATTATTAGGTCATCATTGTTTGTCTATGAATGCCATTATTGCTAACCGCGCCAACGGAACTTTCAGCCAAGATCCTTATAAAGCTGTAGACGAACTTATTTTATATACCCTGAATAAACTAGCAAAATAATTACAATAAAATATGGATTTACTTCTCGAAACCGACCGATTAATGCTGCGCCCATTTACGCTTGACGATGCCGAAGCTATGTTTATTATGGATTCTAATCCTATTGTTCACAAATATTTATGGAACAAACCCGTTCAAGATATTACAGAAATATATCCAGTAATTGAATCGCTTCAAAAACAATACACAACCAATAAAATTGGCCGCTTTGCTACTTTTTTAAAAAAAGATGGGCAATTCATCGGTTGGACAGGTATTAAGTTCATCAACGATCAAATAGAAAACGGAAATACTAACTTTTACGATTATGGATACCGCTTAGACGAGCGCTTTTGGAACAAGGGCTACGCCACGGAAGCCACAAAATTCTGGTTGGATTATGGTTTTAATCAAATGCAAATACAAGAAATGAATGCTTACACCCACGCTCAAAATGGTGCTTCCAATCATATTTTAAGCAAATGTGGGATGCAATTTGTAGAAGAATATACGGCTGAAGATGGCATCAATTGGAAATGGTGGCAACTATTGAATCCAAATCATAAATAAATGACAACAATACGAATAGCTGGAGTTCCAGAACATTTTAATTTGCCTTGGCATTTGGCCATAGAGAATGGTGATTTTAAAAGTGAAGCTATCGATTTGCAATGGACGGACGTTCCCGAAGGAACGGGTAAAATGTGTCAAATGCTTCGTGATGGAAGTACGGATATTGCTATTATTTTAACCGAAGGTATCGTAAAAGATATTACCGCAGGCAATCCTTCAAAAATAGTTCAAGTCTATGTAGCAACTCCTTTGATTTGGGGGATTCATGTAGCAGCACAATCTAAATATGAGAACTTGGAGCAACTTGAAGGTACGAAAGCTGCCATTTCAAGAATAGGTTCTGGTTCCCAATTAATGGCTTATGTCAATGCTAGTAATCAAAAGTGGGATGTTAATTCCTTATCATTTGAAATTGTAAATACCATTGACGGAGCTGTTACTGCTTTGACAGAAGGCACCGCTGATTATTTTATGTGGGAACGATTCATGACACAACCACTTGTTGACCAAGGAATTTTCAGAAGAATTGCTGATTGTCCTACACCTTGGCCATGCTTTGTTATTGCCGTTCGAGATGAAATTCTAGACCAACACCCTGAATTAATTTCTAAAATACTTGATATAATCAATTGCAAAACATTAATATTCAAAGATTTAAACAATACAACAAAAAAACTAGCAGAACGCTATCATCAAAAAGAAGAAGACCTCGAAAAATGGTTGGATTTAACCGAATGGTCACAAAATCTATTAAGTGAAAATGTGTTAAACAATGTCCAAAATCAATTGTTGGAACTCGGAATTATTGATAAAAAAAGTACATTTGCTGAAATAGTAAAAGTGGTATAATCGTACTCCTTTTTTAAGATATGATAGAACCAAAAAAAATTGATTTAAATAAGCTAAAAACCCAACTTCAAGTCAAGAAACCTTGGGACATTATTATTATATCTTTTTTGAACTTAGTTATCACCTTTCCTATCTTTATCATTATTCATCACAATGTTATTGATTTTAATTGGCCTTTTAATTTAGACCGAATTCTTATTTTTTTGGTGGTTTTTATTGTTCTTCATTTCGTTCTAAACGCTATGAGAACCTTTATGATGATTGCCATTCTTCTTTATTTATTTGTTCTAATTTACGGCAGTATCTTTGGGAATTACGGCTTTAATAGCGTGGTTGAAGATTACAATTCAATGGTCTACACTATGTCTGACAGCCCCTACCCTCAAGACATTATCATTGCCAAACTCCTTCCCTTTCCTAATAAATCTAAAATTTTGAGCGCCATTGAATATGAAAACCCCAAAGTTCGAAATTTCGCTATTATGGCTACAACAAAGCACTTTAGAAACCTAAATGGATATGGCGATTATAGAACCATTATTCAATGTTTTGCAGTTTTCAAAGAAATCAATTCGCGTTGGAATTACGTTCACGATCCCAAAGAAGGTGACTATATTGCCACTGCTACAGAATCTTTGTTGTATTTTTCTGGTGATTGCGATGATCATTCCATTCTTATGGCGGCTTGTGTTAGAGCTATTGGTGGAACCCCAAGATTAATTCACACCAAAGGACACATATATCCAGAAATATTAATTGGCTCCATGGAAAATTTGGAAAAAGTGAATTATTTAATCAAAAACGAATTATTCCCAAGGGAAAGTGCCAACAAACAATTGCATTATCATATCGATGAACGCGGACAAGTATGGATGAATTTGGATTATACAGCTAAATATCCTGGAGGACCTTTCTTGTTTGAGGAAATTTTAGGAGCCTTGACTTTAAATTAGATTATTGTTTGCTTTTTTGATACAATTGTCGACCAAGTTCTGCTAGAAAAGGAAATCCAATCGAATCATATTCGTAAATTCCATCATTAAATATTTTGTTTTTATTGACCAAAATAGTGGCCGATACTAAAAACTCAATGTTGTTTTTCGAATCGACAATATACGCACAATCCGTTAGCGTTCCGTAGGCCTCACCAACTTTGTTGTAAATTTTAATATAATCCGGAATAGGTTCTTTTGTGTCACCAAACATAAAGAACTTACAATACCCATCAAAATACTCTTTTGGATCATATCCTGCATTTCTGGGTAAGTTTTGCATCGAAAACAATATAAATTCTCTGCTTTTTTCTGACAGCTTGAATCGCTCTTTTACCTCAAATGCTTCTGGAAAAACAATTCTTTTTAGTGTATTGTGCAAGGTCTCTAAAGGGTAATAGTTTTTTGCTGAAAAATCAAATGGTTTTTGAATGATTTGCTCACCTTCTAAATACCCTTTCCCTTTTTGAATTCCTTTTAATTTCAAGGGAAGAAATGCTTTCGTTTGAGTAGATGAAAATTTCAAAACTGTACCATCTTCCTTATATAAAGTGATAGGTTGTATTACCCTACTTCCTGAATTTTCCGTCGATAATCGATGTGTTATTCTAAAAGGCGACAAGCCCTTACTTTTCATGCCATTGTTCAAATGGTCAAATCCAATAAATTCAAATAAATGATTACTGGCTTCATTATCACTTACAGCAAACAACTTTGAAATCTCTTCCGAAAATTTCCACTGGTTTACTTCATCTCCAATTGAAAATGTAGAATTTACAGAAGTATGCGAAATAGCATCTAACTTCTCTAAAGCCATAACAGCAATAGGAAATTTGACGGTACTCGCAGGATAGAAATATTGTTTTGCATCTACATTGTATTTATAATCCTTGAATGTAACCGTGCCTTTTTTACTTCTCTCAATCTGAGAATAAATAATTTGCACTTCGAATTCTTCGGAATTTTGCATCACTTGATGAATGACACCATCGTTTACTTTCAAAATTTGTTTCAAAGGATTATTTTGAAAACTACCACAACTAACTAAACCAAATGCAGATAAAAAAAAGAAACTCTGATAAATAATTCTCATAAAGAAAAGATTAATTACTGCAATGTAACAGAAAATAAACAGAACAGCAATTAGATTGTATCAAAATAGAAAAAAAAGGAATATTGTAATTACACATTCAGATAATCCAATCTTTTTGCATAATCCCCAACTTTTAAATTGATCCCAAAATATGACCAAAAATATGACCAAAAAACAAAAAAGCCTTACAATCAATTGATTATAAGGCTTTTTGTGAACGCAGAAGGATTCGAACCTTCGACCGCCTGCTTAGAAGGCAGGTGCTCTATCCAGCTGAGCTATGCGTCCATTGTGTCGGGGTGGCAGGATTCGAACCTGCGACCTCCTGCTCCCAAAGCAGGCGCGATAACCGGGCTACGCTACACCCCGAAAATTGCGGAGAGACAGGGACTCGAACCCTGGCGACGGTTACCCGTCGACAGATTAGCAATCTGCTCCATTACCGCTCTGGCACCTCTCCTTAACAAGAAAACCATCTTGTTTTGCGGTTGCAAACTTAAGCCAACTTTAGGATTCTCACAACTATTTTAATGCTTTTTTTTAAATAAAATACACAAAAAACCAAAAAGACTTCACAATCAAACAAATAGACTTATAAATACCAAAACCCAATTCACAAAATGCATATTATTTCATTAAAATATGGAATAGCAGCAAAAATGATTAAATTTGCTACATAAATCAACTTATTTTTACATTATGAACAAGAAAGTAGTTATAGTTTCTGCCGTAAGAACACCAATTGGGAGTTTTATGGGGGGATTATCAAATATCACTGCACCAAAACTTGGTGCTGTAGCCATAAAAGGTGCTTTAGAAAAAATTCAACTTGACCCTAAATTAGTCGATGAAGTATACATGGGAAATGTGGTTCAAGCTGGAGTTGGACAAGCTCCTGCTAGACAAGCAGCGCTGTATGCAGGTTTATCTACCGAAGTAGCTTGTACAACAGTAAACAAAGTTTGCGCTTCAGGAATGAAAGCCGTTATGCTTGCTTCTCAAGCTATTCAATGTGGAGATGCTGAAATTGTAGTAGCTGGAGGAATGGAAAACATGAGTTTAATTCCACATTACATGAACCTACGTACAGGAACCAAATTTGGACCAAATACGATGGTTGATGGTATGCAAAAAGACGGGCTTACAGATGCTTACGACAACAATGCCATGGGAGTCAGTGCAGACTTGTGTGCTAAAGAGTATAACATTACACGTGAAGAACAAGACGGGTTTGCCATACAATCGTATAAAAGATCAGCTGATGCTTGGAGTTCAGGAAAATTTGATAATGAAGTAGTTCCTGTTTCTGTACCTCAAAGAAAAGGGGAACCGATACTTATTTCAAAAGACGAAGAGTTTACCAATGTAAATTTGGACAAGATACCAGCTTTAAACCCTGCTTTTACAAAAGAAGGAACTGTAACTGCAGCCAACGCTTCTACTATTAATGATGGTGCAGCAGCATTATTACTTATGAGTGAAGAAAAGGCTTTGGCTTTAGGTTTAACTCCATTAGCTTATGTTAAAAGTTATGCCGATGCTGCACAGGAACCAAAATGGTTTACCACTAGCCCAGCAAAAGCTTTACCAAAAGCACTCTCAAAAGCCGGTATCACTATAGAAGATGTTGATTATTTTGAATTCAATGAAGCATTTTCTGTTGTTGGTTTAGCCAATTCAAAAATTTTAGGTTTAGACAATTCGAAAGTAAATATTAATGGAGGCGCTGTATCACTAGGACATCCCCTAGGTTGCTCAGGTGCTAGAATTATTGTTACTTTATTAAATGTTTTACAACAAAACAATGGTAAAATTGGAGCAGCTGCAATATGTAATGGCGGCGGTGGTGCTTCAGCAATTGTTATCGAAAAAATTTAGAAACACAAAGTGGAATTGAGGTTAAAAGCATTACCCTTTTAACCTCAATTTTTAAATCGAAAATTAATGTTTGGAATCTGTAATTTAGCCATCATACCTCTTCGCTTTGAACCTAGTGATAGAAGTGAAATTGTCTCACAAGTACTTTTTGGAGAGCATTTTGAAATCATTGAGCGTCACCATCAATGGGCCAAAATAAAACTTCAATTTGACCAATATGAAGGTTGGGTTGATAGCAAGCAATATCAATTGCTTACAGAACAAAATTTCAAACTACTTTCAGACGAAAGTATAATTTTAAATGCTGACCTAATAGAATACATTACCGGACCTAACAATCTATTAATTCCAATCCCATTGGGTGCTAGTTTATCTTTTTTAAATCATAATGAAATAAATACAGACCTTTTTAGTTTTGAAGGCACAAAAACAAGTGGGATTAAAAGCAAAGAAAGTCTAATAAAAACAGCGTATATGTATTTGAATGCACCTTACTTATGGGGAGGAAAAACGCCGTTTGGAATCGATTGTTCTGGTTTTACTCAAATGGTATATAAGCTTAATGGGTACAAACTCAAAAGAGATGCTTCACAACAAGCATTACAAGGAGAAGCCCTTAGTTTTATTGAAGAAAGCGAAACAGGTGACTTGGCCTTTTTTGATAATGAAGAAGGGAAAATTATTCATGTTGGAATTATAATGGCAGACAATTACATTATTCATGCTAGCGGAAAAGTCAGGATTGACCGTCTTGATCACCTAGGGATTTACAATACAGAAACCCAAAAACACACCCATAAATTAAGAGTTATTAAAAAAATAATTTAATGTAATTCCTAAAAAAAAGTTGCTCAATGAGCAACTTTTTTTTTAAAACCTAAAATAAATTAACCTCTAGCCTTTAGCCTTCAATGCTTCATATTTATCAGTCAAGTCTAGTGAACGATACAATGTAAGAAGTAGTTTTGAAACATCTTTATTATTAGGCTCTAATTTCAAAGCTTTTTCAAGATATTCAACTGCGACTTTAACTTCTTCATCTTTTTTGATTTTCAACTCGTCATACTTTTTCATTTCTGCAGGAGTAGTGCCGAGCAAGGCCATTTTATCAGCTAACTCTTTTTTCTTATCCAATTTAATATAGGCTAAATCAATATACCCCTCAATGTCATTTGGATTAACATTGATTATCTCTTTATAATTACTCTCAGCACTTGCAACATCTCCCTTTTCAGAATAGATATAAGCAATTTGTTTTAAAATTTCAATCTTTTTTGATTTTGCCTTTACATTTCTTGGTTTTTCGTGAGAACCTTGTTTAACACCCAAATCACGGTTAGAGGCTGAACTAAAAAGTTCTTCTTGACTGGTTTTTTTGTTTGTAGCATAATATTCCATTCCATTTCCAGCATACTTTAACTTTTTTAATGTTTCATAATTTTTTAATGCTAAATCATACTGTTTAGCATTAAAGTAATTAATGGCTGAATTATACAGATTAACGGTATCTTTTTTATCCATTTCGTATAAATAATACATTTTTACCGCTGCGTCTGAGAATTTTTGTGCATTATTATCATCAATTGCACTTCGCTCTAAATTACTCTTTAATTCTTTAATTAATTCTCTTGCTTGAACAGCATACTTCAAATTTCCAGAATCAACTTCTAATAAGATCAATTCATTGTAGCAAGCAACTGCTTGTGATAAATTTTTTGGTGTTTCAATTTTTTTATTAGCTAAAGCTGTATACGTTTTACCTTTAAGAAAATAATAATCCGATTTATCTTCATCTTTGGCATTGGTGATTAAATACTCGATATCATTCAAAATGGTTAATGTTTCTTGAACATTCCCTTTGTTTAATTCTGCCTGAGCAGTCTTAATTTGCTCTTTTTGAGCCATAAGCGAAAACGTAGCGCTATACACAAATAGCGCACTAAAGTACAATTTCTTCATAGCAGGTTTTTTTGGTAAGATTAGGTTTAATAATTATAAAAGAATGATTCTTTAAAAATTTGTTAATATAAAGCATTTATTAATGTGTCCAAAATAGAATAATATTTTGATTTTACAAATAGTTTTACCAAAAAAAAAGTTAAAATATATTTATATAGAAAAACATAAACTAATTATTGATTTATCAAACAATCAACACATCTTATTAAAAAATTATAAAAAAAAAAACCATTTAATTCAATAAATGGCTTTTTTTAACAATACTAACACTTTTATTTTATGAACTCAATTTTTTGTTCTTCTTCTTCATTTACGCTATCAAAAAAACCTTGGTCATTCATCCAATCATCACTAAATACTTTGCTCATATAGCGGGATCCGTGATCTGGAAAAATTGCAATTACATTACTATCCTTATCAAACTCGCCATCTTCTGCATATTGTTTTATCGCCTGCATTACAGCACCTGAAGTATATCCTACAAAAAGCCCTTCTTTTCTAGCTAATTCTCTAGTTGCATGAGCACTTTCTTCATCGGTTACTTTAATAAATTTATCAATAACATCAAAATCAGTTGCTGTTGGAATTAAATTTTTTCCTAAACCTTCAATACGATAAGGATAAATTTCACTACTATCAAATTCCTTAGTTTCATGGTATTTCTTTAAAACGGAACCAAAAGCATCCACACCTAAAATCTTAATTTCCGGATTTTGCTCTTTCAAATACTTTGCCGTACCCGAAATAGTCCCCCCAGTACCACTGCAAGCAACAAGATGCGTGATTTTTCCATTGGTTTGTTTCCAAATTTCCGGGCCTGTAGAGGCGTAATGTGCATCTATATTTAATTGATTAAAATACTGATTGATGTAAATTGAGCCTTTGGTTTCTTCATGTAATCTTTTAGCAACACTGTAATAAGAACGCTCATCATCAGCTGAAACATGAGCTGGACAAACATAAACTTTGGCACCTAAACTCCTAAGCATATCAATTTTATCTTTAGAAGATTTGGAACTCACAGCAAGAATACAATTGTAGCCTTTGATAATACTAACCATTGCTAAACTAAATCCAGTATTACCTGAAGTAGTTTCAATAATTGTATCTCCTGGTGATAGAATGCCTTTTCGTTCAGCTTCTTCGATTATGTATAATGCAATTCTATCTTTTGAAGAATGGCCTGGATTAAAAGCTTCTACCTTAGCGTAAAAATTACCATCAAATTCCTGAGTAACTTTATTTAGCTTAATAAGTGGAGTATTACCTATTAACTCTAAAACATTATTATAAGCGTTTATTTCTTCTTTCATAAAAAAATAGTTAATCTAGTAGATGTACAAAACCTTCTAGATAAGTTGCAAACTTAGCAATTTTTTTTGAATTACTTTTTAATTTTCTCCAAATCTAATAAAAAGCTAAACTCTCTGGCTAATTCTTTTAATGCTTCAAATCGACCTGAAGCGCCACCGTGACCAGCGTCCATATTAGTCACTAAGTACAAAACTGTATCGTCATTTTTCATTGTTCTTAATTTAGCTACCCATTTTGCTGGCTCCCAGTACTGTACCTGCGAATCATGAAGCCCTGTTGAAACAAACAAATTAGGATACTTTTGTTTTGTAACATTATCATATGGAGAATAAGATAACATATAATCATAGTACTTTTTGTCGTTTGGATTTCCCCATTCGTCGTATTCTCCCGTTGTAAGCGGAATACTATCGTCTAACATTGTTGTTACTACATCAACAAAGGGAACTTGAGCAATTACTCCGTTATATAACTCAGGAGCCATATTTACTACTGCTCCCATGAGCAAACCACCTGCTGAACCTCCTTCAGCATACAAATGCTCTGGAGAGGTATATTTTTGTTGGATAACAAATTTTGAACAATCAATAAAATCAGTAAAAGTGTTTTTCTTTTTTAGTAGTTTCCCGTCTTCATACCATTTTCTTCCTAAATCCTCACCTCCACGTATATGAGCTATAGCATAAACAAATCCTCTATCCAACAATGTTAATCTTGTAGAAGAAAAATAAGGTTCCATGGTATTTCCATACGAACCGTAAGCATACAGCAACAATGGGTTTTTACCATCTTTCTTAACAGACTTATGATATACCATCGAAATTGGCACTTTTGTACCATCCGCAGCCGTTGCCCAAACACGTTCTTCTATGTAGTTATTTTTATCAAACTTGCCGCCCAATACCTGTTGTTCTTTTAATACTTCTTTGGTTTTGGTTGCCATATTAAAATCGATAACCGAAGAAGGCGTTGCCATTGATTGGTATCCATATCTAAGAATATCCGTATCAAAATCAACATTTGTGGTAGTATAAGCACTGTAGGTTTCGTTATCAAAAGGCAAATAATAATCTCCTTTTCCGCTCCAAGGCATGATACGAATATGATTTAAACCATTAGAACGTTCCTCGACTACTAAATAATTTTTAAATATTTCGATACCTTCCAATAAAACATCTTTTCTATGTGGAATCAAGTCTTTCCAATTTTCTTTTGAAGTAGCATTTTCAGGCGTTTTCATCAATTTAAAATTGGTTGCTTTGTCCTTATTGGTCAAAACATAGAAAGCATCTCCATAATGAGAAATGCTATACTCCAAACCACGAACTCTTGGTTGGAATACTTTGAATTCTCCTTCAGGTTGGTCTGCATTCAAAATTCTGTACTCACTCGTTAGCGTACTTCCTGAACCAATTACAATATATTTTCTTGATTTTTCTTTACTCACATAAACATTAAAAGTATCGTCTTTTTCGTCAAAAACCAATACGTCACTTTTAGCATCCGTACCTAATTTGTGTCTAAAAACCTTGTCTGCTCTTAAAGTAACTTTATCTTGTTGGGTATAAAAAATAGTCGCATTATCATTGGCCCAAACAGACCCTCCAGTAACGTTTTCTATTTTATCTGAAAGAATCTCGCCTGTTTCTAAATTCTTGATTTGAATAGTATAAATTCTTCTTCCTTTAGTATCTACTCCAAAGGATGCATATTTATTATCAGGACTGATACTCATCCCTCCCAACTGAAAATAGGATTTTCCTCTAGCCAATTCATTACAGTTAAAAAGAATTTCTTCAGCAGCATTTAAACTACCCTTTTTTCTAGCATAAATAGGGTAATCTTGCCCTTTTTCGTAACGTGTTATATAAAAATATCCGTTGTAAAAATAGGGAACCGACTGGTCATCTTCTTTGATTCGAGCTTTCATTTCTTCAAAAAGCTCTTTTTGAAATTCCTTAGTATCTGCTGTTTTAGCATTGTAATACTCATTCTCTTGATTTAAGTAAGTTATAACTTCAGGATTCTCTCTTTCGTTTAGCCAGAAGTAATTATCAATACGGGTATGATTATGTTTTACTAGAGTTTTAGGAATAATTTTAGCTATAGGTGCTTGTATGTTTTCAGCCATTTTTTGTGCTTTTGCCTTAGAAATTGTTAGCACAAAAATAACACAAAGCAATCCCAAACGAATGATTTTTTTCATTATTTTTTCTATTGATTATCAATCAGCAATATAGTAATTTTGCATGTATAATTTTAAAAAAAACAAAATGGATTTAATGGGAATGATGGGAAAACTAAAAGAAACCCAACAAAAAATAGAGGACACAAAAAAAAGATTGAACACCGTTTTGATTGATGAACAGAGCTCAGATGGTTTATTAAAAATTACTATCACCGCTAATACCGCTGTAAAATCTATACATATAGCAGATGAATTACTAGAAGACAAAGAACAACTCGAAGATTATTTGATTTTAGTACTCAATAAAGCCATTGCAAGAGCTAATCAAGTAAACCAAACAGAACTTGATGCCGTTGCAAAAATGGATATGCCGATGATTCCAGGTATGGATAATTTATTCAAATAAGAACACAAAAAAAGGATTTATAAAACTATAAATCCTTTTTTTTTTATACTACAAACAAACGCTGTAAGGTTTCTATTACGTAAGAATGCATTACTTCTCGGTAATCCAAATGTGTTACAATTCTAAGTTTTCCTTTTCCAAGTGAACTAATGGCTATGTTCTTTTGACGTAATTTTTCAATTAAAAGTGCATCGCTCAAACTTGGAATCACCTTAAAAATCAAGATATTCGTCTCAACAGGTTCTACTGATTCTACCCATGGAAGTCTGCTCAGTAGCAGTCCTAGTTCTTTGGCTCTGCGATGGTCTTCTGTCAATCGCATGATATTGTTTTCTAAAGCATAGATTCCTGCTGCCGCTAAATATCCTACTTGACGCATTCCTCCTCCTAAAATTTTACGCACTCGCAAAGCTCTATGTATGGTTTCTTTATCGGCCAACAAAACCGATCCAATTGGTGCTCCTAATCCTTTGGATAAACAAACTGAAATGGTATCAAACAACTTTCCATACTCCTTAGGATTTTGTCTTTTGGCTACCAAAGCATTCCAAATTCTGGCACCATCCAAATGAAACTTTAAATTATTGCTATCGCAAACTTGCTTTATTTGCTGTAAGGTTTCGAGGTCATAACAAGCACCACCTCCTTTATTTGTTGTATTTTCTACACACACCAAACTTGTTTTCGGACTGTGATAAAATTCAGGGTCGTTGATAGCTTCTGCAACTTGATTGGCTGTTATCATTCCTCGATTTCCGTCTAATAAACAACAAGAAACGCCGCTATTAAACGAAACTCCACCGCCTTCATAATTATAAACATGAGCATATTTATCAGCAATCAACTGCTCACCAGGTTGTGTGTGTAATTTTATTGCCGTTTGATTCGCCATAGTACCTGAAGGAAAAAACAAACCTGCCTCCATGCCAAACATTGCGGCTACACGTGCTTCTAATTCAATTACTGTAGGATCTTGTTTGTAAACATCGTCACCAACAACTGCTCTAAACATATATTGCAACATTTCTGGAGAAGGTTTGGTCACAGTATCACTCACTAAATTAATTTCCATAAGTAGTATTTATATCAGCCACAGCAAGCCCTTAGCTTGTGCTGTGGTATTTTTTTTATATTTTTGCAAAACAAAATTAATAATAATTTATGACAACTACCGAACAAATTAAAGGTATTGTGGAGCGCCTTGGTGCGTTGAGGAGGTATCTTTGACGTTGATGCTAAACTCATTGAAATTACCAACGAAGAAGAAAAAACTTTTGCTCCTGACTTTTGGAATAATGCAAAAGAAGCAGAAATCATTGTAAAAAACTTACGAAATAAAAAGAAGTGGATTGAAGATTATGACAAAGCGGCTTCTCTTACTGAGGAATTGCAGCTTGCTTATGATTTTTATAAAGAAGGTGAACTAAGTATTGAAGAACTCGATGAACAATACACTTTAGCTGAAAATCACATTGAAGCTATCGAATTCAAAAATATGCTTTCGGATGAAGGAGATACCCTAAGTGCTGTTTTGCAAATCACTGCAGGGGCCGGTGGAACCGAAAGTTGTGATTGGGCTGAAATGTTGATGCGTATGTACATCATGTGGGGCGAGAAATACGGTTACAAAATTAAAGAACTGAATTTCCAAAAGGGCGAATCGGCTGGAATTAAAACCGTTACTCTAGAATTTGAAGGCGATTATTCATTTGGTTACTTAAAAGGAGAAAATGGTGTACATCGTTTGGTTCGCATCTCCCCTTTTGATAGTAATGCCAAAAGACATACTTCTTTTGCGTCGGTATATGTTTATCCTCTCGCAGATGACACTATTCAAATTGAGATTAACCCTGCTGATATTTCATGGGAAACCATGCGTTCCAGTGGTGCTGGAGGACAGAATGTAAACAAAGTGGAGACCGCAGTACGTTTGCGCCACCACCCAACTGGAATTATCATCGAAAATTCAGAAACACGCTCTCAATTAGATAACAAAACCAAAGCCATGCAATTGTTGAAATCGCAATTGTACGAAATTGAATTAAAAAAGAAGCAAGCGCTTAGAGATGAAATCGAAGCTAAAAAAATGAAAATTGAATGGGGTTCGCAAATCAGAAACTATGTGATGCATCCCTATAAATTGGTTAAAGATGTTCGCACTGGCCATGAAACAAGCGATGTTGACAGTGTTATGAACGGCAATATTGACCCTTTTTTAAAAGCCTTTCTGATGATGATGGGACAAAAAGAAGAAGAATAATTCTTCGTTACAATCATAAAACGACTACTTTTAGAGGTAGTCGTTTTTTTATGCCTTTTCATACAAAAGCGTAATTTTTCACAACATCCCTTTCTAATACGTTAAAAAAATAGGTATCGAGGCTGCAATTTACTTTATTTGGAAAATAAAATCATAAAATACACTTCTCATTTAATGAAAACCTATTCCATTCAAGAAATTAATAATGTTCTAAAAGGCACACTAATTGGCACATTATCACAAAACATTACTTCGCCAGAACAATTAGACCTAGCCTCAGAAAATCAAATTTCTTTTATAGGTAATAAAAAATACGAAAAGTATTGGAGCACCTCAAATGCAAGTGCCGCTATTGTAAATGAAGATATCAGCATTGAACCTGGCACAAACAAAGCGTTCATAAAAGTGAAAAATGCCGAATTGGCAATGTCCCAATTGTTGGCTCTTTTTGCTCCACCGCCTCCACAATTTGATTTTGATGTACACCCAACAGCCACCATAGATGATAGTGTAATTATTGGTGAAGGCACCAAAATTGGTGCTGGCTGCTATGTAGGACCAAATGTAATTATTGGTAAAAATGTAACTATTTATCCCAATGTAACACTTTTAGATTTTTCAAGTATAGGAAACAACAGCACAATTTGGTCAGGTGTTGTTGTGAGAGAACGATGCCACATTGGCAATGATTGTATCTTACATCCCAACGCAACGATAGGTGCAGACGGCTTTGGATTTAGTTTTTGCCACGAAAAAGGATTAGTTAAGATTCCTCAAATTGGGAATGTTGTGATTGGTAATAATGTAGAAATTGGCGCCAATTCTTGTGTAGACAGAGGCAAATTTAGTTCAACTGTTGTTGGCGATGGATGTAAAATAGACAATTTAGTTCAAATTGGGCATAATAGTAAATTGGGGCGTTTTTGCATAATGGCTGGTCATAGTGGTCTTGCTGGCTCTGTAACTTTAGAAGACGGAGTTGTCATTGGCGGAAGTGCCTCTATCAAGGACCACACTACAATTGGTGCTGGTGCTACTGTGGGTGCAGGCTCTGGAGTAACTTGCGATGTACCCGCAGGTAAAGTTGTATTAGGCTATCCTGCAATTGCAGCTAAAGACACCCTAAGACAATGGGCTTTATTAAAACGATTAGTCAACGACACTAGGAAATAGACTCTATTTTGAGTAATTCATAAAAAAGCAGATTTAATTTTCTGCTTTTTTGCGTTATACACAAAAAAAGTATTTATTTTCTATCCAAATCACCTATGTCTTATACTATATTTCAATCCTTTTCGTAAATTAGCTTTCTTAAAAAAAACCAGCCACTACCATTATGGATTTAACTTTTAACCAAAACGAAGACCACAATAAGCTACTGTTGTCGCAATTGAAGCATAAATTTGCCAAAATCAAATTAGGAGGAGGTGAAAAAAGAATTGAAAAACTCCACTCCGAAGGCAAAATGACCGCCAGAGAACGTATTGATTATTTATTTGATTCCTCAAAACAAAGCATCGAAATAGGCGCATTTGTTGGAGAAGGAATGTACGCAGAACACGGAGGCTGCCCTTCAGGAGGAGTTGTAATTAAAATTGGATACATACAAGGCAAGCAATGTATAGTTGTAGCCAACGATGCTACAGTTAAAGCTGGTGCCTGGTTTCCGATAACTGGTAAAAAAAATCTAAGAGCGCAAGAAATCGCGATGGAGAACCGACTTCCTATCATTTATTTAGTGGATAGCGCGGGTGTTTATTTACCTCTTCAAGATGAAATTTTTCCAGACAAAGAGCATTTTGGACGTATTTTTAGAAACAATGCACAAATGAGTAGTATGGGCATCACACAAATTGCTGCAGTAATGGGAAGTTGTGTTGCAGGTGGCGCCTATTTACCGATAATGAGTGACGAAGCATTGATTGTTGACAAAACCGGCAGTATCTTTCTTGCAGGTAGTTATTTGGTCAAAGCTGCCATTGGTGAAAATATAGACAATGAAACATTGGGAGGAGCGACAACACATTGTGAAATTTCTGGAGTTACTGATTATAAAGCCAAAGATGACAAAGACGCTCTAGATAAAATCAAAAATATAGTTGGTAAAATTGGTGATTACGAAAAAGCTGGATTCAACCGTATTAAAGCGCAGCAACCTGCTTTGGACGAAAAAGAGATTTACGGAATTTTACCTAAAGCTCGAAACGAACAATACGATATGCTTGAAATTATTAAGCGATTAGTTGATAATTCTGAATTTGAAGCTTACAAAGAGGGTTACGGACAAACCATCCTAACTGGGTATGCAAGAATTGATGGCTGGGCAGTAGGCATTGTAGCCAATCAACGTAAAGTTGTCAAAAGTAAAAAGGGAGAAATGCAATTTGGCGGCGTTATTTACTCTGATTCAGCAGACAAAGCAACCCGATTCATAGCGAATTGCAACCAAAAGAAAATCCCATTGGTTTTCATTCAAGACGTTACAGGATTTATGGTTGGGTCAAAATCCGAACATGGTGGTATCATAAAAGATGGAGCCAAAATGGTTAACGCGGTATCCAATTCTGTAGTACCAAAATTCACTGTGATTGTTGGTAATTCTTATGGAGCAGGAAACTATGCGATGTGTGGGAAAGCCTATGACCCTAGACTTATTTTTGCATGGCCAAGTGCAGAATTAGCTGTTATGGGTGGAACGCAAGCTGCAAAAGTATTGGCTCAAATTGAAGCCTCTTCCTTGAAAGCAAAAGGAGAAGTCGTAGATACTGAAAAAGAAGTTGAATTATTTGAAAAGATAAAGGCCAAATATGACGAACAAGTTTCTCCTTATTATGCTGCATCACGATTATGGACTGATGCAATCATTGACCCTTTAGATACCCGAACTTGGATTTCAATGGGAATTGAAGCTGCTAACCATTCCCCTATTGAGAAAAAATTCAATTTAGGTGTCATTCAAGTTTAAGAAATTCAACTTTTAAAAACATTCTCTTTTTGGAATGTTTTTTTTTAGGAAACACATAAAATAAAAAAAAGGACTCAATTGAGTCCTTTTTTTATAGAGATAATTAGATTAGACTAATTCTTCTTCTTGCTTCTGTTTTGCTTTTTTCTCTTTATATGCTTCCCAAGAGGCACCTCCTACCCAGTAGGAAATAAAACCAACTAAGAAAAACATTAACCAAAATCCCATGGTTAGGATGGTCAAGAAAAGTAAGAAGCCTAAATACTGTGAAAATTCAAACATGTTTTCCGGAATTTTTGAATGTTGCGACAAATATAGTTGGAATATTTTTTTAAACCAATTAAATCCTTAAAAACTCCGTGATATTTTTAGAAGTTAATTAAAGGTACTTCCTAATCCATTTCAATTGAAACACTTGATAGTTTTAGAAAGCTTTATTTCCCATCAACATAATCTTGTAAATACTTGAATCGGTCCGTTAATTCCCCATTTTGTGTCATTTTAGCACGCTCCAAAATACCCTCAGCATCTTTATTAAAAAAAGCAGGAATCACATGCTTAGTAAACATTTCTCCAAAACCTTCACTTGCGTCCTTAGGCAATTCGCAAGGCAAATTATCAACAGCCATAACTACAATCGCTGCTGGATGAAAAACATCTACCTCTTTGTGTTCACTAGGTAAATAGCCATAAATAGGTTCCTCGATAGTGGAAGCTCTCAAAGTACAGGCAATTGGACCATTAATATCACACGAAACATCAGCAACAATTTTAATTTTGTTTTCAGTTTGCTGCAACATTTTTTGAGTTAAAATAGCTGGCGCCCCATTTCCATGAAAATGACCCGAGATATAAATATCTGCTACTTTAGTAAAACGCTCAAAATCGGATTCGTATTCTTGTGGATGAGTATAAAAATCTGCATTATCGCGTTTCTCACCATCAATTCTTTTATTATAATCTAAAACATCAATCTGGGTAAAAACAGCTTGCGTGTATTTTTTGCTAAGAAAATTTTCAATAGAAACTTCTTTTATTTTCATCTCGGTCAAAATTTCTTTAACCCCATTCCCTACTTTCCCTGTTCCTGTAACCACAATTTTAATAGGTGGTATTATTTGTCGTCTTACTTGTTGTACTAATGCTTCTTTTCCGTTAAGAGTGGCTGCTTTTGGTATTTTAAACAATTCAAATTTAATTCCAAAAGATCTAATTGCATTATAGGCCCCTACAATACCTGCATAACGACCAAATCCTATCAAACGTTTATTATTTCTATCTACAATTGTTTCGTGGTCATACAATTCAATGTTTTTATCCAAAATAGCTTGCAACAGTTTTCTATTGTAAGATTGTTTTTTGATAGTATGAGAAAAAAAGAAATATTTTTTATTGGGAATCAAAGCCGCTACTGGAACTTCTTTTACACCAAATAACACTTCGCAATCCGTCAAGTCTTCGGACACTTCAATACCCAATCTTTGATATTCATCATCCGAGAACACCCGAATATCCGATGGTTCTACTTTGAAAGTTACAGCCGGAAATTGCTTCTGAATAGCGATGATCTCGTTAGGAGAAAAAACAACTCTTTTGTCTGGTGGGTTTTTTCTTTCTTTTATAATTCCAAATTTCATTTTTATTCAATTTAAATATGTTGTTAATCTAACTTAAATTTAGTAATTTGTTACAAATATAACAATATTAACTAAAAACAAGTTGTTAGAGGCTATTATTATCAAAACGATACAGCATTAATTATTGAAGACCAATAAACTAAGCTATTGATTTGATTTGAAGAAATGGAAAAGAATGATATTTTAGTAAAAACTAGAAACAAAAAGCAATTGATTCTATATATTTGTTTTTTTCAATTTTCATACAATGACACTCATAAAAAAAGCAAATATAGCACAAATACTAGCCCTTTCATTGGCAATTAGTTCGTGTACCAAAGAAATAAAAAAGGTTGAATTAACCGACGCGCAATTACCCAAAAATGTACTTCCCATTGTAAAACCAGCAAGCGAAGAAAACACGCCATTAACAGCTGATTACATTGCAGCAAAAAAAGCCAAAATTGAAACATTTTATAATAAAAACTGGCCAAATAATTCTATGAATGGTAGCTTTTTAGTAGCCCAAAATGGTCAAATCCTTTTTGAAAAATACAATGGCTTAGCAAATTTCAGAGACAAAGATTCTATAACAAGTAACACTCCTATCCACTTAGCATCTGTTAGTAAAGTGCTGACAGCGACTATCATATTAAAATTAGTCAATGCGAAGCGCTTGGATTTGGATCAAAAAGTCACTACACTATTAAAGAATTTTCCTTACCCCGAAGTTACTGTACGAATGCTACTGAATCATCGATCAGGAATACGTAATTATTCCTATTTCACGGATCGTAAAGCCAATACTTGGGACCGACATAAAACCTTGACTAATCAAGATGTATTGAATATTATGACAACACATGATCTTGGATTAGAATACAAAACAGGAACTCGTTTTCAGTATTGTAATACCAATTATGCAATGTTGGCATTAATTGTTGAAAAAGTGACGCAACTTTCATTTAAAGAGGCTATGCACAAAATGGTATTTGAACCATTAGGGATGAAACACTCGTTTGTATTTGATATAAAAACCGATAAAAAAAACATAGCTCCTTCATACAAAGGAAATAAAGTTGAAATCGGCATTGACTATCTAGATGCTGTATATGGAGATAAGAATATTTTTTCTACGCCAAGAGATATGTTGAAATTTGATTTGGCCAGAAATTCAGGAAAATTTGTTGAACCTGCATTATGGGCACAAGTTTTCAAACCCTATAGCAACGAACGCAAAGGAACCAAAAATTATGGTCTTGGTATTCGCATGCTAAATTGGGAGACAGGTCAAAACTTTTATTTTCACAATGGATGGTGGCATGGATATACATCCTCCTATATTACATTACCAAAGGAAAAAGTAATGATTATCGCTTTATCTAATAAAATGACACGAAATACCTATGCCGTTAGAAAACTAGCTAAACTATTTGGCGATTATCCATTTAAATTGGAAGATGAAGAATAAAAAATAAAAATTAATCGGTATAGTTTTTGTGAAATCAATTTTCATAATAACAAAAAAAACTATATTTGCAGTCCAATACATGGGGTCGACTGGTTTTGACAGCAAGTCGAATTGAAAAGTAAGCACGTCGAGCATTGAGACCTTGCTCGTAAATATAAGATCTCACACTTTTACACGGCGAAAATAACTACGCTTTAGCTGCATAATCCGAATTATAGTACGATTACGCCACGTTCCTACAAGGTAGGAAAGCTGGATTCTCCTTGAAAGCCTTGGTTTGTGGCGGTCAGTACAGGGGAACCGTAAAAATAAACCTAGATTACTATGAGCTTCGGGTGGTAATCGAAACTAAGAAGATAAGTTACATGTGGCGGTTTCTGGCCTAGCATGTGATCGAAAACCCAAGCAGAAACTAAGCGTGTAGAAAGCCTTTTAGTTGCTTGTTTGGACCCGAGTTCGACTCTCGGCGACTCCACCAATTACCAAAAAACACACCTTAACCACTTGATATACAAGTTATTAAGGTGTGTTTATCTTTTAAGTTATATTATTTTTTGTAGTATCAACCAATACAAAACATTGTAAATCTTGAGTTTTTATGTTTTTTTTATAAAATGATTTTATTTGTCCTTTAAATTCATCACATTCAAAAAAAACAAGAATTACATTTGGTTTTGAATAATTTATAAATAACGCTCTTCAAAAACTTTTTGATGGTGTTTTTGATGTCCAATAATAATAAAACCAATGGCGCGAACAGAAATGTTGTTCTCTGAAGCTATACCCATCCTAGTCAATTGTTCATCAGTAAAACTTTTGAATAACAACAAAGTGGCGTGTCTAACTGCCGATAATTCAGTAAGTAATTCCTGCAAACCTCTTTTATTTGCCTCAGTGTTATTTACATAATCATTTTCATCAAAACCTGGTAAAGGCGTTTTATCATTTCTCGAAATTCGCAAGGCACGATAACTAAAAATTCTTTCTGAATCAATAATATGCTGAATAATTTCTTTAATCGTCCACTTCCCTTCTGCGTAACGATAATCAAATTTATCCATGGGAATATTTTGAACAAATCGAATAAAATCATGCAATGAAATTTCTAATTCTTCTATTAATTCAACATTCATCGCAGCATTAATATATGAAGCATGAAATTTTGAATATTCATTAACTGGTAACTGATTTGAATTCATAACTATTAAATTAAGCTGAGTTTCTACTTGCGTTTGTATTTCCGAAAAGAGATCTCGTTACTATTTTTTCATAAACTTTAATAAGTTCATCATTAGGTTGAGACTCTTTGTTTAATTCGTTAATTCTTAATAAAGCATATTGCTGTATTGTTAAGAGCGGCAATACTATACGTTCTCTCATATCGATAGAAGCTTTTCCATCCGGATAATTTTCCATCAAATCTTTATGACCTGCAATTTTCAAAAGCAACCTTTTGGTTTCTAAAAATTCGTCATAAATGATTTGCCAGAATTCTCCAAATTCAGGATCTTTTCGCATGTATGCAGTTAATGGAAAAAATGATTTAGCCAAAGACATCATGCTGTTTTCTAAAAGCGTTTTAACAAACAAAGAGTTTTTATATAGATTTTGAACTTTATCCCATTCGTTATTGTCTTCAAAATATTTTAAAGCTGTACCTACACCAAAAAAACCAGGAACATTTTGTTTTAATTGACTCCAAGAACCTACAAAAGGTATCGCTCTCAAATCGCTAAACTCTAATTGTTCTGAAGAATTTCTTTTAGAAGGACGACTACCAATATTAGTTTTTGCATAATATTTTAAAGTACTCATTTGCTCCAAATAGGGAATAAACTTTGGATGATTTTTAAAATCAAGATACTTTTTATATCCCAATTCAGACAATTTATCCAAAATTACTTTATCCTCTTTGGATAACTTATTTTTAGTAGTATTAAAAACTTGATTGGTAACTCCAGCACTTAATAAATTCTCAAGATTATAACGACATGAATCTAAGGTTCCAAAATTTGAACTAATCGTTTGCCCTTGAATCGTAATTTGTATTTCTTTATTTTCAATTTCATTCCCCAATGAAGCATAAAATTTATGGGTTTTCCCACCACCTCTTGCTGGTGGCCCACCCCTTCCGTCAAAAAAGATTGCTTTAATGCCGTATTTCCTTGACATTTCTGTTAAGGCTTCTTTGGCTTTATAAATACTCCAATTAGCCATCAAATACCCACCATCTTTGGTTCCGTCGGAAAAACCAAGCATTATTGTTTGTTTGTTTCCTCTACTTTTCAAATGTTTCGAATACGAAGGATTGGTATAAAGTTTTTCCATTATCTCATGAGCATGTTGTAAATCATCGACAGATTCAAAAAGTGGAATAATATCAACGCTTGCTTCATTCCAATTGCTCAATTTTATTAACGCAAAAGTTTCTAACACATTTAATGCACTTTCATTATTACTAATTATGTAACGATTGGCTCCAAACTCCCCGTTATTTTGCTGTATTGTTTTTATAGCTTGAATCGATTCTAAGGTTTGTCTTGTAATCACATTATCAAAAGCATTAGGATCTAAATTACCTTCCACTTCTGCTAAAATGTCAAATTTTTCATTTTCAGTTAAACTAAAATAATTTTCAGGAAAAACAGTAGCATTTAACTTTAAATAATACGCCACAACATCCTTAAATACAGCGTCATGTATTTTACTATTTTGTCTAATATCTAAAGTTGCAAAATGAAATCCAAACAAGTTCACTCTTATTAATAAAGCTTCTAAATCATCTAAATATAAGGATTGATGTTGCTCAATAATAATGGTTTTAATTCTATTAATTTGTTCTTTGAATTCTTCTAAGGTGATGAAAATTGCACCTTTTGAATAAAAAACAGAACGATACAATTTTTGTTCTAATTCAGAAATCAAAACATCCACTCCAGAAAAGGTTAATTTTCTTTTCAACTTTCGAATTTCAAAATAATAACATTTCAGAATAGAGGTTCTTAATCTTTCCGCTACTTTTAAAGTGATTTCGGTTGTTACAAATGGATTTCCATCACGATCTCCACCCGGCCAAAAACCTAATTTGAATAACGGATTTTGAATTGTTGTGCCTTCAAAAACATTTTTTTCTAGATAATGCACCATTTCTCCGGAAGTATCGTAAAAAACATTTTCTAAATACCAGATCAAACTAATAGCCTCATCGTAAGGGTTGGGTTTTTCATTTTGAATAAAGGGTGTTTTACCCAATTGAGCCAATAATTGCTTGATTTCTAATAAATTATTTTTTCGAATAGCGGCTGTTAAATCATTAATAATTCCCAACACTGGACCTGGATAAAACTGAGTGGGATGTGCCGTTAAAACAGTTCGGACATTAAAATTTTCTAGAAAAGCAACCAATTCATTTTGTTTGTTTTTTGCTTCAGCTTTTTCTTTAATATCTCTTAAAGAACCTCTACCTTCCATATTGTTTACTGTTGAAAAAGCGGCATCTTCAATGGCGTCAAACAGAACAATCTGTCTTTCTATATATTGTATAAAACGAAACATTAAATCAATGGTTTCTCTTTCATTAGTTTGATTTAAATATTTTGAAGCAAAAAAACTAACGATTTCTTTAGGAGTTTCCTGTTTTTTAAATCCTTTTTCGCAAACATCAGTAAATAAAGGCAGCAAGACACCGGTGTTATCAACAGAATCGAAGGGTAATGTTATAAAAACGCTATTATAGATGTGGTATTTTGAGAGTACATCTCTGTTGAATCGCTCTATTTTTGGTAAGGTATACATAAATAATAATAATTATTGTGGTTTAATGGAAAGTACTATATGGAATAGAAAAAAATATAACATCAAAAAAGCTTAAAGTACCAGATGTAACAATACTTGCGCTAGTTTAGCATTTACAAACAAAAATTCATAAAAAAACCCCAAGAATACTTGAGGTTATATTTATAAAATATAGCAATCAAGTACATTACATATCTTTAAAGATAGTATGCATCAAACGCTTTTTATCGTTGATACTTTCTTCTAAAGAAATCATTGTTTCAGTTCTGTATACACCATCGATATCATCAATCATGAAAATTACATCCTTGGCATGTTTCGTATCTTTAGCTCTAATTTTACAAAAGATATTGAATTTACCAGTAGTCACCGAAGCAACTGTTACAAATGGAATTTCATTTATACGTTCCAAAACAAATTTTGTTTGAGACGTGTTATTCAAGAATACACCCACATAAGCTATAAAAGAATAACCCAGTTTGTCATAATCTAAAACTAAAGAAGATCCCATAATGATTCCTGCATCTTCCATTTTCTTTACTCTAACATGAACTGTACCAGCAGAAATTAATAATTTTTTTGCGATATCGGTAAAAGGAACTCTTGTGTTGTCAATCAACATATCTAAAATCTGATGATCTACTTCATCCAAACGAAATTTACTCATAATTCTTTAATTAATATTACTGTTTTTAAGCAAAAATATGTACAAATATAAGAAAAAATCAATGATTTGATAAAATATTTAAACATTAATCATTCCATTAACAAAAATAACCTCATTATCTAATGAAAAATTAGCTATTTCATTGATTTTAGGAAAAGTAACTTGATGATTACTATATAATGCTCCATGTGCATCATACTCGTAATGCCCAAAATTTGAATCTAAATTATCTATTGCGGCGATGTAAGCAATAAATTTTACATTACCATCAATCAATTCTTCCTTATATTGTAGTGCAAAATTCGTAATTTTTTCATTACCATCATAATTTATTTTGATATTTTTATATATAAAATCATAAAAAACCACTTTATTTTGAGGAATATTCAAATATTGATTGATTTTGTTATCAACTACATCGTTTTCGAAAAGTGTTGAAAAACTTGCTAGAAAAGAAAAGAATATATATTTCCTTGTTTCTTCTCTTTGATAATCATTTGCAAAATGGCCTGCTTCAAATAATATTGTGGGTACCCCTAAAAACTGAAAAGTATCACCAATACAATTAATGTTAAAAGAATCATCAAAGCGTCCCACTTGACCTGGAATATAATTTTGTAAAACTTTATTACAATTGGCAATTACCTTTATTGCCTTTAATCGGGTCTCATTTATATCTCGTGCTTCATTATAAGATGGCGCTAAAAAAGAAACTGTTGCTGGTTTTCCAGTATCCGCTACTCCAAAAATTGTTCTTTGATCGTGTAAATTAAAGCAGTAATCTGGTTGAAAAATTTCAAAAACACCTCTTAATGCCATGCTTTCAGGTTGAGTTAAATTTTGTGAATCACGATTCAAGTCTACTTTATTTGCGTTTTCACGGGTATACAATTCCGCTCCATCAGGATTCAAAATTGGAATTGCCAAAAATGTAAAAGCTTCCAAAAACAAATGTGCCAATTCATTTTCACTATTCAAAAAATTAATAAAATCTAGCAGCGCTTTTGTAGTAGTACTTTCGTTTCCATGCATTTGGGACCAAAGCAAAACTTTTGTTTTTCCATAACCAATTTGATAAGAGAATATAGGTTTTTGTAAAACCGAAAGTCCGACTTGTTGGAGTTGATTATTGGTATTGTGTTTTTCCAAAAGTGGCAAAATCATCTCTAAAGTAAGATACCTACCTTGTATGGATTGTTCCTTATAGTGAAGGAATAATTCTAAAGCTTCCATAGTAATTGTTTTATATCACAAAAGTAAACATCTTTAAAGTTACAATTGCAATTAAATAATGTTGCTTTTGAGTCCGATTCAGCTTTAAAAATTAATAATTGTGTCTTACATCATAATAAGGTTTATAAAAAAAACAGTAAAACTCTTGCCAGAAAAACACAAGTAATTATTAAAGTAAGTAATATACACTATCTAAAGTCAAGATTAAATTACTAATTACTGATGAGACTTCACAGCTTTTGCTTGCCAAAATTCATTAAGTGCTTCGTAATTTACAGGTGAAGCCGGTGGTTGGTTTTGAAGGCGACCCGATTCAAAAGCACGAATTAATATCGTCTCTATCAAAAAATCTTCGTTTACTTCGAAGGGTTGGTACTTTGTTTTTAAATTAATATCAAAAACACTAGCAGTTGTATTGGCCCAAAAAGCTTTCCAACCATTTTTTAAATCCGATACGAGTTCATAAGTGGTTGTACCGGTCTGTCTATGAATCAGCTTTACTAAAATTTGACCTTGCTTTCTAGACAGTTTTTTAAGTTTATCTTCAAACTCATTGGTCAAATAATTTTCTACAATTTTGAAATATTTCTTTTTTTCTTTATTTGTTTTTAAAAATGCCATTCCTCTTCTAAGTGCTACCAACCGTTCGGATGCCAATTTTGCATATGGATATGTTTTATAAACTCTATTTTGTAGAATTAAAAATTGTTTCTTGTCTTCAAGACTCAGTTTTTCCTTACTTATTATTATTTCAGGTAATAAAATTGTATCGCTTAGTATACTATCATTTTCAATAAGAATCGGATTGCTCTTTGGATTTTCTTTAGGTATATCTTGAGCATGAATAAAACAACAATTAAAAAAGAAAAACAAAAGAAGAGATATCCTGTTCATAATTAAAATTTATAGTCCAAAATTATAAATTAATACGCAAGTGTAATGCCAAATTTATAAATTAGCAAAAAAAAATATTATGAGTTCAAATTCAATTTTAAATGCTTCTTCACTAGTTTTTTTAGAAAAATATTTAAATAATGCCTCTCCAACCGGATTTGAATCTGAGGGACAAAAAATTTGGATGGAATATCTAAAGCCTTATGTAGACACTTTTATTACTGACACTTATGGAACTGCAGTTGGAGTAATTAATCCTGAAGCGACATTCAAAGTAGTAATAGAAGGACATGCAGATGAAATTGCTTGGTATGTTAATTATATTACCGATGACGGATTAGTTTATGTAATCAGAAATGGAGGTTCAGATCATCAAATTGCACCTTCAAAACGAGTAAATATTCATACTAAAAAAGGAATTGTGAAAGGTGTTTTTGGTTGGCCTGCCATACACACTCGAAATAGAGACAAAGAAGAAAACCCAAAAACAAGTAATATTTTTATTGATTTGGGTTGCGATACCAAAGAAGAAGTTGAACAATTAGGTGTACATGTGGGATGTGTAATAACATATCCAGACGAGTTTATGATTCTCAATGACAATAAATTTGTATGTCGCGCCATAGATAATCGAATGGGAGGATTTATAATTGCTGAAGTTGCCCGGTTATTGCATGAGAATAAAAAAAAGGTTCCTTTTGGTCTTTATATTACCAATGCCGTTCAAGAAGAAGTAGGATTAAGAGGAGCTGAAATGATTACCCAAACAATAAGGCCAAATGTAGCAATAGTTACTGATGTTTGTCATGATTCCACTACGCCGATGATTGACAAAAAGATTGAGGGTGAAACCAAAATTGGTTTAGGTCCGGTCATAACATATGCTCCAGCTGTTCAAAACAATTTAAGAGAGCTTATTTTGGATACTGCTTCTGAAAAAGGCATTCCTTTTCAACGTTTGGCTTCCTCTCGTGTTACAGGAACAGATACAGATGCTTTTGCTTACAGTAATGGAGGCGTTGCTTCGGCATTGATATCATTACCTTTGAGATATATGCATACAACTGTAGAAATGGTTCACAGAAAAGATGTTGAACATGTAATACAATTAATTTATGAAACTTTATTAAAGATAGAAAACAACGAAACTTTTTCATACTTTAAGTAATAAACCAATTGTAATCTCATTATTACTTTTTTTAGGGTAGTTTATTCTTAGCGATATTTAAAATCCTGGTTACTATGTTAATTTTTTTACAATATTTCTAAATTTATAGCTATTCGCAAAGAATTTTTTTGATTATTTTTAAAGAAAAAAACAATGAATCAAAGAGAATCGCTTTTAAAAGAACTTAGAGGAGAAGCAATTGGCACCATATCACCTCAATCTTCAACTGAAGAAGTTTTTCAAAACCAAGTACTTCGGCCTATTCTCAAACTTCAAAACGATTTATTTGTTGCCACTTTTGAAAATTACATCAACAAAAACAAAAAGGATTTTTATACACTTTCTATAGAGAAAAAACTTCTATTGATTGAAAATGCTATTCAAAAAGACATAAAATTTAGAAATACCTATAAAGGAATGATAATAGGGCTGTTCACTTTGGCAGAATATGGTCTTTATATTCAAAATTCATCGAATCTAAACAAACGGATGATGAATATGCTTATAGAAAGACTCAAAAGCCAAATTCAATTGTTCGAAAAATCAGCATAAATATTCAAATTCTTTTCCATCTCACCCTTAATTTGTTTCTTATGAAAAAGTCAATTTTTCTGGTTGTTTGCTTACTATTTATACAAAACACTTTCAGTCAAAAAAACACTTCATCTATTGAATTAACCGACCTGTTAAAGATTAAAACAGTTGGTAATGTAAATCTGACTAAGGATGGCTCGAAAGCAGTTTTTACAGTGACTTCGATTGAAAAAGATGAAAAAAGTGAGTTAGATTATAAGTATCGTTCTCAAATTTTCATGATTTCAAGTGCAGTTAATGCCAAACCGCTACAACTTACAAGTTCGAAAGAAGGAGCTTCTAAACCTGTATGGAGTCCAAACGGAAAACAACTTGTATTCACGAGAATGGTAGAGGATAAATCACAGTTGTTTTTATTGTCATTAGATGGCGGAGAAGCGAGACAGATTACAAAATTCAAGTATGGAGCAGCTAACCCAAAATGGTCGCCTGATGGAACTAAAATTTTATTTTCGGCTGTTGTACAATTAAGAGAAATGATCAAAGATAGTGTTCTAAATCCTTCCCGAAATATTCCTACTTGGTCTCTTGAAAAACCCGGATTTGAGACGAATGATTATATAAAACCCAGTAAAGTCAAAGCGAACCCAGATGGCACATTGGATGAAATTAGAGCCTATTTGAATCAAAATGCGTTGGACAAAAAGGCAATTGTTTTGAATAAACTTAACTTCCAAAGTGAATCAAATATTTCATCGGATATCAGTTTTAATCATTTTTTTGAAATCAATGTTGTAAATGCGACAGAACCGATAGCGCTAACCCAAGGCTTTTATAGTTTCAATTCAGCAGAATACACTCCTGATGGAAAAAAAATTATTTATTCAGGCTCTGTTGATGCTTCTACAAATCAAGATCGCGCTTTAGCAACTCAACTATTTCAATCCAATGCTGATGGATCTAATTTTAGAATGATTCTTGGTGAAGAAGGTAAGCAATATACTTCCCCTAAAATTTCCCCTTCAGGAAAATGGTTGGCTTTTCAAACCAGCACGACTTCCTTTATAGATGTTCCTGTATTATGTATTATGCCTTTGAATGGTAGTTCAAAAGATATTATACAATTTCCTTATGATCGAAACAAAAGTAATCTGGTTTGGAGTAAAGACGAAACAAATCTTTACTTTACTTCTCAAAGTAATGGTGGTTCTATATTAAATCAGTTGCATATTAAATCCAAAAAAATCACTCCATTAACTTCCAATGAAGCGGGTATTACCAGTTTTGATCTTGTTGATAAAACTGTAATTTATACAAAGACACAAATTTCAAATCCATCAGAACTATTTATGATGTCCCTTAGTGATAAAAAAGAGCATGCAATGTCTAATTTTAATGATTGGGTACAATCCAAAAAGATAGCTAGTGCTGTAAAGGAATCTTTTGTAAATGAATTAGGGATGACTGTTGAATATTGGATTATGAAACCTACAAATTTTCAAGAGGGTAAAAAGTATCCCTTACTTTTAGAAATGCATGGCGGTCCTTCGGCTATGTGGGGAACTGGTGAAGAAAGTATGTGGCATGAGTTTCAATATTTTTGTGCTAAAGGCTATGGTATAGTTTATGCAAATCCACGTGGTTCTGGCGGATATGGTGTGGATTTTTTGAGAGCCAATAAAAATGATTGGGGAAAAGGGCCCGCGAGTGATGTATTGACGGCTTTAGATAAAACGGTTGCAAAAGGTTGGGCCGATACCTCAAAATTAGTAATTACAGGAGGATCTTATGCGGGCTACTTGACAACCTGGATAATTAGTCATGACAACCGCTTTAAAGCTGCTTGTGCGCAAAGAGGTGTCTATGATTTGAACACTTTTTTTGGAGAAGGAAATGCGTGGAGACTAGTTCCTAATTATTTTGGAGGATATCCTTGGGAACCTAAAGTAAAAGAGATTCTTACTAGAGAGTCCCCTTTTAGTTATGTAGAAAACATCACCACTCCGTTGATTATTTTTCATGGTGGAAATGACAGACGAACTGGGTTTGTACAAGGTGAAATGATGTATCGCAGCTTGAAAGTTTTGGGCAGACCTGTAGAATATGTTGTGCATCCTGGAGCTACACATGAAATTACCCGTTCTGGTGATAATCGTCAACGTTTAGATCAAATGTTAAGAACCTATGAGTTTTTTGAGAGATATTTAAATCAATAACAATTAATTGTACTTTTAGTATTAAAAGTCTATTTATAGCAATGAATATTAAATTAGTGGCCATTGGCAAAACCGATAATAAAGCGTTACAAACCTTAATCGATGATTATACGAAAAGATTGTCTTTTTATATCAAATTTGAGTTGGAGATTCTCCCCGATATCAAAAATGTTAAGAACTTATCCGAAAGTCAGCAAAAAGAAAAAGAAGGAGAATTGATTTTGTCAAAAATAACACCTACCGATCAACTAATTTTACTAGATGAAAATGGCAAAAGCTTTTCTAGTATGGGTTTTTCAAGTGAATTGCAAAAAAAAATGAACTCCGGAATCAAAACATTGGTTTTTGTAATTGGTGGCCCTTATGGTTTTTCGGAAGCTGTATATGCTAAAGCACATGGGAAGATTTCGTTATCTCAAATGACCTTTTCACATCAAATGGTTCGTTTATTCTTTATTGAACAGTTATATCGTGGGTTTACTATTTTACGAAACGAACCTTATCATCATCAGTAATCGATTTATTTTTGAAGCAGTTTTATTTTAGTAGATGAATTCTTCATTGCTTTTAATATTTAAACTTTGTAAATAAATTTCATTTTGAATATATAACTCAAAACTCATGTTTTTATCAAAAGCGAAACTAATTATTTTGTTTTTGAATTCAGTTCCAGTCAATAATTGCTTTACATCTTCACGACTCTTCAGGGATTCATTACAATAAATTGTATTTTTTTTAGTAAAAAATACCACAATGTCAGAGTTGGGTTTAGCCAAATTATACTTCACATTGGTAAAAGAAATAAAAGCCAAACTTTTATGAAGACTATCGGCATATGAAAAGTAGTTTTCGGAAGTTTCATTTTTATGCATGCTCCCCTCCTTCTTGGCTTGCATTTTCATAATATGAGGCATCACTATACGCAACGGTAATCGTTTGTCTATAGTAAAAACCCAATGTGTTGAACTTATGGTATTATTTCGATTTAGATCTACAATAGTGTCATTGTTATTTGTTTTAAAAAAAAAGTAAATAAGGGAATGTTCTCCTATCGTGGTCAAAACAGACCGACTATCTTTTGGTAGTTGAATTGTTTTTTTTCCTTCACAAGCCATTAAAAAAAAAGCAAGGAAGCCTAATAAAAATGATTTCATAAAATTTAGTTACAAGTTACGCTCTCCCATAATTTAATTGTCTCAACCGCTTCTTTTACATCATGCACACGTAGTATTTTAGCCCCTTTTTGTAAAGCTATTGTATTTAAAACGGTTGTTCCATTAAGAGCTTCATCAGGACTGATTTCCAATTTTTTATAAATCATTGATTTTCTAGAAAGACCTGCTAAAATTGGCAACTCCAATGATTTAAAAAGATCCAAAAGGCGCAATAATTCAAAATTCTGATCAATGGTCTTTGCAAAACCAAAACCTGGATCCACAATTAGATCTGATATTCCCAAGTCACGTGCGGCAGTTATTCGTTCTGAAAAATAAAAAATCATGTCATTTACAAGGTTGTCATATTGAGTTTGGGTAGTCATGTTTTGTGGCGTACCTTTCATATGCATCATGATATAGGGCACTTGATAATTGGCAACTATTTTTAGCATCATTGGATCTAGAAGTCCAGCTGAAATATCATTAACTAAAGCAGCTCCTTGATCCAAACACAACTGTGCTACTTCACTTCTAAAAGTATCAATAGACAAAATTGCTTCAGGAAAATGATTCATTATGGAGGCTACTACAGGAATGGTTCTTTGTTTTTCTTCTTGTACAGAAACTAATGGAGCATTTGGTTTGCTAGAATACCCTCCGATGTCAATAAAAGTTGCGCCGTAGATTAGCATTTGCTCTACTCGCTCTAAAATTTTTTTCTCCTTGTTATACCGACCGCCGTCGAAAAAAGAGTCAGGTGTTACATTTAAAATTCCCATTACTTTCGGACTTGACAAGTCGATTAAAAGTGAATTGCAGTTGATTGTCATGGTTTTATGGATTGTTTTTCAATTTGATGACTGATTCCAAAAAATAGTTTATTTTTGGAGCTCTTTGAATACAAATATACACCAATAATGAGGAATACTTCACAAGAATACGATGCAGTTATTGCAATATGCCGGCAATTATTTATCAATAAAATGAAAGATTACGGAAGTGCTTGGCGCATTCTAAGATTACCGTCACTAACAGACCAGATATTTATCAAAGCGCAACGTATTCGTAGCTTACAAGAAAACGAGGTCCGTAAAGTCAATGAAGACGAAACCGGAGAATTTATTGGGATTATCAATTATTCGATTATGGCGTTAGTACAGTTAGAATTAGGTATTGCTGAACAACCCGATTTAGATGTTACTGAGGCTACAAAATGGTACGACTCAAAAATTGTATTAACCAAAACATTGATGGAAGATAAAAATCACGATTATGGAGAAGCATGGCGTGATATGCGTGTGAGTTCGTTGACTGATTTGATACTTCAAAAATTACTTAGAGTAAAACAAATTGAGGACAATAAAGGAAAAACTCTAGTTTCTGAAGGAATTGATGCCAATTATCAAGACATGATAAACTATGCTGTATTTGCTTTAATCTTGATGAAATTTCATTTAAAAAAATAAATTTTTACTTACACTATGAAAAACATTATTACCCAATTATCCCGACTTTTTGTTGGTATTTTATTTATCATTTCTGGATTAATCAAACTCAATGACCCCGTTGGATTTTCATACAAGTTAGCTGAATATTTTAGTGAACCTGTTTTCAACCTACCTTTTTTAGAACCATTAGCTTTAGCAATTGCCTTGTTTTTGGTAATTTTTGAAGTGGTTTTAGGTGTATTGCTTTTAATTGGTTATCGATCAAAATGGACCTTATGGAGTTTATTAATTTTGATTATTCTGTTTACCTTTTTAACCTTTTATTCTGCTTATTTTAATGTAGTTAAAGACTGTGGATGTTTTGGTGATGCTTTAAAACTAACCCCATGGCAATCGTTTGCAAAAGATATTATCCTATTATTCTTTATTTTACTCTTGTTTTTTAATCAAAAAATGATCCAACCCTTATTTGGTCCCAAAACGCAACACGCCATAGTGATACTTACCTTATTCCTTTGCTGTTTTATGGGCTATTGGGTACTCAATCACTTACCAATCATTGATTTTAGACCTTTCAAAGTAGGAAACAACATTGATGATGGTATGATGATTCCAGATAATGCGCCGAAAAGTGAAGTAGAAATGGTATTTATTTACAATGTAAATGGAGTGCAAAAAGAATATACTGAGAAAGAGCTTATGCAAATACCTGCTGGTGCTACCTTTGTTGATCGAAAAGATAAAGTAATTAAGGAAGGTTACATTCCTCCAATCCATGATTTTACAATGGAAAGAAATGGTGGGGATTATAGAAATCGTTATTTAAGACATGAACAATTAATGCTAATAGTTGCTTATGATTTGGATAAAGCTAGTCCTGAAGGAATGGCTAAAATGGAAGCCTTACATCAAAAAGCAGTAATAAAGGGTTACAAAGTAATTGGAATGACAGCATCTTCACCAGAACTTATTGAGAAAGTGCAAAAACATTATGGACTCACTTTTGATTTCTACTTCTGTGATGCAATTGCATTAAAAACCATTGAAAGAGCCAATCCTAGTGTTGTTATCATTTCTAAAGCGGTGGTAAAACAAAAAGTACATTATAATGATATTGATAAATTGAAATTATAAGGATTTTTAATTTCTTTTAATTATTAGATAAAAGTGCGTACAATTTTAGATACGCACTTTTTTTATACTTTCTTTATCAAAGTCATATAATTTAAATTATTAACGATATCGATATTGTGAACCTAATTTGATAAAAAAAATGTAAACTCCTAATTTAAGGTAGCTTTAGGTAAAATAGTTTGCTTAAATTTGTAAACAACCAAAAAAAATCAAAAAGTAAAATGAAAAAAATTATAGTGTTTTTATTTGTAATTGTGTGCTTTTCATGCACACAAGCACAGAAAACTGCATTTTCACCAGTGGCTCTAAGCGAAAAATTATTGGCAGTAAATGAGCAACAAGTTGCATTTAAAGATGTTTTAAAGAAACACAAAGGCAAAACTGTTGTTATAGAAATATGGGCTTCTTGGTGTGGGGATTGTGTAAAAGCAATGCCTAAATTAAAAGAGCTACAAGCTAATCATCCAGAAGTAGATTATATTTTTATCTCAATGGATAAAACTGCTGATAAATGGAAAGCGGGTATTGAAAAACACGAAATCAAAGGCGATCATTACATGGCCAATGACCAAATGAAAGGCATTTTTGGAAAAGCTATTGATTTGGATTGGATTCCGAGATACATCATACTTGACAAAAAAGGTAACATTGTACGTTATCGAGCCATTGAAACTGATTTTGCAGTCATCGATGAAACACTAAAAAGTTTAAAATAAAATAATACAACTATAAATAAATAAAAAAATGAGAAAAAAGATAGTAGCAGGAAACTGGAAAATGCATAAAAACGCAACACAAACTCAAGAATTATTGACCGATTTGTTAGCAAAATTACCCACAAATACTACAGCACAGGTAATTGTAGCACCTACTTTTATCAACTTAGCCGCTGCAGTAACTAAATTGGAAGGAAGCGCAATTGAAGTAGCAGCACAGAACCTTCACCAAGCAGAAAGTGGTGCATTTACTGGTGAAATTTCTGCAGATATGATCAAAAGTGTAGGAGTAGATTATGTGATTTTAGGACACTCTGAGCGTAGAGCAATTTTTCATGAAACAGATGCTTTAATTGCTTCTAAAGTTAACACAGCTTTGGAACACGATTTTACAGTTATTTTCTGTTTTGGAGAAGAATTAAAAGACCGTCAATCTGGTAATCATTTCAATGTAGTTGAAAACCAATTAAAAGACGGCTTGTTTCACATAGCAGCAGCTGATTGGGAAAAAGTAGTTCTAGCATATGAGCCTGTTTGGGCAATCGGAACTGGAGAAACAGCTTCCCCAGAACAAGCTCAAGAAATGCATGAATTTATTAGAGAAACAGTTCGTAAAGCCTTCGGTAGCGATATTGCTGAAGATTTAACGATTTTATATGGAGGTAGTGTAAAACCAGATAACGCCAAAGAAATTTTTTCTAAACCAGATGTGGATGGAGGATTAATTGGAGGTGCTGCTTTAAATGCAAATGATTTTGTAGCTATCGCCACAGCTATATAATCAAATTTATACCAACTCTTTTGTTGACTTTTAAAACATACGTAAACCTGATTGTTATTCAAATCAGGTTTTTTTTATGGTTATTTTGGATCCTATACTAAGTATTTGTTTTTAGGACAAACAAATAAATAACACAAATCAGACAAAGGAAGATAAAATTCGTTTCATTCAAATTTTAGTACCACAAAAATTAGTGCGTAGTAGTGTCATTCGTGCCGTAAAAGTAAATGGTGCGTTTTCCCTGAATCCTTTTACTAAAGTTCATGTTTTGTAGCAAAAAAGGAATATATTTGAAATATTATATGGGGTTATTTGATTTTGTTTTTAATAAAAAAAACTATAAAACGTAACATTTGAATATGAAAAAAACAATTTTGGTTATAGCTGCAACTACTCTATTTGTTCAAAATCATTGGTCACAAAAAAACACCGAAATCTTAAAGCAAAAAGTAAGTGCTAGTATTGAAAAAGAAAGGGATACTTATAAAAAAACGGCTTTATCCATATGGGAGTATGCAGAACTGGGTTATAAAGAAACCAACAGTTCAGGTTTGTTATCAATGCAATTAAAAAACAATGAATTTGAAGTGACCAATGGAGTTGCAGGAATCCCAACTGCTTTTGTGGCGACTTATGGAAGTGGTAGCCCGGTAGTAGGTATTTTAGCAGAATATGATGCTTTGCCAGGTTTGTCACAAGACACTTCGCCAAATAAAAATCCAATTCCAAACAAAAATAACGGACATGGTTGCGGCCATCATTTGTTTGGAACAGGTTCCATTGCTGCAGGAATTGCCATAAAAAATCTAATAAAAGAAGGTAAGCTTAAAGGAACCATAAAAATATTTGGTTGTCCTGCCGAAGAAGGCGGAAGTGGAAAGGTCTATATGGTTCGTGATGGCGTCTTTAATTCGGTTGATATTATGTTACATTGGCATCCATCAGATAACAATTCGGTAACTTACACAAGTGCTTTAGCCAACAAATCGGCCAAATTTAGATTTTATGGAATTTCTTCGCACGCTTCAGCCTCACCTGAACAAGGACGTTCTGCCTTAGATGCAGTCGAAGCTATGGATTATATGGTCAACATGATGCGAGAACATATTCCTCAAGAGACCAGAATTCATTATGTGATTACTAATGGTGGTAAAGCACCCAATGTTGTTCCAGATGTTGCAGAGGTATATTACTATATAAGAAATCCCGAAAAATCTGTTGCTGTTAGTGTTTTTGACCGAGTAGCCAAAGCAGCGGAAGGTGCTGCAATGGGAACAGGAACTCGTTCCGAATATGAAATTATTGGAGGAACACACGATTTACTTATCAATACTACCTTGGCAGATGCCATGCAAATTAATTTAGAAAAAGTTGGAGGCGTACAGTATACAGCAGAAGAAATTGCATTTGCCACTAAAATACAAAGTAGTTTTATAGATAAGAAACCTCCTATAATCAACGCTGCTAAAGTAAATCCAATGCATATTGAAAAAAATCTTGGTTCAACTGATGTTGGAGATGTGAGTTATACCGTTCCCACTGTTGGAATCGAAACCGCGACTTGGGTTCCAGGAACTGGAGCACATAGTTGGCAAGCTGTATCGTGCGGCGGAACTGATATTGGTATCAAAGGAATGCTTATAGCTGCCAAAACACTTTCATTCATGGCAATTGATTTGTTTACGAATCCTACTTTAGTTCAAAAAGCCAAAGATGAATTCAAATCCAGCAAAGGCGACTATCAATATAAACCTTTACTTGGTGACCGAAAACCCGCTTTGAATTATAGAGATTAAAAAATCCCCTAAACTTTTTAAAATAAGTTTAGGGGATTTTCTTTTTTATTTTTTCAACTAACTACGAAAGCAATTCATATACTTGATTGGCAATTTCAGCTTCTTCGTTGGTTGGAATAACCAAAATTTTAGTTTTAGAATTGGAAGTATTAATTTCTCTGATTTCTTTTGAGCGAATGCCGTTTTTTTCTTGATCCAAATCAATTCCAAAATAGTCCATATCAGTACAAACCATTCTTCGAATACATTCAGAATTCTCCCCTATTCCAGCTGTAAAAACAATGGCGTCAATGCCGTTTAAAACTGCAGCATACGAACCAATAGTTTTTTTAATTCTATAGGTATTCATTGCAAGTGCCAATTGACAATCTTTGTTACCAGCATTAGCATTACTTTCTATATCTCGTAAATCAGAATAGCCTGTTAGTCCGAGCATTCCACTTTGCTTTTGAAGCATGGTATTCACTTCATCCATGGAATATCCTAATGATTTTACCAAATAAAAAATCACGGACGGATCAACATCTCCACTACGTGTTCCCATTACCAAACCATTCATCGGTCCGAAACCTAGTGTATGATCCACACTTTTGCCATCTTTAATAGCTGTCATACTGCATCCATTCCCTAAATGAATTGTAATTATTTTGGAAGCGGTGTGATTGGCTTGTTTCGACAAATATTGAATTGCTTTTTCGGATACATATTTATGACTTGTTCCATGAAATCCATAAGCGCGAATTTTATTTTCGGTTAACAAATAATTTGGAATTGCATATTTATACGCTTCAACGGGCATTGTTTGATGAAATGCGGTATCAAAAACGGCAACTTGTTTTGCTTCATCAAAAATTTGTTCTGCCACGACTATGCCTTCCAAATTGGCTGGATTATGCAATGGAGCTAGCTCAAAAAGGTTTCGAATTTCCTCTTTGACTTCCTTTGTGATTTCAACTGTATTCGAAAAAGAACTTCCACCATGTACTACTCTATGTCCAACCGCCTTGATTTCTGAAGTAGATTTAATTACACCTACTTTTTCATCCATAAGTAATTGAGCGATTTTTTGTAAACCTATTTTATGATTTGCAATAGGCATTGATTCCTCAATTTTATTTGAATCGGTAGTATAGGTAAGGTTTGATGTGTCCAAGCCTATTCGGTCTATCATACCATTACAGATAACCTTTTGCTCTGGCATTTCAATCAATTGATATTTAATAGATGAACTTCCAGAATTTATAATTACAATTTTCATAGCAAACTTTTTTTGTTGTTAGTATCCGTTTTATTTTTCACCTTTTTATAATCCTTGAGCTTGAATGGCAGTAATTACCACAGTATTGATAATGTCATCAACAGTACATCCTCTACTCAAGTCATTCACAGGTTTATTCAATCCTTGCAACATAGGGCCAATTGCCAATGCGCCTGTTTCTCTTTGAACCGCTTTATAAGTGTTATTTCCGGTATTTAAATCCGGAAATATTAAAACGCTAGCTTGTCCAGCCACTTGTGAATCGGGCATTTTGCTTTTCCCTACATTCATATCTACAGCAGCATCATACTGAATAGGTCCTTCAATTTTAATATCAGGTCGTTTGGCTTTAACAATTTCGGTTGCAGTTCTTACTTTTTCTACTTCATCTCCTTTGCCTGAATTTCCAGATGAGTACGATAACATAGCTACTTTAGGATCAATACCAAATGCCAAACTAGAATCAGCAGATGAAATAGCAATTTCTGCCAATTGTTCTGCCGTAGGATTAGGATTAATTGCACAATCTCCAAAAACAGAGACTCTATCTTCTAAACACATAAAAAACACAGATGAAACCACCGATGAATTAGGCTTTGTTTTGATAAACTGAAGTGCTGGCAAAATAGTATGTTGTGTAGTATGTGCTGCTCCTGAAACCATCCCATCAGCATGACCTTTATACACCATCATAGTACCAAAATAAGAGACATCTTCTAATAAATCTCTTGCCATAGCTAAGGATACATTTTTAGCTTTTCGCAATTCGTAGTAAGTGTTTACATAATCTTCGTAATGTTCTGAATTCTTTGGACTTATTATGGCAATTTTATCAAAATCCAAATCAATTCCTAATTCAATAATTTTAGCTTCAATACTTTTCTTTGAGCCTATTATAGTTAGATCGACTACATTCATTTTTTGTAATCGAGCTGCAGCTATCAGAACACGATCATCATTCCCTTCTGGTAAAACTATATGTTTACGGTGCAATTTAGCGCGTTTAACGAGGTTATACTGAAACATTTTAGGAGTAATTCCTTCAGATTCAAAAGCAATAAATCGTTCTGCGAGGGCATCAATGGCTACATATTTATCAAAAGTACTGATTGATGTTTCGATCTTTTGAAGATTATTGGCATATATTTTAGAATTAATTGCCCCTACTTGATTGGACACGCTATAGGTTCCTCCTTCTACAGCAAGTATGGGGACAACTGATGAAAGCCCTTCAATTAATTTCAATACACTTTCTTCTGGCATAATATTTCCTGTTAAGAGAATACCAGAAACATTTGGATAGTTAGCCGACTCGTTTGCTTGTAGCGCTCCTAAAATAATATCAGCTCTATCTCCAGGAGTAATAATAAGACCATTTTCTTTTAAATTATTTAAATAATTTGGTAATTGCATGGCTCCTATGCTATAGCTCCCAATTTGATTGTTTAAAAATTCATGTCCAAATAAAATTTTAGCGCCTGTTTCGTCAACAATTTCTTGAATAGTAGGGTTATTTAAAACAGGAATTAATGGAATTGTATTTACCAAAATTCCTTCAGGCAAATGCTTTTGCAAATTTGTAGTAACTAAAGCAACATTTTCTGGTTGCACTTTGTTAGCAACAACTGAAATTACCTCGACATCTTTCACTTTAAAGGTATCATAAGCAAGATATAAACTATCAACTAACTCTTCTAACGTTTTACCCACTCCAGATCCAATAACAATTGCTGGAATCCCTAAGTTTTTAGCAATTAAAACATTGGTATCTAATTCAATTGCAGTTCCTTCACCAGTAAAACTAGTGCCTTCAACCAAAACAAAATCAAATTTCTCTTCCAGTTTCTTGAATTTTTCTATAATCACATCAAGTACTTCACCAATCTTGCCTTTATTTTTTTTCTTGATTAATTTGCTCTTGGTAAAAGCGTAAGCCTCATCAAACTTCATATCCAAACCAAAATGTGTAATAACAGTTTCTATATGGTTATCAAATTGCCCTTCTTCAAAATCCTCAATAATTGGTCTAAAATAAGCTACTCGTGGTGTTTTGCCAATTAATAATTGCATTAAGCCCAAACTAATGATCGATTTCCCACAATTTTGCTCACTTGTGGCTATGTATATTGCTTTATTCATTTAAATAAATTTTATTCAATTAATACTATGTTCTCTAAATTTAAAACCAATACTTACTTTTTAAAATATAACTCTACTACACTATTAGAATTGTGTTTATATAGTAATATTACAAAAAATAAATCAATATTTAACTGATAGTAAGATATTTGACTTTATAAAAAGTATTGCGTTTTAAATAAATCACATTACAAAGACTACAAAATTAGATAATTAAAAAATTACAGATTATGAGAAAAATCAGGTTTACTTAAAAAAACACTATTACTATCAACATTTGTTAATGTTTGAAGTTAAAATTACAAATTGCCATTTTTTTTGATTTTTTTTAATAGGTTTGGTACTAGAAATCTGTTTAAATGCAGAATCTTTAAAACTATATCAACTATCAACCTATTTCAATTTAAAAAATTCAAAGTAACATGTCAAAAACCAAATTACTCTTACTTAGTACCGCGTTACTTTTTTGCTGTACCGAAGTAACCGTTGCACAAAGCAAAAAAAAGAAGGATGCAGGTAAAGAAGCTCCGAAAGTAGAACAAAAGGCTCCTGAAAAAAAAGGACCTAAACCGTATAACAAAGTAGTCGACTCTACGGCAGTTACTCAAAAAGGACTTTTCAATATTCACAAAACAACCGATAATAAGTTCTTGTTTGAAATCAACGATACGCTTATCGGAAAAGAAATAATGACGATTACACGTTATTCTAAAACTCCAGCTGGTGGAGGTGTTTTTGGAGGTGAAGAAGTAAATCGTCAAGTTATCAAATGGGAAAAAGGATTGAACAACAACCTTTTGTTACGCTCTATTACACACGTAATTACTTCTCCAGATGAAGACAAACCTATTGCTCAAGCAGTAAAAAATTCATCAGCAGACCCAATTATTGGTAACTATGAAATTTTAGCCTTTAAAAAAGAAGGAAAAGAAACTACAGGTTATGTAATTGATGTAACTCCAACATTTGAATCGGATTTACAAACTTTCTCTTTGGATCCTATCAAAAAACAATTACTCAATATTCAAGGGTTTCAAAAAGACCGCTCTTTTATTCAAAAAATGAGCAGCTACCCAATTAATGTTGAAATCAAAACCGTAAAAACGTACGCTACAACAGCGCCGCAGTTATCGCTGAATCCAACACCTAGAATTGGAACCAACTTACCTGCTGGTTTAGATGCAGGTGTAGTAACCATCGAGCTGAATACTTCGATGTTGTTGTTACCAAAAGTGCCAATGCGTAAAAGAACGTTCGATGCTCGTGTTGGTTTCTTTGCTAACCAAATCGATGTTTTTGAAGAAGAATCTCAAAAATCGGATACTGAAATTTTTGCCGTTCGTTGGAAACTAGAACCTAAAAACGCTGAAGACGCTGCCAAACAAAAAAGAGGCGAATTGATCGAACCGAAAAAACCAATCGTGTACTATATCGACCCTGCTACTCCAATCAAATGGAGAAAATTCATCAAACAAGGAATTGACGACTGGCAAGTAGCTTTTGAAGCAGCAGGTTGGAAAAACGCTATTCGCGGTGAATATTGGCCAGAGAATGACCCAACTATGAGCTTAGAAGATGCGCGTTTCTCAGTATTGCGTTATTTTGCTGCCGATATTCAAAATGCTTACGGTCCGAACGTTCACGATCCAAGATCTGGAGAAATCCTAGAAAGCCATATCGGATGGTACCACAACATCATGAGTTTGTTGAGAAACTGGTATTTAATCCAAACTGCGGCTGTTGATCCAGCGGCAAGAAAAAAACAATTTGATGACAACCTAATGGGCGAATTGATTCGTTTTGTATCTTCTCACGAAGTAGGACATACTTTAGGTTTACGTCACAATATGGGAGCAAGTACCGCTACTCCAGTAGAAAAACTTAGAGATCCTGCTTTCCAAGAAAAGAACGGTCACACTTCTTCTATTATGGATTATGCTCGTTTCAACTACGTAGCACAGCCAGAAGACGGGGTAAAACACTTATTCCCAAGAATTGGAGATTATGACAAATGGGCTATCAAATGGGGCTATTCTTATTTTGCTGACGCCAAAGATGAAAAAGCAGAAAAAGCCATCTTGAACGAGATGACCAAAGAAGCCTACAAAAACCGTCGTTTGTGGTTTGGAACAGAAGCTAGTCCTTATGACCCAAGATACCAAACAGAAGATATTGGTGATAATGCTATGAAAGCTTCTGCTTACGGAATCAAAAACTTAAAACGCATTTTGCCAAACTTAATCATTTGGAGTGCCGAAAAAGGAGAAAGCTATGCAGAATTAGAAGAAATGTACAATGCTTTGACAGGACAATTCAGACGCTATATGGGACACGTGACCAAAAACGTTGGAGGTATTTATGACACACCAAAAACCTATGATATGTCAGGTAACCAATTTGAAGTAGTTCCAAAAAGCATCCAAAAAGAAGCAGTTACCTTCTTAAACACTCAATTATTTGCTACACCAAAATGGTTACTAGATACTAATGTTTTATCTAAAATTAGTCCAGAAAGTGGTGTAGAAGCCATCAAAGCGATGCAAGACGGAACCCTTTCTAACTTATTAGCTGGAGACAGAATGGTACGTTTGATGGAAAGCGCAAGTAATAGTCCTGAAAACTATTCTGTAGACGAGTTAATGACCGACTTGAAAAAAGGCATCTTCTCAGAATTAGCTGGTGGCGCCAAAATAGACATTTACCGTAGAAACATTCAAAAATTGTATGTAGACAAAGTAATTGCTATGCTAAAACCAGGTAATGCAGTAGTACGTTCTAACAGTGTAGGTGCTGCTTACGGTATGAATTCAAGAACTGTAAATTTAGCCCAAACCGATTTGCCTTCTATCGCTAGAGGACAATTGGTAGGATTGAAAAATGAAATGAAAGTGGCTGCGGCAAGAATGGATCGTTTGAGTAAATTCCACTTATTGGATTTAGTAGCTCGAATCGATGCTGCTTTGAATCCAAAATCATAAGCAACCTTTTAGTGTAATATCAAAAGGTCTCGTTTTATAGCGAGACCTTTTTTTGTATGAGTTAATATTGTCTATTTATCCCGCTAGGAAAACCATAAAACTGAGCATCTTGTCAGTTCGAGCGCAGTCGAGAACCCTCTTTATATCTCTACTGCGATACCATTGACGTTTTTTGTTTTAAGAAGGGTTTCGACTGCGCTCTACCTTACAAAGTTAATATCATTTTATAGCATAAAAACACCTCGATATGACAAAAAAACGATAAGACTATATCCAATAACGGTTGTATTACTTTTCCTTTTTCTATATAATTAAAAGCAAACCATTTGCATCAAAATCTGAGTCTAGGGCACAAAAAAAACCGAGCCATTACTGACTCGGTTTCAATCTTACTACTTAGTACAAAGTACTTAATACTTATTTTACTTCTTCGAATTCAACGTCTTCAACATTGTCTCCTTGTGCTTGAGCTTGTGGCTCAGCAGCAGTTTGACCTTGTTCACCTTGAGCGTACATCGCTTCAGTTGCTTTTTTCCAAGCAGCGTTGATGTTATCCAAAGCAGTTTGAATAGCTGGAATGTCTTGAGATTGGTGTGCCATTCTCAATTCAGTTAAAGCGTACTCTACAGCCACTTTGTTATCGTCAGATAATTTATCACCAAGTTCTTTCAATTGAGATTCTGTTTGGAAAATCATTGCGTCAGCTTCGTTCAATTTTTCTGCTTTTTCTCTCGCTTGTTTATCAGCCTCAGCATTTGCTTCAGCATCTTTTTTCATTTTCTCGATTTCTTCAGCAGTTAAACCAGAAGAAGCTTCGATACGAATGTCATGCGATTTACCAGTTCCTTTGTCAGTAGCCGATACTTTGATGATACCATTAGCATCAATGTCAAAAGTAACTTCAATTTGAGGAACACCTCTTGGGGCTGGTGGAATTCCGTCTAAGTGGAAACGACCAATAGTTTTGTTATCAACAGCCATTGCTCTAGCTCCTTGCAATACGTGGATTTCAACAGATGGTTGAGAATCAGCAGCTGTTGAGAAAACTTGAGATTTTTTTGTTGGGATAGTAGTGTTAGCTTCGATCAAAGTAGTCATTACACCACCCATAGTTTCGATACCTAAAGCCAAAGGTGTAACGTCAAGTAACAATACATCTTTTACATCTCCAGACAAAACACCACCTTGAATAGCTGCACCAATAGCTACAACTTCATCAGGGTTAACTCCTTTAGACGCTTTTTTACCGAAGAATTTTTCAACTTCTTCAACGATTCTTGGGATACGAGTAGAACCACCTACTAAGATTACTTCATTAATATCAGAAGTAGACAAACCTGCATCCTTCAATGCTTGAGCAACTGGAGCCATTGAACGTTTAACTAAACTGTCAGACAATTTTTCGAATTGTGATCTAGTTAATTTTTTTACTAAGTGTTTTGGTCCTGAAGCCGTAGCCGTAACGTATGGCAAGTTGATTTCAGTTTCTGCAGAAGAAGACAATTCAATTTTTGCTTTCTCAGCAGCTTCTTTGATACGTTGTAATGACATTGGATCTAAACGTAAATCAATACCTTCTTCAGCTTTGAATTCGTCTGCCAACCAGTCAATGATTACTTGATCAAAATCATCACCACCTAAGTGTGTATCACCATTAGTAGACAATACTTCGAAAACTCCGTCTCCTAATTCTAGAACAGAGATATCAAAAGTACCTCCACCTAAATCGTAAACAGCAATTTTTTGATCCGTTCCTTTTTTATCCAATCCGTAAGCCAAAGCCGCAGCAGTTGGTTCGTTAATGATACGCATAACTTTCAAACCAGCGATTTCACCAGCCTCTTTTGTAGCCTGACGTTGTGCATCGTTAAAGTAAGCAGGAACAGTAATAACTGCTTCAGTTACTGTTTGACCTAAATAGTCTTCAGCAGTTTTTTTCATTTTTTGAAGTGTCATAGCTGACAATTCTTGAGCAGTGTACAATCGACCGTCAATATCCACACGTGGTGTATTGTTGTCACCTTTTACTACTGTGTAAGGAACTCTTTTTGCCTCTTCTTGAGTTTCAGCAAAAGTGTGTCCCATAAAACGTTTGATAGAAGCAATAGTCTTAGTTGGATTAGTTACTGCTTGTCTTTTTGCAGGATCACCCACTTTAATTTCTCCACCTTCTACAAAAGCGATGATAGATGGCGTTGTTCTTTTTCCTTCTGCGTTAGGAATAACAACTGCTTCATTACCTTCCATTACAGAAACACAAGAGTTGGTCGTACCTAAATCAATTCCGATTATTTTACCCATTTTTACTATATTTAATTTTTATTGTATACTCGTTTTAACAACTCGAGGTCGGTAAGTCAAGTACTGTGCCAAGCCGATGTCAGTCTATAAATTGTCAGTTTACTCCAAAAATGGCGGAAAAAATATGACAAGATGACATTTTTAATTCCAAAAAGCAAAAAGCAAATTCCAAATTCCAAATTCCAAAAACGTCACCCTGAACGCAGTTGAAGGGTAAATTCCACACAAACCCTTGTTTGAAAAAAAGGGCCACTTACTAAATAGTAGTCGCACCATTTCTGAATTTTGTTTTTTGGCTGAGAAAATTTAATAAAAGCTACAACTGTGTATTCTTTTGGTGCTTAAAAAAAAGCTTTCGGTTAATTAATTAGAGACCCACAAAATCCTGTAACTATTCTGTTTTTTTGCTACTAATGACTAAAGATTTAAACAAAACCCATTAAATAGGAAAACTTTGCAGCAATCATCATCTTTAAAAAAGCGTATTTATTGTACTATCCTAGTAACAGTGTTCATTTGGACTTTATTGCTTTGGGATTATTTTCACGGAGGCGTGACCAGTCATCATCTTTTGCAAAACAAAGACTTGCCTTCATTTTCGAATTGGTGGAGTGGTATTTTGCTTCCTTTGCTAACTTGGTTCTTGCTGTACCGCTCACAAGTACGAATAGCCAAAGAAGCAACGAGTAGTGCTTTACCAAGCAGTTTTATTGCTTATTTTGTAGGCGCTCTTCTTTTTGGGATAGTACTTTCGGTATTTTTTACACTTAGCAATCAAGATGTCCCATTTTATATGATTGTCGGCTTGTTAATGCTTGCTTTATTCTTGCCCATTTATCGTTCAGAATGTTTTCTTGGTTTTGTAATTGGAATGACCTTTACTTTTGGGGGTGTACTCCCCGTTCTTATTGGAACTATTTTAGTACTCATTTGTAGCATTCTGTATTTAGCACTTCGACCTATGGTACTCTTTGTTTACTCGAAAATTGCCAATCTACTTCATAAATAATTCCATCACTGAATAACAATAAAAAAAGCTTTCTGAACTATTGCTAGAGATCAGAAAGCTTTTTTTATTTTTTGTTCTTGGAACTACTCCGTTATATTGTAGCTGCCCACATAATAGTTGTTATCCACTTCAAGTGTTGGTTTTTCTTTTGTTACTAAAGGCAACATTTTCCACTCGTTATTAGGCTCCAAAATTTGTGCGGTACCATTCAGATAAACTTTTACAGGGAGATTGAAATTGGCCACACTATTCGCCCAACGATAACCTAACTGATTATTTTTAAAGAAATACTCCAAAGTTGGAATGCGCGTATCACGCAAGTACTGATTAAAAACAGGTGTCAAATCTCTACCTATTTTTTCGCTCAAATAACTTTCAATTTGTTGAGTAGTGACTGTTTGATGGTAAAAAGTAGCATTTAAACCTCGCAAGATAGCACGCCATTTTTCGTCATTGTTTACCACTTGTCGCAAAGTATGCAGCATATTGGCGCCTTTGTAATACATATCGCCAGAACCCTCATTGTTTACGTCATAGTTACCAATAATTGGTTTGTCATTTTCGATGTTTTTTCGAATACCACGCACATAAGTGTAGCCCGCTTCTTTACCAAAATAATACTCCAAAAACAAACTCTCAGAATAATTGGTAAAACTTTCGTGAATCCACATATCCGCGATGTCTTTATAGGTAATGTTGTTCGCAAACCACTCGTGCCCCGACTCGTGAATTATGATAAAATCAAACTTCATTCCCCAACCTGTACCACTCAAATCACGTCCTAAATAGCCATTCAAAAATTTATTGCCATAGGTAACGCTACTTTGGTGTTCCATTCCTAAATAGGGAGCCTGTACCAATTTGTAACTGTCTTCATAAAACGGATAAGGACCAAACCAATGTTCGAAAGCCTTCAACATTTTGGGTACATCTTGAAATTGCTTTTTTGCCTTTACCAAATCATCACGCAATACGTAATAGGTACAATCTAAGTCGCCTTTTTCACCCTCGTATTTTTCAGAAAAAGAGACGTAATCGCCAATATTAATATTCACACCATAATTATTGATTGGATTCTTAACCACCCAATGAAAGGTTTTGGTTCCATCTTTTTCCTTTTGTACGCTTTGCAAGCGACCGTTAGAAACATCCGTCAGATTTTCAGGAACGTTTACACTAATTTTCATTCCCTCATCAACTTCATCATACATATGGTCTTTGTTGGGCCACCAAACACTAGCTCCCAAACCTTGACAAGAGGAGGCGATAAAAGGATTTCCATTTTTATCTTTTTTCCAAGTAATCCCTCCATCCCAAGGCGGATTGACCCCTACTTTTGGTTTTCCTTCATAAAACACCACTATTTCTTTGGTAGTACCTACATTTTGAGGTGCTGCTAAAGTGATAAAATAAACATTTCCCTCTCGCTTGTAGGTCAACGGTTTTCCGTCTTGGGTTACATTGGTAATGGCCATCGGATTTTGCAAGTCAATTTGCAGCACAGAATTTTCCTGAAGCACTTGATAGCGAATCGTATTCGACCCCAAAATAGTGCTATCCGATGGATTCACTTTTATAGCTAGGTGATAGTGCTTCAAATCCCACCACGCACGCTCTTTGGTAACACTTCCTCTAAGACTGTCTTGTCGGGTAAAAGTGGTTTCATTTTTATTCAATAATCCTTGCGCTTTAATGATTGAAAACGAACTCATCAAAAGAAGGATAGCAATTTTTTTCATTGGGTATAGTTTTTTTCAAAACTACATACTTTTTTAGATTTTAGGTATTAAAGAAATAAGAATTCCATAAATTATAGTTATTTGGAACAGAGAAAATTTACTTTTGAAGTTATAATTTGGGGTTTGAATTTAATAAAAGTAAATACAAGAAAAGAAATGATAATACATCAAAATTGAAAAGCATATAGAATGGCAGCGGTATCCTTTACATTTTTACTTTTAAAAAACAAAAATAGAAAGAACATACAAAGGTTTACAAATACAAAAACTTTCTGCTTCAAATCAACTAAAAGAAATTAAGAATTAAGCATTTCATCTTCTAAACATTTAATTTGATACCTTTAAAATTCTTTTTTTTACAAAACTGTAACATGGCTCAAAACGAGACGTCTTTCATTAAAACGATCAATCACTACTTGTCCTATCAGCAATTACATATCGAAGAATTGGTAACCCTTTGCCAACAACAAAACCAAAAGGCTCAGTTTGAAGTCTATAATAGGTATTGCAAGGCTATGTATAATGTGGCTTTTCGTATGGTAAAAGATGAGCATTTTGCTGAGGATGTGATGCAAGAGAGTTTTTTGAAAGCATTTACCAAAATTGACTCGTATAAAAAAGAAGTGGCTTTTGGCGCATGGTTGAAACGTATTGTAATTAATTACAGCATTGATTTTTGTAAAAAGAACAACAAACTAAAAGTAGATGATTTCGAGAAAAATTTATATAAAATAGAAGATAAAGAGACCGAATTTACCGATGTTATCAATTTTGATGAAATAAAAGTAAAAGAGGTTTTGCAAGCTATACAATCGCTAAAAAGCAGTTACAGTACAGTATTGACTTTGTTTTATATTGAAGGTTACGACCAAGAAGAAATTAGCGAAATTCTAAAGATAAGCTATGCAAATTGTAGAACAACTTTGAGCAGAGCTAAAGAAAGTTTAAGAAATAAATTACGTGAATATGACCAATGAAGATGAAAAATTAGAACAATTGTTTAGCAAATTCGACTCAGAATGGGATGTTTTAGCAATGCCCAATAATCATGAGAGTCGTTTTTTGAACAAGCTTGAAAACACAAGCCTCAAAAGAAAGAAAAGAAATATTTATACCATGATTGCAATTGCGGCATCATTAGTAGTGATGTTCAGTTTATCTTTCTTTTTTAAGCCCGAAGCCAAGACCAATCACTTGACATTTGCCTCTAAAGAAACCAAACAAACGGATTCGATTTTTACAGTTTTGATTAAACATGAATTGAATAAATTGAAGGAGAAAAATTCGCCTAGTAATCAAAAAATTATTGCTGATGCGCTACAACAAATGAAAATTTTAGACAATGATTATCAAAATATCATCAAGGAAATTGCCACCAATGGAGAAAACAAACAAATTATTTATGCGATGATTAGCAATTTGCAAACTCGAATTTCATTCTTACAAAACGTACTGACCCAAATAGAAACAACAGAACAACTTAATACTTCAAATGATGAAAAAACTTTATAAAACTATCATTGTTTTCTTGCTATTTCCACTACTTGGTTTTGCCAATGATGATGCAATTATTACTAAGCAAAAAAACATCAAAAAAGCTTTCATGGTCAACGCTGATGCAGGTATTGATATTACTAATACCTACGGAACTGTGTTCGTAACAACTTGGGATGAAGATAAAATTGAACTTGACATTTTGATAAAAGTAAGTGGTGATAATGAAAGCTGGGTTACTCAAAAACTAAATGATATTACCATAGACATCAACGCACTAAAATCAATGGTAACCGCCAAAACCCTAATTGAAAATAATAATTATCGCTCTAAAGGAAGAAACAACAGTTTTGAAATCAATTATGTAATCAAAATTCCAAAAAATGGAAGCGTAACAATTGATAACAAATACGGAAATATCTCTACTAGCGATTTGAATGCTCCCACAAATATCATTTGCAAATATGGAAAAATTACTTTGGGTAGATTGAATAGCAACAAAAACAACATCACAATAGAATACTGCTCTAATTCCAGCATTTCTTATTTAAAAAATGGTTTCATCACTGGACGTTATTCAGGACTTAGTATTGATGCCCTCTCTAAAATTGATTTAATTTCTGACTACACAGACACTTCGATTGACGAAGCCGGTGATGTAAAATATACCAGCAAATACGGGACAGTAAAAATAAAAGAAGTGAATTCGCTTGAAGGAATCGGAAATTATTTAACCATTAAAGTGGGAACGTTGAACAATCAATTAAAATTACAAACCAAATACAGCAGCATAGATGTTGGATTAGTGCAAGCCAAAGCCAATTCAATTGCAATTAATGCTGGATATACTGGAGTAAAAGTAGGTTTTAGCCCAAATTATGCTTTTGATTTTGATGTAACCCTTCGTTATGCAGACTTCAAATACGATAGCGATTTTGAATTCTCAAACAAAGCGGAGACCAATTACACCAAAAATTTTAACGGCTATTATAAGAAAAAAGGAGTGAATACGGTCGTTATTACTTCTGAATATGGAAATGTAACATTAACTAAAAAACTATAACTATAAAAAATAACACCTATGAAAAATCTATCTATTGCGAGTGTTTTACTACTCACTTTTAGCACTTTTTTGTCTTATGGACAATGGAATATGGGAAAACAAATTAAAGGCAACGGCAATGTGATTACAGAAACCCGAACTACTACAAGTTATGATGCAATAAAAGTTTCTGGCTTTTTTGATGTGGATTTAGTATCTGGAAAAGAAGGAAGTATCACTATCAAAGGAGAAGAAAATATCTTGGATTATATTGATGTAGAAGTAGTTGATAATGTCTTAAAAATTGGAACTGAAAAAGGATATAATTTCAAGTTATCTCCAGGGAAATCAGTTCATATTACCATTCCTTTCGAATCGATTAATGGCTTGGTATTAAGCGGTTCAGGCGATATTGTTTGTAAAGATGTTATCAAAACGGATGCTTTCGACGCCAAACTTTCAGGTTCTGGGGATTTAAAACTAGCAGTAGATGCTCAAAAATTCAACATGAGTTTGAGCGGTTCTGGAGACATTGTTTTAAGCGGAACTGCCAATGATTTTACTAGCAGTATTTCTGGTTCAGGAGACATCAATGCTTCAGACTTAAAATCAAAAACAGCCTCAATCAGCATTTCAGGTTCTGGTGATACGAAAGTAAGTTGTTCCGAGAGTCTATACGCACGAGTTTCTGGTTCAGGAGATATTGTGTATTATGGAAATCCAACCAAAAAAGACACTAAAGTGGTTGGTTCTGGAGAAATATCTAAAGGGTAATTATTTTTTTCAATTTAATGATCAAAAGCGTCTTTATTTAGGACGCTTTTTTTTGGTGGTACACGTTTTAACAAAAGAACTGCAATAAAAAAGAATAAAGCCAAGAAAACAATGGCAAATCTTGGACTACCAGTCACTTGGTCGATTATGCCATACACACACATACCTATTACGATACCCACTTTTTCAGCTACATCATAAAAACTAAAAAAGGAAGCAGTATCAGTAGTCTCTGGTAAATATTTAGAATAAGTGGATCGCGATAAAGCCTGAATCCCTCCCATTACTAGACCTACAAAAGCAGCCATAATATAAAACTGAATAGGTAATGTTATGATAAAAGCACCAATACAAAGTAATAACCAGAAACTATTAATCACGATTAGGGTTTTGATATTCCCAAATTTCTCTGAAGCTTTTGATGTCAAATAAGCACCAAGAACCGCCACCAATTGAATCAATAGAATACATATTATCAATCCTGTCGTGCTATCTTCCTTTGTTTTCCATTCGATTTCTTGAGCTCCAAAATAAGTAGCCACTAACATCACTGTTTGCACCGCCATACTTGAAACAAAAAAACCATACAAATAACGCTTCAAAGGCAAATTTTCACTCAGTATAAACCATACTTTTTTTAGTTCTTTAAAGCCATTGAAGATGATATCTCTATTGATAGGTTCATCTGCTTTTTTATTCCCTTTTGGTAAAAAATAATAAGTATACTGACTGAATAAAATCCACCAAACTCCAACCATTACAAACGAATAGCGCATTGCTTTCATTGCTGCTTCACCTTCAGTTCCTGTGATTCCAAATAATTTTGGCTTCATAATCATAGCCAAATTGATAATCAATAAAATCACACTACCTATGTATCCCAAAGAATAACCTTTGGCACTAATCGCATCTTGTTGCTCTGTAAAAGCAATATCTGGTAAATAGGAATTATAAAAAACTAAACTTCCCCAATACCCTAGTAATCCAAGAAAATAGAATAATAATCCACTGTAAATTGAATCTAAATCAAACCAATACAATCCCATACAAGACAAAGCTCCTAAGTAGCAAAAAAACTTCATAAAGCTTTTTTTATTCCCCACATAATCAGCAATTCCTGATAACAATGGCGAAATAAAAGCTACCACCAAAAAAGCCAAAGCAGTTATAAAACTTATCAAAGCTGAGTTTTTTAAATGCATTCCAAATACATCAATATAATGACTCTTACCAGTAAATAAAGCTTCATAAAATATTGGAAAAACAGCCGATGCAATGGTTAAAGTATATACTGAATTTGCCCAATCATAGAATGCCCAAGCATCTAGTAATTTTTTATCTCCTTTAGGTAAGTTTGCCATAGATTGTTGGTTCTTTTTATGTGGTGTAAATGTATCTTTTTTCTTTGATTATAAAATAATTCTCTTTAAACAATAGCAAAATAAAAGCCAAGTCAAAGCTTGGCTTTAGCATCAATCTACTACATTAACTTAATATATTTTTCCAAATTTCGCAGCCATTGCTTTAGCTTGTGGTACTAAATTTTGCAAATTAGCGACACGAGTTGCGTCTGAAGGGTGAGTACTCATAAATTCTGGTTGTGTTTTACCACCAGATTGCGCTGCCATTCGTTTCCAAAAAGCTATGGCTTCTTGTGGGTTATAACCTGCTATTGCCATTAAAGTTAACCCAATTTGATCAGCTTCACTTTCATGCGCTCGACTAAATGGGAGCATTACTCCTACTTGAGAACCTACGCCATATAGCTGTTGCCATAAAAATTGATTCTCAGCTGATTGACCCCCAGTTGCCAATGCAACACCTACAGCTCCAAGTCCTTGAAGCTTTGAGGCACTCATGCGTTGAGCACCATGATTTGCTAATGCATGTGCAACTTCATGAGCCATTACTGTGGCCAAACCTGCTTCATCTTTAGTAACCGCTAAAATACCTGTATAAACTACAATTTTTCCTCCTGGTAAACACCAAGCGTTTAAATCTTTACTTTCAACTAATTTATATTCCCAACGGTAGTCGTTCAAATATTGATTTTGACCAACAGAATTTAAATACTTTTCTGCTGCTTCTTTTATTTTAACACCAATATTTTCAACTTGTTTGGCTTCTGCAGTTCCTTGAACTACTTTATTTTCTTTAATGAATTTGCCATATTGCTGAAATGAAGCTGGAAACAATTCGCTATTCGAAACAAGATTTAATGTTTTTTTTCCAGTCATTGGATTAGTGGCACATGAACTGTAAATCAGCAATACAAAAATTGTAAGTAATAAAGCATACTTTTTCATAATTATAATTTTTTTGAATACACAAAATTAAGGCATTTTTTAAGCCATTTACCATTTTTTAAACAACTAAAAGCATTTTACTTTTCAGTACAATTGCAAAGCAAAACAAAACAAATGATACTGCTATATAGAATAAATAAAAAAATCTCACAGCTAATAAACTATGAGATTTTTTTAGAGTTATTTTTTTTAATTAAAAAGCAACATTCCATCGAGGTAATCTACCCTTTTCATCTAGAAAATACTGTAAAATCTGACCTTCAACACTAGTAGGTATTGCTTTTACTTCATCATTAAAGGTTTCATACCAAACCACTTCAAGCGAGGTGATGCTTTCTAATTTCATTTGTGCTGGCCATGAATACTTTCTTCCTGTTTTAGCGAATTGATGTCCTTCAATAATTTTATCTGCCAATCCGCCTTTTTTTATTTTCAACGTCCCGTTATTTTGAACTGTCCCTGAAGACCCCACCATAATCAACTCCCTGTGGGCTGTTAAATCATAGACCAAAAAAACACCACAACCATCAGAAGCATTACAAACTTGCTCTAAACTATCCTCTGTAGAAAACATAAAACTATTGGTAACTGTAAACTTTTCTAATTCTTTATACATTTTACTTTATTTAAACAAAATGCCTCACAAAATCGTGAGGCATTTTGAGATTTATAATTTTTAAATTAGGAAACTATCCTAAAACTTCTTTTACTTTTTTACCAATTTCGGCTGGAGAATCAACAACGTGAATTCCGTTCTCTCTCATGATTTGTTTTTTGGCAGCAGCAGTATCATCAGATCCTCCAACAATTGCTCCAGCATGTCCCATAGTTCTACCTGCAGGTGCTGTTTCACCAGCAATAAAACCTACGACTGGTTTACGGTTACCATCTGCTTTAATCCATTTAGCAGCATCTGCTTCTAATTGACCACCAATTTCACCAATCATAACAATACATTCTGTTTCAGGGTCATTCATCAATAATTCTACTGCTTCTTTTGTAGTAGTTCCAATAATTGGATCTCCACCTATTCCAATAGCTGTAGTGATACCTAATCCTTGTTTTACAACTTGGTCAGCTGCTTCATAAGTTAAAGTACCAGATTTAGAAACAATACCTACTGTACCTTTTTTGAAAACGAAACCTGGCATAATTCCAACTTTAGCTTCTCCTGGAGTAATAACACCTGGACAATTTGGTCCTATTAATCGAGCATTTCTTTCTTTTACATAAGCATTAGCTTTGATCATATCTGCAACAGGAATTCCTTCTGTAATTGCAATGATAACTTTAATACCCGCATCAGCAGCTTCCATAATAGCGTCGGCAGCAAAAGCAGGTGGAACAAAAATGATAGTAGTATCTGCTCCAGCTTGTTCTACAGCGTCTTTTACTGTATTAAAAACTGGCAAATCTAAGTGTGTAGACCCTCCTTTACCTGGAGTTACACCACCCACAACATTTGTTCCGTATTCAATCATTTGAGAAGCGTGGAAAGTTCCTTCGCTACCAGTGAATCCTTGAACAATAATTTTAGAATCTTTATTAACTAAAACACTCATGATATATTTTTTATGTAGTTTTTAAAATTGTGTTGCAAAAGTAAGGTTTTTGAAATTATTTCAAACTCATTTGGTCTCAAATTATTTAGGATAATTGACTCATTTGATACCCTCGGTATAATTTATCATCTTTAATTTCCCAAATTGTCATAAAATGTGCCAACAACATTTCTTCTCTTGGGTTTTCAATTGTTTTTACAAAATGAGAATAACGTACAGAAATCATCTCATTTTCTTCCACAATATGACTAATTCTGGCTTTGGATCTAACATAGGCTTTATGAAGTTGATTGGCTAAATTGATCAAAGAATCATAATTTAATTGAACAAAACCTTCTGTAGAATACCAATCAATAATAATTTCTGGATGAATAAACTCTTTTAAAATTGAACTATCAATCAAAGCATCCGACTTGTAAAATGCTTTAACAAAATCTTTTGCAGACATATTATTTTAATTTATTTAATATTTCGGGAATCTTTTTAATATTCGCTAATTGTTTTAATTTTTCTCTAGATTCTTGTATTGGTGTTCCAAAATAAGACTTTCCTCCTTCTACAGATTTTGTAACACCTGTTTGCCCCATAACAACTGCTTTAGAACCAATTGTTATTCCGCTAGTGGTTCCTACTTGTCCCCACAAAGTAACCTCGTCTTCAATAATGACACAACCTGCAATTCCTGTTTGAGAGGCTATCAAACATTTTTTACCGATTACTGTATCGTGTCCTACATGAACTTGATTATCCAGTTTAGTTCCTTCTCCAATAGTTGTATCACCAGTAACTCCTTTATCTATCGTACAAAGAGCACCAATACCCACATTGTCTTCAATAACAACTCTTCCACCAGAAATGAGCTGATCAAAACCTGTTGCTCTTTTTTTGTAATAAAAAGCATCCGCGCCTAAAACCGTTCCTGCATGAATAATTACATTGTTTCCTATTACTGTATTGTCGTAGATGGCAACATTTGGATGGATAAAACAATCGTCACCAATAACTACTCCGTTACCAATGAAAACATTAGGCTGTATTACCGTATTTGCACCAATCTTTGCCGATGGTGAAATCGCAGTATTTGAAGCAACAAATGGCTTAAAATGCTTCGTTAACTTGTTAAAATCCCTAAATGGATCATCAGAAATCAAGAGCGCTTTGCCTTCTGGACAGGCTACTTCTTTATTAATTAAAACTATAGTTGCAGCAGATTGCAAAGCCTTGTCATAGTATTTCGGATGATCAACAAATACTATGTCACCAGGCTCTACTACGTGTATTTCATTCATCCCAAAAACGGGAAACGCAGGATCTCCAACATATGTACATTCAATTAAGGTAGCTATGTCTTGTAAGGAATATTCTTTGTGAAACTTCATATGTGTATTTTTGTTGGGTGATCACATATGGTATCGCCAAATTTCAAGGTAGTATGCAAAGAAATTACTATTGGCGATTTCATAAAATCATTTGTTTTAAAACAAAGTATTCAGTCATAGCCCATATATATATTAAAATTGTAAGCCATGACTGAAAACCTATACTTATAGAATTATTCCTTTACACGTTCCATATAAGAACTTGTAGCGGTATCGATTTTAATTTTATCTCCTTCATTTATAAAAAGAGGAACGTTTACAGTAGCACCAGTCTCTACAGTAGCTGGTTTAGTAGCATTTGTTGCCGTGTTCCCTTTTACACCTGGTTCGGTGTAAGTCACCTCTAAAACTACTGAAGGAGCCATATCAACAGAAAGTGGCAAATCTGTCTCAGTATTGATCTGAATCATTACATTTTCACCTTCTTTTAATAAATCTGGAGCATCCAAAACATTTCTGTTTAATGTAATTTGCTCGAATGTTTCAGCATTCATAAAATGAAATTCGTTCCCTTCTGGATACAAAAATTGGAAAGTATGTGTCTCTACTCTTACCACATCAATCTTATGTCCAGCAGAAAACGTATTATCCAACACTTTACCATTCGTCAATGATTTTAATTTAGTTCTTACAAAAGCAGGACCTTTTCCTGGCTTTACATGAAGAAACTCAATGATTTTATAAATATCGTGGTTGTGTTTGATACAAAGTCCGTTTTTAATATCTGAAGTAGATGCCATTGTTTTTTATTTAATAATTTTTGTTTGTTTTTAATAATTTCCTGAGTAGCCTTTCATTACTCCTCTTGAAGAGTTACGAATAAAATCAATTATTTCGTCACGCTCTGGAGTCGCTTCCATTTCTGCCTCAATAATACCTAAGGCTTGGGTTGTATTGTAATTTTTTTGGTACAAAATTCTGTAAATATCTTGAATTTCTTTGATTTTTTCGGTAGTAAAACCTCTTCTTCTTAATCCAACCGAGTTAATACCTACATAAGATAATGGTTCTTTTGCTGCTTTTGTAAAAGGAGGAACATCTTTTCTAACCAATGAACCACCAGAAACCATCGCATGATCCCCAATATGAATGAACTGATGTACAGCTGCTAAACCTCCAATAACGGCATATTTACCTACAATTACATGACCTGCTAAAGCAACTCCATTTACAATAATTGCATTGTCACCGATATGACAATCATGAGCGATATGTGCTGTTGCCATCACTAAGCAATTATTACCTAAAGTTGTTTGTCCCGAAGCAATTGTTCCTCTATTAATGGTAACACATTCTCTAATGGTGCAATTATCTCCGATGATAGCTAAGGAATCCTCTCCACCAAATTTTAAGTCCTGTGGAACTGCTGAAATTACTGCTCCTGGAAAAATATTACAATTTTTACCTATTCGAGCTCCTTCCATAATGGTCACGTTCGAGCCTATCCATGTTCCGTCACCAATCACAACATTATTATGTATAGTAGTAAAAGGTTCTATTACTACATTTTTGGCAATTTTTGCCCCTGGATGAACATATGCTAATGGTTGATTCATACTTTTTGTTTAATCGTTTACCTGATGAATTGAATTAATATATTCCTTCTTTAACAGATCAATTCAGCAAAAAAATTATTGTTTTCTAGCAATTTGAGCCATTAATTCTGCTTCTGCTACTAATCTACCATTAGCATAAGCATTGGCTTGCATATGACAAATTCCACGTCGGATGGGTGTAATTAAGTCACATTTAAATATTAATGTATCTCCTGGTAAGACTTTTTGTTTGAATTTAACATTATCTATTTTCATGAAATAGGTAAGGTAATTTTCTGGATCGGGTACTGTACTTAAGACCAATATTCCTCCTGTTTGTGCCATGGCTTCAACAATTAAAACACCAGGCATTACAGGTGCGTCTGGAAAATGTCCCACAAAAAAGTTCTCATTCATGGTTACATTTTTCATACCGACAACATGGCTTTCAGACATTTCAATGATTCGATCAATCAGTAAAAATGGTGGTCTATGAGGCAATACCGACATAATTTTATGGATATCCATTAAAGGCTCCAAATTCAAATCAAAAACGGGAACATGATTGCGTTGCTCAATTTTGATAAGCTTAGCCATTTTTTTGGCAAATTGAGTATTCACAAAATGTCCTGGTTTATTGGCGATAACTTTTCCTTGAATTTTGGTTCCAATTAAAGCCAAATCACCCACTACATCAAGTAATTTATGACGAGCCGCTTCATTAGGATAATGCAATGTAAGATTATCTAAAATGCCGTTTGGCGTTACAGAGATCGAGTCTTTACCAAATGCTACTTTAAGATTTTGCATGGTGTTTTCAGAAATTTCTTTATCAACATACACTATCGCATTATTAAGATCTCCTCCTTTGATAAGACCATTATCTAAAAGAGATTCTAATTCATGTAAAAAACTAAACGTTCTTGAGGCACTAATTTCAGTTTTGAAATCAGCTATGCTTTTCATATTTGCATTTTGAGTTCCTAAAATTTTAGTCCCAAAATCAACCATGGTAGTTACGCAATAATGATCGTTAGGCATTACCAAAATTTCACTACCCGTAGTTTCATCAGTAAAAGAGATTATTTCCTTAACTACATAAACATTTCGTTTAGCATTTTGTTCTTCAATACCAGCTTTTTCAATGGCCTCAACAAAAAACTTTGAAGATCCATCCATAATTGGTAACTCCGAAGCATTCAATTCAATGATAACATTGTCTAAATCACATCCTTCTAAAGCCGCCAACACATGTTCAGGAGTTTGAATCTTGACCCCTAATTTCTCAAGATTTGTCCCTCTTTGAGTATTTACAACATAATTTGCATCAGCTTCAATGATTGGCTGTCCTTCCAAGTCAATTCGAACAAATGTAAAACCATTATTTACGGGAGCAGGTTTAAATGTCATGGTCACTTCTTTCCCTGTGTGTAATCCAACACCAGTTAAAGAAATCTCCGTTTTGATGGTTTTTTGTTTAACCATTATTTCCATTTTTTTGATTTATTATTTTTTTCAATTCTTCTATTTCTGCCACTAACTGTGGTAACTTTTTAAAATAAACATACGATTTATTAAAATCATTGTATCCAAATGTAGGACTCCCTTGAAGTACTTCATCATCTTTTATGTTTCTAGTGACACCGGACTGTGCTTGAATTCTAACATTATCTCCAAGAATAACATGTCCTGAGATCCCAACCTGGCCGCCAATCATGCCGTTTTTTCCTATTTTTGAAGAACCTGCAATACCGGTTTGAGCTGCAATTACTGTATTTTCACCAATTTCAACATTGTGAGCAATTTGAATTTGATTGTCTAATTTCACCCCACGCCTAATAACTGTAGAGCCTAAAGTAGCTCGATCTATGGTTGTATTGGCTCCCACATCTACCCCATCTTCTAAAACCACATTACCTATTTGCGGAATTTTATCAAAAGTTCCGTCTGGTTTAGGCGCAAAACCAAACCCATCGGACCCTAGCACCACTCCAGAATGTAGAACACAATCATTTCCTATCACAGTTTCGGAGTAAACATTAACACCGGCAAAAATAGTAACATTATTACCAATGACAACATTATCTCCAATAAAACAATTGGGATAGATTTTTACATTGTCACCTATAATTACATTTTGACCAAGGTAACTAAAACTACCTAAATACAAATTGGAACCGTATCTTGCAGTATCAGAAATAACAGAAGGTTGTTCTATTCCAGATTTATTTCTTTTAACTTCATTGTAAAATTCTAAAAGTTTAGTAAATGAAGCATATGCATCTTTAACTTTAATTAAGGTAGTGGCTATTGGAGACTCAGGTTCAAAAGTGTCATTTACAATAGTTATGGATGCTTGTGTTGAATAGATATAATTCAGATACTTGGGATTGGAAAGAAAAGTCAACGACCCTTCTGTACCTTCTTCAATTTTGGATAATCTCGAAACAGAAGCGCTTGGATTCCCCACTACTTCCCCTTCTAAAATACCTGCTATTTGTTCTGCTGTAAATTTCATCTTATTGGATTGTTTTATTCATTAGAATAAGATGGAACTCACTATAAAATGGTCTGTTTATTTTAAAAAATAGAGTACCGGTTCGTTTCATCGCGACAAAAATATAAAAAATAGGTTTTAATTGTAAAAATTATAACAGTTGTTTTGGGAAACAGAGGTAATACTTTGTTACAAACTTAGATACAGACTTAAAATTCAATTGGTCAGATGCATCAACAATATCCTCAATGGTCTTGTCTTTTTTGAGTATCCGAATAGGCTCAGCTTCCTTGCTGTATGCTTGATTTTTGATTTTTCCTCTATAAACAAAGTAATTAGCCTCGGCCAATGTAATTCCATTTTCTAAAACAATTCGTTCTTTTAGTGGTAATAATTCTTCAGTAGTAACTTTTTCACTACTCAACTTTATTTTTAATAAATCCCGATTAATAATCATTTTACTCAACGATGATAAAATAAAATCAGGATGTTCCTGCCACGATTTTAAGGCACTAATGATATCAAAATCATCTAGTTTGGAAAATAGATTCAAGGTTTCTGCATCAAACGTTTCCATTGTTACTTTTTTATGCATAAAAAATGACAGAGGAGAACTTGCCGTTAACTCTTCACCTTTCATAGTAAGCTCTTTGGCTCTCTTTAAAATTTTAGTCAAAATTAATTCAGCAACCAAACTCGTTTTATGAAGATACACTTGCCAATACATCAATCGGCGAGACATCAAAAACTTTTCAACAGTATAAATTCCTTTTTCTTCAATTACCAAAACATCATCAACCACATTCATCATTTGGATAATTCGTTCAGAATTAACATTACCCTCAGAAACTCCTGAATAGAAACTATCTCGTTTTAAATAATCCATTCGATCCATATCCAACTGACTCGAAATCAACTGCAACATAAACTTTCTATGATATTCGCCCTTAAAAACCTGAATCGCTAAGCTTAATTTACCATCGAATTCTTTATTCAATTGCTGCATAAACAACAAAGAGATTTCCTCATGATGTACATCTTCTACAATACTACTTTCCATAGCATGAGAAAAAGGTCCGTGACCTATATCATGCAATAATATGGCAATATACAATGCATTTTCCTCCTCAAAAGAAATCGTAACACCTTTAAAACGAAGTGATTCTACTGCCTTTTGCATGATATGCATACATCCTAAAGCATGATGAAAACGAGTATGATTAGCGCCTGGATAAACCAAATAAGAGAGACCCATCTGAGAAATACGGCGGAGACGTTGAAAATAGGGATGTTGAATTAAATCGTAAATGAGCGCATTGGGGATAGTAATAAACCCATAAATAGGATCATTAAATATTTTTAATTTGTTGATTTGACTCACTTGTACTTGTTTTTTTTTTAGGACGACAAATATAAACAATTTAGACCTTATGCTATTTACTTCAACAAAGTAAAAAATAGTAAGCTTACTGTAAACCAATACGAAAGTCGATTTACCAATACACAAAAAACAAATAAATAGCTAAAAAAATCACAATACCTCCTCAAAGCCTAAGATAATTAATTAATTTGGCTAAAAGTTTTACTAATTTTGATACTTTACCACCAAATATGGATACAATAAAAATACTTTGGGTAGATGATGAAATCGACTTGCTCAAACCACATATTCTGTTTTTAGAAAAGAAAAATTATAGCGTTACAACCTGTAATAATGGTCTTGACGCAGTAACTATTTTTGAAGAAAATAATTTCGATATCGTGTTCTTGGATGAAAATATGCCTGGAATGAGCGGTTTAGAAACCCTTTCTGAAATGAAAGAAAAAAAATCTGCTATCCCCATGATTATGATTACCAAAAGCGAAGAAGAATACATCATGGAAGAAGCTATTGGCTCAAAAATCGCGGATTATTTGATAAAGCCCGTAAATCCAAACCAAATCTTACTTAGTTTAAAAAAGAACTTAGACCACTCTCGATTAATTTCTCAAAAAACAACTTTAGATTATCAAAAGGAATTCAGAAAAATTACCCTAGAGATGGCTATGGTTAATACTTATGAAGACTGGATTGAGCTATACAAAAAACTGTTGTTTTGGGAATTAGAATTAGAAAACATTGATGACCAAAGTATGATCGAGATTTTAGAATCTCAAAAAGTAGAAGCCAATTCGCAGTTTGGTAAATTCATTGAACGTAATTACGAAGATTGGTTTGCACCTAAAAGCGATAAGCCTATACAATCCCATACGCTATTCAAAGAATTGGTCGTACCTGAAATTCTAAAAAAAGATAAACCAGTACTATTTATAGTCATTGACAATTTAAGATACGACCAGTGGAAAGCCTTCGAAAATGTAGTAGCCAACTATTACAAACTTGAAAAAGAAGTCCCCTACTACTCGATTCTTCCTACAGCAACGCAATATGCTCGAAATGCTATTTTTTCTGGATTAACACCACTAGACATGGAGAAAAAGTTTCCACAATACTGGAAAAACGATCCCGAAGAAGGCGGCAAAAATCTTTACGAAGCTGAATTCTTAACCGCCCAACTCAAACGATTAGGACTTGATATTAAAGAAGATTATTTCAAAATCACCAACATAGCTGGAGGAAAAAAACTAGTTGAAAATTTTAAAGCACTAAAAAATAATGACTTGGTAACTATTGTTTACAACTTCGTAGACATGCTTTCACATGCCAAAACAGAAATGGAAGTTGTTAAAGAATTAGCCGCAGATGATAAGGCCTATCGCTCTTTAACCTTGAGTTGGTTCAAAAATTCTCCTTTGCTCGAAATTATCCAACAGGCTCAAAAATTAGGCTTCAAATTGATTTTAACTACCGATCACGGTACTATCAATGTAAAAAACCCATCCAAAGTAGTTGGTGACAAAAACACCAGCTTAAATTTAAGATACAAAACAGGAAGAAGTTTGACCTATGAGCAAAAAGATGTGTATGCAGTAAAAGAACCAAAAGAAATTGGATTACCCGCTATAAATATGACCAGTTCGTATATTTTTGCAAAAAATGATTTGTTTTTGGCCTACGTAAACAATTACAACCATTACGTTAGCTATTACAAAAACACTTATCAACACGGCGGTATTTCATTAGAAGAAATGATTATACCCTTTTTGGTATTCAATCCAAAATAATTGTTGCTTAATGTTTTATAACAAATCACTAAAACTAAAAAGTAAACTCAAAATAGCTAATAATAGCCTGTAAATTTTTACAAAAATGACTGTACTATTTTCAATTGATGAGCTAGATCAAGTAGCTAAACAAATACTAGAACAAAATCCAAATAAAGTACTCTTATTCAATGGAGAAATGGGTGCAGGAAAAACTACCTTGATAAAAAAGCTTTGTGAGAATCTGGGAGTAAACGAACCTACAAGCAGCCCAACTTTTTCTTTAGTTAATGAATACTACACTACTAATAATCAATATATTTATCATTTTGATTGTTATCGATTAAAAACAGAAATCGAAGCTTTAGATATGGGAATAGATGAGTACCTCTACTCCGGACATTGGTGTTTTATTGAATGGGCCGAAAAAATCACGAATCTCATTCCAGAGCAACATTCAGTAATTACCATAGAAGTACTTGATGACGGAAATCGAAAACTGGTTTTAGAATAAAAAGCGGCATCCAAAATGAAAAATCATAAAAACAATAGTAACATCATTCCTTTTTCTATTGCCCATAAAGAAGCCATTAAAACATTAAATTTAGAATGGCTGCAAAAATACTTTAAGGTCGAACCAAAAGACGAATTGGTACTCAGCAATCCTGTCGAAGAAATTATAAACAAAGGCGGGAAAATATTTTATGCGCAATATTTAGACGAAATAATTGGCACAGTTTCGTTGTTAAAGATAAACACAAACACATTCGAACTATCCAAAATGGCCGTTACCGAAAAAGTTCAAGGATTAGGAATCGGGCGACAATTAATAGAATTTTGCATAGAAGAAGCTCAAAAACACGGAATTCAGAAGTTAATTTTATACTCCAACAGACAATTAAAAACAGCATTACACTTGTATGAATCATTTGGTTTTAAAGAAATTCCTTTAGAATCTGGCGTATACGAAAGAGCCGATATCAAAATGGAATTGCTTTTACCTTTATGAAATCGCCATTAACAACAGGTTTGTTGCAAACAAACACCAATAAGTAAGAGGCGATACCATATATGACCTATAAAAAAACAAAATTTACATATATGAAAAAGAGTTCCAGCATTCTAAACCCCAAAAACTTAAATACTTTTTGTAAATTGTACGCTTAAATTTTTAACAATTATGTCGATTAGCCCATTCACCAAACAACAGTTGATGCCCCAAGAAGAAAAATTGGAAGTTGCCAGACATAAAAGTGAACTTTTTATTGGAATTCCCAAAGAAACCAGTTACCAAGAAAAACGCATTTGCTTAACTCCAGATGCTGTTAATTCCTTGACTTTTCAAGGGCATCGAGTAATGATTGAATCGGGTGCTGGAGAAAGCTCAAGCTACACAGACAAAGAATATAGTGATGCTGGAGCCGAAATAACTAAAGATACTGCGAAGGTCTTTAGTTGTCCGATGATTTTAAAAGTAGAGCCGCCTACTCTAGCAGAAATAGAAATGCTCAACAATAAAGCGATTGTTCTCTCTGCTATTCAATTAAAAACAAGACAAAAAGCCTATTTTGAAGCTTTGGCAAGAAAAAAAATTACCGCTTTAGCTTTTGAATACATTAAAGACGAAGACGGTTCTTATCCAGCTGTAAAATCATTGAGTGAAATAGCTGGAACAGCTTCTATACTCATTGCTTCAGAATTAATGATTACTACCGAGTTTGGTAAAGGATTATTATTTGGCAATATTACAGGTGTACCTCCAACAGAAGTAGTGATTCTGGGCGCCGGAACTGTGGGTGAATTTGCAGCCAAAACAGCTATTGGACTTGGTGCTAATGTAAAAGTCTTTGACAACTCAATTACCAAATTAAGACGTTTACAAAACAATTTAAACCAACGCATCTTTACTTCAACCATACAACCCAAAACTTTATTAAAAGCATTAAGGAGATGTGATGTCGCTATTGGAGCCATGCGTGGTAAAGAACGATGCCCAATTGTAGTTACAGAAACTATGGTCGAACACATGAAAAAAGGGGCAGTAATCGTTGATGTAAGTATTGACACAGGAGGCTGTTTTGAAACCTCAGAAATAACCACTCACGAAAAACCAACATTTATTAAAAGTAATGTTTTGCATTATTGTGTTCCCAATATTCCCTCACGCTATTCCAAAACAGCTTCTCTATCCATAAGCAACATCATTACTCCTTATTTGTTACAAATAGCTGAAGATGGCGGAATTGAAAGCGCGATACGGTGCAACAAAGGGCTTAAAAATGGCGTGTATCTTTACCACGGAATACTAACAAATAAAGCTATTGGGGACTGGTTTGACATTCAGGATAACGATATTAATTTAATTGTTTTTTAAGCTAAGTTTCAATTACCTTTGCAAAAAAAATACTTCATGAAATTTACATATCGTTTCGCTTATTATTTGATTGGTTTGTTGATGGGATTATTTGTGGTAGCTGCTATATTTTCTGGCAAAGACACCCGCTGTAATTATTTTCCAAACGCCCGTGTGTTGAATGATTTAAGAAATAAACCTTTTGTTTACTCAGACAAAGCTTCTCAAATTCTAAACGAAAAATGGGTAGACACCGCTGATATTAAAAATACCCTGAAATTCGGCGATGTAGATTTTGACAAAAGTAACCTTCCCCTTGAAAAAGGAAAGCTATATACAATTTACGGAAAAACTGCCAAAAATCAAGAAATCACTGTAGAAGTAATTAATTACTCAGACAAAGCAGTTTTAAGAGATATTATCAAGAGATAATTACAACCAATCAATAGGTTGCAACCCTTTTGAAGTTAAATAGGCATTGGTTTGTGAAAAATGTTTATTTCCAAACCATTTTCCTTGGTTAGCACTCATAGGCGATGGATGACCCGATTCTAAAACCAAGTGTTGCGTTCGGTCGATTTTGTTGCCTTTTTTTTGCGCAAAACTTCCCCAAAGTAAAAAAACAAGCTGTGGTTTTTCAGAAGCTAATTTTTCGATAACGGCGTCTGTAAATCGACTCCAAGCTAAGTGTTTATGGCTATTGGGACTGTCTTTTCTGACACTCAAAGTAGCATTCAACAACAAAACTCCTTGTTTTGCCCAAGCCTGTAAATTTCCCGAAGTAGGCATAAAAATAGCGCCCAAATCATCTGTTAATTCTCTATAAATATTACGCAAAGACGGTGGAATTTTTACTCCATCATTCACAGAAAAGCTCAGACCATTAGCCTCGCCTTCTCCATGATAAGGGTCTTGACCAAGGATAACTACTTTTACATCTTCGAAAGCACAATGATTAAAAGCCGAAAAAATCAAGTCTTTTGGCGGAAAACAGTTATAATTTTGATATTCTTCATCAACTTCTTGCATCAAATTTAAGAAATAGTCTTTTTCAAGTTCTTCGGATAAAAAGGTTCGCCAAGAAGGATTAAGGTTGGATAGCATATTCTAAATTTATTCTACAAAGATACACTAAGAATCAGAAAAAAGCTTCGAGAAAATGAGATACAGTATAACGTAGTAGCTTTGTGAAGCTGCGTGAAATAACATTATGTTTCTCCTTGAAATAGTCTTATTTTTGCATACCAAAATTAAACGATTTCATGATTGCTATCACCGAAAAAACATTACAAGATTTACAATTCCCCACTGTACTCGAAACCCTATCGGACATTTGCAATACCGATATTGGTAAAGAGAAAGCATTAAAAATTACGCCTTTTAGAGAGAAAGAAACATTAATGCAATCTTTGTTGCAAACTTCAGAATATGTTTCTTCTTTTCAAAATAACAATGCCATACCCAATCACGGCTTTGACGCCATTACTTATGAAATCAAATTCCTTGGAATTGAAGATAGCTTTCTTGAAGTAGGCAGTTTTAGAAAAATTGCTACGCTCTCCAGCACAAGTAATTTCTTGTTGAATTTCCTAAAAAAATTCGAAGACTATTATCCTAATTTGAATGCTAGAGCCGCTAGAGTAGAATACACCAAAAACATCATTACGCTAATTGATGAAGTCGTAGACAAATATGGTGAAATCAAAGACAATGCTTCTCCAGATTTACTCAATATTCGAAGAAACATGAACGTGGTTCGTGGTAAGGTAAACCAAAGTTTTGGCGTTGCTTTGTCACAATACAATGGTTTGGGATATTTGGATGATATCAAAGAGAGTTTTGTTCAAAATCGTAGAGTTTTGGCCGTTTTGGCGATGTATCGTCGTAAAGTAAAAGGAACCATTTTAGGAAGCTCGAAAACAGGCAGTATTGCTTACATCGAACCCGAAGCTACTTTGAGATATTCACGCGAATTGAGCAATCTCGAATATGAAGAAAAAGAAGAAATCACCCGAATCTTAAAGCAATTATCAAATGCTATTCGTCCCTATTTGCCTTTACTTATTGAGTACCAAGAGTTTTTGAGTGATATTGATGTTATTGCAGCCAAAGCCAAATATGCCAACAAAATCAATGCTATTTTACCTCAAATCAGCGAAGAAAGAAGGTTATTTCTAAGAGATGCTTACCATCCTATTTTGTATTTGAACAACAAACAAAAGAACGAAGTCACCCATCCACAAACAATAGAACTGAACCAAGATAACCGAATCATCGTTATTTCTGGTCCTAATGCGGGTGGAAAAACCATTTCCTTAAAGACCGTTGGCTTATTGCAATTAATGTTGCAATCGGGTATGTTGATTCCGGTACACGAACGCAGCGAAACCTTTTTGTTTGACCGAATTTTAACGGATATTGGCGACAATCAATCCATAGAAAATCATTTGAGTACCTACAGTTATCGCTTAAAAAACATGAATTATTTTCTAAAAAAATGCAACAGAAAAACCATGTTTTTGATTGATGAATTTGGCACAGGTTCCGACCCTGACTTGGGTGGTGCGCTTGCCGAAATTTTCTTGGAAGAATTCTACCATCGTGAAGCTTTTGGAATTATTACAACGCACTACTCCAATTTAAAAATTTTGGCCAATGAATTGCCTTGTGCTCAAAATGCCAATATGCTTTTTGATGAAAAAACGTTAGAACCCATGTACAAACTCGTTCTGGGTCAGGCGGGTAGTTCTTTTACTTTTGAAGTAGCACAGAAAAACGGTATTCCGTTTGGCTTAATCAATCGTGCCAAGAAGAAAATCGAAACCGGAAAAGTACGTTTTGACAAAACCATTGCCACGCTGCAAAAAGAACGTTCTAAACTCGAAAAAACCTCTCAAGTACTAAAAGAAGAAGAATCGAAAGCCAGAGAGGAAAGTAAAAAAATGGAAAGCATCAATGTAAAAATCAAACAAAAATTGGAAAGCTATCAAGAATTGTATGACAGCAACCAAAAAACGATTTACATTGGCCAAAAAATAGAAGATATTTCAGAGAAGTATTTCAACAATAAAAACAAAAAAGAACTGATTGGTGAGTTTTTGAAAATTATTGAAATAGAAAATTCTAAGCGTAAAAAGATTTCGGCCAAAGAAGCCAAAGTCATCACCGAAAAGAAAAAAGAGATTATCAAAGAGGTTGAAGTGAAGGTAGAGGAAATCAGAACAATCAAAAAAGAAAAGAAACTGAAACCCGTTGTTGAAAAACCAAAACCAATCTTAAAATTAGGCGATAGAGTACGGATGGCTGATGGAAAAGCAGTAGGAACGATTGATAGTATTGAAAAAAACAAAGCCACTGTCAATTACGGTATTTTCACCTCGAAAGTAAGTTTAGACGAATTAGAATTAGTGGAAGCGGTTAAGAAATAAAAATTCATACCGCAAATTCGCAAATTTTTATTGCATAAGCCTCAAATTAATTTGTGAATTTGCGGTAATTCAACATATTCTCAAACCTAAATTAAGACCAACAAACAAATGCAACATTCCTTATCACTTCCTGAAAACAAGAAAATCGTCCTATTTGATGGGGTTTGTAATTTGTGTAATACTGCTGTGCAAACCATTATACAACACGATAAAAAAGATGTCTTCCGTTTTGTCGCTTTGCAAAGTGAAATGGGTATAGCCATACAAAAACATATTGGGATTGACACGCGCAAAATAGACAGTCTTGTTTTTTATGCGCCTGGGGTTTCGTATTCGTATAAATCGGAAGCAGTTTTAGATATTGCAAAGGAACTTGGAGGCATTTACAGTTTGGCTATTGTTTTCAAAATCCTTCCTACTCCCCTTTTGAATTCCGTTTATGATTATGTGGCGAAAAATAGATACAAATGGTACGGTCAACAGGAACACTGCTGGATGCCGACTCCTGAATTGAAAGCTAAATTTCTATAATTCCAATGATTGTCATCTCGAAGACGCTTGCGTGTGTGATGGCAGTGGAGCTCTTTTTATATTTTTCTTTTTTCGGAAAAATATAAAAAAGCGGGAACGTACAGCACGACCTCCTCTAGCCTTTTTCTGGCTAGAGGAGGGCACGCCCAAATAAAAAAACGTTTGTAAAAACTAGGTCTTACAAACGTTTTTATTTTGAATACGTTATGTTATTTCATTTTGAATACGGAAATAGCCAAAGGAGGCAACGTTAGGGCGATAGAATAATCTCTGCCATCATAAGGTGTGGCTTCAACTTTTAGCTTTCCGCTTTGTTGCACGCCACTGCCACCAAATAACTTCGCATCGCTATTGAATAGTTCAACTAATTCTCCTTTTCTAGGAATCCCTATGCGATAATTTTCTCGAACTACTGGAGTGAAATTGCAAATCACAATCAAATCGTTCTTTGGATTGTTCCCTTTTCGGATGTAGGTCATAACTGCATTCTCGTGGTCAGAATAATTAATCCATTCAAATCCCTCGGGACTAAATTGCTTTTCGTACAAGGCAGGCTCAGACTTATACAAAGTATTCAAGGCAGTTATCACGGCTTTGATTCCTTGATGAAAAGGATATTGTAACAAATGCCAATCGAGACTCGCTTCAAAATTCCACTCGTTGCTTTGCCCAAACTCACTACCCATAAACAACAGTTTTGTTCCTGGATGTGTGAACATGTACCCATACAACAGCCTTAGATTTGCATACTTTTGCCATTCATCACCAGGCATTCTTCCTGCTATAGAATGTTTACCATAGACCACTTCATCGTGTGAAAGTGGTAACATAAAATTCTCAGAAAAAGCATAAGTCATAGAAAAAGTCAACTCATTTTGATGGTATTTTCTATAAACCGTCTCTTTTTGAAAATAATGTAAGGTATCGTGCATCCAACCCATCATCCATTTCATTCCGAAGCCTAATCCACCAGCAAAAGTTGGTCGAGAAACCATAGGAAATGAGGTGCTTTCCTCAGCTATGGTTTGTACGCCTTCATAATTGGCATAAACGGCTTCATTAAAATCTTTAAGGAAACTTATTGTATCGAGGTTTTCACGTCCACCAAAAATGTTGGGTTCCCATTCCCCATCTTTTCTAGAATAATCTAAATACAACATAGAAGCTACAGCATCAACTCGAAGTCCATCCACATGATAATGATGTAACCAAAACAAAGCATTACTTATCAAGAAAGAGCGCACCTCATTACGACCATAATTGAATACCAAACTCTTCCAATCGGGATGGTAGCCTTTTCTGCGGTCTGGATGTTCAAACAAGTTAGAGCCATCAAAAAATCCTAACCCGTGTGCATCATCAGGAAAATGAGACGGTACCCAATCCAAAATTACCCCAATTCCTGCATCATGTAAACGATCCACCAGATACATGAACTCTTGAGGGTTTCCAAAACGAGAAGTTGGCGCAAAATAACCAACCAACTGATACCCCCAAGAAGGATCGTAGGGATATTCCATTACGGGCATAAACTCTACGTGTGTAAATCCTGTTTCTTTGACATACCCCACAAGGTCTTCGGCCATTTCAGTATAACTCAAGAAACTATTATCATCCGCATGGCGTTTCCAAGATCCCAGATGCACTTCATAAACAGAATAGGGTTTATCTAGCGCATTGTGCTCTTTTCGAGACTTCATCCATTTGTCATCATCCCATTTATAATCCAAATCCCAGATTACTGAAGCGGTGTGTGGTGGTTTTTCGCAATAAAAAGCAAAAGGATCCGCTTTCTCAGTAATTATTCCGTTGTTGGATGACTGAATTTTGTATTTATAAGTTGTGCCTTTATTGATATTAGGAATAAATCCTTCCCAAATTCCTGAAGAATCCCAACGGACATACAACTCATGATTGCCTGCTATCCAATAGTTAAAATCTCCAATCACAGAAACTGACTCCGCTGAAGGTGCCCAAACTGCAAAATATACACCTTTCACGCCATCCACTTCAATTGGATGTGCGCCTAATTTTTCATAGAGACGAAAATGCTTCCCAGCTTTAAATAAATCGATATCAAATTCAGTGAAAAGAGAATGTACTTGTACTTTATTCATTTTTTATTTTTTAAACTGATTGCTCAGTACTGTCATTTATTTGTTTTAAAATTCATTATGCTTGCAATACCTGAAAGCGGTATTACAGACCAAGTAGGCCTTGAATTAAGCTCATATCCTAATTCATAAACAGCTTTTTCGAGTAAACAATATTTGAGTAAAAAATTAATTTCATTTTTATATCCAATATTTAGATTTCCTCCTTGTGCAACCTCTATGTAAGTATAGAGAAATACACCAACAAAATAATTATACAACAATTCACCTGCTTTAAAAAGATCTGCTTGTTCGTATAGATATTTGTCTTTATTATTAAAAATGGTAGCATAAATTGCATAATGAAATGATCTAAACATTCCTGCAACATCTTTTAGCGGTGGTTGTTTTACTTTTCGATCACGTATAGTGCTTTCTGGTTCGCCTTCAAAGTCCAAAATATAAAAGTCATCATCTTTGACTAGCACTTGTCCTAAATGGAAATCACCATGAATACGTATTCGTTCTGATTTCATTTTTGTCCAATCAAAATCTACAAATACTTTTCGAATACTTTTTTTATTATCTAAAAACTGATTGGCTAATTCCAAGGCAAGACCATCTAATTTATGCAAATTATTTTCTAGAATATTCAATCGGTTCTGAAATTGATAAGTTAGCCTATTTTTTAACCAAACGGAATAATCTCCATTATACGTCAATGGTGTAAAAGCAGTTTCGTGAATGTCACTACCTAGTGCAATGTGCATTTCAGCTGTTCTTGTTGCAAGGGTTCTAATTCGCATAAAAATTTTCAGACCTGCCCAATCGATGATTTCATGAGGCACATCATTCAAACGTAAACGAGCAAATAATTCTACATTAGGCAAACGACTGATTACAATTTTTCGATATGCTAAATTTTCAAAAATTTTATCTACTTCTTCTAACATAAACTTCCATGCGTCCCCTTGATTTTCAACTAATTCCTGCATTAATCCTAAAGTAACATTTCCTTCTGGAAAATTCACACTAATACTACCTTTGTAAGCTGGAGAATTTTTAAAATGCATTCTTTCGGTCAAAAACCTACTAATTTCATAATCAGGATTCATATTGATATAAATTCGCCTAAAAATCTTCAATACAAGATTATCATTATAGATTATAGAAGTATTACTTTGTTCAACTCCCATAAAACTTGAACTTTCATATCTTTTGGCATCCAATTTTACCCCCCGATGAAATTCTAAATTATCTTTTGGAAATTGTGCAGAATGTACAATATTTTCAAACAATAACTTTCTGAAATCTTCTTGATGTAAGGCATCAACTAAATAACCTTTTTTCTCATTCATAATTACCGGAGCAATAATGGTATGAGTTTCAAGATCTCCTTCAGATATAAATGAAATAGGCATAAAATAATGCTGATAAAAGGCTTCCTTGAAATTAACTTCAAACAAAACTCCATAATAAGTATGTTGTTTAGACATCAATTTAAAGGAATCTACAATTTCAATATACTTTAAAGTACTTGCTTTTCCACCATACCACCTTTTGTTAATGATGTAATTTTGAAGTATTTCAGAAGAAAACACTTTAATAAAGTCTTCTTCATTAAAAGCATTGTCCCAATTGATATTGAATACAAATGGATCTTTTATCTCATCCTTATTAATTTTATCCATCTTTATTTTATTATTTTAAACAAATGAAAAGGTAAGTGTGGTCCTAATTCAATAAAATTCCATTCATTATCCCAATAATAAGTTGCCTCTGTGATCAAATCATGAACACGAATGGGTTGATTTCCTAATTGTTGATAGGGCAATCTTACCATTGCTTGAACTGTATGCTGATCATTTAGACTGACCACCATCAAGGTTTCATTTTGTTTAGAATCATCGTATTTGTAATAGGCAATAACTTGGTCGTTATTGGTCTCACAAAAAACAATGTTATTGGTTTGTTGCAATGAATTTTGCACCTTTCTTATCGTGTTGATTTGAGTAATTCTATGAATCAAATTATTTTGAATGTTCCAATCCCATTTGACAAACTCATACTTCTCCGAATTTAAATATTCTTCTTTCCCTACTGCTAAAGGAGTACTAATCATGTATTCAAAAACTGGCCCATAAATACCCACATTAGAACTTAATGTAGCAGCCAAAAAATACTTTTGCAAATGAATGGATTCATTGCCCCCTTGCAATGAAAATGGATTAATATCTGGAGTATTGGGCCAAAAATTAGGTCTATAAAACTCTTTTTGAGAAGATTGGGTCAACTCGGTAACATACTCCATTATTTCATGTTTGGTATTTCTCCATGTAAAATAAGTATAGGATTGACTAAATCCTTGTTTGGCCAATTCATTCATAATTTTAGGACGTGTAAATGCTTCTGCTAAAAACAAAACATCAGGGTGTTTTTTCTTAATTTCACCAATCAACCAACCCCAAAAATAAAATGGTTTGGTATGAGGATTATCCACACGATAGACTTTTATATTGCATTCTTCAATCCAAAACAAAGCTACATCCAACAACTCTTTCCAAAGGTTTTTCCAATCTTTTGTTTCAAAATAAATAGGCTGAATGTCTTGGTATTTTTTAGGGGGATTTTCAGCATATTGAACCGTCCCATCGGGTCTCCACTTAAACCATTGTGGAAATTCTTTAACATAAGGATGATCGGGAGCCGCTTGTAAAGCATAATCCATGGCAACCTCAATGCCTAAATCTTGGGCTTTTTTTACCAAAGATTTAAAATCTTCAATAGAACCTAACTCTGGGTGTGTTGATTTGTGTCCACCATATTGTGAACCAATGCCCCACGGAGAACCAACATCACCTTCTTGTGCATTAGTGGCATTGTTTTTCCCTTTTCGATTGATTTCTCCAATAGGATGAATCGGCGGAAAATACAAAGTGTCAAAACCCATAGCAGCTACTCGTGGCAATAATCTTTCGCAGTCTTTAAAAGTACCGTGTTTACCTTGTTCATCAGATGAGGATCTTGGAAAAAATTCGTACCAAGTACTAAACAACGCTTTTTTTCTATCCACATAAACCTTTAGTTCTACCGACTTATTTTCAATGTAACGAATAGGATATTTTTTAAAAATGCTTTTTAATTCATAGGAAGTAGCCTCCTTTATGGCTTGATCATAATCTGCTTCGGATTTGAAAAGTCGAATCAATTTTTTTAGATATTCTTTCTCAGAAGCATCAACCTTTTTTACAATGGCTTCTATATACTCTGCTCCTTCAAGTAACTCAGATTTTACATTTTGAAGATCTTGAATTTTACGTTCGGTTCCATGTTGCCAATTCAGAGCATAATCAACCCATCCTTCTACTAAATAGCTATAAAAACCTTGTTTTTCAACTTTAAAACTTCCATTCCATTCATCGTTATGTGTTGGCCACATTCTTACTTCCTGCCATTTCTTTTCAGATTCATGTTTGTATTTAATACAACATTCTATTACATCATGACCATCCGAAAAAACGTCTGCAGTAACAGCTATTGTTTGTCCTACTATTCTTTTGATAAAATGAGCCCCACCATCTAATTGAGGCATTACATTTTCAATAACAATTCGAGTTTGCTTTTGCATAATAAAAAAAAAAAATTAAATCATTTTCTATTCTATAGAAACTGATGCTATATCTATAAAGTTATACTAATTTGCTGTATTATTCAATTCTAAAATTATCGGGTAAGGTTTTTCCTTTTTTAACAACTACAATTCCATCTTTGATACAATACAAATCCTCTGAACAATTGGCAAGATGCTTACCTCCATTAATATAGACATCATTGCCAATTCTACAATTTTTATCCACCAAAGTATGATTGATATAGCAACGCTCACCAATTCCAATAAGTTGATTGCCATTTTCAAAATCTTCTTTCATATCTGAAATACTTTGATAAAAATCATTCCCCATTATATAAGAATTCTCTATTACAGTCCCTTCCCCTATTCTAGAACGATTACCAATCACCGATTTTTTTATTTCTTTAGCATTGATAATACATCCTTCTGATATCAAAGAATTGTCTATATGGGTACTTTTAAATTTTGAGGGAGGCAATAATCTCGGTCTTGTATAGATTTTATTGTCATTATCAAACAAATTAAAATCAGGAATATCGTCTGTTAGTCCAATATTTGCATCAAAAAACGATTCAATATTACCAATATCAGTCCAATATCCTTCATATTGAAAACTGATCAACTTTTTATTACCCACTGCTTGTGGAATAATCTCTTTCCCAAAATCCTTAGTATCCGGATTTTTCATCAGTTCAATCAAAAGTTTTCTATTAAATATATATATCCCCATTGAGGCCAAATAATGTTTGCCTTGTTTTTTCATTTCATCACTTACATCCGATTCCCATTGAGGCAAAAGTTCAGCGGCTGGTTTTTCGATAAAAGCTTCAATAGCATTCTCATTATTTGTTTTTAAGATACCAAACTCAGGGGCATCTTTTGCATTTACAGGTAATGTTGCTATTGAAATATCGGCACCATTTTCAATATGTGATTCCAACATTTCATTGAAATCCATTTGATATAATTGATCTCCGGATAAAATCAAAGCATACTCAAAATCATGATTTAAGAAGTGGGGCATACATTGTCTAACGGCATCAGAGGTTCCTTGAAACCATGTCGGATTATCAGGAGTTTGTTCAGCTGCTAAAATATCAACAAACGCATGGCTAAAAATGCTAAAGTTATAGGTGTTTTTGATGTGAGCATTTAAAGATTTTGAATTGAATTGTGTCAAGACAAATATTTTAAAAATATCCGAATTCATACAATTCGAAATAGGAATATCCACTAAACGATACTTTCCTGCTATGGGTACTGCTGGTTTTGATCGAAATTCAGTCAAAGGATACAATCTTGACCCCTGACCACCTCCTAAAATAATAGCAATTACATTCCTTTTTTGTTGTTTCATTTTTTTTGTTTAAAACATTACACTTTTAAAACGCAATAAATACTATCCTTTCATTAAAAAATATCAAAATTTATTATTTAGTATAAAGTAAAATACAAACTTTTACATTAGATTTTATAGTATTTTTATGCTTCCCTAATTTAGTAAAAAAGATAGTTGCTTCAACTTTTAAAAGAAAATTAATAAAATGCCTAAAAAAAAGACTAATTCTCCAAAAAATTTACGAATTCCAAAAATAATTTTAATAACTGCTAAAATATTCGCTTTTATTTCAACAAAATTAGTCACCCGTTTTGCAGCAAAACTTTTCGTTACTCCTATAAAACATAAGATTCCGAAAAGAGAATTTGATATGAATTCAAAATCCATTAAACAGTATATACACGTATCAGAAATTGATAAAAAAGTAATGGTATATCATTTTGGAAATGGAGATCGAAAAGTTCTTTTAGTGCATGGATGGTCAGGTCGTGGTACACAATTGTGTAAAATTGCAGACGAATTAGTAAGACACAACTTTACCACTGTTAGTTTTGACGCTCCTGCTCATGGCAAATCTCCTGGAAAGACAAGTGTAATGAGCGATTTCATTGCCTCAATTTTAGAAATAAACAAACAGTTTGGTCCGTTTGAAGCGATAATTGGACATTCTTTAGGAGGAATGTCTGCATTAAATGCAATTAAAAAAGGGCTCAAAGTAAATAGTGCAACTATTATTGGAAGTGGAGATGTTGTTCAGGATATTATAGATGACTTTATTTCGAAATTAAAAATCAGTCCCAAAATCAGCATTCAACTTAGAACGTATTTTGAAACAAAATACAATGTGATTATGGATGATTTTTCAGCCTATAAAGCAGCTTCATCAATAGCTATCCCTATTCTTATAATTCATGATCAAAACGACACTGAAGTTCCTGTTACATCTGGTATACACATACATGAACATTGTAAAAATGGAACTCTTTTACTGACCAATAATCTGGGGCATCGTAAAATTTTAGGAGACAAAGAAGTGATTGAAACTATTATTGAGTTTGTCAATAAAAATCAGGCTAAGCATTCTTAATTTCAGGGCAAACGAATGAGTTTAAAATAATAAAAATTAGTCACAACCCGAGCTATAGCTAATTGGCGAAGCAATTATAACAACTAACACAAATTAGAATAGCTTAAATAGCCGAAATCTGCCAAAGTAAGATACGATTCTTGTCATTCAAATTTTAATATCACAAATAGCAGTGCTTGGTAGTGTCATTCTATCAAACACTTTTTTTTATCTTTGAAAATCAGCAAATCGCGGTAAACAAAATTAGCCAAGCTACAGTCATAGTTTTACCACTTTCTTTAAATTCGTAACGAAAAATAAGTGATGCTTTTGCTCTGAAGCAAAGCATTCTTAATTTGCTTGTTAACACAAAGTCAATATATCGATTATGGTATTACTCTTCCTCAGGAATTAGTCCTTCTTGATTATTTTTGGGTTTTTCAGGTAACTGTTTTTTGGATTTATTAAAGTTGATATAATCTGGTGTCAATGGGGAATCGTCTTCGATATGGTCATTTTTAGAAGGCGTATTAAGTTTGTGTTTTTTGAATAATTGTTGCACAAACTCTTTAAAAGTATCAAAATCAAGGTCGTAAGAAATACCCAAGCCTTGCGTATACCCGATTCCTTGTCCTATATAATTGATATCATTCTCTTTGTTAAATAATCGCAAGTTAAAATTACCAGACTCATTTACACGGTATAAAATTTCAACGTCTCCAATAATTGCAGACTCATTAACCCCTCCGAATGGCACACCCAATTTACCGTTTATAGTAATTCTTTCATTTAATTGAGAAGAAACAGTTGCTACAAATCGACCGTCTGTTTCTTGACCTGCTCTTCGATCTGCTGTAATTAAATTTACTCCAACTTTAAATTTATCATTATCAGATTTAATAATATCTCCAAACAAGCTTGAGGCAGTTTCAAAAAGACTGGTAGAAAAATCCGATTGATTTATCCCTTGTGGACTCAAAAAACTTCCAGAAGACAAAAGATAAAGTGCTTGAGTTTGACGGATGTCTTTATCGTTCAATTTATATTGAATTTCAGATTCCAAAACAGAACTCACAGTCGGAAAATCAATATTAAATTCAGGTTCAGGGCGCGCTAAATCACCATGAATTCCAACGACAACTTCTACAGGAACTTTGGTGTTAAAAGAAGAATTCTCTAATAATACTGATGGATTTGCAGTGGTCTTATATACGGCTTCAAGATTTAATTGTGCTTTCATCGGATTTCCTTCCCAAATAATGGAGCCTCCTTTTTTTACTGCAAATTTTTTGTCAATAATCCCTCCCCATTTAAAGTTGTAAGTCCCCTCATAAGCCTGAAAATCACCCCACATATTAAATTTACCTAAAGTATTAATTTTAAGTAGCAACGATCCAAAACCTTTGCCTTTCATGCCATGACCTGTGTTTCGATCTAGAATCACTTCTACTTCTGCATTGGGGTTAAGATTCAAATCAAATTCTAATTCTAGACCATTATAATTGTTAACATTCTCCAGAAGGCCTTTTTTAGCATTATTCTTTTCTGTTGCAGTTATAAAGCGAATAAAACCATTTTCACTAACGCTTTCTGCATTATTAATTGGAATTTTCACTGAGGTACCTTTTTCAGATTTAGCATCAACTTTAATGAAAAGGCCATTTACAGGTCCTTTAATTAAGGCATTCCCATCAATAAAAGCCGTCCCAAAATAAGCTGCATCTTCACTATCTTGCGTGTCTAAAGCCAAAAATCGTTTTGAAGCAATATTCAAATCTAACTTCCAATCCGAAAATTGATTATGTTCTACCACTCCATTTAATATCCCTTTAGTATTGTATTTTGTATCAAAAATGGAATTGTTTCGGAATAAAAATTTCTCATTCGTTAAATCTACTATTGTTCTGTCTACCAACTCATAATCCACTTTCAAATAAGGAATTGTCATTCCTGCACCTTCTAAATACAAACGCCCATTAATATCAGGTTTTGATAAAGTTCCTAGTATTTTAGTATTGCCTGATGCTAATCCTCTGATATTATTTACTACTTCGCCACCAACTGGACTTAAAAAAGCCAAATTAAATTTATCCAATTTAATATCTAAATCCAGAAAAGTTTGATCATTAATAACTTCAAAATGACCGTTGGTACTGAAGGATTCAAATCCATCATTTTCAAGATGAGAATGTATGGTAAATTTTTTAAGACTTTCATCCCCTTCTATATTGAAATTTAAGTCTCCGAAAAACACCTCATTTATTTTTAAGCGATCTACCGCTACTGAGGCAGTTGGTTTATATATTGCTCCATTTTGCTCATAATTTACTTGCCCATTGATATTACCATTAAAAGTAAATTGACTACTCGAAGGTGTTATTTTTTTCAAATCAACCCCTTTAAAATTAAGATGTAATTCCTTGTAGTTACTTCCTTTTATCAATCCTTTAAAATCAATCTCTTGATCTTCATGAGTCAAAATAATATCATTGAAAGCAAAATTATGTAGCGACTTATCAAAAATAATTTGATTGTTTTCAGAATCTACTGCATTAATATTCCATACATAATTTTTGAATGTAATATCAGATTTACTAAAACCAATAATGTTATTTTTATTTTTATCAATGGTATGATATAAATTAAGATTGAAAAGGTCTTCGCCATTGTTTCCTCCTTTAAATTCAGTTCTTATTTTTAAAGAATCTTTCATTGTAACATTGATCAAGCTAAAATCTCTAATTTTATACACCCCCGTTTTTATACTATCCAATTCGATAAAAGCATTAAATAAAGGGTTTTTGTTATCAATAGCCAATCGAACATTGTCTAAGGTTGTTCCTGCTGCTGTAATTTTATCAGAATTAAAATTTAATTTAAATTCGTTTTTGTCCGAGTTAATGATACCTTTTACTTTAGCTTCTGAAGCCAAAATAACTTCGGGCAATACCGCTTCTACTATCTTATTATAAATTGTGAAATCAAATTTCAAGTACTGACCTTTAATTACATTAATTGGTTTATAATTACCATAAAGACTTCCTAAAGAATTCTCAACTAGTCCAATTAATTGATTGAATCTAAATTTACCAATCACTTGACCTTGTCCCACATCGGATGAATTTATGGTAAGCGTGCGTTCATTTGTTGCATCAAAAACTGAGGAAATATGTACATCATCAAATGCATACACTTGTTTTGAATTCGTATACTTAGCATTTTTTATGTAGACATTTCCAAAAACAGTATCAATAGAATTACCTGTTGCCTCAAGATCAATAGTTGCTTTGAAGTTGGAAACCATTTCTTTGTCAAAATGCAATTGATGGAGATTGGCATTATCAATGGCAATATGAAAATCGTATTTGTTTTGCTTTCCGCTTAAATCTACTAAACCTTCAAAATCCAGCGCTAAATTCGGGTCTTTTATTGCGATTTTTCCTTTGTATAAAGGCAATTTAAAATGGCCATCCAAAACTAGATTGCTGTAGTTGTAATTATTATAACTAATTTTTGCAACAGTACCTTTTACATCGGTATCTAAGCTTTTTTGAGTAAAACCGACACCATCAATCGCTAGATTTAAAGTTGTTTGTCCCAAATCTTTCCGATCCAAAAACGAGCCTAGGTCAAAATTTAGCAAGTCAACGGTTCCTTTATAATTAGCAATATCAGATTGGTCCATATCCAAAATAACCAGATCTGAAGTAACCCCACCTATTGAGGTATTCATTTGAAACTTAGCCTCAATGTTTTGTGTTGTTAATTCGGTAGTACCTACTACATCAACTTTTCCTAATTTTTGTAGCATTTCGGGTAGGGTTTTACCCAAAACATTGGGCAAAATTGTAACCAAATCATCGTAACTAGTTGTCAATGATTCGAACTTTGCTTTCATATAAAACTCTTGCCCTTTTGTTGGGAATAAATTTTTGAAATTTATATTTCCAACTATTTTTGACCCATTTTTATCATTTAGCAATAGATTGGTTAATCGCAAATTATTTAAGGTTCCTTCGATTCTTGAACGAGCATTAAAGTAAAGATTTTGTCCTAATTCATTATAAAAATAGCGAATGTCATTCGAAGCAATTGTAGCTGATTTTAATTGAATATCGAAATTGACTTTATTGTTAAAGTCTGAAAAGTCTTCAATTTTATAATTCAATTGTACTTCACCTCTCAAAGTAGATTCTTTTGTTGCTAAGTTCAAATTTCGAAGACAAATTTGCTTTTTATTGTAACTAAATATGGAGCTAAGTTTTTTTACATATATCCCTCGATAGTCTTTAAATGAAAGGTGATTAATATTGGTACTTACCTCTGGTCCTATAATTTTAAAACTACTAATTTGCGCATTAATTTTAGTAAAATCGACATCCTTTGGATTTGCTCTATTTTCATCAGTCAATATAAAATGTCCGTTTGAAATAAAAACTTCTCGAGCCGTCATTAAAAAAGGTTTCGATGAAGGTTTTCCAGTTTCAAAAGCTTCAATAAATACATCCAAATTAGTATGCTTTTCTTTCTTATAGGTTTTTAAATTAAAAAGTAAACCTTCTAATCGAATCGTATTAAAAATTAAATCGCCATCAATAGCTTTTTTAATTTCGATAAGATTTGTTTTAATTCGATTAGAGTAAATCAAGGTATCTTTATGATGGTCTAAAATCACCACTTTTTTCAATTTTACACCACCAAAAATAGAAATCGCTACTTCATCAATAATTATTGAAGTCCCATAGGAAGTATTAATTTCATTCATTATTTTTTTGGCAAGACTTGTTTGCACAACGGGTAAGGAAAGCGCAATTCCTACTAATAAAAGTAGTAGCAAAAGTGCCAATGCGGAACGTAATAGTATTTTTCTAATTTTTATGATAACTGAATTATTAAGTATTCTAAATGGTTACAAAATTATGCATGAAAATTTAAGAAGTGATATCCTTTATAAAACTATAAATCTAATGACTTCAATCGCCATTTCATAAAAAATAGCTAATTTTGACCAAGCGGTAAAAATAAAGAATTTTACGACTATACAATCTAATTTAATTTAAAATTTGTCCCTTCTTATGCAAAATCAAGACGTTTTTATTCTTGCTATTGAAAGCTCTTGTGATGATACCGCAGCAGCGGTTCTTTATAACGACAAAGTCTTATCAAATGTTGTGGCCAATCAACTCATACATAATCAATACGGAGGTGTAGTTCCAGAATTGGCATCAAGAGCACATCAACAAAATATAGTTCCCGTCATTGATGCTGCGTTAAAAAAAGCCAATATTACCAAAGAACAACTGTCAGCCATTGCCTTCACCCAAGGTCCTGGATTGATGGGATCTTTACTTGTAGGAAGTTCTTTTGCTAAATCTATGGCCACAGCGCTGTCCATTCCTTTGATTGCTGTAAACCACATGCATGCTCATATTTTGGCTCATTTTATTGAAGAAGAAGGGTATGAAAAGCCAAAATTTCCTTTTTTGGCTTTAACCATAAGTGGAGGTCATACCCAGATAGTGCGTGTTGACGGATTTTTTGACATGACCATTATCGGAGAAACTACCGATGATGCTGTAGGAGAAGCATTTGACAAAAGTGCAAAAATACTAGGATTACCTTATCCTGGAGGACCATTAGTAGATAAACTAGCACAATCTGGTAATCCTAAAGCCTATACATTTACCAAGCCTAAAGTTGCTGGATTGGATTTTAGTTTTTCAGGATTGAAAACAGCTATATTGTATTTTATTCAAAAGCATCAAAAAGAAAATCCGAACTTTATTGAAGAAAACAAAAATGACATTTGTGCTTCTATACAATATACTATCATTGCTATTTTGATGGACAAGCTGAAACAAGCCGTCAAAGAAACAGGAATAAAGCAAGTAGCTATTGGTGGTGGTGTCTCTGCCAACTCGGGAATTAGAACTACTTTACAAGAAGCAGAAAAAAAATACGGTTGGAAAACCTTCATTCCCAAATTTGAATACACTACAGACAATGCCGCAATGATAGGAATAGTAGGTTATCAAAAATATTTATCGCAACATTTTGAAGCTGCTTCTGTTGTTTCAAAAGCAAGAATCCCATTTTAATATGCAATTATTTTACAATTCCTCGATAAACGAAAACAGTACTTCTTTTGTATTTGACAAAGAAGAAAGCAAACATATCATTAAAGTTCTACGTAAAAAAGATGGCGATATTCTATTTGTTACCAATGGATTAGGGTATTTGTTTAAAACCGCAATCACTTTGGCTTCAGATAGCAAATGCAACGTTTCTATTTTGTCTTTCGAAAAAATTGCACCTTCTCCCCATCCTTTGCACTTGGCAGTTGCGCCAACCAAAATGAACGATCGTTATGAATGGTTTCTAGAAAAAGCTACTGAAATTGGTATTCAAGAAATAACCCCAATCATTTGTGACCGCTCTGAAAGAAAAGTGATCAATAAAGAACGATTTGAAAAGATAATCTTGACAGCAATGAAGCAATGTAATACTTGCTATTTACCCAAATTGAATGAGGCGATTTCATTTAAAGACTTCATAAAACAAGAACACGATGGGTCTTTATTGATTGCACATTGTGAAGAAACCGATAAAAAATCATTAAAATCTGTTTTAAAAAAGAATACAAAAACAACCCTACTTATTGGTCCTGAGGGAGATTTTTCTGAAAAGGAAATTGAAACTGCACTAGCCAATAACTATATTGCTGTGACATTAGGCAAAACTAGGTTAAGAACAGAAACAGCGGCTGTTGTAGCCTGCCATAGTGTAGCTTTTTTTAATGAATAACAATATTTGAGATAAATTCTCTTTTAACAATTTTGATAATGATAAAACCTCTTTTATTATTTATTTTTTTAATTTCTTTCGGAAGCAATGCGCAAGAAATTGCATTACTAAAATACAATGGCGGAGGAGATTGGTATGCTAATCCCACCTCCTTGCCCAATTTGATACGATTTTGCAATAGCAACATCAATACCAAAATAAAAACCAAACCGGCTACTGTTGAGCCCAATAGCCCAGATTTATTTTCCTATCCATTTATACACATGACAGGACACGGAAATGTTGTTTTCAATGATTCGGAAGCAGAGAATTTAAAAAAATATCTTGAAGCGGGTGGCTTTTTGCACATTGATGATAATTATGGAATGGATCAATACATTAGAAAAGAAATAAAAAAATTATTTCCTAATTATGATTTGGTTGAGATACCTTCTAGTCATCCAATTTTCCAAAAACCCTTTGTTTTCAGTTCTGGCTTGCCAAAGATTCACGAACACGATGGCAAAAGACCTCAAGCCTACGGAATATTTATAGCCAATCGTTTAGTGTTACTTTATACCTACGAATGTGATTTAGGCGACGGCTGGGAAGATGCCGAAGTAAACAATGACCCAATAGAAGTTCGACAAAAAGCACTAAAAATGGGCGCAAACATCATTAATTTTATTTTCAATAATTAAAAAAAAGAACATAATTAAAAAATAGTACCAATATTATTAATCTAAACCTTTTTCTCAATAATTATTTATTCAATCACCCAATATACAAAGTAATAAAGTAAAGATATTTCTTATTTATTTTTTATACAACCCTGCAACTAACTCATCTTAAACTAAATGAGAAATTTATACACTAAATTTCATTTATGTCAATAAAATCAGGCTCTAGAACACGTTTAAAATAAATTCAGCCGCCCAAAGCATTGTTTATCAACATATTATTTTACTCTTTTTAGATAAAAATAATTGGAAGTTTAAAAAATATGTTATAAAATTGTTAAAGAATTAACCAAATTAACTATTTTATAACAATTAACAATTTTCAATTATGAAAAAAATTTTATTAAGTGCAAGCTTATTATTAATGCTCTTTTCTTGTCAGAATGAAGAAACTTTAAACACAAACTCTAATGGACAAGCTGTTGCTAGAAGAGGATGTGCTACCAACGAAGTATTTCAAGCACAGTTAGCAGCTGATCCTTCTTTGGCTGTAAGAATGAACCAAATTGAAGAATTTACCCAAAAAGCAAGAGTAACTGGTAGATTAGTAAATGGGAAAGTAGTTATCCCTGTAGTAGTAAATGTATTATACCGCACTGCAGCTGAAAATATTTCAGATGCCTTAATTCAATCCCAAATAGATGTATTGAACAAAGATTTTACTGCTACAAATTCAGATTTTTCAAGTACTCCAGCACTATTTGCAGGGGTAGCTGCTAATGTAGGTATCACTTTTGAATTGGTGACTATTAACCGTAAGGCAACCACAAAAACTTCTTGGGGAACTAGAGATGCAATGAAGAAATCAAAGCAAGGAGGTATTGACCCTACTTCGCCATCAAATACATTAAACTTATGGGCTTGTACCATTGGTGGAGGTATTTTAGGATACGCACAATTTCCAGGAGGATCCGCTTCCACTGATGGGGTAGTAATAGACTCTAAATACTTTGGAGTTACTAGTGACTCTGGACCAAGTTATCCCTATAATTTAGGAAGAACAGCTAGCCATGAAGTAGGTCACTGGATGAACCTAAGACACATTTGGGGTGACGCAACTTGTGGAAGTGATTTAGTTTCTGATACACCTACACATGACTCTGCTAACTACGGAGTTCCAACTTATCCACATTTAAGTACTTGTACTGGAACACCTGTTGAAATGACAATGAACTATATGGATTATACAGACGATAGAGGAATGTACATGTTTACAAACGGACAAAAAGCTAGAATGGCTGCCCTTTTCATAAGCGGAGGTGCTAGAGCTGGATTCGGAATATAATCTTAAATAAATAATTAAAATCAAAACTCGCTTCAACAAGCGAGTTTTTTTTATATTTATAAGCTAAATCGAGAACCATTTATGATCACATCAAAACTAATTGCTAACGGTATTCTAAGAGCCATTATACTACTTTTAGTATCTGCGATTGGCCTCTATTTTTTGTATCAAATTCAAATCGTATTAATTTATATTCTAGTTTCGATTATATTGACTTTGATAGGCAATCCCATAGTAGATTTTTTTAAAAAGAGATTGAAATTTTCGCATACACTAGCAACCCTTTGCACTATTAGTATTTTTATTGCCATGATATTTGGACTTCTCATTCTATTTGTCCCTCTGATAAGTTCTCAAAGTCAAAATTTATCCTTGTTAAACACTTCAGAAATAGAAAAAAATGCTATTGCTCTGATCAATCAAATGAATATTTTTTTAGAAAGTCATCATATCAACCCCAAAAAAATCTTTAACTTTAATGCGATGGCTTCCAAAATAAATTTTGGGATAATTCCAAATTTTTTAAATTCATTGTTATCCACAATAAGCAGTTTTGGCATGGGCTTAGCCTCAGTAGTTTTTATTACTTTTTTCTTTTTAAAAGATCGCGTTTTGTTTTTGAAGGGTGCAAGAAGATTAATCCCTGACAGTCATGAAGAGCAAATACTTAATTCATTCGAAAAAATTAACCATTTGCTTTCGAGGTATTTTATTGGATTATTGCTACAATTGTTTATTGTATTCATTTTATACTTGGTGGTTTTGCTAATTTTTGGAATCCCTAATGCGTTCATCATTGCTTTTTTGTGCGCTGTATTAAACGTAATTCCTTATTTAGGCCCATTAATCGCATCTGTTTTAGCAGCAATACTTACTATGATTAGTCATTTAGGTGAAAATTTTCAAACCGAAATACTCCCTGCAACTATCTCTGTTCTTATTGGTTTTTGGGTGGTTCAACTTATCGATAACAATCTTTCTCAACCCATAATATTTTCAAAGAGTGTAAGTTCTCATCCACTAGAAATATTTTTAATTATTCTTATAGCTGGATTTTTATTTGGAATTTTAGGAATGGTGATTGCTGTACCCTTTTATACTATTTTGAAAGTAATTGGAAAAGAATTTTTTCCTGAAAATAAAATCATTCAATTGTTAACCAAAGATCTTTACTCTTGAATTTAGAAATTTTACATGTTGATGTTCAGAATTTTATCAACGATCAACTACAACAAAACTTTGCAAAAGTAGCTTTTCAAAAAAACCCTTTCCCATCCATAGAATGGCTTGCCATTTTGAATCAAATTGAAAGTAAAACGAAAGCCAAAGAAAAATTACCTACTTGGTTTGCAACAAAAAACATCCTTTATCCACCAAAAATATCCATTGAACAAACGTCTTCAGAGATTACCGCTCGCTATAAATCAAATTTAATATCGGGGACAACATTAATTGATTTGACTGGAGGTTTTGGGGTTGATGATTTTTATTTTTCCAAGAAATTCAAAACCGTCGTTCATTGTGAAATCAATGCCGAGCTTTCAGCAATTTCAGCCCACAATTTCAAACAATTAAACGCTTTAAATATCGAATGTAAAATTGGAGACAGTGACCTTTTTTTAAAGCAAACCGATCAAGTTTGGGATTGGATTTATATTGATCCTTCAAGGCGAAACGAAAGCAAGGGAAAAGTCTTTATGCTCAAAGACTGTCTGCCCAACGTTCCTGAAAACATAGATTTTTATTTTTCTAAATCAAATGCTATTTTGATAAAAACGGCTCCACTGTTGGATATTTCAGCAGGATTATCTGAATTAAAAAATGTAAAAACTATTCACATCATCGCTTTAAACAATGAAGTAAAAGAACTTTTGTGGGAACTAAAAAAAGACTATACTGGAAATGTTACAATAAAAACGGTAAATAGTACTAAAGAAACCGAAGAAAAATTTGAAATTCCTAAAAACGATAGTGTTGCTAACTATGGGGTGCCAGAAGTATACTTATATGAACCCAACAGTGCAATCATGAAATCTGGGGCATTTAATGCGATAAGCACATCTTTCAATTTGAACAAATTACATGCTCACTCCCATTTATACACCAATACTGAACTTATAGAATTTCCTGGAAGAAGATTTAAAATAGACCAACAATTAAACTACAATAAAACAGCACTTAAAAACATCTTAGCCCATCAAAAAGCAAACATTACTACTCGAAATTTTCCAGAAAGTGTAGAAAACATCAGAAAAAAATGGAAAATAAAAGAAGGCGGAAACATTTATTGTTTTTTTACTACTGATGTAAATAACCATAAAATAGTTTTAATTTGCACCAAAATTTAAAATCCATGAAGCATTTACTACTTTCTTTTTTTGCATTACTTCACTTTTCACTATTGGCACAAAAAAATTGCGAATACAGTACAAACATTACTGATTCTATTGGTTCCTATAAAGTAACTAAAGAATACATGATAAGTGAAAAAAATTTCGCTGGAACGGCAAGTTATATTTTCTTTTCATTAGCCTTAACTGATGGTGTTCCCACTTTAAATGTACAATTGATTCAAAAAAGCAAAGGGTTTATAAAAGCCAATTGTTTCGACAAAAATTCCAAATTATTTCTTCAATTAAATGACGGAAACATCATCTCATTAATTCATAAAGATCAAGAAAATTGCGGAACCTTACTACGAGATGACAAAGGATTTGACAATAGAGTTACCACTGGAGAATTTTATTTTTTAAAAGACAGCTTCGAAAAGTTAAAAAACTCTCCTTTATCAATAATGAGAATAAAATACTTGACAGATGTTGAAGATTATATTATCAAAAAGGAATTTACCTCTGAATTAAACACTACTATTTATCATCCGGATAGTTATTTTATAAAAAACATTTCTTGTATAGAAAACTAATCGCAACTCCATTTTGTATTGGCTACTTTGTCGGTCAATCCAGCTACCAAATTATAATGCCACCATTCAGAATCAAAAGCTTTGAATCCATTTTGTAGCATTATTTTTTTTAGCATTTTACGATTATCCATAATTTTCTTATCGGTAAATGGATAATCGTGACTTGCTTCTTTACCGAAAAAATCAAAAGGAGTTCCCATAGCAACTTCTTGCCCATCTAGGCTTACTAAAGTTATATCAACTGCTCCTCCTCTATTGTGTATGGAGCCTTTAGCAGGATCAGCCACATAGATAGGATTAGGTACCAGTGCCCACATTTTCTTCTGAATATCTAATGGCCGATAGCAATCAAACAACTTAATTCTATACCCTTTTTTAATAAACTTTTCATTGGCTTTAAGTAGCGCTTTAACCGTTTTCCAACGCAAAAAACAGGCTGCACAATCATACACCTTAGCTTTCAAAAAATTATCGGCTGTAGCATATTTCATGTCGTATACAAACCCATCACTGAAATCACTTAATTTGACAAATGTTGTGTCTGAAATTGATTTTTGGGCTATAGTTTTTTCTACGTCTTGCAGCGCTTGAGATTGACTAAAAAGACCTGAAGTTAAAAAAAAAGTAAAAAAAGTGGTTAAAAGTGTAAATCGCATACTCAAATTTATTTGTTTAAACCCAGAATCCGTAATAGACTTCGTAGCAAAACTGAATTGTTCAATAAAAGCATGAGCTCACGGACTATTTTTGAAGAAGTAATACTTTTGTATTTTGAATTTAAAAACAGGAGTAAGCTCTTGGTTTTGAAGAAGAAATTCATTCACTGAACTCCACTAAAAAATATAAAAATAGTAAAGTAATTTAGTTGTAGTAAATTTCTAATGTGGAATCTGGGTTAAATGTAGAAAGATTTTCCTTGATTCCCTAATTCTGTCAAGGATAGTAACGCAAAGCCCGTAAAGGAAGCCGTTCTTTTTATAAAACAAACCCAAAAAGAGCGACCAACCGAAGCTCCTTTTGGGGTTATGTTTTATGAACGGGTTCCTGCGGACTTGTAGTGGATAGCCTGCCCGGACAGCCAAATCGTTTTACAAATTCTAAAGTATAAAATACCTATCTTTAAGACTAGGTATTGTTATTTGGAAAATTCTACTTTTTTTAATTTCTCCCAACCGCCGCGTGTGAAGTCAGGGATTTGAACAGGAGCTGAGTTATTTTCTAACGACAGCTCTGTGAGTGGTGCTAAACAGGACCACTCGGCCAAATCGTATACGTCCATATCTAGCGGCAATCCGTTTTGCAAACAATAAATCAAACGATAATCCATGATGTAATCCATTCCGCCGTGCCCTCCTACTTTCTTAGCTTTTTCTTCGATATCGATTACAATTGGGTTTTTGTACTTTTTCATTAACGCTTCTTTTACTTCTTTGGGTACGAAACTATGGGCGTTTAAATTTTCATGATTTGGCGCTACCTCTTTGTCTAGGTTTTTAGAATCCAAAGCATAGCCTTCTAATGGATATTTGTTGGCAAACCCTTTGGTACCCGTTAATTGATACATTCTTGAATAAGGTCTTGGGTTAGCCACATCGTGTTGAATCTGAATGGTTTTTCCTTTTTCGGTGCGAATCATGGTCATAGTATGATCACCATTGCGAAAATCTTTCAACTCTTGTCCTTTGGTTTCTTTTATGAATGCTGGAATCCCCACTGCTTTGGTATCCATAGACACTAAATAATTCATTTTGTCGCCACGATGAATGTTCAACGCCAAACAGGCAGGCCCCATACCATGAGTTGCATAAATATCGCCACGGTGTTTGGTATTGTAATCTAAGCGCCAATTGTTCCAATATTCACCCCAAAAAGGTTCTAAATTATGAATATAAGCACCTTCAGCATGTAAAATTTCACCAAAAAGGCCTTGTTGCACCATATTCAATGTGGTCAATTCAAAAAAGTCGTAGACACAATTTTCTAACTGCATGCAATGTTTTCGGGTTTTCTCGGAGGTGTTGATTAAATCCCAAATTTCGTCCATCGTCATGGCTCCAGGTACTTCAATCGCAACGTTTTTACCATCTTTCATAGCTTGTACTCCCATTTGTGCATGATGTTTCCAGTCGGTAGCAATGTACACCAAATCAACATTAGGAAGCGCTGTAACTTGACGCCAAGCGTTTTCATTGCCAAAAAATTCTTTGGCTTTTGGGAAACCATTTTTTACTAAAGTTTCGTTGGATGCTTTTGTATTGGATTCGAGCATATCACAAAGTGCCACTATTTCTACCCCAGGTATTTGAGTCATGCGCTCTACTGCTCCTGAACCTCTCATTCCTAAGCCAATAAAAGCCACCCTTACTGTTGGGATTGGTGCAATGGCTAAACGCAATACATCGGTTTGCCCTTTGGGGCGTTTGGGAGTCGGTGTTTTTATCATTTGCGCAGTAGCATGCGTCCATCCTAGAAAAAGACAAAAAACAAGAATAAAATTAATACAACGCGTTTTCATAATGGTTTATAGTTAGTGGATTTTTAGTAAAATTATATAGCAATACCTTCTGAAATGTAAGTAAAAGAACTGTTTTAGATTTCAATTCAGCATAAATATTCCATTCAAAAAAAATTTAAAAAAAGAAGTTAGTTCATACTCTAAAATAAGATCCTGAAATGAAATATAGCAGTCAAAATAATGAGTTAGCAACTAATATACAATTCAAGTTGCAAAAAAACGTGGAATAATTAGTGCGACTATTCCAATTCAAACAATGAACCAATAGTAATTTTTTGCATGGACTTTAGTGTTTCCTCCCGAACAGAAATCAATCCATGACGCAAGTGGCAGGTTGCTTCATTTTTACAATCCGAACAGGGTTCATAAAAATTTAATGAAGCACAAGGTAATAAAGCAATAGCGCCATCAAATAACCGATGTACATCGGCTAAGGTAATATCATGTTTGGACTTCAAAAGGTAATACCCTCCTAATTTACCTTGTTTGCTACCTACAAAATGGGCCCTTTTTAAATCTAATAGAATTTGTTCTAAAAATTTTTTAGGAATATTGGCTCCTTCAGAAATAGCAAAAGTTTTGGCAATTTCCCCTTCTTTTTGTTGTGCCAAATAAAGAAGTGCTTTTAAAGCATATTTTGTTTTTTGTGAAAGCATCGAATAGTTTTCTGCTAAAATACAAAAAAACTACTACTACCGTAAAAATTACTTATTCGGTGCAGAGCAAACGCACCATTTATTTTTTGCCACAAATCGCACTACTACTCACTAATTTTGTGATACTAAAATTTGAATGACACAAATTTTATTTTCCATTGACAAATTTGTGGTAGTTTGTGTAATTGCTTCACCTATTCGATCGTTCGGGTTGTGGCTAATTTTTATTTTTTTAAACTCATGTGCTTGCCCTGAAATTTAGAATTTTTAGCTTTTTTTTCCGCTTTCAATTCAATAAAAATCATTTGGGATATAGAAAAAGTGTCGTAAAAAACAACCTTTTTTCTATATCCCAAATTTAATTCAGATGGTAAAACAATTGAACTACAAAGCGACATAGGTAATACAAAATAAAGAAAACCACCAAACCTGCAAGTGCAATAGCAATAGAATTGATCACAATATTTGGAATCAATCGCCATCGATGCGGCACATACTTAGGCTCACGACTCAATTGTTCCTGTAACTTATTGGTCACTATTTTTAGTTTCTTTTTGATAAGGCACTTAATGATTTATTTCTCCAATGCTCGAATGTAATTTACTAATTGCCAACGTTGATCTTCTGTCAAAAGTTCTTCATAAGATGCCATTGGAGGTTTTCCGTTGGTTAATTTCCAAAAAATCACACCATCGGATTCATTTTTCACTTTAAAGGCCAAAAAATTGGCAGGTTTTTTATCTAATGTTAGTCCTGCTTCCCCATTACCTTTTCCTTTAATTCCGTGGCACAGCACACACATTTGTTCATAAATACGTTTTCCTTCAGCGGTTGCTTTAGTATTTCCTTTGAAAGGATTCTTGAAGGCATCTGCAGATTTTGGAGCTTTCCAATCTGAATCCTGTGCAGAAGCAAATTGACCTCCAATAATAAATAAAACCACAACTAATAAATAAGAAAAATTGGTTTTCATAGCGAAATCGATTTAGTATTATTAGTCAAATTTATAACAAATAACACACGAAAAGACTGATAAATATCATTAAAATTAAAATTTGCAATAAATTATACCATTTTAGCACAAAAAAGGGTAAAAAAAAACGCCTTAATACTATGTATAAGACGTTTATCTATTTTTATTTTTTTTAAAGAATGTAATCTGTATTGATAAAATTGGATTCTTTGCTATTTAATAAATCTTGCAGAATCGCATTATTGTAAGCATTATCTTTTGAAGCGACAAAAGTTCTTATCGAGAACGAGCGCAACGCATCATGAATACTCAATGTGGCAACAGCAGAATCTTTTCGTCCTGTAAAAGGGAACACGTCTGGACCTCTTTGACAAGAGCTATTTAAGTTTACTCTACAAACCAAATTGACTAAAGTATCAATTAGTGGCGCAATGGTTTTGATGTCTTTTCCAAACAAACTTACTTGCTGTCCGTAATTGGATTCCGCCATATCATTTAACGGTTCTTGAATGTCTTTGAAAGTCAAAATAGGAACGATTGGTCCAAATTGCTCTTCATGATACACTCTCATGTCTTTATTTACTGGAAACACAACTGCTGGAAAAATTGAATTTTCGGTTTTTTGTCCACCTTTCGCATTGATAACTTTTGCCCCTTTGGCAATAGCGTCATCAATTAATTCTTGAATATAATTGGGTTTTTCTACTTCTGGAAGTGGTGTAAGCATCACGCCTTCTTCCCATGGATTTCCGAATTTTAATTCGTCAACTTTTGCTGCAAAACGCGTATTAAATTCATTGGCAATCGATTCGTGAACATACAATACTTTCAAAGCAGTACAACGTTGTCCATTGAAAGAAAGTGCACCGGTAATACATTCTTGAATTGCTAAATCCAAATCGGCATCAGGTAAAATGATGGCAGGATTTTTGGCTTCTAATCCCAAAATCAAACGCAAGCGGTTTTTATTTGGGTGCTGATCTTGTAGAGCAATAGCCGATTTACTGTTACCTATCAAGGCCAATAAATCTACTTTTCCAGATTGCATTACAGGAGTAGCTACCTCTCTCCCTCGTCCGTATAAAATATTGATGGCTCCTTTTGGAAAACTACTTCTGAAGGCTTCTAATAAAGGAGAAATCAATAAAACACCGTGTTTTGCAGGCTTAAAAATTACTGGATTTCCCATAATCAAAGCGGGAATCAGCAATGAAAAGGTTTCATTTAAAGGATAATTGTAAGGACCTAAACATAGTACAACGCCTAGTGGACCACGACGTACCATAGCATTAATTCCTTGTACTTTTGAAAAATGAGCACTACGACTGTTTAATTCTTTCAAACTTTCGATGGTGTCATAAATGTATTCAACGGTTCTGTCAAATTCTTTTTCGGAATCACCTAAAGTTTTTCCGATTTCCCACATCAACAATTTCACCACTTCTTCTCTTGTTGATTTCATTTGAGAAACGAAGTTTTCCATGCATTTGATTCTATCTGCTACTTTCATGGTAGGCCATAGCCCTTGACCATTATTATAAGCGGCATGAGCTGCTTCTACAGCTTCTAAAGCTTCTGTTTCACCCATAAATGGGATAGAGCCTAATAGAGTTGGGGCATAATCTGCAGTTGAGGAAATAGTGGAGTATACTGGTGTTGTTTTTCCTGTCCACTTTTTCAACTCTCCATTTACGAGATAAGTATGTTGATTGACAAGAGTATGTATTTGATATTCTTGAGGTATTACTTCCATTAATTAACAATTTAAAAATTAATATTAGTTCTTATTGTAGCATTAGTCTGGCGCTACAATCTCACCGTTCCAGGCCAAAATACCTCCTAATAAATTGTAGGCATTTTCAAAACCTAATTCATTCATGATTTCACAGGCTTTTGCGCTTCTTGCACCAGAACGACAATACACATAATAATTTTTAGACTTATCCAACGCTTCTATAGCTGAGATAAACGCTGGACCTTGGTAAATATCAATATTTAAAGCAGATGCGATAATTCCATCATTGTATTCGTCTTCAGTTCTTACATCAAGTATAACTGCATTTGAATCGGCTTCTAATTGCTCAATCCAATCTTCTTGTGTTAAATTCATAGCTTCTTTTTTTGTAAAATTACAATGTTTTAAGTAAACAAAAAGGAGCAAAAATGTTAAATGGATAATATTTTGTAGAAAACGATATCGTAAATCACAAAAAACAACAAAATTACATTTTCACACAATTATCATTAATAAAGTATTCTATTTCATAAATAATTGTGTTATTTTTTATATTATAACACAAAATTTAGCATTTACTCAACAATGATAAAACGCAGTAAACAACTGATTTTATGCTATATTTGTGGTAGTAAAATTTATCTAAATTTATCAATGAGCGCTTCTCTAAAACAAACTTTCCCTTCCTTCTCTACACCCTTACTTGAAGCGATAGATCAAAGTGCACAAGAACAATTTATTCCAGCTGGAACAGTAATTATGCGCACAGGACAATACATCAAAAATACTATGCTTGTGATTAGTGGTAAAATTAAGATCTATCGCGAAGATGAAGACGGAGGAGAGTTTTTTATGTATTATTTGCAACCTGGTCAAGCATGCGCACTCTCTATGGTATGTGCCACTAGAAGTGAAAAAAGCCAAATTATGGCTAAGGTAGTCGAAGATGCCGAATTGTTAACAGTGCCTTTAGCTTTGATGGACAAATGGATGATGGAGCACCGATCATGGTACGAGTTTGTAGTGGCTACTTACCGTAATCGTTTCGAAGAAGTCTTAGAAGTATTAGATAGCGTAGCATTTAGAGCTATGGACGAACGTTTAGAATTTTATTTAAAGCGCCAAGTGGCTTCTTGTGGTTGCAAAGATTTAAAATTATCACATCAAGAAATTGGTATGGATTTGAATACTTCGAGAGAAGTTATTTCGAGACTCTTAAAAAAAATGGAGCAAAGAGGTTTAGTAAAATTGCACCGCAACCATATCGAGGTTTTGACTACACAAATTTAAAAACAAGCTTCTTCCCCATTAAGAAAAAATCAGTACAAAGTACTCAATGTGACTAAAATTACCAAAGACTAAAAAGTAAAGTCACATCTTTGCAACACAAAAAAAAGAAACATGGAATATATTGGTTATTTTGCTTCAATTATTATTGGTCTTTCGTTGGGACTCATTGGTGGTGGGGGCTCTATTTTGACAATTCCTATTTTGGTTTATTTATTCAAAATCGACCCAGAATTGGCAACAAGCTATTCCTTGTTTATTGTTGGATTATCTGCCTTATTTGGTTGTTATAGCCATTATAAAATGGGAAATTTAAAAATAAAAGCCGCTTTATATTTCGCCTTTCCATCGGTCTTTTCAATTCTGATAATACGTGAAGTTATCTTTCCGCAGATTGCTTCTACCTTATTTTCTATTGCTAGTTTTCAAGTTTCGAAAGACTTTTTAATCATGATAGTCTTTTCGGTTTTGATGATATTGGCAGCTGTCTCAATGATAAGAAGAAAGTTACCCGAAATTGTATCGACTTCTACTAATTATGTTCAATTAGGACTTATTGGATTTGTCGTTGGCATTATTACGGGTTTCTTGGGTGCTGGTGGTGGTTTTTTAATTATTCCAGCCTTGCTCTTTTTTGCTAATTTACCTATGAAACAAGCCATTGGCACTTCGCTATTAATCATTTTCATCAATTCTGCTATTGGTTTTGGAGGTGATGTATACATTGGTACACCTATAAATTATAGTTTTTTGCTTTCTATAGCAGCAATGGCTTTTATAGGAATATTGATTGGAACTCAACTATCAAAAAAGATTGATGGATCAAAACTCAAGCCTCTTTTTGGATGGTTTATTTTGGTGATGGGTCTCTATATCATCACCAAAGAAGTCTTTTTTTAGCGTAAAATTATGTAACTTTAATCACCTTTTTAATCAATTATCCATATTACATTTGTGTAAATACTAAACTAAAATACCATGCAAATAGAACAAATATATACTGGTTGTTTGGCTCAAGGAGCCTACTACATCACTTCAAATGGTGAAGCTGCTATTATTGACCCATTAAGAGAAGTACAGCCGTATTTAGACCGTTTAGAACGAGATAATGTGCGTTTAAAATATATTTTTGAAACGCATTTCCATGCTGATTTCGTTTCGGGTCACTTGGATTTGAGCAAAGCAACCAATGCTCCTATTGTATATGGTCCAACTGCAAAACCTGAATTTGAAGCAATAGTTGCAACTGATAATCAGATTTTTGAAATTGGAAACCTCAAAATTAAAGTACTGCACACTCCAGGACACACTATGGAAAGTACTACTTATTTGTTACTTGACGAAACGGGTAAAGAATATGCAATATTCTCAGGTGATACCTTATTTATTGGAGATGTGGGACGTCCTGATTTAGCACAAAAAGCCGCTGGAATGACACAAGACCAATTGGCAGGTATCTTATTTCATTCATTAAGAAATAAAATCATGACACTGGCCGACGATGTAATTGTATATCCTGCACACGGAGCTGGAAGTGCTTGTGGTAAAAATATGAGCAAAGAAACGGTTTCTACAATTGGACAACAAAAAGCCACCAATTATGCCTTAAGAGCCAATATGACCGAAGCTGAATTTATAAAAGAAGTAACCGATGGTTTGCTTCCTCCTCCAGCCTATTTTGGAATGAATGTGGCTATGAATAAAAAAGGCTATGAAAGTTTTGAAAAAGTTTTACATAAAGGTATGCAAGCGCTCTCGGCAACTGATTTTGAAAGAATAGCAGAAGAAACTGGTGCATTAGTTTTAGATACGCGCAATAGTGGTGATTTTCACAAAGCATTTATACCACAATCTATTAATATTGGGATTAATGGCGATTTTGCCCCTTGGGTTGGTGCTATGATTGCTGATGTGCAACAACCGCTTCTTTTGGTTACCGAAAAAGGACGAGAAGAAGAAACCGTTACTCGCTTGAGTCGTGTAGGTTTTGACCATATTTTAGGACATCTTGAAGGTGGTTTTGAGTCATGGACAAAAGCCAATAAAGAAATTGACACCATCCATAGAATTTCAGCAGCTGAGTTCGAACAAAAGGTAAACACCGATAAAGATGTTATCATTGATATTAGAAAAGAAAGTGAATACAGCGCAGAACACGTAGCCGAAGCATATAATAAACCCCTATCCGCCATTAATGACTGGATAACCACTATCGACCCGAAACAACATTTCTTTATGCATTGCGCAGGTGGATATCGAAGTATGATTGCGGCTTCTATTTTGCAAGCGAGAGGATTTAGAAATTTTACAGAAATTGAAGGCGGTTTTGGCGCTATAGCAAAAACAACAGTTCCTAAAACCGATTTTGTGTGCCAAAGCAAAGTGTTGAAATAAGTTAGAAGTTAGAGGTTAGAGGTTAGAGGTTAGAGATGAGAAGGCAGACTTTAGAAAACCAATTAAAAAACGGTCAACACTAATCAGGGAAATTCAAATAGAAATCTAAAATTGACTATAACTTACTACAACTGCAACATATCAATTTAATCGAGAACTTAAAAGCTATACTAGAAAGCCAACAGGTCTTTGCGTTCTTTGCGTAATCCTTAGCGAACCTAGCGGTTATAAATACAAGAAGTAAAATAATACTTGAAAAAGACAATTTTTGAACAAATGAAAATTAACAACTAAAATCAATCATCATGAAAAAAAACATGGGTGTTACCGACAAAAGAATTCGAGTTTTTATAGCAGTTTTGATATTTTCGCTATACTATTTCAACATAATTGAAGGAACTTTAGGGATGATCGGATTAGGATTAGCTCTGGTTTTTGTGTTAACTAGTTTTATTAGTTTTTGTCCTTTGTATTTGCCATTTAGAATTTCGACGATAAAGAAAAAATAAGCATGGAAGATTTGAATTGTTGTGTAAAAAGTTGTGAAAAACCATTAGATGCAACTTATTGGGATTCGCAATATCAATCTAAAACTATTGGTTGGGATTTAGGAACGATTTCTAAACCAATCAAAGAGTATATTGATCAATTAGAAGATATAGCGATTGCTATTTTGATTCCTGGTTGCGGGAACTCCTATGAAGCGGAATATCTTTTAGAAAAAGGGTTTACCAACATTACAGTGATTGATATTGCTCCGACTCTGGTTGAAAAATTAAAAGAAAAATTCAAAAATACTGCTGCCATTCAAATCATTCAGGGGGATTTTTTTGAACATAAGGGTAGCTATGATTTGATTTTGGAACAAACTTTCTTTTGTGCTTTGCCTCCACAAATGCGTCAAAAATACGTTTGGAAAATGCATCAATTGTTAACCGAAAATGGAAAAATCGCAGGCTTACTTTTTAATCGCAGTTTTGAGGTAAGTCCTCCTTTTGGTGGAAGTACAACCGAATACGAACAGTTATTTAAGACCGCTTTTCATTTTAAAATTTTTGAAAATTGTAGCAACTCGGTTTCGCCAAGAGCACAATCGGAATTGTTTTTTGTTTTTGAGAAAAAATCGGAAGTGATTGTGCAATGTTACACTTTGAGTGGCATCACTTGTTCGAATTGCACCAAAACGGTACTTCAGAAAATAGGAGCTATTCCAGGGGTAATAAATGCACAAATCAACAGCACCTCTACTGATTTGATTGTTATGAGCACCAACGAAATCTCACTAGAACAATTGAAAGAAGTACTTGTTTATGAACCAGATTTCAGCATTGCACTTGTTGATTAAACTTTCAAGGTAGTTTATTTAGAAGATGAATTTTTAAAAGTCAAAGGCTTAAAAAAAGAATACCTACAAGCTTTTGAAAACCTTGAAGGAAATTGAACTCGGGTTTACAATATAAAGAATGGCAACAATGAAACCAAAGAAGCAAATTGTAGCTCCTTAACCCCGATAGCAGCGGCATCCTTTGCTTTTTTTCTTTATAAAAGCAAAGATATAGCGGATAGCGGGACGGTATTTCCTGAAAAGCCCATTTATTACTGTTCCTAAAAAAATGTAATTCAAAATAAAGACACGAAAATGAAAACACTTTTATTTACCAATTGGCATTGGATGCGATGGATTCGGTTGGTTTTTGCCCTATTCTTATTTGGTGAGGCTTATGCTACTCGAGAATGGTTTTTTATTGTTTTTGGTTCGTTTTTCTTGCTACAAGCTTTGTTTAACTGGGGTTGCGGGGCAAATGGTTGCGCCGTTCCTAAAAAAAATGATACAAAATGAATGCTTTTCAACAACTGATTCAGCAAGACCAACCCGTTTTGGTTGACTTTTTCGCTACTTGGTGTGGTCCATGCCAAATGCTAGCTCCTATCTTGAAAGAAGTAAAAGAAAGGCTTGGTGATCGTATCACGATTATCAAAATTGATGTAGACAAAAATCAAGCGATTGCGGCTCAGTACCAAGTTCGCGGTGTGCCCACTATGCTTTTGTTTCAAAACGGGAAACAATTGTGGAGACAATCTGGGGTTCCAACAAAAGAAGCACTTTTAAAGATAATTATTGAAAAATCAAACACCTAATTGCTACTAGACTGGTTACAAAGCCAAAATTATTAATTTATTTTTCTATTGGAACCCATTTTTGTATCATTTGACTCAAATCATTGGGAACTAAAGGCTTTGACAAGTAATCGTTCATACCGTATTCCAAACACTTCTCTTTTTCACCTTGCAAGATTCCAGCAGTAAGTGCAATTATGGGTACGCTTTGATAATTAGGATGTTTACGTATTGCCATTGTTGCTTCAAAGCCATTCATAATAGGCATTTGTATATCCATAAATATCAACTCAAATTGGTCGACTGAAATACAACTTATGGCTTCTTCCCCATTTTTAGCTTCGGTAATCTGAGCGTTTGGAAGGTTTCTTTTTATTAAAGTAACTGCCAAAAAGCGATTAACAGCATTATCTTCAACAATTAACACTTTTAATGGTGTAAAACTTATTTTTTTAGTTTTCGTCTCTGTTAACACTTCTTTTTGAGTAGTGATTTCAGGGGGTTGTGCTTCTTCAAATCGAACGGTAAAAAAGAAAGTACTCCCAACACCATATTGACTTTTCAATTCTAATTGACTGTTCATTAAACCTAATAATTGATTGGAAATAGAAAGTCCCAATCCAGTTCCACCATATTGTCGAGAAGTTGTAGCATCTTCTTGTTCAAATGACTGGAAAATTTTCCTTTGGCTATTTAATTTAATTCCAATTCCAGTATCTTTTAGAATAAATTCTATACTAAAAAAAGTACGTTCAACTTTTACAACTTTTAAGGTCAAGTTAATACTTCCTTCTGAGGTAAATTTTATGGCGTTATTCACTAAATTTACCAATACTTGCTTAAGACGTAACGAATCTGTCCAGACAAACTCTGGTACTTTATCGTCTATTTTCAAAGTCAAATCAATATGTTTTTGTTGGACTTGATATTTGAACAAATGAAAAGTTTGCTGTACTAGTTCTCGTATATTTACAACTTCAAGATTCAATTCTAACTTACCTGCTTCAATCTTTGAAAAATCCAAGATATTATTAATAATTCCCATTAAAATCAAAGCTGAAGTATTAATGGTATTCATGTATTCTAATTGATTTTTATCTAGATTAGTAGCAGACAATAGTTCTGTAAACCCTATAATTCCATTCAGAGGTGTTCGGATTTCATGACTCATATTGGCTAAAAAATCAGACTTGGCTTTATTGGCCTCCTCAGCTTTATCTTTAGCTTTAATTAGTTCTAATTCTAATAATTTTCTATCAGTAATGTCTCGGATTGTTCCAACTAAAACAGCTACTTCTCCATTTTCGTGGAACTTGAGAGTCCCTATTCCGTGCAACCAACGCACTTGCGCATCATTTTCTCTAATAATTTTATACTCTTTATTAAAAGATTTTTTATTTTGAATGAGTTCTGTTTGAACGTAATTGAACATCATTTCTCTATGCTCAGCATGAACAAGATTGAGCCAATCATGCGAAGTAAAAATAGTATCGCTATCAATTCCGAAAATGGAATCTAATAGTTTGGAGCGTTTCCAAATATTGGTATGCAAATCAATGCTAAAGGTGCCTAAATTAGCAATTTGTTGTGTTTCAAGTAAAAATTTTTCATTTTCAATCAACAATAATTCAGCAATTTTGCGTTCAGTGATATCACGAACAATGGTGAGTAGGTTGCCATCTGGTAGTAATTTGGAGTTCAATTCAACAATAATTAATTTATTGTTTTTAACTATAACTTTTCGTTCAGACCGCACCGATAGGCCTTGATATAATTTTTGAAATTGAAAGGGATGCTTTTCTAAATCCTCCTTCAAAACAAAGTCAAAAAGTGATTTTTGCAACAATTCTTCCTCTGTCAAACCTGTAATTTTACAGGCATTTTCATTAACACTTACAATTTTTCCTTCGGTAGTAGAAATGACGATTGCATCAAGCATGTGTTTTACCAATAATCGATACCGTTCTTCACTTTGCTGAATTTCTGCTTCTATTTTTTTTCGATCGGTAATATCTTTCACAAAACCGAGATACTCACCACTATTTAATTTCACAGCATCAAGGGACCACCAACGAATACTACCGTCTTTATGTATAAATCGCAAATCATTATTACAACTTCCCTCTATAATAATCTTATTGAAAGTTTCAAAATACAAAGCAGCGTCATTGGGATCCATAAAATCTTTAGTGGATTTTGTCAATAACTCCTCTTTTGTATATCCTGTAATACTTGAAGCCGCAGGATTCACTTCAAGAAAAAATCCTTTTTCATCGGTTACAAAAACCCCATCAGGAGCATTCTCAACATAACTTTTAAATTTTAAGGTGCTTTTTTTTACTATTTCAAGATGTTCGCTTTCTTTAATAAATGCAGCATCCCTTTTTTGTTGTTGTTCAATTTCTTTCTTTAATGAAATATCTTGAGCTATTCCTTTCAGTCCAATTACTTCCTTTTGCTCATTCAAAATAGGCATAGCGGCACCAAATATCCATTTTTTGCGATTATCCGAAAAATGAATTTGATGTTCAATCTCGTAGGGAGTTTTGGTTGCTATCAATCCCTCTATTTTTTGATTTAAAAGAGATAAATCATCTAAAGAAAAACGAGATAAATAACTAGTGTACAAATCCTTCGTTGCTTTTTCAATTTCAAAAATTGCATATAATTCATCGGACCAATACAGTTCTTTGGTATCAAAATAAAAAAACCAACTCCCTGTTTTGGCTAGCTTTTGCGCATCATTAAGTAATAATTTATTGGTTATTCCTTCTTGTTTGTTAATTTGAAATTCATTGACATCAAATGCATAAGCGTGAAATAAATTAGAAGGCACATCATACCAAAATCGCCATTGATAATAAAAACCTTGAGAAGAACTATGTAAGACTTTTGCAATAATAGTGTTAGTTGTGCCCGATTCTTTTGCAGATTGTATGCATAATTTCGTGGCCTGTGTATCCGAAGGAGCAATGATTTGAAGAAAATAAGACTGCTCTAAATATTGGCTATCATAACCTAAAGATGAAAAACTAGGGGATACAAAAACAATCTTACCCAAAAGATTGAACGTACAAAATAAATCCGTGTTTTGTTTGACAAAGGAATCATATGCACTGTAAAAAAGAAGCTCTTTTTTTAATCGTTCAATTTCTTCTAATGAATGCTCCATAGCTCAATTTATTAATAATGGAATTTTAGATATCATTGATTTTGGTAACTAAATTTAGTTAAATATAGTTAAATTTTATTGATAAACAACAACCAACTATTGATCATATGATTATTTATAATCGTATTATTCTGATCTTATTTTTATCATATTAGGATCTAATAGTCAACGAAATAATTATTTTTAAGCAATTACTATTTTTTATTTAGCAAACAAATCCAAAAAAAAAATGTTAAATTTTCAACATTTGTATATACATATAAAAAAAGTGTTACATTTGTATCGACAAATAAAGTAAATACAAACATGAAAATAGAACACGTTTTAAAAAGCACTATCGATTATAGCGAATCGACTCGAGCGATTTTAAATATCATGTATACTCAAATTGTTGTTTCTGAAAGTTTCAATGAAATTTTAAAACCTTACGATATTTCGGGAGAGCAATACAACGTTCTTAGAATTTTAAGAGGCCAAAAAGGAAAACCAGCCAATATGTGCGTAATTCAAGAACGCATGTTAGCCAAAACTAGCAACACTACTCGCCTAGTTGACAAATTGCTTTTAAAACAATTAGTAACACGAAATGTTTGCTCAGTCAATCGTAGAAAAATAGAAGTGCTAATAACCGAAAAAGGCTTGTTGCTTTTAAAACAATTAGAACCACAGTTGAAAGCACACGAAGAATCTTTTGCCAACAACTTGTCTCAGGAAGAATTACAACAACTCAATTACTTATTAGAAAAATACAGAACAAAATAAATACTAACTATCTATGAATACTTTTTTAGACCATCAAAAATGGAGATATGCTACCAAAAAATTTGATGCCAGCAAAAAAATAACAACGGAAGATCTAAACACTCTAAAAGAAGCAATTCGTTTGAGTTCCTCTTCCTACGGATTACAATTGTACAAAGTTTTCATTATTGATAATCCCGAAATTAGAGCACAATTACAACCTGCAGCTTGGGGGCAAAGTCAAATTACTGAAGCTTCTCACCTGTTTGTTTTTGCTAATCAAACCACAATTGACCAAGATGACATCAATGGTTATTTGAAAAATGCTGAACAAACCAGAAATCTTCCTGAAGGCACATTGAATGCCTATGGAGACTTTATGAAATCAAAATTAATCCCTTTGGCCGAAGACAGCAAAAAAGTATGGACTGCCAAGCAAACCTATTTAGCATTAGCCAACTTAATCAATGCTGCAGCTGAATTAAAAATTGACACTACCCCTATGGAAGGTTTTGATCCAGTACAATTCAATGCGATATTAGGTTTGGATAAATTAAACTTAAATGCAGCTGTAGTTGCCGCTGTTGGCTATCGTCATAAAGACGACGACACCCAACATTATACAAAAGTTAGAAAGTCTAACAACGAATTATTTATTACTCTATAATTTAACAACTCAAATATTAATCTAAAAACCAATTTACACATGAAAAATTTAAAATTAATTGCTTTAGCATTCGTAGCTTTCGCTACAGTATCTGTAAACGCTCAAAACAAAAAAATTGATGTTGCAACAAGTTCAATCGAATGGGTTGGAAAAAAAGTGACTGGACAACACAATGGAACTGTAAACTTTAAAGAAGGAACTCTAGTATTCAAAGGGAAAGCTTTGAAAGGTGGTTCTTTTACAGTAGATATGAATTCTTTAACGGCAACTGATTTAAAAGGAGAATACCAAGGAAAATTGAATGGCCACTTAAAAGCGGATGACTTTTTTGGAACTGCAAAATTCCCAACTGCTACTTTAGTTTTCAAAACAATTGGTTCAAAAGCGAAAGACGTTTATACTGTAACTGCTGATTTAACTATCAAAGGAATCACTAAACCAGTTTCTTTCGAAATGACTGTAAATGAAAATACTGCTACCACTGCTTTTAATGTTGATAGAACAAAATATGGTATAGAATACAATTCAAAATCTATTTTTGCTTCAATCGGAGACAAAGCCATCAATGACGAATTTGAATTGAAAGTGACTTTGAAATTCTAATTTAAACCTGCATACTAATAGAAAGCCTCAACCATGTTGAGGCTTTCTTTGTATTAAAAAATTGAAACACCTATTAAAAAATCGTAAAAAAAAGAATAAATCGTATCCAATAAACCTCTTTTTAATAATAAAACCTTAACCTTTTAAAAGAACTATAGTAATATACGACACTTACATTTGAATTGTTAATTATGACACTTTCCAAAAAAATCATTGTAAACAATCGTAAAATGAAACAAAAAGTAGTACTTATCATTTTTGTCTTGAGCTTTTTATATTCATCAGCTCAACAAGTAAAAGGAATTTATGGCGACACCAATTGGATGTTACATTGGACTAATTTTAAACCTGCCACAACAGAATACCCTGAAGCTAATGCCATTTTATCGGGTGTAATTGATCACGATACCAAACTTAGTAGTGACTACACCTATAGATTAGACGGCATTCTATATGTAACAAATAATGCCATTTTAACAATTGAACCGGGAACAATTATTAGAGGTGACGAAGTGACTTGTGGCACCATTGTTATCACTAGAGGTGCTAAAATTATTGCTGAAGGGACTCCAAAAAGCCCAATCGTATTTACTTCAAACAAAGCTACAACTGTAAGAAAGCCTGGTGATTGGGGAGGTATTGTAATTCTTGGTGAAGCTCCAATTAACAAAGCTGGTATCAACGGACAAGCTTTGCTAGATTTTAATTTTGACGCTTCAAAATGTTCGTATGGTGGACAAAACTCCGAGAGTAATTCAGGAAGCTTATCCTTCATTCGAATTGAATATGCAGGAAGAAAACTTAACAAACTCAAAGAACTTAATGGTTTGTCCTTGGCTGGTGTAGGAAAACAAACTACTCTAAATTATATTCAAATCAGTTATTCCAATGATGATTCCTTTGAATGCTATGGTGGTGATGTCAAATTGGATCATTTAATTTCATTCCGTACAACCGACGATGATTTTGATTTTACTCAAGGTGTTCAAGCAACAATGACAAATAGTATAGCCATACGCCATCCATTTTCTTCGGATGCTGCTGGATCAAGATGCTTTGAAATTGACTCCTTCGACAAAATTGAAAACTCCGATCCTTCCAAAAAATTAACTTCAATTCAAGCGAGTTATATTACCTTAGTAAATCTTGAAGAAAACAACCAAGGTTTGGTAAGAGAAGCTATTCATCTTAAAGAAAAAACGTGTTTTTCATTAAAAAACAGTGTCGTATCTGGATTTGCTCCTTTCCTTTTAATGGATGGTAAAATCGGATTAAATCCTGACAATTTATCTAAAATTGTTCTAAAAGATATTCTTATCAATAACTGTAAAGGATCCATCGAAAGTCAAGAACAAAGCTTTAATGACAAATTAAAATATTGGCCAGATCCAACTTCAATGGGATTCGAATTTTCAAATAATCCAAACTCCAATTTATTTAAATCAGAACAAATAAAAATCAATCCTGATTTTAGACTTAAAGAAGGTACACTTGTAGTGAGCACTCACTAAAGCAAAACCATTTCCAAAAAGTTCTATACGAATTTTCAACACAAACAGATTCATATTCTTCATAATAAAAACCAATTACTCATTGGTTTTTTTTTATTTTAAAAGCTTTATTTTCTGTTTTTCTTTAATAAAACGAGGCAATTCCACCAAAATCAATACTTTTTCATTTTAAGTGTTAAGTTTTTATTATAATTGTTTTAATTTATTACTTTAGTTTTTTATGTTTACCAAAAATAAAGTAAGGCCCCCACACTTTAAAACTATTAATATGAAACAAAAATTATTCTTAGTAATCTGTATTACTTGTAGTCTAACACTTTTCGCTCAAAAAAACAATGGTATAATTGGAGACTCCAATTGGATGAATAACTGGACCAATTTTAAACCCATTACTGTAGAATACCCCGAAGCCAACGAGGTATTGCCTGATGTAATTGATAAAAACACCACCTTGGTTAGTAGTAAAACCTATCAGCTAACTAACAGGGTTTATGTTACCAACAATGCGACACTTACTATCGAACCTGGCACTGTAATCAGAGGAGGTATAGGAGATATTGATTATTGCGGCACCTTAATTATTACCAAAGGAGCTAAGCTTATTGCCGAAGGAACTGAAAAAGCACCAATCGTTTTTACTTCAGACAAGGGCGCTACGGTAAGAAAACCAGGTAATTGGGGCGGTATTATTATTTTAGGGAATGCTCCAGTAAATAAAATTGACAAAGACGACAAACATCTATTAACCGATTTTAATATTGATCTTGCTAAAGCTTCTTATGGTGGGGATAAACCAGATGATAACTCTGGAATTCTAAAATATGTCAGAATTGAATTTGGAGGAAAAAAAATAAACGGATCCAAAGAAATCAATGCGCTAATTTTAGCTGGAGTTGGAAAGAAAACCAACTTAGATCACATTCAAGTGAGCTATTCCAATGGAGATGGTTATCATATTGTAGGAGGAGAAGTTGTGATGAACAATTTGATCTCTTTCCGATCAGACGATGATGACTTTGACTTTGCTGAAGGAACACAAGCAACTTTAACCAACAGCATTGCCATTAGACATCCTTTTTCTTCAGGATCTGGAAACTCAAGGTGTTTTGAAATTGATTCCTACGACAAACCAGAAAATGCCGATTTGACAAAAAAACTTACCAATGTAACTGCATCCAATATGACTTTTGTCAATATTGAAGAAAACAATCAAGGACTAATTCGTGAAGCCATTTACTTAAAAGAGAATTGCAAACTCTCTTTTACCAATAGTGTTGTTTCTGGTTACGCTCCTTTTTTGTTGTTAGGAGAAAAAATCACCTTATCCCCTGATAATTTTTCTAAAATTGTACTAAAAAATATTACATTAAACCGATGTAAAGAAAATTTAGTAAGTGAGGAACAAAGTTTTAATGGTAAACTAAAGTACTGGCCAGATCCTGAAGCTATGGGATTTGAGATTACCACTACACCAATTGTAGATTTCTTTACTTCTATTGATTTGAAAAATAATCCTGATTTTAGAAAAAAGGGTAATGCAATTTTAGTGAACAAATAATATTTATAGCACACAAGAACACCTTCAATAATTGGTTCTTGTTTGAAATTTAACATAAAACAGTAAAAGATTTATTTATATTTATCCTTTATCTTTTGATTAGTTTAATTTCATTTATATATTTGCTTCAATAAATAAATATGAGAACAATAACAAACAATACTTGGTGGTGGAATACTTTACGTCAAACGTCGTGAACAAAGCTCCTATAGTATTATTTGAACTATTATAATAAAAAGGCTTGTCATTCACGACAAGCCTTTTTATTTTACAATTATTTTTTAAAACTGAAAACAGCTCAACCTAACTATAATAAAATGAAAACATACTTATTAAATACACATTACAAACAAATCCTTGCCGATACCATTACGCCGGTGAGTGTTTATCTTAAAATACGAGATAGATTCCCCAACAGCTTATTGCTAGAAAGTAGTGACTATCACGGAAACGACAACAGTTTCTCTTATATATGCTGTCAACCTATTGCTTCTATAAAAATAGAAAACGAAATCATTACCAAGCAATATCCAGATGGCACCTCCGAAGTTATAAATATTGATGCCTCAACAAATATCCCAGCTATCATTCAATCATTTTCGAATCAATTTCAATCACAAAAAAATGATTTCAAGTTCATTAACAATGGATTATTTGGTTACATCGCGTATGATGCTGTTCGTTATTTCGAAAAAATAACCATCGCGAAGAAAGAAAACAGTACGACTATCCCAGATGTATATTATGCGGTGTATCAAAACATCATTGCTATCAATCATTTCAAGAACGAAGCCTATATTTTTAGCCATAGTTTGGATGGAAAAAACAATATCGCTGAAATCGAACAACTCCTGCAATCTCGAAATATAGCAACCTATAAATTCACAAAAGAAGGCGAAGGTTTTTCCAATCTTACGGATGAAGAATTCAAACACAACGTAGCATTAGCCAAAAAACATTGTTACCGTGGCGATGTGTTTCAATTGGTTTTATCACGACGTTTTACACAAGGTTTCAAAGGAGATGAATTCAATGTGTATCGTGCTTTGCGAAGCATTAACCCTTCCCCCTATTTATTCTTTTTTGACTATGGTGATTTCAAATTATTCGGTTCTTCTCCGGAAGCTCAGATTATTGTAAAAAACAGAAAAGCCGAAATTCATCCTATCGCTGGAACCTTCAAACGAACAGGGGATGATGAAAAAGATGCTGTTTTAGCCAAAGCTCTTTCTGAAGATAAAAAAGAAAATAGCGAACACGTCATGTTAGTCGATTTAGCCAGAAATGATTTGAGCCGTAACGGACATGACGTTCAAGTAGAAAAATACCGTGAGGTGCAATTTTTCTCCCATGTTATCCATTTAGTTTCCAAAGTTACAGGGTATTTACACGAAAAAGCCCTAACATTACAAGTGGTCGCAGACACCTTCCCTGCTGGAACGTTGAGTGGCGCTCCAAAACATAGATCGATGCAATTGATTGAAGATTATGAAAAAACCAATCGTGCTTTTTATGGAGGTGCCATCGGTTTTATGGATTTTGAAGGCAATTTCAATCACGCCATTATGATTCGAACTTTCTTGAGCAAAAACCATCAATTGCATTCACAAGCAGGCGCAGGCATCGTATCCAACTCCGATGAAGAAAGCGAAATGCAAGAAGTTTATAATAAACTAAGAGCCTTAAATACGGCATTGGATTTGGCTGAGAAAATTTAAAAATTAAAAAATGGAATGATTGAAAAATTACTAATCTTTAAATTTTTCAATCTTTAAATCACAAAATGAAATGAAAAAAATACTAGTCATAGACAATTACGATAGCTTCACTTACAACTTAGTACATTATTTAGAAGATTTAGATTGTGAAGTAACGGTATACCGAAATGATGAATTTGATTTGGATGAAATCGCTCATTTCGATAAAATTTTATTATCGCCAGGACCTGGTATCCCTGACGAAGCAGGCTTACTCAAAGCAGTAATTCAAAAATACGGTCCCACCAAAAGCATTTTTGGGGTATGTCTTGGACAACAAGCCATTGGTGAAGTCTACGGCGGTACTTTGTCCAATTTAGACAAAGTATACCACGGAGTAGCCACAACAGTAAAAACTATTGTAAATGATGAACTCCTTTTTGATGGATTGGAAGCAACATTCGAAGTGGGTCGCTACCACTCATGGGTGGTCGATACGAATGTACCCGATGTTTTAGAAATTACATCCATAGACGAAAACGGTCAAGTGATGTCTTTGCGCCATAAAACCTATGATGTGCGCGGCGTACAATTTCATCCCGAAAGTGTATTGACTCCTGACGGAAAAAAAATGTTAGAGAATTGGGTGAAAAGCCCCCTAGCCCCCAAAGGGGGAACAAAATAATTGTGATTAACAAATTTAAATCCCTATTACCCCAATAGGAACTCCCCTCTTTTGGAGGGGCTGGGGGAGGCCATGAAAAACATATTAAACAGACTCATCAATCATGAAATGCTTTCGAAAGAAGAAGCAAAAAATGTATTGATTAATATATCCAACGGAAGTTATAATCCTAGTCAAATTGCCTCTTTTTTGACCGTTTATATGATGCGTAGCATTAGCATAGATGAGTTAGCTGGCTTTAGAGAAGCATTATTGGATTTGTGTATCAAAGTAGATTTATCCGCCTACAATGCCATTGATTTATGTGGTACAGGCGGCGATGGAAAAGATACCTTTAACATCTCCACTTTAGCTTCATTTGTAGCGGCGGGTGCAGGAATAAAAGTAGCCAAACACGGTAATTACGGCGTGTCTTCTATTTCTGGTTCCAGTAATGTACTCGAAAAAATGGGCGTGCAATTTAGTAACGACGCCTCTTTTTTAGAAAAATGTATTGACCAAGCAGGTATTTGCGTCTTGCACGCACCTCTTTTTCACCCGGCGATGAAAAATGTAGGACCAATACGAAAAGAATTGGCGGTAAAAACCTTTTTCAATATGTTGGGACCAATGGTCAATCCTTCTTTTCCTAAAAATCAATTGGTAGGGGTTTTCAATTTGGAATTGGCGAGAATGTATGGCTATTTGTATCAAAACACCGAGGTGAATTTTACTATCCTTCACGCACTCGATGGCTACGATGAGATTTCATTGACGTGTCCTACCAAAACAATTACCAAAACAATGGAAGGCATGTTGCATCCAACTGATTTTGGTGTGTCCCTTTTGTCTCAAAACGAAATCGAGGGTGGAAAAACCATCGAAGAATCAGCTGCTATGTTTCTCTCTATTCTTTCAGGAAAAGGAACAGAAGCCCAAAACAATGTGGTTTGTGCCAATGCTGCTATGGCCATTGCAACCGTTACCCAATGCACTCCTTTAGAAGGATTTCAAATAGCGAAAGAAAGTTTGCTATCTGGCAAAGGCTTGGTAGCTTTGAACAAACTAAAAGAGTTAAGTAAATAAAAATTAAAAAATTGAATGATTTAAAAATTGAAAGAATATGACAAAATCGTTTGAGGAATTTGAAGTATATCAAAAAGGGATATTATTAGCAAAAAAGATTTTTCAAATAGCAAACAAAAAAGAATTTGAAAAAGAATTTGGTTTTAAAGATCAAATAAAAAGAGCAGTTATTTCAATAACCAACAATATTGCTGAAGGTTCTGAATACAACAATAATAAACAACTTATTAGATATTTAAAAATTTCCAAAGGAAGTTGTGCAGAAGTAAGAAGTATGCTAGTGTTATCTAGGGAACTTGGCTTTTGTACCCAAACGGAAATTGAAGAAAGCTATAAAATAAGCGTAGAAATATCGCAAAACTTGTCAAACTTCATAAAATATTTAAGTACTAAAATCAAAGACTAATTCTTATTCAGATTGAAATCTTTAATCATTCAATCTTTAAATCATTCAATCTTTAAATTTACAATTAATGAACATCCTAGATAAAATCATCATCGATAAAAAAAGAGAAGTCCTTCTCAAGAAATCCATTATTCCCGTTTCGCAATTGGAAGCATCTGTATTTTTTGAAAAACAGACGATTTCTCTTAGCCAAAAATTAAAAGAAAGTCCTTCTGGAATTATTGCCGAACACAAACGTCGTTCCCCTTCCAAATCCATCATCAACAACAATTTTACAGTTGAAGAAGTAGTAAAAGGCTACGAAAATGCAGGTGCTTGCGGTATTTCGGTACTAACCGACGGCAAATATTTTGGGGGTTCGCTAGACGACTTGCTTTTGGCTAGAGCCTCGGTAAATATTCCACTTTTGCGAAAAGAATTCATTGTAAACGAATACCAAATCCTAGAAGCCAAAGCCCACGGAGCCGATTTAATCCTACTCATCGCAGCAGTTTTAACGCGTGAAGAAATTCAATCGTTATCCCAATTTGCTAAAAGTTTAGGACTAGAAGTTTTGCTTGAAGTGCATAATTTAGAAGAATTAGAAAAATCGATTATGCCCACACTAGATATGATTGGAGTAAACAATCGCAACCTCAAAACCTTCGAAGTGAGTTTGGATTTTAGCAAAGAATTAGCTTCCAAAATTCCAAATGATTTTGTCAAAGTATCCGAAAGTGGCATTTCGACTGTTGAGGCCATTAAAGAATTAAAACCCTATGGTTATCAAGGCTTTTTGATTGGAGAAAACTTTATGAAAACAGATAACGCAGGCGAAGCTGCCACTGATTTTATAAAGAAAATAGCCCCCTAACCCCCGAAGGGGGAGCAAACCAATAAGTTACTAGCAACTAACCACTATTGTTATGAAACCAAAAACAAATCAGCATTCAACATCCGCACAAGAACTCCCCGCCGAGGCGGGGATGGGGGGCTTTGGCCTTAAAATCTGCGGTATGAAATACCCTGATAACATACTCGAAGTAGCAGCCCTCCTACCCGACTATATGGGATTTATCTTTTGGGAAAAATCGGCTCGTTATTTTGAAGGACCGTTGCCTGAGTTACCCAAATCCATCAAAAAAGTGGGGGTTTTTGTCAACGAAAAAAGTAATATCATCCTAGACAAAGTAGCTCAGTATGATTTACAAGCCGTACAGTTGCACGGACAAGAATCGGTAGCTTTTTGTTTGGAATTAAAAAATAAATTAGGGACTAGTGTCGAAATCATCAAAGTATTCTCAGCAGATGAAACCTTTGATTTTAGCGTATTGAAACCCTACGAGCCTGTTTGCGATTTCTTTCTTTTCGATACCAAAGGCAAATTACCAGGAGGCAACGGAACCACTTTTGATTGGACCATTTTACAAAAGTATCCTTCCTCCAAACCGTTTTTCCTAAGTGGAGGAATCGGAATTGACGAAATCGCAGCAGTAAACGAAATTTTGAACACCCATTTACCCCTTTACGCTATAGACGTAAATAGTAAATTTGAAATAGAACCTGGGTTGAAAAACATTGAAAGATTGAAAGATTTAAAAATTAAAATAACCGATGACTCTAAAAATTAGATTCATCTTAAAATATATTCAAAATGTCATACCACGTAAACGAAAAAGGCTATTATGGTCAGTTTGGAGGAGCTTACATCCCAGAAATGTTATATCCTAATGTAGAAGAATTGCGCCAAAACTATTTGGACATTACCGCTACACCCGATTTTAAAGAAGAATTCAACCAGCTACTAAAAGATTATGTTGGGCGTCCAAGTCCATTGTATTTTGCGAAGCGATTGTCTGAAAAATACAATACCAAAGTCTACCTTAAAAGAGAAGACCTCAACCATACAGGCGCACACAAAGTCAACAACACGATTGGCCAAATTCTAGTCGCCAAAAAGTTAGGCAAAAAACGCATCATCGCCGAAACAGGTGCGGGTCAGCACGGTGTGGCTACCGCTACTGTTTGCGCCTTAATGGGATTAGAATGCATCGTTTATATGGGCGAAATCGACATTGCTCGTCAAGCACCTAATGTGGCTCGAATGAAAATGTTGGGCGCTACCGTACGCCCTGCCTTATGTGGCTCTCGTACCCTCAAAGACGCCACTAACGAAGCCATTCGTGATTGGATTAACAATCCCGTAGACACGCATTATATCATTGGCTCTGCCATTGGTCCGCACCCTTATCCTGATATGGTTACCCGTTTTCAGAGTGTCATTTCCGAAGAAATCAAATGGCAATTAAACGAAAAAGAAGGTCGCGAAAATCCAGACTATGTCGTAGCTTGTATTGGTGGCGGAAGCAATGCTGCTGGGACATTTTACCATTTCTTAGACCAAGAAGAAGTGGGTATTATTGCCGTAGAAGCCGCTGGAAAAGGCGTCGATTCTGGGCATAGTGCCGCTACGAGTAAATTAGGTAAAATGGGGATTATTCACGGTTGTAAAACCCTGTTGATGCAAACCCCAGATGGACAAATTACTGAGCCCTACTCTATCTCGGCTGGGCTAGACTATCCGGGTGTTGGACCTATGCACGCGCATTTGGCTGAATCTGGTCGTGCCGAATTCTATTCCGTTACCGATGATGATGCGATGGAGTTTGGACTCGAATTGTGTAAATTAGAAGGCATCATTCCCGCCATCGAAACCTCGCACGCCTTGGCTATTTTCAAACAAAAACAATTCAAACCCTCAGATATTGTCGTGATTAACCTTTCAGGACGAGGAGATAAAGATTTAAATACGTATATTGACTACTTTAAATTGTAGTAGGGCGTTTCCACAAGGGTCGGGCTGTACGCTATATCTCTAGGGGCGAACCCCGCCCCTAGAGGATGCCGCTCCCATCCCTAACGCAAACCCTGCAACACCAGAAATGAAGTAGCCATCAACACCAAAGTACTATGCAAAAATTATTTACATACGGAACATTACAGCATCCCGAGGTGCAAGAAGATCTTTTTGGAAGAACACTCATGGGAACCCCAGAAATACTTTTGGGCTATCGTGTCAAAGAAATCCAAATCGAAGAAGAATTTGGTCTGATCAACTACCCCATCATCGTCGAAACCGAAAATCCTGAAGATACCATTCAAGGCATTGTATATGACGTGACGACCAATGATCTTCGCCAAGCCGACCTTTACGAAGGAAAGCATTATAAACGTGTAGAAGTAGTTTTGCAATCCAACCAAAAGGCTTGGGCTTATAGTTTGGTGGTGTAGACAAAATCAACCGCAAATTCGCAAATTTTAAGGTTTTACTTTTAAAATATCCGCCACAAATTACACGTACAAACACTAATTCAGAACATTTCTTTTATTCCACGAATCCTTAAGAACTAAATAATTAGTGTAATTCAATTTCAAAATTGATGATTTAGCGCCAATTTGTGTATTTCGTGGCAAACATTTTAAAATGCCAATTTGCGGTAATAACAGTTTTGAACTTAACAAAAAAGTCTCGCTTGCATTAGATTTGAGACCAAAAAACATAGAATTTTAGATAGAAAGAATAAATTATGAACCGAATCAATCAAAAATTACAAGAAGATAAAAAAATAGTGTCCATCTATTTTTCTGCGGGCTATCCAAACCTGAATGATACCGTACAAATCATTCAAGATTTAGAAAAAAATGGCGTCGACATGATTGAAATCGGATTGCCTTTTAGCGATCCTTTGGCCGATGGTCCTACCATTCAGGCGAGTTCCACTCAAGCCTTGCACAACGGAATGACCACTCAAGTATTGTTTGACCAACTAAAAGACATCCGAAAAACAGTAAGTATTCCACTAGTGATTATGGGGTATTTTAATCCGATGCTACAGTATGGTGTAGAGCCATTTTGTGCAAAATGTGCAGAAATTGGAATCGACGGATTGATTATTCCTGATTTACCTGTAGATGTCTATGCCGAAGAATACAAAACTATTTTTGAAAAATACGGCTTAAAAAACATCTTTTTAATTACGCCACAAACTTCAGACGAACGCATCCATTTTATCGATAGTGTTTCGGATGGTTTTATTTATATGGTAAGCTCGGCTAGTGTAACAGGCTCCAGTGCAGGATTTGGAAACACACAAGAAGCGTATTTCCAACGCATCGCGCAAATGAATCTAAAAAATCCTCAAGTTATTGGTTTCGGAATCCACAATGCCGAAACGTTCCAACAAGCTACACAATTTGCCAAAGGAGCTATCATTGGAAGCGCTTTCATTACTTATTTAAAAGAAAATGGAACTGCCAATATCAAAGCATTCGTGGAATCCATTCGATAACTAGTCATCAAAATGCTACTAAAAAGAACCACATCCAACGATTCTGATTTTCAAAAACTAGTCCTGCTTTTGGATCAATTTCTGCGATCTAAAGACGATGAAGATCACGATTTTTATGCACAACATAACAAAACCGACCATATAAAGCATGTAGTCGTAGCTTATTATGAAGATGAAGCCATAGGCTGTGGTGCTTTTAAAGCATTTGACGAAAAAAGTGTTGAAATCAAGCGAATGTTTGTAGTAGCATCTTTCCGAGGCAAACAAGTAGCCCATCAAATTATAGCAGAACTTGAGCAATGGGCCAACGAACTGCAATACAACAGTTATGTACTTGAAACCGGCACTAACAATCCTGTAGCCATTGCATTATATCAAAAACTAGGGTATAAAATCATCCCTAATTATCCCCCTTATGACGACGTAGCTACAAGTGTTTGTCTAAAAAAAGAAAAGCAATGCTAAAGCCAACCCTTATTACTTTAACAGAAACCAAATTGGTTGGTAAAAAAAGAAGCATGTCGTTACTTGACAATCAAACGCAAGCCCTTTGGCAGGATTTTATGCTAAATCGAAAAGGCATTACCAACAGAATAGGCAACGATTTTTATTCGGTTCAAAACTACAGCAAAGATTATTTTGAAACTTTTAATCCTGCTAAGTCTTTTGAAAAATGGGCGGCTGTAGCGGTGAATGCTTTTGAAAATATCCCCGAAAATATGGAGTCCTTTACCCTACCCACTGGGCTTTATGCCGTTTTTGAACACAAAGGAATGGATACCGCAATTTTTCAGCAAATTTTTACGGATTGGTTGCCCAACGCTCCCTATATTTTAGATCATCGACCTCATTTTGAACTATTGGGCGAAAATTACAAAAACGGAGATCCTAACTCCGAAGAACAAATATGGATTCCAATTTGTCAACAATAATTCAACTCTTAGATTATTGTTAATACTTTGTTAAATACAAAATTAAACAAGCGTTTAATTTAAACAGTTGTTTAATTTTGTTTTATCAAAAATTAAGACATTGAAAACGGAATTTACCGAAAAGCAAATCCAAATACTCGAAGTAGCTGAAACACTATTTGCAGAAAAAGGGTTTGATGGTACTTCAATTAGGGATATTTCTAAACAAGCAAAGATCAATATTGCGATGGTTTCCTATTACTTTGGATCCAAAGAACGATTACTACAGTCGTTGATTGTTTATCGAACAACTGATATTAAATCCCAACTCGAACGTTTACTACAAGAAGATCTTGAACCTATTGAAAAAGTAAATAAATTGATTGAAATTTATATCAACCGCATCAATAACAACAAGGGAATCTATCGCATTTTACATTTTGAACTCTCGTCCAAAAAAAGAGAACAAAATCTACAAGCCTTTACAGAATTCAGAAAAGGCAATCTCAAATATTTAGAATCTATTATTGAAGAAGGCCAGCGCAAAGGTGTTTTCAGAAAAGATGTTATCATTCCATTGATCACACCAACGATTTTAGGTACTTTTTTTCATTTTCACATGAACAAAATCTACTTCGAAAACCTTTTTAATTTGACTACAGAAACTTTATACAATAATTATATTAAGACAAACTTGACAAAACACATTCAACAAACTATTAAAGCTCTTTTAATTTATGAAAATTAACCCACTATTTGTCTTTGGGATTTTGTGTTGGGGAACTTCGACGGTAAGCGCTCAAGAAAAAACACCACTTAAGCTAGAAGATGCCGTACAATTGGCTTGGACCAAGAGTAACGAAATTTCTCTTGCTACAACCAAAGTAGCAACCAAAAAATACGAACTGCAAGCTAGCAAAAACAATCAGTATCCTGACTTGAAAGCATCTGGACAATACCAACGTCTTACTAATGCAAACATAGACCTCAAAACCAATTCAGGCGGTAGCGGTGGATTGACTTCTGGACCTGTAGACAGATTGATGTTAGGACAAGTTACAGCCAGTGTTCCTGTTTTTGCTGGATTTAAAATTCAAAGCAATATCGATTTACACGATAATTTATACTTGGCCGAAACTGCGAACTCAGTGCAATCTAAAGAAGAAATTGCCCTAAAAGTCGTTAATTATTATGCTAGTTTGTACAAAGCGCAAAAGACAATCGAAATTCTAAAAGAAAATCAAAAACGTGCCAAACAACGTGTAGTTGATTTTATCGATTTAGAAAAAAACGGTATTATTCCACGTAATGATTTACTAAAAGCGCAATTGCAAGTATCTAAAATTCAACTAGCAATAGATGAAGCCACCAATAATTTGAACATCGTTAATTTCTATTTGGTCAATCTTTTAAAATTGAATACGAATACTCAAATTGAAATCGTTGAGAAAGATTTTGTCAATTTTCAAATGAATAATGTGCCAACGAATGAAGAACCTGCTTTACAAAACAGAAAAGATCTAGAGGCACTTCGTTTTCAAGGAAAAGCCAGTCAATCGAATATAAAAATAGCTAGAAGCGCTTATTTCCCAACTATAGCCCTTTTAGGAGGTTATACAGCATTGGATTTACATAATGTAGTAACTCTACAAAACGCGATGAATATTGGTGTAGGTATTTCGTATGATTTAAGTAGCCTACTCAAAAACGGAGTGATGGTAAAAATAGCCGAAAGCAAAGCCTTAGAAGTTCAAAACACAGAAGCGATTTTGACTGATTACATCAAAGTGCAAGTACAAAAAGCCATTGAAGAATATCAATTGGCCATCAAACAAGATATCGTATATGCCGAAGCAATAGATCAAGCCACAGAAAATTACCGAATAGTAAAAGACAAATATGATAACGGACTATCCAATACCAACGATTTATTAGAAGCCGATGTCGATCAATTAACTGCCAAAATCAATAAAGCCTTAGGCAAAGCCAATATCATTCAAAAATACTATGAATTATTATCGGTAACCGGACAATTAACCACAACTTTCAACCCAACAAAATTATAAGTACTAGTCCCATGGAAAAGAAACAAACAAATATAAAATTCCTGATCATTTCAGTGTCATTAGTAGTACTTGGTAGTATTTATGGAATTTACAAATACCAACATGCACAATCCCATGAAGAAACCGACGATGCTCAAATTGAAAAAAAAATGGCGCCAATTATTCCTAGAGTGGCAGGCTATATTAGTAAAGTAAATGTAAAAGACAATGATTTCGTAAAAAAAGGAGATACCTTATTTATCATTGACAAAAAGGATTTCTTAGTAAAAATTGAAGAGGCCAAAGCCGCTCTAATTGCTGCAGAAGGTGGTTTTGAAGTAGCCAAAGCAGATATTGGAAGTGCTTTAGCAAGTATTTCGGTATCTGAAGCTAATGTCCTTTCGGCAAGTGGTAATATCGAATCGGCTAAAATCAGATTGGGAAGAGCCACTAGTGATTTTGCTCGTTATGAAAACTTATACAAGAACCATACAATTACCAAACAACAATACGAACAAGCATTGGCAACCAAACAAGAAGCTGAAAGTCAATTGAGAGTATTACAACAACAACAACGTGCGAGTTCTTTTCAGAAATCAGTTATTGAAGCCAAATCCAAAGTTTCGAACAAACAAACAGAAGTAGCTGCAGCCAACATCAAAAGAGCTCAAGCCGTTTTAGATGCAGCCAAATTGAATTTAACTTATACAGTAGTTACAGCCGCCATCGATGGCCAAGTGTCAAAAATAGACATTCAACCCGGGCAATTGGTACAAGCAGGACAATCCTTGTTTTATATTATCAACAACGATGAAGCTTGGGTTGTGGCAAATTTTAAAGAAACCCAATTGAACAAAATGGTGATTGGTCAAAAAGTAACCATGAAAGTTGATGCTTATCCAGACTATGAATTTGTTGGGGCTATTACTTCATTTTCCCCAGCTACTGGTTCAAGATTCTCTTTGTTACCTCCAGACAATGCCACTGGAAATTTTGTTAAAACCATTCAACGATTACCGGTAAAAATTAGTTTAGACAAAGCTAATGATGCCAATAAAATCAAACTATTGCGTCCAGGAATGAATGTCGAAGTAGACGTTCATTTGAAGTAAATAGTGATTAGTGATTAGTGAATAGTAATTAGTAATTAGTGATTAGTGGATAGTGTATAGTGATAAGCCGATGTTGGCTAATTACTAATTACCAATTACTAATCACATACAAATAAAAAAAATGGTACAAACAGAAGCAGACGACTTAATTGAATATGGTTTTAGGCGAGTAATTATTACCATTACTTGTGTGCTATGTGCGATGCTTGAAGTGGTCGATACAACAATTGTAAACGTAGCGCTCAACAACATGCGAGGCAGTTTAGGAGCTACACTTACTGATGTTGCATGGGTAATTACAGCTTATGCCATTGCCAACGTAATTATCATCCCAATGACGAGTTGGTTGTCGCAACAATTTGGGCGACGCAATTATTTTGCAGTTTCCATTATCATATTTACTGTTGCCTCTTTTTTATGTGGAAATGCAACCAATATATGGGAATTGGTGGCTTTTCGTTTCATTCAAGGATTGGGTGGTGGAGCGCTTTTGGTAACCGCTCAGACAATTGTAACAGAGAGTTATCCATTAGCAAAACGCGGTATGGCACAAGCAATTTATGGAATGGGAGTAATTGTAGGACCTACTTTGGGACCACCGCTTGGGGGATATATCGTTGACAGTTTCTCATGGCCTTACATTTTCTACATCAATATTCCAATTGGGATTATTGCCGCTTTGCTTACCCTTTCATTTATCAAAAGTCCAAAATACGGAACAAAACTAAAAGCCAATCAAGTCGATTGGTGGGGTATTGTTTTTCTAGCCGCTTTTATTGGTTCCCTGCAGTTTGTTTTAGAACATGGGCAACAAGACGATTGGTTCAATAATACTGTAATTGTTACTTTAAGTATTGTATCCTTATTTGGCTTGCTATTTTTCATTTGGCGTGAACTCACTTACGAACATCCGATAGTTAATCTTAGAGTACTCAAAGATTCCAATTTAAGAATTGGAACCATTATGTGTTTTATCCTTGGTTTTGGTTTATATGGTTCAACGTTTATTATTCCTATTTACACCCAATCCATTTTAGGATGGAGTGCTACCGATGCGGGATTATTACTAATTCCAAGTTCAATCACTACAGGAATCATGATGCCATTTATTGGTAAATTGATTCAAAAAGGCGTTCCACAAACCTATCTAGTAGCAGCTGGTTTTTTTCTCTTTTTTGTGTTTACCTATTGGATGCATCTTGTTATCACTCCCGATTCAGGAGTAGAACATATGTTTTGGCCACTCATTCTAAGAGGAATTGGTTTGGGGCTATTGTTTGTACCTATCACAACCTTATCCCTTTCAACCTTGACAGGAAAACATATTGGTGAAGGGGCAGCTTTTACCGGTATGATGCGACAGTTAGGAGGTTCATTTGGTATTGCCATCATCACTACTTATATCGCTCGCATCAATCAAGAACATCGCGTAAATTTGATTGGTTATCTCGACAACACTTCATTTGAAGTACAACAGAGAGTGCACCAACTTCAAATGGGCTTTATGTCTAAAGGATATGCCATAAACGAAGCTGCTTCGAAAGCCTATACAACACTCGAAATGATGGTAACACAACAAGCCGCCATTCTCACTTTTTCGGATATTTTTCTCTATTTGGGCTATTTGTTTTTGTTGTGCATTCCTTTTATTCTTTTGGTCAAAAAAGGAAAAAACAAAATCAATCCAGCTGATGCGATGCATTAATCAAAAAGCCGATTTCTTGTGGTGAAATCGGCTTTTTGATTGTATAAAAAAAAATGAAATATGTTCTTTGCTTCGAAATTTTAAGAAATAACTCTTTTATCTTAATTAAAACTTGCAATTAACAACGGACCGTTTTCTTCTTTTTGCCCAAAGCTCCTCGTTGTATAATTTTATCGATATATTCCGGTGCAAAAGGAGTTTTACAAGCTGTACCGCCCATATCGACAGTTACTTTTCCTATTCTAGCACCAATTTCAAGTGCTTTTTCAGTCAAATCAGGTACTGAACCACCCACTGCAATTACAAAACCATTCATGACTTGTTTTACTCTATTTTGAGCCCTATGTATATCCGATTCCACTTTTTGAAGCAAAGCCACTATTTCGTCTTTGTTTAATTCTGCATCGGGACATAAAGCCAATAAATTACTGTAGGTCGCCCACCCTGCCGCACAAACACCTTCTTGATCGGATTGCATCCACTCGAGTGCCAGTTCACGCCCATAGGCACTCTCTGCAGTGACCCAAGGCACGGTAAATTCACTAATCATATACCAATAGGCGTTTTCTGCCCATTGTTTCAAATCCTCTTTGGTCATTTTATTTTCATCAGCAATTAATCCCGCCAAGTACATGGCATCCGAATTACCGGTGGCATAAAGTTCTAAAGCCAATTGGTGATTTTTCTTTATTTTTTTCTGAATAATTTTCAAATCCTGCACTTTCACACCAAAAAATGGTTCTTTAGCACCGTGCTTTACAAATACTTTTTTGATAGCATCGCTACCGTAGGATGCTAGTTCTTGCATAATTTCATGAGTGGTCATAAGTGTACGATTTAAAAACAATCCTTAAAATTAAGGAAAATACTTTTTGCTCCACTAGCAACGCCTTTTTATTCACTCTTCATTCTAGTGGAGTGCAGCATGTCAAACTTCCAGCCTTTGTCGGTTAAAATGGCTGTAGCGCTTTCTAACCAATGCGCTTTTCGAATGACTTTATCATCAATGGAGATGATTGCATAGTTGTGGTAGGCCACCCAAGCGGTTTTATTGGTGACTTTGACATCAATAATTTCTATTTTGTTTACACGTTTTGGAATAGGCAATTTGAGCTTGGCTTTATTCAAATAGGTTGCAATGGTATCGTTATTCCAAACTTCTCCGTGCTCCAAAAGCAGGAAATCTTTGGTATAGTATTTATCAATGTTTTTAGCTTCTAATTTTGACCAGATTTCATCAAATGACTCTTGTACTAAACTTTGAAACTGTTTTTTGTGTGTTTCTATTGCACCTTGAGCGAAGGCTATTGTAGTGAAAAATAGCATTAAAAGTAGGGTGTTGCGTTTTTTCATTTATTTGTGTGTTTTTTTAATTATTAATTTTAAAATAAGTCGAGTCTGCGACTCTTTTTTTCAGCAGCTGGAGTTCCATCGGAACGGATTGATTTTGTTGCAATGGATTTCAATCCGTTGATGGGATAAGATTACGAGCTATTTATTTACATCTGTCTTTAGCGATGCTTTTATCGGGTAAAAACGAGTTGGTTGCCTTTGGATAAGTTGGCATCAAAGGCATAGCCGTCGTAATTGAAACCTTTTAGGTCGTCGATGGTTTCGGCTTGGGTGTCGAGAATGTAACGCACCATCATTCCGCGGGCTTTTTTGGCAAAAAAACTAATCATTTTTAGTTTTCCGTCTTTGTAGTCTTTGAACTCGGGCGTGATTACGGGCACTTTGAGCGACTTGGCATCTATGGCAGAAAAATATTCGTTGCTCGCCAAATTGACAAACAATTCGTCTTTTTTGAGCTCCTTGTTTAACGCTTGGGTCAAGGTGGTTTTCCAGAATTGGTATAAATTTTGGCTCTCGCCTACGGGCATTTTGGTTCCCATTTCTAAGCGATACGGCTGAATCAAATCTAAGGGTTTGAGCAATCCATAAAGCCCCGAAAGGATGCGCAAGCGGTCTTGCAACAAGGGTAATTGGTCTTCGGTAAGTGTGTAGGCGTCTAAACCAGTGTACACATCGCCGTCGAAAGCGTACACCGCAGGACGAGCGTTGCTGGGTTTGAATGGCGTTTTCCAATCTTTGTTGCGTTGCCAATTCAAGTCGGCCAGTTTATCCGAAATCGACATCAAGCTAGCTAATTCTTTGGGTGTTTTGAGTTGTAATTCGGCGTGCACGATTTTGGATTGCTTTAAAAAAACAGGCTGCGTAAAAGTGTCTACGGGTAATTCTTTCTCAAAATTTAAAGACTTGGCTGGCGATATAACAATTTTCATATATGTAAAAGTTATTTGTTATCGGTCATATATGGTATCGCCTTTTTCTTATAGGTGTTTGTTTGCAACAAACCTTTTTTTAATGGCGATTTCATAGATGACTTTTCTTTGTTTTCAAAAATACAATTTGAATTTTAGATTTCTACAGCAAATTATTGATTTGTATAATAACTTCATAACAAATGGTAATGATTACTAATTAAAATATGTATTTTTGAGGCATTCAACTTCACCTATATGGACTATTTATTGATTTGTTTGGTTGCTTTTTTGGGTTCGGGACTGACTTTATTCTCGGGTTTTGGATTAGGAACATTGCTTGTACCCGTTTTTGGTTTATTTTTTCCTATAGAAATGGCTATCTTACTATCTGCCATTGTGCACATTTTAAATAATATTTTTAAACTTTTTTTGTTAGGAAAAAAAGCGGACCTTCAAGTGCTACTAGCTTTTGGAATTCCAGCAATAGGTTTTGCTTTTGTGGGTGCCTACATGCTCACTTTTTTAGATACGTTTCCACCAATTGGCAGTTATGTTTTAGGTTCAGAAACTTTTACTCTTTTGCCCATTAAAGTTAGTATTGGACTAATTTTGTTGTTTTTTGCTTTAATCGAAATAATCCCAAATTGGTCACAACATACTTTTGATAAGAAATACTTACCCTTGGGTGGTGCTTTGAGTGGCTTTTTTGGAGGAATATCAGGAATGCAAGGCGCCATGCGTGCTGCTTTTTTGATTCGAGCGGGACTAACCAAAGAATCCTATATAGCAACAGGTGTTGTTATTGCTTGCTTCATCGATATATCAAGATTAGGAGTTTACATACAAAACTGGCATCAAAATACCCAAAATATTTCCTATTCTTTGATGATTTCGGCAACAATTTCTGCTTTCTTAGGTGCGTTTTTAGGAAATCTTTTGTTGGATAAAGTAACCTTAAAAACCGTTCAATTTCTAGTTGCAGTGTTACTTATGCTATTCGCAGTACTATTGGGTTTAGGTATAATTTAACTAGAAAAATGCCTTTATCTACCTTTACTTTATCAAAAGATGAAAGGGATTAGAAAAAATTTTATATTTCAAAGTATCGAACTAAAAAATCCTTAATAGATGCTAATTCGTCTACTTCATGTTTGTTTTTCAAAAGTAAATCTTTGGTATTTTACAGCTTACAATTAAAAACTGTCCTTTTTTTACCTATTTTTGCGCCCCAAATCGACTAAATCTAAAAAGTATGCATAAATTTTCGCTCTTTTTACTTCTTTTATGTACGGCATTTGGAACGGCTCAATCTCACGAGTCGTATTTTGAAACCATCCGAAATAACGAAGCCCAACTCACTGCTTTCTTCTCTCAAATGCCCAAAGGAGGCGATTTGCACCACCACTATTCTGGCTCTGTTTATGCTGAACCGCTGATAGCCTACGCCATTAAAAATAATTTTTACCTGAATCTAGAAACCTTAGAAGTACAACCCCAACGAGGTGCCGATGGAATTTGGGAATCTTTTGAAATGATTCAGAAAAATGGAGCGCTACCTTTGTACCAACAAAAAATCATCGAAAAATGGTCTATCAAAGACTTTAATAGCATAAGTTACCCTTCTGACAAACAGTTTTTTGAATCTTTCGGGAAATTTGAAGCGACCATCAAAGGCACTTTTGAACAAGGCCTCTTAGAGCTGAAAAATCGCGCCATCAAAGAACAAGTCAGTTATATTGAAACCCAGTTATCAACGATTCCGTGTGATATGAATACCGAGGATTTGACCTCTTATAACGAAGAACTCCGAAGCTTGGTGGCCAAAAAAGACGAAAAAGCTGTTTTCAAAGCATTGGATCAATTGTTTGCTACTTTCTCCAAAAGAGAGGCCGCAAAATACGCTACTAATTTCAACACAAACTTTGTAGCCAAAATGCATAACGCCCTAAAGATTGATGACGCTCAATTCACGATGCGCTATCAAAATTTTGTGTTGCGCTTTATGGAACCTGTAGATTTGTTTAAAAATTTGGTGATTGCATTTATTTCTGCTGATAACAGTTCACTGATTGATGGCGTGAATATCGTTTCGCCTGAAGATGGCGCTACAGCAATGAAAGATTATGAATTGCATATGTTTATGTATAAATACTGCCACAGCAAATTTCCAAAAGTAAAATACAGTATGCACGCGGGCGAATTAACCCTAGGATTGGTGCAACCTGAAGAGTTAACTTGGCACATCAACGCTGCTGTCTACACTGCGGGCGCAAACAGAATTGGACACGGAGTAGATTTGGCTTACGAAAAAAACAACTACGAGTTATTACGTTATATGGCGAAAAACAAAATCGCTATCGAAATCAATTTGACTAGTAACGAGTTTATTCTGAAAGTGAAAGAGAACCGCCATCCGTTTAGTTTGTATAAAGAATTCGGTGTTCCCATCGTAATTTGTACTGACGATGCGGGAATTTTACGTACCAATCTTACCGAACAATTTGTGCTTTTGGCTAAAAGATACCCACAGGTAAGCTACAAAGACATCAAGGAATACGTGTACAACAGTATCCGTTTTAGCTTTATCGAAGAGTCTAAAGTAAAAGATCAACTACTAGAAGATTTGGATCACCGCTTTAAAAAATTCGAAGCACAATTTAAGTAACAATAAACTCACGTCAATTGAGGAGTTACAATGAAATCGCAACTGTGCTTTTCAAAAATCCATAAAGAAAATACAATAAATAGAAGAATTTATTTAATTTTAGAGACTATTACTTTTTAAAATCAAATAAATTTATGAAAAACCAAAAAACAATCTTTCGCTTAAGTGCACTGCTCTTAAGCTTTTGTTTACTTCCCTCGCTTTCAATAGAAGCACAAAATACTGCTAAGAAAAAAGACAAAACAGCCGTTTCTTCTGGCAACACTGCTTACTTCAATGGATTAAAATGGCGCAATATTGGTCCGTTTAGAGCAGGTCGCTCATTGGCAGTAGCAGGTCACGCAGACCAACCTTTAACGTATTACTTTGGAGCTACTGGTGGTGGCGTTTGGAAAACCACCGATGGCGGCAACGAATGGTTACCTGTTTCTGATAGCACCTTTACTTCTTCCTCTGTGGGAGCTATTACAGTCGCACCTTCAGACCCAAATGTGGTTTATGTTGGGATGGGAGAAGCTGATATGCGCTCTAATATCTCGTTTGGTGACGGTATGTACAAATCTGTAAATGCAGGTAAATCTTGGAGCAAAATTGGACTCGACAAAGCCGATGCTATCGGAAACATCGAAGTGCATCCCAACAATCCCGATATTGTTTTTGTAGCCGCTATGGGTAATCCGTTTCATTCCAACCCAGAGCGCGGCATTTACCGCAGTACCGATGGGGGTAAAAACTGGAAATTGGTATTGTCTAAAAATGACAAAACCGGCGGAATGGTGGTCCGCATCGACGTGAACAATCCAAGAGTGATTTATGCGACACTTTGGGAAGCCTACAGAAATGGGCATTCTATGTCTTCTGGAGGAACAGATTCTGGTCTTTTCAAATCTACAGATGGTGGCGACACTTGGACTAACTTAAGTACCAAACCTGGAATGCCTGTAGGGCTTTTGGGAAAAATTGGAATCGCCGTTTCGCCAGTAAACTCCAACCGTTTGTATGCCTTGGTAGAAAACGACAAAGGTGGACTGTACCGTTCTGAGGATGCAGGAGAACATTGGTCACTCATCAACGAAGACAAAAACTTATGGCAACGCCCTTGGTACTATATGAATTTACAAGCCGACCCAAAAAATGAAGACGGTTTGATTGTGCTAAATGTAGACGCTTGGAAATCTTCGGATGGTGGCAAAAACTTCAAAAAAATCCCAGTACATCATGGCGATACGCATGATGTGTGGATCAATCCGAAAAACCCAGAAAATTTTATTATTGGAGATGATGGAGGCGCTGAAATTACCTTTAACGGTGGTGCCAATTTTTCGGATATTGACATTCCAACGAGTCAATTTTACCACGTATCCTTAGACAATGATTTTCCGTATAATATTTATGGTGCACAACAAGACAATTCCTCGGTTAGAATTGCTTCAAGAACCACTGGTTCTAGTATTGATAGAGAAGATTGGTTTCCAGTTGCGGGTGGAGAAGCAGGATACATTCAAGCCGACCCAACCAATTCGGACCTTACTTATGGAGGAGAATATGATGGGCAATTGAGCAAATACAATTCGAGAACCAAACAAGGACAAGACATTTCTCCTTATCCAGAATCCAACATTGGTTCTCCAGCAAAAGCCAAAAAACACCGCTTTCAATGGACCTACCCTATTGTTTTTTCTCCGCATAATCCCAAAAGAATGTATGTGACCTCCCAATATGTGTTGGTTACAGAAGACGGAGGACATTCCTTTACTGCTATAAGCCCAGATTTAACCCGAAATGACCCAAAAACCACTGGAGATACTGGAGGTCCAATTACCAAAGACCAAACGGGGGCCGAAGTCTATGCTACTATTTTTACTTTTTCAGAAGCGCCAACGGAACAAGGGGTGCTTTGGACAGGCTCTGATGATGGTTATATTCATGTTTCTAAAAACAATGGAGCAAGCTGGGACAAAGTCAACATTCCGACTTCAATGTTACCCGAATTCTCTTTGATAAGCATCATTCACACTTCGGAACATACCAAAGGGAAAGCCTATGTCGCTGCCAACAAATACATGTATGGCGACCGTACTCCTTACCTTTTCAAAACCACAGATTACGGAAAAACTTGGAAGAAAATCACCGCTGGAATTCCTGCTGATGAATATTGCAGAGTACTGCGCGAAGACCCTAACAAACCAGGCCTTTTGTATGCTGGAACCGAGAGAGGTATTTATGTTTCCTTCAACGATGGGGATTCATGGGAAAAACTGAACTTGAATTTACCGCTTACACCTATTCGTGATTTGCAAATTCACAAACGCGATAAAGATTTGGTGGTGGCGACACACGGACGTGCTTTCTGGATTTTGGATGACATTACGCCTTTGCACGAAATAATGGATAAAAAGGTAACAGGCGAAAAATACCTTTTCCAACCTAGAACTGCCTACAGAACACAAGGTCGTCAAAGCGATACCAAATCAGCGGGCACCAATGCACCAAATGGAGTAATTGTTCGTTTCTATCAAAAAACAAAAGCGACCAAAGAATTAGAACTCGAATTCTTGAACGACAAAAACGAGAGTATCATCAAGTATTCTTCGGTTAAAAATACCAAAGGCGAACCCCAAAAAGTAGCCAAAGAATTCCACCAAGACACTGAGAAAGAAAAAGCAGGTTATGTACCTAACAAAGCCGGAATGAACGTATTTGTTTGGAATATGCGCTATCCCAATGCTACCGAAGTGGAAGGCACCAATGTAATGTGGGCTGGTTCTGGCGTGGGTGCCAAAGTACTTCCTGGCACGTACAAAGTTCGTTTAATCGAAGACAAAAAAATCATTGGTGAGCAAACCTTTGACATCAAAAAAGACCCAAGAGCCGAAGGAACCGATGCCGACTTGAAAGAACAATTCGAATTCCACCAAAAAGTCAACAAAAAAGTAGACGAAGCACATTTGGCCATCAACAAAATCCGCAAGATTAAAGGACAAATCAATAGTTATGTTGGGGCCGTGAAAGATTCGGTTATGGTTAAAGAAATGAAAAAAATGACCGAGCCTACCATCAAATCTTTAGAAGAGCTCGAAGCTACTTTGATGCAGCCCAAAGCCAAAGCCCCACAAGATGTTTTGGCCTACCCAATTATGCTGAACGATAAAATGGCGGGATTGGGTTCGAATGTTTCCTCAGGAGACACCAAACCAACCAAAGGCGCTTATGAAGTGTACGACGATTTGGCTAAAAAAATCGATGCCGCCGTAGCAAAAGTCAACGAAATCGCAACGGTCAAAGTACCCGAATTCAATGCCTTCATCCAACAAAAGCAGATTCCTGCCATAGTGATTGAGGATAAAAAATAAAGAACCAACTCCAATGCAAGCCGTTTCTGAAAAGAAGCGGCTTTTTTTATTCACAAAACAAGCATCCAAAAAATATAAATACTTCAATTAATACTTGTTTAACATCAAATTATCATCGAATTCGCGGCAACTTTCTCACTTAAATTTTATAGTTTTATAAAGACAAAAAACAAAGCTTTTTTACTTCTCTAAAAATGTTTTATGAAAATAGCCCTTTACAGCAATGAATTTCCTCCGCACATTTATGGTGGTGCGGGAGTACATATCGATTTTTTAAGCCAAGAACTGGCCAAACTCGCCCAAGTAGAAGTCCGTTGTTTTGGGGCACAATCCGAAACCACCCAAAATATGCACGTGCAAGGCATCACCTCCAGCTTGACCAAGATGGAAGACCCTAGCAATGAGCACATCAAAATGTTTCATAACCTGAGCAAAAATGTCGAAATGGCACAAGCCACGCCCGAGGCCGACATAGTGCACTGCCACACTTGGTACACCCATTTGGCGGGCGTATTTACGCGCGAACTGCTACAAGTACCGCTCATTTTAACCACCCACAGTCTCGAAACCCACCGCCCATGGAAGGTCGAACAACTCGGCAACGGCTATTTTCTGTCACGCTGGTTAGAGCAACACGCCTACGCCTCTGCCGATGGTGTCATTGCCGTAAGCGAACAAATGAAAACCGATGTCATCGAAGCCTATGGCGTAGCAGCCGAAAAAGTAACCGTAATTCACAACGGCATCGACCCTGATTTTTACCAACCTACTTTTGACGACACCTTGTTAACCGAATTAGGCATCGACCCCAACATACCATTTGTGCTGTTTGTGGGTCGCATCACGCGCCAAAAAGGCATTTCGCAACTCATCGCTGCGGCACAACATTTCAATGCCAATTGCCAAATCGTATTGTGTGCAGGCGCCCCCGACACCCCCGAAATCGCCGCCGAAACCGAACAACTCATCGCCGAGCTAAAAGCCACCCGCGAAGGCGTCATCCTCATCTCCGAAATGCTTCCAAGAGAAAAAGTAAAAGTGCTCTACAGCCACGCCCGCGTTTTCGCCTGCCCCTCGCTATACGAACCCTTTGGCATCATCAATCTCGAGGCGATGTCATGCGAAACACCCGTAGTAGGAAGCGCCGTAGGAGGCATACCCGAAATCATCGTCGAAGGACAAACCGGATTTTTGGTACCCCTCGCCCCCGTTTCCCGAACCGATTTTAACCCCGCCAATCCCCAAGCCTTCCAACAAGATTTTGCCACCAAAGTCAATCTCTTGCTCGACAACGAAGCCTTGGCCAACCAAATGGGAAAAGCCGGTCGCCAACGCGTACTCCAACAATTCAGTTGGGCTTCCATCGCCAAAACCACCTTGGCCTATTACCAAGAAGTCATTGACCGTTTCGAAAAAGAAAAAGCATAATTGGGGCGTGACCCCAGTACCACAAAGGGGCGAATAGCAAACGTGTTATTCGCCCCTTTGCGTTCCCGCGGTCGGGCTATACGCGCTACTTCGGTAGCCAGCTGCTATCCCTCACGCAAATCACAGGAGTTTAAGGTAACAAAACACTAAAGAATATTTAAGAAAATATTTATCTATTTTGCAGGAAAAAGGATATATTTGAGAAATAAAAAAGTCTGAATATAGTGGAACCTATGGCTCTAATTTAGATGTGATAGCTATTATTTTATCAGACCTATATGTTAGTTAACGGTTATACTAAAAGACGACACAACCAACAAAAAATCGAACGGGAAAACGGACGGTCAAAATGCCAACGCTTCTCAAAATTAAAAGAGCTGCAAAGCCAAGCACAAGCCGACACAATTTGCAATTCATTTAATTTTGCCCAACCGCAACCAAGCCCACCTACCACCCAACTTCTTGACAAATTTGCAGACTGTTGATAATATCTTTAAAGTTTATTGCGAACAAATCAAAAAGTCTTTTTACATTTGACAATTATTGTCAAGTTAATATTTTCAAATTGAAAACGACCGGAGAAATAATCAGAGAAAAAAGAGAGAAAAAAGGGTTGCTATTGCGGCACGTTTCTGCTCTACTAGACATTGACACAGCTATACTCAGTAAAATTGAACGTGGTGAGAGAAAAGCCACACGAGAACAAATTACAAAGTTGGCCGACATTCTTGAACTCGACAAAGAATCCTTGCTTATTCAATATTTGAGTGAGAAAATTCTTTACGAAATTCAAGACGAAGACTTAGGAATTCAAGCACTCAAAGTTGCTGAAAAAACAATTAAATACGGAGTAACTAAAAACAAATAAAATGGCAGAATTACTATCAATAAAAGAAGCAAGCCAGTGGGCGACTGAGTATTTGGACAAAAATGTTACGACTTCTAATATTTCCTATCTTATCCAATACGGCAGGATAAAAAAAATTGGCGACAATGGTTCAACTCAAGTAATCAAAGAAGAATTGATTGAATATTACAAAGACCAAAAAAAAACGAGACAAGAAGAATGGAAGGAACAGCTTGGCGAAGATTTGAATTGGGCTTTATCATTTGAACAATATAAGGAAGCCGAAACTACAAAACACGTTCACAGACTTCATCCATACAAAGGAAAATTCATTCCTCAGTTAGTTGAATATTTCCTTGACGACCACACCGACAAATTCAAGAAAGAAGTTTATTTCAAGCCTGGAGACATTGTTTACGACCCATTTTCAGGAAGCGGAACGACTATGGTTCAAGCTTGTGAGTTAGGAATTCATGCAGTTGGTAATGATGTTTCTGCATTTAATACAATGATTAGTAATTGTAAGGTTACAAAATATAACCTTATTGATGTTCAAACTGAAATAGACAGAATTTCTAAAGCATTAAAATCCTTTTTAGCAGACCACAAAACGCTTGAATTTGAAGACAGACTTTTAAAAGAGTTGTATGTTTTCAACAACAAGTATTTTCCAGTTCCGGAATACAAATACAAAGTAAAACGCAAAGAGATTGACGAAAAGACTTATGGCGAAGAGAAGGAAAAAGAATTTTTGCCAACCTTTAACAAACTCGTAAAGGAGTATAAAATAAAATTGCGTCAGGACAAAGAAGATTCATTCCTTGATAAATGGTATACTCAACACATCCGTGATGAAATTCAATTTGTGTTTGATGAAATCCAAAAAATTAAAAATTCCGACACCAAAAAAATCGTCAGCGTTATTCTAAGTCGCACAATTAGAAGTTGCAGAGCAACTACTCATGCGGACTTAGCAACATTGCTTGAACCTATTACGGCAACTTATTACTGTGGTAAACATGGAAAAATGTGTAAGCCATTATTTTCTATTCTAAAATGGTGGGAAACATATTCTAAGGACACTGTAAAAAGATTGGCTCAGTATGACAAGCTAAGAAAAGATGCATTTCACACTTGCTTAACAAGTGACAGCAGAAACATTGACATTGTAGAAGGACTTAAAAAACTCAATCCTGATTTTGCAAAACTTGTGGAGAAGCAAAAAATCAAGGGAATATTTTCTTCACCACCTTATGTTGGTTTAATTGACTACCACGAGCAACACGCATATGCTTATGATTTGTTTGGTTTCGAAAGAAAAGACGAATTAGAAATCGGTCCACTTTTCAAGGGACAAGGACGAGAAGCGAAACAAAGCTACATTCAAGGGCTTAGTGATGTGTTGAATAACGCAAAAAAATATCTCGTTGACGATTATGATATTTTCCTAGTTGCAAACGACAAATACAATATGTATCCGACCATTGCAGAAAATGCAGGAATGCAAATAGTTAATCAATATAAACGACCAGTATTAAACCGAACTGAAAAAGATAAAGGTGCTTATGCTGAGATAATTTTTCATTTAAAAGATAAGTAATTAATGAAGCAAAAAATAGAGAGATACACTGACAAGTTTATTGAAGCTAATTTTGATAAAAAAGATAAATCAAAAAATCCGAGTGTTAAGTTTGAATGGTTTGTAAATTCTCTTCATTGTTGGGAATATTCCAGCCAATCCTATAATGCAAAACAGAAAATTGGTAAAGAAATTTCACTTGGAACTGCACAAGGAGGTGATGCCTTTTTCCTACTCATAGGGAATAAAATATTTTCTCTCGAAGACAATATCGAAGAAGTGATAAAAGCGATAAAGGATAATAATCATAAAATTGAATTTCACCTTATTCAGACAAAAAAGAGCACAAATGCTAAAATTGGTGACTTTATAAATTTTGTAAATATTCCAATTAAAGTTATAAAAGGTGAAGGCATATCTGGATATCAAAAAGAATTGCTTCGTCTAGCAAATTTTATATCAAAGATTAAAGAAGACCCCGAATTAGAAGCTTCTTTTGTTTTGACATTTTACACTGAGAAAGATGAAAACGATATTGCAAATCTCAGAAAGGATTGGAATTCGGATATTGAGTTTCTTAAAAATCAATATGCTGCATTTGGCAATGTTATTATTCATTTAGAAGGCTCCAAAAAATTAAATGAGCTATTTGAACAATTCAACTCAAACGAATATAAACTCATAATAAATAAGGACAATTGTAGATTAGATAAAGAGACATATTTGATTGGGTTTGTAACTGCAAGAGAACTTCTTGACTGTATAGCTCCGGAAAAGGATAATAACATAAGAGTATTATATCCAGATGTTTTTAAAAATAACATTCGTCTATATCTGGGACCAACAGAAGTAAATGAGAAAATTGAAACAACTTTATCCAACGAACCAACAAAGTTTCATTTATATAATAACGGCTTAACAATAACAACGAAGGATATAAAACCAGCAGTTGAAAATTTTATTGTTTCTCCTGTAAACATTGTTAATGGTTGTCAGACAGCAAATAGCATTTATAATATTTTTAAATCCAACTCAAAAAATATTGACTTGGTAAAAATTCCAGTAAAAATTATAATTGCCAGTGACGATGAATATGAAAAAATAACAATAAGAACAAATAGCCAAAACGGCATTTCAGAAAAAGATTTAGTTTCAATTACAAATATTCAAAAAGACTTAGAAGATGTTTTTAGTAAGAATAAATTTCTTAACAATTCATTTACATACAAGCGTCAAAACTCCATATCAGAAGGAGGATTGGGGGACTTTGATTACATAGTGAACATAAATGATATCCTAAGGGCAATATTTTCAACACTTTTATATATGCCTCATAAAGTTTCGGGCTACTTTGATAAAACCACAAGCGACTTAATTGACATTATTTTTGAAGATAGATTTATTAAACTTTATCAAGTAACTACATCGGTTTATAAAATACTAGATGATTATCTTGACGAAAAACATCCAGAAAATAAAAAACTACGATTCCATCTGCTATATCTATTTTATAAATTTATTTGCAAAGACCTAGATATTGATAATGTTGAAAGATATTTTAGGAAAGAAAAGAATAAGAAAAACTTCGAAGAGCTTGAAGGAGAAGAATTGCTAAAGCAAAATGAATTAATAAACAATATTGTTTCTCGGCATTTCAAAATTTCAAAAAATGAGACGGCTTTTCATTCAATTATCGACTACCTAATTGAAATAGTAGTTAAGGATTATACCAACTTGACTAATTTAGATACAAGAGAGAAAGAAAAAATTCTTTACAAAACTGTTGATAAAGTTCAAAGAGGTGAGCAAGTCTTTTCGAATTTTGAATTAAAATTTACAAAAACACTTAATGAATTTATAACCGAATAATATGGCATTGTCAAATAAACAAAAAGAAAAAATATCAATTGAGGTTATAAAAACCTTAGTTACTCGATTTGAAAGTTTTCCGGAAGACGCTTCAAACAATAGAAATGCGCCATTCCACAAATCATTTTTAAGAGCATTTTCAGATAAACTAAATGGTAAAGTTTCAGACACTCCATTTTTTATTAGTCTTAGTAGTTGGCTCCAAGGTTTAAATACAACCTTGGGGCAAACATTCTTTGAAAATGTTGCTCACCATTTAAGCAATGGTGAAAAAAGAGAATATACTTCAAAGCGACTTGGAAACTTACCAATAACCCAAAATCAAAGAAATCATATTGCTCAAATAATTGCAGATTTGAGCAATACTACATCAACTCCAAATCTTAACGCTGAAAACGCTTTGCTTTTTGCACAATACAATGATGCTAACATAAATGCAATGGACTTTTCCGCTGATGTTTTTATTGAGGATGCTACTAGTGTTATCGCCATTGAACTAAAATCGGTTAAACCGAATTCAGGAGAAATGAAGGGCGAAAAACAAAAAATTCTTGAAGGCAAAGCAGCACTTTACAATCACTTCCCAGGCAAACAAATTCATTTTTATATCGGCTTTCCATTTGACCCAACCATAAATCCAGCTAATGAAGCTGTAACAAGTCACAACAAGCCACGATTTCTTGGCTCTATTATCAACATGAATAAGTATTTTGCGACTAACGAATCTCTGGTTGCTAATGAACTATGGGATTTACTTTCTGGTCAACAAAATACAATGGAAGAAATATTAGCTATTATAAATACTGTTTCCACAACATCGTTTTTAGAGAAGTTTCAATTTCTAAGTGATGGGGCAAACAGAACAAGACCTGAATATTTAGCACAACTAACTGAATGGCATCTTTATTCTGAAATTGAGTTAATTAACAACAATAGGACAATTATTCAGAACATTGGAAACAACAAAGCACTCACAAGGATTTACAATAAAAATTCATTAGACGGAAAAGGGAATTACAGTTGGGACAGATATAATGAGTTACGGAAATTATTTTAAACCCAACGCATTTGGTTGCATATTTGCAAAACCGCACAAGCCCAATGTTAAAGTCAAGTTTTGCAAAAGAGCCGCCCCTACGCACAAAGATTCTGCAACATGGACAGACAACAACACAACAGAAAAGAAACACGAACTGGTAACAGGCGTTTGGCTCAATGGCGGGTGAAGTGGTTAATTTAACATTCTACCTCGCATCAAGTTTTGTGGTGTATTGACAGTTTTGTGCTCCGAAATTCGTCACTGCGCCAAGCGCAAAACGTTAGTAATTATCTTTCGACGAATTCAAAAACTTAACTCAACAAATGTTAAATTTAATCTTTTTTGAATTATGAAAAAAAGCATTAAAAGATATGAAAAATTTAAAATTTGGACATTTCTACATTATAGCCTCAATTTTGTTTTTTGGTTTTTTTCACTTTCGTGGAGTAAGAATACAGAACGAAATTAAAAACCATGGAAAAGATATTGTAGTAAAATATGTTAAGAAAAAAAGTTATCCAAAAACAACAGATTTTTATTTCACATATTACGTAGATGATTCTCTATATACAACTTCAGGTTCAGGTATAAAATACGATATTTTAAATTCAGATGCGGAAACACAAAGTATAAATAATCTGAAAAATAAGTCTTACTATTCTGCAAAATTTAATCCTAAATACCCAAACAACATTATTGTAAATCCTTACAAACAAATTACTGACACAGTAGAAATAGAAAAGTTTGGTTTTATTATGAAAGAAAAAAATTGATAAACAGAATTATTTTCTGAAACTGTATACATTAATAAAATGAAAAATTAAACCATCTGCTAACAGCTAGGGTTTAGTTGCGTGCGTAGCACGAACAATGAAACCCGTGTTGAACGGAACCGCTCTACTTCCGGCACTATGGGGTTATCGTAAAAAGAATTTGTAATTTTCAAGAGGATTTAGATCCTCTTTTTTTTGGGACTAAGATGAAGTATGGTTTTTGAGTATTTACCTTCACTATTAAGCATAAGTGCCCTTACCCATAAAATTAACTTTCACGGGGAATAGATTTTTGGCCACCACCAAGAAACCCCGCTCATCAAAGCATTCAAACCCTTGAAATATGCTGCACTAATTTCTCTAACTTCTCACCTTTTTAATCAACTTGTCCTTAGAAAACATCAAAAATGACCTTTAACTTTTTTTGGTGTTTTTTTGGTTAAGTTGCAACTTGAGAATTGCTGAAAAATGAAAATTTTGTAATACAATTACGAGAAAATTTGATAGACTTTTAGTATGTTTATGTCTTTAAAAGAAAAGTATAAAATCTACAATTTACGGATACTTTGCTCAGCGATGATTCAAATCTTAAGAATGATTTAAAGGCAATTCTAAACCCAACAAAGTGATAGAACATTAGGAGTTATAACACAATAAACATACTAGCAAGAATACAGAAAATTATGAAAAACATTTGCTCAAATTGCGAAGCTGAAAACGAAATAACTTCAAAATATTGTTCCGTTTGTGGTTACAAACTGCCACTTATTGAAAACCAAGATACAAAAACCGAAATTGAACAACCCAAAGCCACAAAACCTAAAAGAAAATTTGACTTGAAAACTTTTATAGGTTTTATCGTTGGTTTTAGTATTATGTTTTTTGTGACACAATCGTTCTTCAAACCTTCATTTGACAAACAACTGGTGGAATTCGCTAATGAGTTTAACAAAAATTGCCCAATGAATCTTGACGAATATACCCTTTTGAAAAACGTAGTTGCTTTACCTAATAAAACCGTACAGTACAACTATACACTGATAGGAATGACCAAAGCAGAAGTAAAAATTGATACGGTGAAAAAATATGTTTTTCCTGCACTTTTACTAAACCTAAAAAGCAATCCAGATATGAAGTTTTTCAGAGAAAATAAAGTAACCTTAAACTATTATTACTCTGATAAAAATGGAGCATTTGTCACTAAATATGTCGTTACGCCTGAAATGTACGAATAGAAAAAAACTAGTAATCACAAGTATCTACAAGTGGATTCGGGCAATTGGCTTTGCCAAAGCATCAGGAAAAAAGTTGGGTTTATATTTGCACCCCCTAAAAATTGGCAAATACAATTATTTAGATTACATTAGTGATGAAACTACCTCAATAACATAACGCTAGTAACAACAAGACAGCACCGACTGCTAACCTAACTAGTAACTAATTACAACTTGGTTGTGCTATTGCTGACCCTGAAACAACTCCTGAAAACATGATAATAAAGACAACATTTACTTCTAAACTTTTTAGTAGCTGGAAAAAATTGGGTCCTGGTCTTGTGACAGGCGCTAGTGATGATGACCCCTCTGGAATTGCCACTTATTCGCAAGCAGGTGCTTCATTTGGATTGGCCACTTTATGGACAGCCATTATTGCTTTTCCTCTAATGGCTTCAATTCAGCAAATGTGTGCGAGAATTGGGTTGGTCACCTCACATGGATTGACTGGAACACTTAAAAAACACTATCCCAGACCTATTTTATATCTAATGTTGCTATTTAGCTTTCCTGCCATTGTCATGAACATTGGCGCTGATATTGCCGGCATGGGTGCAGTTGGAAATTTACTGTTTCCGTCAATAGGCGCTGATTTTTTCAGTGTCCTTTTTACCATTATACTTCTAGGGTTAATTATTTATTTACCTTATCAAAAAATTGCATCCGTTCTAAAATATTTATGCATTGTTATGTTGGTTTATTTTATTGTCCCCTTTATGTCTAAACAGGATTTTAAAGAAATACTGAAAGCAACATTTATTCCGACGCTACAATTTGACAAAGATTTTATTGCCATAATTGTTGGCATATTGGGCACAACTATTTCTCCCTATCTTTTCTTTTGGCAAGCCTCGGTAGAAGTGGAAGAAATGAAAAACAAAAGGAAACATTTAATGGTAAACAAAAGAATTATTCATGAGATAAACCAAGATGTTGATTTTGGAATGACAGTTTCCGGATTTGTAATGTATTTTATAATTCTTACTACTGGAACTGTTTTATACAAAGGCGGTATTCATCAAATTGACACAGTAGAACAAGCGGCGTTGGCACTAAAACCTCTAGCTGGAAATCTAGCTTATTTGCTTTTTGCCATTGGAGTAATTGGAACAGGACTTATTGCTATTCCGGTATTGAGTGGTTCAATTTCGTACATCATTACCGAAACTTTTGGTTGGGAACAAGGACTTGACAAAAAATTTCATGAAGCCAAAGCATTTTATATCATTATTGCCATTTCGTTGTTATTAGGCTTATCCTTAAACTATATTGGCATTACTCCAATACAATCATTACTATATACAGCTATTCTCTATGGATTAACTGCTCCGGTCTTAATTGCAATGATCTTACACATTTCAAACAACAAAAAAATAATGGGCAGAAATGTCAATGGAAGACTAACTAATATCCTTGGTTTTACAGCCTTGATTATTATGACAGTTGCTGCTTTATCTTTAATTTATCTACAATTTTCAAACAAGTAACCTCAGGTCTTAGAAGATAAAATTCGTTAATGCATGCAGCGAACGTCTCCGACTTCTAGCTATTTTAATTAGGGAAGTACTATGCCATTTTCATTTCCTTTCTCCAAAAACAAAAACGCTTTACCGAGATAGTGGCAGATTGTTGAGGCAATAAAAGATTGATATCCAGTATGGGGCAAAGCAATATCTGCCGTCAATCCATGAAGATAGACACCAATAATTGCTGCATCCATGGGCGAGTACGATTGCGCCAATAAACTTGTTATCATTCCAGTTAAAACATCGCCGCTTCCGGCTGTCGCCAATGCAGGATTACCAGTGGTGTTTTCGTAAAAGTAGTTTGCGAATAGAATTTGGCTAGGTGCTCCTTTTAGCACCAAGATTAAGTGATATTGTTGTGCGAAAGCCCTAGCTTTTGATATTTTTTCTTCCTCATGCTGCCATTTTCCTATAAGACGTTCTAGCTCTTTAAGATGAGGGGTAAGAATCGATTCGGGAGGAAGTAGTGCAAACCATTGAGGATTTAGTGCCAAAATATTTAGTGCATCGGCATCAATGACCAAAGGCCTTTCTTGCATCACGAGAAAATCATAAAAAGCTTTTTGTGTGACGGGATCTTGACCCAAACCAGGTCCTATCCCTATAGCATTGGGAGTTAGTTCAAATTGAATATTGGAAAGATGTTTTTCGTTTTTATCTGTAACAACCATCACCTCTGGATTTGAAATTTGTACGATCTGGTAACCACATTTTGGAACAAAAGCAGTTACTAATCCACAACCTGTTTGTAATGCAGCGCGAGAAGCTAAGGTAATCGCTCCAATTTTTCCATAACTACCTCCAATTACTAAAGCGTGGCCTTGCCTTCCTTTGTGGGTGTCCTTCGGGATGGGTATATAGCGATTTCTGACTTCGATTAGATCAATAGGCATGGGAGAATTCATGACATTATTTTTTTTAAAGTTACAAAATAGCAGCTATAAAATAGAAAAACCTATTCTATTACTAGACTCTTTTTGTAATTTTACGAAAATAAAATTAATAGTAACAGTACTCTTATGTATCTATTTTTAATACTAGAACAAGAAAAAACTTGGGTTAAAGTCTGACTGCTAATCTTGATAATATCTTTGAAATTAAGAGATTAAATTATTTAAATTCATTTATCAGAAGAAAACTATGAATCATCAAATTACTTCACAAATCGCCCTACACCTAAAACAAGTTTACTTTGGAGGGAATTGGAGCACGTCGAATTTTAAAGATCAAGTTGCGGGGGTGACTTGGCAAGAGGCTAATTTGTCCTTGAAAGAAGGCAATAGCATTGCAAAATTGTTGTTTCATTGCAATTACTATATTGGTGGCTTGATTCAGGTTTTACAAGGTGGCACTCTAGATATTCGGGATAAATTTAGTTTTGAAAGTCCAACCATAAGTTGTGAAGCGGATTGGGAACAGTTGAAGCAGAAGTCATGGGATGAGGTAGTCCTTTTTGCTTCTTTGATAGAACAATTACCCGATAGTTGTCTTTTTGAAGATTTTGTAGAGGCAAAATACGGCAATTATTTACGAAATCTATTAGGATTAATCGAACATTGCCATTATCATTTGGGTCAAATAGCAGTAATAAAAAAAGAAATTAAGCAATAAAAAAAAGCAGTGTATCTACACTGCTTTTTTGATAAGGTTCTTAAATTAATTAGTCCAAATTCCGCCAACTCCAGCTTCCCATAATTTTTTATTGAACGCTGGAATATCTTCATTCATAATTTGCAGGCCTTTGGCTTTTAATTGTTGCCACTTTTGATCATATTCTAATTTCAAATCCTTAACGGGTTGGTTAATTTTTGCTAAAGGACTTTCGGATTGATTGATTAAATACAAAAAGTCAGCATTGAATTTATTTGGAAAATTTTCCACATCATCGTAAGCTTTTGATTTGCGCTGTACCATTGACTCGTCCCAGGTTTTCATTTTCTGAATCAACAGTTGAGCATCAGCCAATACTCTTGCGAGTTGCTGATTATTGCCTAGTTGAGTTATGAGTGTATTGATTTGCAATTGTTTTGTATACATCGAATTAATCATGGTTTGCATTTCATTGAACTGTTGCTCCATTTCCATCTTTACTTGATGGTAGGCATGATATTCGTTGTCTTTAGTTGTATACAATGGATTAGCCAGTACTTCAGTTTGAACTGTAAATTCTTGACCACCTACTAGCAGTGAAATTGAATAATTACCTGGGGCAACTTTATGTCCATCATAACTTCCTTCAATATAAACATTAGGTATTCCTAACAAAGAAGGATAGCGTAAGTCCCAAACAAAGCGATTGAGTCCTTTATTTTTAGTCACTTTAGGATCCGGTTTAGGACCTCCATCATACGTTTTAAAATCCGGATTGGCTTTTGAACTGAATGTTCTAATTAAAGCGCCATTACTATCTTTGATTTTCAACACTACTTCATCACTTTCTTTTAGTTCTGGTAATTGAAAATAGACTACCATACCCGAAGCAGGATTTACCCCTTTAGAAGCCCCTATTCCAGTGAATTCAGCATCTGTTTGATCTAACTCGCTACTACTACTGGTAAGGTATGTGGGATTTGGTGTGTACAATTTAAATGTAGTGGTATTGTTTTTTGCCTCTTTGTAATTTTGAGCAAAATCTCGAATTAAATTCAAATCATCAAGTATCCAAAAAGCTCGACCTGAAGTCGCTGCTATCAAATTATTTTGATGTACTTTTAAATCCGTTATTGGTGTTACTGGCAAATTACTTTGGAAGGATTGCCAATTAAGTCCACCATCAAAAGAAACAAATAAACCCAATTCAGTACCCGCATACAATAAATTTTTAACTGTAGTATCCTCACGAATCACTCTTGTAAATGCATTGGCGGGAATACCATTAGTAATTTTTTTCCATGATTTTCCATAATCGGTTGTCTTATATATTCCAGGTGAATGGTCATTGAATTTATACCTTGTAGTTGCTATATAAGCAGTAGCTTTATCAAAAGGAGAAACTTCAATAGCATTAATTAAACACTCGGGCAAATTGTTTGGAGTTACATTTTGCCATGTCTTACCACCATCTTTCGTTACATGAACCAAACCATCATCACTACCTGTGTAAATTACACCTTTTTCGAGAGATGATTCTTCAATATAGGCTAATGTTCCATAGTTTTCCGCTCCAACAGCTTCATTGGTATAAGGCACACCTGGTTTGCCTTGTTTGCTTTTATCATTTCGAGTCAAATCAGGAGAAACTTCGGTCCAACTATGCCCCAAATTATCTGTTCTTAAAACCAATTGAGACCCGTGAAAATAGGTATTAGGTTCATGTTTACTTCGTATAATTGGCGCATTCCAATTAAAACGGTATTTCATGTCTTTGGCATCACGTCCTAAGTATAAAATAGGGGCTGCCATTACATTGGTACTCGTCTTAGTTTGTGTATCTAATACTTCAATGGTACCTTGGTAGCTTCCACCAAGAACCAATCTAGGATTGGCTGGGTCGAACGCTAAGAAAGCGCTCTCTCCTCCTGCTGAAGCACTCCAATCTTTTTCAGTTATTCCGCCACCACTTAAATTTCGGCTTGCAATTTTCACAGAAGTATTATCTTGTTGACCACTATAAATATTGTAAGGAAATTGGTTATCAACCGCTATTCGGTAAAACTGTCCTGTTGGATAAATGTCTTGGCTACTCCATGATTTTCCTTTATTGATTGTTATGGCAGCTCCACCATCATCTGCAATAATCATGTTGTTAGAATTCTTAGGGTTTATCCATAAATTATGATAATCTCCATGTGTTTTAGAAATGTCTTCCCATGTTTTCCCGCCATCGGTGGAACGCATAGCCGGTGCACTCATAACGTAAATCGTATCTTCATGATTTGGATCGATGAATAACTCGATATAATACCAAGAACGCTGAATTAATCGGTGATCATTAGTGACTTGAGACCAAGATTTTCCAGCATCATTGGACACATACAATCCGCCTGCCTCTTTATCCCAATCGCTTTCAATTAAGGCATACACTTTATTAGGATTTGTTGGAGCAACTGCGATTGCCATTTTTCCCATTGCTGATGGTAAACCTTCTTTTAACAAAGTCCATGTAACCCCACTGTCTACTGACTTGTACAATCCACTTCCTGAACCACCACTAATGATTTGCCATGGTTTACGACCATGTTCCCACATAGCTGCATATAGTATCCTTGAATTTGTGGCATCCATGGAGAGTTCTACCCCTCCTGTTTGGTCATTTTTATACAATACTTTCTCCCAAGTGACCCCTCCATTACTAGTTTTATATATTCCTCTATCAGCAGATTTGCTGTAAAGAGCACCTTGTGCAGCCACATAAACTATATCAGGGTTTTTAGGATCTACACAAATACGAGAAATATGTTGGGTAGTTTCTAATCCTAAATGTTTCCATGTTTTTCCTGCATCAGTACTTTTATACACACCATCACCGTGATGGGTCATTACTCCTCTAACAGCATGTTCCCCCATGCCAACATATATTACATTGGGATCACTTTCTGCTACAGTTATTGCACCTATTGAACTTGTTTTAAAATATCCGTCTGAAATTGGAAACCAACTATTACCCATATCTTGTGTTTTCCATAAGCCTCCACCTGTTGTACCCATATAATAAGTCAGTGGATCAGAAGTAACTCCAGTGGCTGTTACTGAACGGCCACCTCTAAATGGACCTATACAACGCCATTTGGACACTTTAAATTGAGCATTTAAATCTGTAACATCTGTAGGGTTTGTTTTTTGTGCCCATAATGAACCACTAATCGAAGTCATTAGTAGTCCTAATACTAGTTTTTTGATCATAATACAAGTTTATTGCTTTGCTTCAAAAATATGGATTGTTCCCCTAATTATTTCATATTATAAAAAAAACTTCTTTTTTTTCCTTGAGCTAATTTTAAAATGGATTGGAAATACCAATTCGTAAAAATCTTATATTTGAACTTTCAAAATTGATTCTACCATGAAAGCTTATTTTTTCCTCACCTTGCTATTTGGCTTACTTCTATTTTCATGTAAAAAAGATGAAGAAAGTGTTTCGACAGATAAGCCAACCAATGTAGTTCCTTTTACTCAAATGGCAACTACAACTGTACCTTCAACAACTCCTGAAACTACAAGTAATTCAGCTTATGTTGGCAAAAAGGAACAAAAAGAGAGTGTCATGTATCAGTACAAGTACACTATGGTAAAAAACCAAAATGCAACTACAACAACAGCAACATCTGTTACTCCTCCTGGGATGAATCCTCCTCATGGTCAACCCAAACACCGATGCGATATTCCAGTGGGTGCCCCTTTAAATTCACCTGTAGCCAAAACTACCACTACACCAAAAACTACTGTAGTTAGTACGCCAACTGTCACTAGTACAACCAATTCCGTTCCGGCATTACTAGCTACAACTCCAGAAACACCACCAACCCCAGAGGGAATGAATCCTCCTCATGGACAACCCAAACACCGTTGTGATATTGCAGTAGGTGCTCCCTTACCCAAAGAATAATCGGCTTGGTGTCATTTAAAGAAATTTCAATACATGATTACTCAAGCTACTATAACTGATGTTGCAGCATTATCAACATTAATCAACTCGGCATATCGAGGGGAAAGTTCAAAAAAAGGATGGACCACCGAAGCGGATTTATTAGAAGGCATAAGAACTTCCGAAGATGAGTTAACTACAATTATTACTACCCCTAATCATTATTTGCTTAAATTCACTTGCGATAACAAAATTATTGGTAGTGTTTTACTAATTGCTAAACAAGATGTTTTGTACTTAGGGATGCTCACTGTTTCACCAGAATTGCAAAACAGCGGTATTGGGAAGCAATTACTGAAAGCTGCTGAAGATCATGCAAAACTTTTATCATTAAAAACTATTCAAATGACAGTAATTGGTATTCGAAAAGAGCTTTTGGCATGGTATATTCGAAATGGCTATGAAGATACGGGCAGAAGACAACCCTTTCCATTTAGTGAAAAAGACAAAATTTTAACGGACCAATCTTTGGATTTTATCGTTTTAGAGAAAAAGATACTAATTTAAAACTTTTTCTTTGTCTGAAAGAACAAATCATCAGCGTTGCTTAAATGGCTTGATTTACAAAATACATGTTCATTTTGCCCCTGTTCTTGACTTCGATAGCACCTCGAAATTCGCAATCGAAACAATCTTTAACCAATTCAAAAGTATTTTCTGAGATATTAATTTTACCCGACTCAGAATTAGATTCCATTCGAGAGGCTGTATTTACTGTATCACCCCAAATATCATAAGCAAATTTTTTCGTTCCTACAACTCCAGCTACTACAGGTCCTGTATTGATTCCAATTCGAATATCAAAACGTACATGCATCGATTCCTTAGTATTTTTGGAACGCGTTACAAAATCAATAATCTCTTGAGCTGCCAAAACCATTTTGTATGCGTGATCTGTTGTTACAAAAGGCAAACCTCCGGCACACATATAAGCATCACCCACGGTTTTAATTTTTTCCAAATTATATTTATCGATAATGGCATCAAACTTTGAAAAATAATAGTCGATGCTCTCTACTAGTTTTTCGGGTGGCAAATTTTCGGCATATGCTGTAAAACCAACAAAATCTGTAAACAAAACAGTAACCGAATCAAATTTTTTAGCCATTACTTTACCCGAATTTTTTAACTCAACTGCTGTTTCTTCTGGTAAAATATTTAATAATAAGGCATTGGAACGGTTTTTCTCAGTTTCAATAATGGCGTTTGTTTTTTTAATGAATTGATATCTTCTAAACAATCCAACCACTAAGAGACTAATTAAAAAGATAGCCACGGCTGTAGCATAAATCACATTTTGTTGTTTTTTGGCCGTCAGTTTTTGGATTTCGGACTCTTTTTCAAGCAAGTTTACTTCGGCTTGTTTTTTAGACACTTCAAAATTTGTTCTTAAATCTGCTAACTCTTGTACGGTTTTAATATTGCTTACACTGTCTTTATACGCTACATAATTTTTGAAATACGACAAAGACAAACTACTTTTTTGGGTCTTTTCATATATCTTAGAAAGTTGTAAACTTGCACTACTGATTTGATCTTTATAGCCTTTTTTTGTCGCTAATTGATAACTTCTAGTTGCTGATTGAATCGCTTTGTCCCATTTATTTTGTTGGATATAGATATCGGATAAATGGATCAAATATTCTGAAATACCATAAAAATCCTCAATAGTTTCAAGAGATTGTATCGCTTGAATTAAATTGCTTTCGGCTGCTTTATTTTTTCCTTGTTTGAAATAAATTACCCCCATATTTCCGAGTGTATAGGCCTTTCCACTAGTATAGTCTGCTTTTTCGAAATATTTACCCGATTCCGAAAAGTATTTCAAGGATAGTTCTAATTGATTGTTTTTTAGATATTCGTCACCCAAATTGGATAAAGCAGAGGCCAATTTCAAAGGCTCATTTGATTTTCGCAAAATTGCAATAGCTTTTTCATAATAAGCATACGCTTTTTTGGTGTCTTTCATAACCGAAAAGACATTGGCCATAGCCATATAACTTATTCCTTGCCCTACAAAATTATCAGAATTTTGAGCAATTTTAATGGCTTGCACAAAATCACTCAAAGCTTCTTGCAAGTTACCTTTCAACTTAAGTTTATTTCCTCTTAAATAATACCCTCTAAACAAGTACAAATCATTCTTTTCTTTTTTAGACAATACGATAAGCTCATTGCTATAGTTTATAGCCAATGATAAATCATTTAGCTCGTTGAATGCTAAATTGCGAAGTAATTCTAGTTGTGTAGCGTTATCATTCCCCCCTTTTTTATAGATAATAGCTAAACTGTCAGCGACTTTTTGATCTTGAGCATACAATGAAAATCTCAAAACTAATAGTATAAAAAAAAGAACTACTTTAGTTTTTCCTGAAAATTTAGAATAAGTATTCAAAAAATAACGATTTAGATGAATTACGGATTAATATCTAATTTGGGAGTAACGCCAAGTCCGGGATTAATGTCTAATTTAGGCGTGACACCAAGTCCGGGATTGATATCCAATTTTGGAGTGACCCCTGGATTATTGGGATTAATTTCAACTTTAGGATCAATTAAAAAAGATTTTGACTGTTCTTTGTAATGCACTGTAAAATGAATTTTATATACGTTTTGTTTTCCGATGAGACTTTCTCTGTCTTTTACTGTAGCTACAACATTTCCTGACACGCCTCCTTTCCCTATAATTGCTAAATCATCGGACGCATCATTCCCAAAACACATTTCAAAATCATCATTACTGGCATCTAAATCATAAACAACTTTGTCAATAGCCACTGAATACCAAGTATCATCTGTTACACCTTCCCATTCTACTTCTTGTGTTAGATAAACATTAGACAAAAAGTCTTGAATTTTACCGCTTTCTGAAAAACCATCATTATCATCGGACAAATAACAACGTTCATGTATTTCTTCCTGTGTTGGATTGGTCATTTGAAACAATCGGGCTGCTTCGACATTCAACTGAATTTTAACTCTTTTCCCCATAACGCATTACTTTAAATTAAACCATAAACTCTATTTCTAAAAAACAAATTCTATAAAATAATTAACTGATTTTGAGGCAAATAAAACAACTAATCATTCAAAGATACAGTTTTTATAAATAGGTTACTATTGTGTACTATAAAAAACAAAACTGCAAATGAATGCGACATAAAAATTGGTCTCAAAAAAATAACCCTTTGAAAACAAAGTATTTAAAATTTAAATAATTAAATTTATCGGTAAAACCATCTACAAATGAACCAAAGAACAAATTCTATTGACTGGAAAGAAATTTTTCATCCCAAAAATATTGCGCTAAACTTGATTGGTGTTGCCTTAATTTTATTAGCTCTAAAAGGATTCATGATTCCTAACAAATTTTTGGATGGTGGAGTTATTGGAATTTCCATCTTAATTCATGAGATAACCCATTGGCCGTTTAGCCTTTTGGTTTTAATTTTTAATATTCCATTTATTTTTTTAGGAAATAAATTATTGGGAGTAACTTTTGCCGTCCAAAGTTTAATTACTTTTATTTTAATCGCTGTTGGTTACACCTTTTTTCAAATTGATGCTGTTACATCTGATAAGCTATTGATTGCTTTATTTGGGGGTTGTTTAATAGGTTCTGGTATGGGATTATGCATTCGAAGTGGCTCGGTGGCTGATGGAATCGAAATAGTTGCCCTACTCACCACCCGAAAAATAGGTTTAAATGTATCTGAAGTAATTTTTGCGATGAACACCTTATTGTTTTTAGCTGCAGCATGGTCTTTCGGGATTTCAACTGCTTTGTATTCTATTGTAACGTATTTTTCTGCTATTAAGGCACTGGATTATATTTCGCATGGGGTCGAACAATACACGGCCTTGCATATCATTTCTGCAAAAAGTGAGGAAATGAAACAATTAGTTGTTCAGAAATTAGGAAAAGGAATCACAATAATCAAAGGAGAAAGAGGTTATCTTCCTGAAAGTTTTGAAGTTAAAGCGCCATGCGACATCATTGTTACTATTGTGACTCGCTTAGAATTACTTCGTATCAAAGACGAAATCAAACTAATAGATCCTCATGCTTTTACTTACATACAGTTTATAAAAGAAGCTAGCGGAGGCATTCTTCGTCTTCGAAAAAGTCATTAATTTTTTTAATGAACCTAACATCATCAATTGTTTTGATTAAATAGTATATTGTTCAAAATTTAAACCAATGAAAACAGAGGTTAAACTTCCTTGGATAGAGCTAGGGTATACTATTTTTGCTAACGAGGGACCATCTGCTATAAAAATAGAGCAACTGGCTCGTAAGGTTGGTAAAAGTAAATCTTCCTTTTATCATCATTTTGCCGATACCTCCGTTTTTCTTGAAGAATTATTGAAGTACCATTTGAAACAATCTCAAAAAATAAGTATTTTAGCCAAAGCCTGCCAAACGATAACTCCCGATTTTATTCATCTTTTACTTCAAATAAAAACAGACATTCTATTCAACAGACAACTACGTGTGCACAGAGACAATCCTGTTTTTAAAGAATGTTTCCTATCAGCCAATATTCCCGTTGAAAATGCTTTTTTACAAATTTGGACAGCAGGTATCGGATTAGAATCAAATGTAAAATTTGCAAAAATGTTACTACAACTGACCATTGAAAATTTTTATCTACAAATTACAGCTGCAAACTTAAATGAAGAATGGTTGACACACTACTTCAATGAAATTAAGACTATGGTGGCTTATTCGGATAAAAAACAAAAAATAGACGGTTTCGTCTAAAAAGTGATTCTCTTTTTTTACATATTTGTTCATAACAAAAAACGGTATGGAAAACACAAAATGGAAGTATTTGGCGGTTTATATCACCCCATTAGTAGTGATTTTTTCACTTTCAAGCATGAATTATTGGTCTTACTTTTCAGTACTATTCGTTTTCGGATTCATCCCTCTAGTTGAACTTTTCACTAAGAAAGATCAAAACAATTTATCCGAAATTGATGAAGAAAAAGCCTCAAAAAACCGTATCTACGATTGGATTTTGTATGGTTTGGTCCCGATGCAATATGGTATATTTTTCTATTTTTTGTATCAAATGAGTAACGATCAAGTGACTTTATTTACAAAAATTGGGTACACAACAGCCCTAGGCATTTCTTGTGGTGTATTAGGAATCAATGCTGCGCATGAGCTAGGCCATCGTTCCTCACGTAAAGAACAACTGATGAGTAAATTGCTACTAATAACCTCCTTGTATCTCCATTTTTTTATTGAACACAATCGTGGTCATCATAAAAATGTTTCTACAGACCATGATCCCGCTTCAAGTAAATTTGGCGAAACCGTTTACAGCTTTTACTTCCGATCCATAATTATGGGATGGCTTTCTGCATGGAAATTAGAGCAACAAAAATTGCAAGTCAACCACCAAAAATTTTGGAGTTGGCATAATGAAATGATTCGATTTCAAGTATATCAAGCTCTATTGATCCTTTTACTCCTGATTTTTTTTGGGGCACAAACTACACTATTTTTTATAGTAGCCGCTAGTATTGGTATCGTATTATTAGAAACTGTTAATTATATTGAACACTATGGCTTAAGAAGAACTAAAAAAGGAGAACGCTACGAACGTACCCTTCCTATACATTCTTGGAATTCAAATCACCCTATTGGAAGAGTACTATTATTAGAACTTTCAAGACATTCGGATCATCATTTTATAGCAAGTCGAAAATACCCGCTTTTAAGACATCATGACCAAAGCCCTCAAATGCCAACTGGTTACCCAGGAATGATGCTTTTAACATTAATTCCTCCATTATGGTTTTATGTAATGCATAGAAAAATAAATGAGATTAAAAGAGTTGCCATAAATTAATTCCGGTTTTGCCTTTATAAAAAAATTATTTAGAATTATAAAATTATAGTGATTCACTTCCATTTTTAACATAATTTTATATATTTTAGCAATAAAATACTTGATACTCTTTTAAAACAAGCTGAGAAATGAGATTGTATTGCTTTACTTTTATTTTTTTATTTTCGTATTCGATTTCAGCACAGTTTTTAAAAAAGAAAAAGAAAAAAATAATTTCTTATGAAAGTATCATCATTAGTGATTCGGCTACTCAAAGACTCTCTAATGCAATTCAGTTTGAAACGGTTTCTAAAACTGATTCCTTAGATTTTTACAAGGATGAGTTTGGAAAATTCTATCAATTTTTGAAATCTAGCTACCCCTTAGTATTTCAAAATTGCACACAAATTTCCTTCAATTCGCACGCTATCCTCTTAAAATGGGAAGGTTTAAATCCCAACCTAAAACCTAATTTATTCATGGCACATCAAGATGTAGTGCCTGCCAAACATCAAAAATACAAATGGAATTACCCACCCTTTGGAGGAGTAATCAAAAATGGACAAATTTATGGACGGGGTACACTTGATGATAAAGCTTCACTTATTGGCTTACTCGAAGCTGCCGAATATGCCCTCAAAAACAACTTTGAACCGTTACGGACCATTTATTTTGCTTTTGGAGATGATGAAGAAACCAAGGGTAATGGCGCGAAAGAAATCGCAGATTGGTTCCTAAAAAACAATATAGAATTCGAATTAATTTTAGATGAAGGTCCAGGCGTTGGTCTAGATATTATTCCAGAAGTTGCGAAACCTATTGCATTCATAGGCATAGCCGAAAAAGGATATGCTACAGTAGAACTAACCGTCAATCAAGAAAGTGGTCACTCTTCGATGCCATCGAAACATACCGCCATTGGTATACTAAGCCAGGCAATTGCCAATATTGAAAACAATCCTTTCAAAGCCCATTATCACGGGTTAGCCAAGAAAATGTTTGACGAAATTGCCTCTGAAATGGATTTCTCTAAAAAAATAGTATTTAGAAACAGTTGGCTTTTTAGTGGCTTAATCAAAAAAGAATTAGCAAAAAAATATTCTACTAATGCTTTAATACGAACCACAGCTGCCACAACCATGTTTACTTCGGGGGAATCTGAAAATGTTCTACCACACAAAGCCTCGGCTACTATCAACTTCCGATTAATTCCAGGTGACTCCATTAAAGACATTATGCCCTATCTCAAAAAAGTAATTGACAACCCAAAAGTAAAAGTTAGTTTTAAAGGAGAAGCTGTAAATGCCTCGCCCATAGCCAAAAAAAAATCGGTAGGTTACCGAGCCTTAGAGAAAAGTTGTCACGAAATTTTCCCAAAAGCTATTGTTGCTCCAGTTTTGGTTATTGGCTCAACCGATTCTCGATATTTCAACCTTACTTGCCATAACATTCTTCGATTTATACCCTTGCATTTTAGCAATGCCGACTTGGAACATATTCACGGATTTGACGAACACGTTGGAATAGAAAATTACCATAATATGATTCGATTTTACATTCGTTTATTTCAAAATCTTAATGATTTTTAATTTCATTGCAAATAATTTAAAAAAAACACTCCAAATCAGAACTCATATATCGCTAGCTAATTCTTTGCCACACGAAATAAAATCAATAAATTAGCGCCACTAAATTTTATACAAAACACACACAATGAAAAATACGGCGCTTACGCACATACACGAGGAGTTAGGAGCAAAAATGCTACCATTTGCAGGATACAATATGCCAATATTATACCAAGGAGTAAATATAGAACACGAAACCGTTCGTAACGGAGTGGGTGTTTTTGATGTTTCGCATATGGGTGAGTTCATGCTTTCAGGTCCAAATGCCTTGGCCTTAATTCAAAAAGTAACTTCTAATGATGCTTCAACGCTTACCATTGGAAGAGCCCAATATTCTTGTTTACCAAACAATGATGGTGGCATCGTAGACGATTTAATCGTATATAAAATGCAAGAAGAAAAATATCTTTTGGTAGTTAATGCTTCAAATATTGAAAAAGATTGGAATTGGATTACCTCTCACAATGATTTAGGTGTAACGATGGAAAACTTATCCGATGACTATTCTTTATTGGCAATTCAAGGACCAAAAGCTGTTGAAGCCATGCAATCATTGGCTACCATTGATTTATCGGCCATTGCTTACTATCATTTTGAAGTTGCCGAATTTGCAGGTTTCCAAGACATTATTATCTCAGCAACAGGATATACTGGCTCGGGTGGTTTTGAAATTTATTGCAAAAATGACCAAGTAGCAACCATTTGGAACAAAGTTTTCGAAGCTGGAGCTGCTTTTGGGATTCAACCTATTGGATTAGCAGCAAGAGATACTTTGCGATTAGAGATGGGATTCTGCTTGTATGGAAATGACATCAACGATACCACTTCACCGCTTGAAGCTGGTTTAGGATGGATTACAAAATTCACAAAAGAATTTACGAATTCAGAAAACTTGAAACAACAAAAAGAAGCTGGTGTAAGCAAGAAATTAGTAGCTTTTGAAATGCAAGAACGTGCAGTACCAAGACATGACTACGAAATTGTTGATGCTACTGGAGCAGTTATAGGAGTTGTAACTTCTGGAACAATGTCGCCTTCAATGAATAAAGGAATTGGTCTTGGTTATGTAACAACTGCCAATAGTGCCGTTGATAGCACTATTTATATAAGAATTAGAAAGAACGATGTACCTGCCAAAGTGGTAAAACTCCCTTTTTACAAAAAATAAAACATCATGAAAAAAATTTTACTGGTAGCCTTAGTATTCTCTAGCCAAATATGGGCTCAAAATAATGTGGACGCTTGTAAAATTCTTTCTAAAATAAATGCGCTTATTCAAAAAGAGCATGTACAACCTAAACCGGTAGACGATAGTCTATCGGTTTATATATTTGACAATTTAATCAATGATTTAGACCCTGGAAGAAATGTTTTTTTTACATCTGAATACGATACTTTGTCTAATAAGTATCGGTTGCAACTAGACAATCTAATTCAAAACCAAGATTGTGAATTCATTACTACTATAGATGTTATTTACCAAAAAGCAATCCTAAGAAACAAATCTATTTTAGAAAAATTAGATAAAGAGAACTTAGATTACAGCTTACAAGATACGGTTAGAGTATATAAAAAAGCTTTTCCTGTTTATATTACCCCTTCAAATTTGGAAAAAACATGGAGAAAGAAACTTCGTTTTGACATCCTAACTGAAATAGCTGGAAGCTCTAAAAATCTAGATTCCATTCAAGCCAATTTTGAATCCTTAATCAATTATTACAAAGGCATTACGATTCAAAATGAAATTTGTAAAATTAATACCGAGCTTAAAAGGAAAAACTATATTACTGAAAAAATTTTCGCCCTTTTTTGCACCTATTTTGACCCACACACCAACTATTTTAGCGCCAATAGCAAATCAAATTTTGTATCCTCTTTATCCAAAGAACGCCTATCATTAGGCTTCATGGTAAATTTAAATGAAAAAAATCAAATCATTATTGAAGAAATAGACCCAAATGGCCCAGCCTTCAAAAATGGAAAATTAAAAAAAGGAGATCAAATACTTTCAATAAGTAATACCAAAGAAACACTTAGAGTGACTTGTGCTTCTATGGAACAAATATCTGAGTTAATCAGTTCTGACGCCAATAAAATCATCACTTTGATGATTAAAAGAAAAGGTGAAAAAAACTTTAGTGTCACTCTCGAAAAAGAAGTCATCAAAGATGAAGATAATACTGTTTACAGCTATGTGGTTGAAGGTAAAAACAAAATCGGTTACATTAAAATACCTAGTTTTTATTCCAATTTTGAAAACAAAAACAGTAGTGGTTGTGCCGAAGATGTAGGCTCAGAAATCATAAAACTTCAAAATGACAATATTAACGGTTTAGTGATTGACCTAATGGACAATGGAGGCGGATCAATGGAAGAAGCAATTAAGCTAGCTGGTTTATTTGTACACCATGGCCCAATATCAATAGTGGTCGATAAAACCAAACGCCAACAAATTATTCAAGATTCTTACCGAGGTTATTTATACAAAGGCCCAGTAATCATCTTAGTCAATAACGGTACCGCTTCAGCAAGTGAATTTTTCGCTACGATTTTACAAGATTATAACCGAGCAATGGTCATTGGCAGCAGCACATTGGGCAAAGCGACTATGCAAACCATATTACCCTTAGAAAATGATGAGGACAATTTTGTCAAAGTGACTATTAATAAATTCTACCGTATTACAGGAAAAAGTCATCAAAGCATAGGGGTCATTCCAGATGTAAAGATACCGATCTTATACGAGTCGATTATGCAAAATGAAAGTGACTATCCTACAGCCTTCAAAAATGATGTACTAACCACCTCGATCAATTTTACACCCTATATAAAACATAAATTAATTCACCATTTGGCCAAAATCAGCCATCGAAGAGTTCAAGACAATTCGTATTTTAACAACATAGTGGCTTTGAACAAAAGAATTGATGCTGTGGTCAAAAACCCAAAAAATACAATTCCCTTAGAAATAAAGTCGATTTTCGAAGAACAAAAAGAAATGACTTCTATAACTGATGATATAACCAATTTCAAAGATGAAACTCTTAATTTGAAAGTAAAAAACGCTACTTTCAATGAATCACTATTAAAAGTTTATCCTTCACAAAGAGCCATCAAAGAAGAACAAATCAAGACCTTAAAAAATAATCATTATTTAAATGAAGCCATTCAAATTATCAACGATTATTTTGAATTAAAATAGAAAGTTTGCTACGTGGCAAACTACAAAAGAATTCTAAATGCATTTGGTAAAATAAGGAATAACTGTATTTTTGCAGTTCAAAATATAAATAGAAATGGGAAGAGCTTTTGAATTCCGAAAAGGTAGAAAAATGAAACGTTGGTCAGCCATGGCCAAAGCCTTTACTAGAATTGGTAAAGATATCGTAATGGCAGTAAAAGAAGGCGGTCCAAATCCAGATGCCAACTCAAGATTAAGAGCCGTTATCCAGAATGCTAAGGCAGCCAATATGCCTAAAGAAAACGTAGAACGCGCCATAAAAAAAGCAACCGAAAAAGATACTGCCAACTATAAAGAAGTTTTATTTGAAGGCTATGCACCACACGGAATTGCTATTTTAATAGAAACCGCAACGGATAATAACAACAGAACAGTAGCTAATGTTAGAAGTTACTTTAACAAATGCAACGGGACTTTGGGTACACAAGGATCTGTTGAATTTATGTTCGATCATACTTGCAATTTCAGAATTCCAAAAGAAGGTATCGACGCTGAAGAATTGGAATTAGAATTAATTGATTTTGGTGCCGAAGAAGTTTTTGAAGATGAAGATGGTATTTTGATTTATGCTCCATTCAATAGCTTTGGAACCATTCAAAAAGAACTAGAAAACAGAAATTTAGACATCTTATCTTCTGGTTTTGAAAGGATTCCACAAATCACTAAAAAACTTTCCGAAGCTGAAATGGCTGATGTAGAAAAATTGATTGAAAAACTTGAAGAAGATGATGACGTAATGAACGTATATCACACCATGGAAGAGTAACACTACGTAATTAAAAATAAAATCCGACACTTTGATTTGTCGGATTTTTTTTGGCGCTATATTTGGCATCTCCAAAAGAGCCAAAATCTAATCTAATACTAGAAATTACATTTAATATGAAGAAAACTACTCTAATCCTATTCCTCCTTTTTATTATTAGTGGTTGTGGAGTAAAACAAACCCAACAATTAGTTAGCACCGGTAATTATGATGAAGCCATCAACAACGCTTTGGCTAACCTAAGAACCAACAAAGACAAAAAAGGTAAACAAGACTACATTTACCTACTCGAAGAAGCCTTTGCCAAAGCCAAAGAGAGAGATTTGAACAATATTCAAATGCTAAATATTGAATCCAATCCCAATCAAATCGAAAAATTGTATAATTATTATGTGCAGTTACACGACCGCCAAGAAAAGATAAAACCTGTCCTTCCTTTGTTTTTAATTAAAGAAGGCCGCAATGCTATTTTTCCTTTTGAAAATTACAACAGCCAAATCGTTTCAAGTAAAGCCGCACTAGCCGAATACTTATACACAAAGGCGCTACAATTGATGAAAACCAATACCAAAGCAAATTTTAGAAACGCTTTTGATGAATTGACGTATCTCAATAAAATTAGTCCTAACTATAAAGAAGTAAATCGATTATTAGACGAAGCCAAATTCAAAGGAACCGATTTTGTTTTGGTAAAAACCAAAAACGAAACCAATATGATTATTCCTGCGCGTTTGCAAACCGATTTGTTGGACTTCAGTACATATCGCTTGAATAATCCCTGGATTGTGTATCACAATGCGCCTGAAAAAGGAACCAAATACGACTTTTCTATGATGATTCTGTTCCGAAACATATTGATTTCTCCAGAACAAGTTAAAGAACGTGAATTCATCAAAGAACGCGATATCAAAGACGGTTACAAAAAAGTAGTTGATGCTAATGGTAAAATAGTGTTAGACGAAAAAGGCAAAGAAGTTTTAGTCGATAATTTCAAAAAAGTAACGGTTCAAATCTATGAATACCGTCAACTTAAAACGTGTCAAGTAACGGCTAAAGTAGAATTTTTTACCACAAAAGGCAATCAATTACTTCAATCCTACCCTGTTACAAGCGAATTTGTTTTTGAAAATATTTATGCCACCTACAAAGGAGATAGAAGAGCTTCTGAGGAAAGCTATTATTCTAATTTTGACCGTAGAGCTGTTCCATTTCCTACTTCAGAGCAAATGGTGTATGATACAGGAGAAGATTTAAAGTCAAAAATCAAAGATATTATGAATTCTAACCGATTCGAATAAGAAAAGTAGCTTTTCAAAAAACAATTCTTCCCCCTATTACCATAAAAAAAGTGATTTTGACTTTCAAAGTCACTTTTTTTGCTTTAAAAAATAAATTTTTATGAAATTTAACAATTTTAAATAAAATTTGATTTTTTATAAAATTTTATATCGTAAATTTGCATCGATGAAAAATACAAGTTTACATATAACTTCTATCTACCGGATAAATTTACTTGCTACTTCTCCCGAAGTGCGGATGCTATGCCTATAGTCTCCAAAAAAGTGTTTTCTATATTTTATCCTTTTTCATTTTACCATTTTGAAATCAAATCCATTTTTTAATGGAGTTTCAAATCTGACTGAAACTCAATATAATTTTATAAGTAACTACATTTCAATTATTTACAATAAAATAGTTAAAAAAAATGTGGTACTTTTAATAGCGCATTGACTATGATTGCTTTAAAAAAAAGAACCAAACGATTTTTAACCTCTAAATCGAATTCCGAAATGAATATTTCTATAGTAGTAGCACAAAAAGAGCACTATACATTTGCTGCAGAAATTTGTGATACAATTGAAACCTCGGCCTTACAAAGAGGAACGGGAATAGCCAAAAGAACCCCAGAATACATCCAAAAGAAAATGGAAACCGAAAACGCGGTTATCGCCATAATCGATGGAAAATTCGCAGGCTTTTGTTATATCGAATCTTGGCAACACGGGCAATTCGTCGCACATTCAGGTTTGATAGTTCACCCAGACTTTAGAAATTTAGGATTAGCCAAAAAAATTAAAACCTTCGTTTTTGAGTATTCTCAACAAAAATACCCAGAAGCAAAAGTTTTCGGTATCACCACCGGATTAGCGGTAATGAAAATCAATTCCGATTTAGGATACAAACCTGTTCCTTTTTCGCAATTGACTACAGACCCTACATTCTGGAAAGGCTGTCAAACTTGTACCAATTTTGAAATCCTAAAAAGCAAAGACTACAAAATGTGTTTGTGTACCGGAATGCTGTATGATCCTAAAGAAAAACAGAAAAACCCACCCAAACACCCGTTCAATGTCCGGATATGGAATCGTTTGAAAGAAATCAAACAAGCCCTTTTCTTAAAAAAATAATAGTTAAAAAAATAAAAATCAACGTTTTGTCAGACACAAAACATTAAAAGATATACAATGGAAAATAAAAAAGTAGTATTAGCCTATAGCGGAGGATTAGACACGTCCTACTGTTTAAAATATTTAAAAAACGAAAAAGGATTCGAAGTACATACAGTATTAATTAACACGGGTGGATTTGATGAAACAGAATTAAAAGCCATCGAAGACAGAGCCTACGAACTAGGAAGCGCTAAACACGCCAACCTTACCATTTTAGACAAATATTACGACAAAGCCATCAAATACTTGATTTATGGTAATGTCCTAAAAAACAACACCTATCCGCTATCAGTGAGTGCCGAGCGTGTTTTTCAAGCCATCGAAGCCATAAAATACGCCAAATCCGTTGGAGCCACAGCCATCGCACACGGAAGTACTGGCGCAGGAAACGACCAAATTCGTTTTGATTTAATTTTCCAAACCATCGCTCCCGAAATCGAAATCATCACCCCTATTCGTGATTTGAAACTATCTCGTCAGGAAGAAGTAGATTATTTAGCCAAGAACGGGGTACATTATTCTTGGGAAAAAGCACAATATTCTATCAACAAAGGCCTTTGGGGAACCAGTGTGGGCGGAAAAGAAACCTTAACATCGGGACAACCTTTACCAAGCGAGGCCTACCCTTCGCAATTGCAAAAAGAAGGTGAAGAGAAAGTAACTTTGGAATTCAAAAAAGGCGAATTGGTTGCCATAAATGGCAAAGCAGACAAACCTTCTAACAATATTGTGGCCTTAGAAAAATTGGCTAGCGCTTACGCCATAGGAAGAGACATCCACGTGGGCGACACCATTATCGGTATCAAAGGAAGAGTTGGTTTTGAAGCCGCAGCCCCATTAATCATTATCAAAGCGCACCATTTGTTAGAAAAACATACACTAGGCAAATGGCAACAATACTGGAAAGAACAACTAGGCAACTGGTACGGAATGTTATTCCACGAAGGGCAATTTTTGGACCCAGTGATGCGCAACATCGAAACATTCTTAGAAGACACGCAAAAGACAGTCAATGGAACCGTAACGGTCTCTTTAAAACCATATCATTTCAGCTTAGACGGCATCGAATCACCAAACGATTTAATGAACACCGGCTTCGGTCAATACGGCGAAATGAACAATGCTTGGACGTCTGATGATGCCAAAGGCTTTATCAAAATTCTAGGCAATGCGCAAAACATATTTTCATCTGTGAATCAAGAAACTTACGAATAGTATAATTACTGATTAGGAGCGAAAGTTCAGGCATTTTTGGAAACATTAGTTCCCGCTATCCGTTGCAATATTTGTAGGCTGAACCCCAGCCCACAAAGGATTTCCACTACTATCGGGGCTAAAAGAGAAAAAATGGGAACTTTTGAATGACAAACTTACATTTTAAAAACAAACCCTTAGCGCTTTTGCGTCTTTGCGGTGAAACAAAATAAAAATTATGATTACTATTGGAATTATTGGCGGTTCGGGTTATACGGCTGGCGAACTCATCAGAATCTTGATGTTTCATCCCAACGCCAAGCTAGATTTTGTGTACAGCACCACCAATGCGGGAAAACCCCTTTCGGTAGCGCATCAAGATGTATTGGGCGATATCGAAATGAATTTTACAGACACCATCAACCCCAATGTAAACGTAGTGTTTCTATGTCTAGGTCACGGTAAATCCAAAGCTTTCTTATCCGAAAATACATTTGCCAGCCATACTAAAATCATTGATTTAGGCAATGATTTTAGGTTAGAAAAAGACGAAGTGTTTGAGGGTAAAAAATTCATATACGGCTTACCCGAATTGAATAAAAAAGCCATTAAAAACGGACAATTCATTGCCAATCCGGGATGTTTTGCTACCGCGATTCAGTTGGCATTATTGCCTTTGGCGGAAGCCAAATTACTCAACAGCGATGTGCACATCAATGCCACCACAGGAAGTACGGGAGCTGGAGTGAGTCTTTCAGAAACCTCACATTTTAGTTGGAGAAACAACAATATGTCGCACTACAAAGCTTTTGAACACCAGCATTTGGGAGAAATTGGCGAGAGTTTGCACCAAGTACAAGAAGATTTCAACAACGAATTGCTTTTCATCCCCAACAGAGGCGATTTCCCAAGAGGGATTTTTGCCACATTGTACACACATTGTGAGGAAAGTTTAGAAGATGTTGTGGCCAAATATGAAGCATTTTACAAAAATGAACCATTTGTAACCGTAACCACAACCAACATCAATCTAAAACAAGTCGTTCAAACCAATAAATGCATCATTAGTTTGATGAAAAAAGGCAACCGAATTTTGATTACTTCGATTATCGATAACTTAGTCAAAGGCGCCTCAGGTCAAGCCATTCAAAATATGAACTTACTCTTCGGACTCGACGAAAGCACCGGATTGCATTTGAAACCAAGTGGATTTTAGAAAAAATTGAAAGATTGAAAGATTGAAAAATTTAAGGATTATGAAATCCATAAAGTTTAAATCATTCAGTAACACACACAAATCTTTAAATTTTTAAATTATTTAAATCTTTAAATTACAACAACAATGAACCTTTTCGACGTTTACCCATTATACAATATCACACCTGTAAAAGCAGTAGACTGTACCATTACAGATGAAAACGGTGTAGAATATTTAGATTTATACAGCGGCCACGGAGTCATCTCCATTGGGCACACCCAACCGCATTATGTGGCGAAAGTAAAAGAACAATTGGACAATATTGGATTCTATTCTAATGCTATCCAAAATCCACTTCAAGTAGAATTAGCCCAAAAACTAGGCGAATTATCAGGTTATGATGACTATTCCTTGTTTTTGTGCAGCTCAGGCGCCGAAGCCAATGAAAATGCATTAAAATTAGCCTCTTTTCACAACGGAAAATCGAGAGTGATTGCTTTCGATAACTCCTTTCACGGAAGAACATCGGCAGCAGTAGCGGTAACCGATAACAAAAAAATTGTGGCTCCCATTAATGCGCAACAAGTGGTTACTTTTTTACCACTAAACCAAATTGATTTGGTAAAAACCGAATTACAAAAAGGCGATGTGTGCACCGTGATTATAGAAGGCATTCAAGGCGTGGGTGGTTTAGATGAAGGCACAACCGAATTCTTTCAAGCCTTAGAAAAACTGTGCAAACAATACGAAGCGGTTTTGATATTAGACGAAGTCCAATCGGGTTATGGCAGAAGCGGGAAGTTTTTTGCGCACCAGTACCACAACATCAAAGCGGATATCATTTGCTTGGCCAAAGGAATGGGCAACGGTTTCCCAATTGGGGGGATTTTGATTGCTCCACATTTCAAAGCGAGTTATGGCTTGCTAGGTACTACTTTTGGCGGAAGCCATTTGGCTTGTGCTGCTGGAATTGCCGTTTTGGATGTCATCAAGAGCGAAAAGTTAATGGATAATGTGAATGCCGTTAGCGAGTACTTTATGAAAGCCATCCAACAAGTACCTGAAATCATCAAAGTAAAAGGAAAAGGATTGATGTTGGGGGTAGAATTTGATTTTGATGTAAGTGCCTTACGCAAGAAAATGATTGTAGAAAAACATATTTTTACGGGTAGCGCCAATAATAAAAACTTATTGAGAATTTTACCTCCCTTGACCATTACCACAGCAGCTATTGATACCTTTATCATGGCCTTAAAAGAGTCGTTGGCCGAATTGAAATAGACTTTTTTATTCTATGGCTTGTGGTTTAAACCAATGGCTATAGAATAAAAAAAGGGCACGTCCAAAAAATTAACTAACCAAAAACTATGAATACACTACTAACCATCGAAAAGAGAAACGCCGTTTTAACCACGATGGCGACTTTGCTAGCGCAGGAAAGAACGGCGTTGAAAAGTAGTAACCAACAAGATTTAGCCAATTATTCCGGAGAAGATTTGGCAATGGAAAAACGTTTGTTGGTCGATGATGCCAAAATTGACGGTATGATTTTGTCTTTGCAACAATTGGCCAGTCAAGAAGACCCGGTGGGAAAAATTCGTTTTGAATTTGTTCACGATAATGGTCTCAAAATATATAACAAAACGGCTGCATTTGGCACTATTTTAATTATTTACGAGTCTCGACCTGATGTAACCGTTGAAGCGGGTGGTATTGCCTTTAAATCAGGAAATAAAATTCTTTTAAAAGGCGGTAAAGAATCCTTACTGTCGAATCAAAAGATTGTAAGTCTTTGGCATCAAGCGTTAGACAGCAATGGTGTAGCAACAAATTGGGTAGAATACCTGAATTACGATAGAGCACAAACCCAAGCTTTTTTGGAAAAACCTACTCAAAAGGTCGATTTGATTGTGCCTCGTGGAGGAGAAAAATTAATTGAATTCACCAAAAAACACGCAACCTGTCCAGTGATTGTAAGTGGTCGTGGCAACAACTTTTTATACATCGAAAAAGAAGCGGATGTAACCAAAGCTTTAAATATAATTATAAACGCAAAGACCTCAAATATATCCGTTTGCAACGCTTTAGATAAAGTAATAATTGATATTAATTTACCGAATTGGGAAAGTTTTGCAAACCAATTAGTCCTTGCTTTACAAGAACGAAAAGTGACTGTTTTGGGAGATGCTACAATAGCCAAATCAACTCAAATTTCTCAAATTGATTCAGATGCTATTTGGTATGAAGAATTTTTGGATTACAAGATTGTAATTGGCACTGTTTCTTCTAATCAAGAAGCAATAGCCAAAATCAATAAATATTGCGGAGGTCACTCAGCTGCTATCATCACCGAAAGTGAAACTACTGCCCAAGAATTTATGGATAATGTTGACGCCTCATCTGTTTATCATAATGCTTCGACTCGTTTTACCGACGGAGGACAATTTGGTCTAGGTGGAGAACTGGCTATCAGCACAGACAAATTACACCAACGCGGCCCCATTGGTTTACAACATTTGGTTACCAACAAATGGTATGTTTACGGAGAAGGACAGGTTCGATAAAATGACAGAATTGAGAGTATAGATTTTAGACGAAAGATTTGCGAACGTTGCGTTTTAATCGTTCCAATTATAAAAAAATTGCGCCCTTTGCGGTTAAAAAAGATGACAAAAAAAAGAATATTATTAAAATTAGGCAGCAACACCTTAACCAAGGAAACCAATCATATTTCGAGAGGTAAGATTGAGGATATCGGTATGCAAATTGCTGCGCTACAAGACCAATACGAATTCATTATTGTAAGTTCTGGGGCGATTGCCGCTGCCAAACAGTTTGTAAAACTTGACAATAATGATCAAGAAGTTTTTGTAAAACAAGCCTTAGCCTCCATAGGGCAACCCCATTTGATGCGTATTTATCACGAAAATTTCAGCGATTTAGGATTGCATATTTCACAATGTCTCCTCTCCTATTCTGATTTTGAAAAAGAACAATCCAAAGACAACATCGTGAACACCATCAATGTGTTGGTCAAAAACAACTACATCCCCATCATCAATGAAAATGACACGGTGGCGACGGACGAAATCAAGTTTGGCGACAATGATAAATTAGCCGCTTTAGCAGCCGTATTGTTAGATGTAGATATTTTGATTATTGCCACCAATACTAATGGAATTTACACTAAAGCTTCTATCAACGATGCACTTCCATCAACGATTGAACTAGTAACCGATTTGTCATTGTTACAAAAAGAAATAGGTGACACAAAATCGTCACACGGAACTGGAGGAATGCAATCTAAAATAGAATCGGCAGCAATTGCCAAAAAAGCCAATATTGAGACTTGGATTGTGAATGGCCTTGAGGATGATTTTATGCGGAAAGCGCTGCGGAATGAAATCCCTTTCACTAAAATTATTTAACTTAGTTAATTCAAATTCAACACAATAATTCAGAAATACTAAAATAACTAATCATGAATTACACCTCAATAAAAGAAATCGATTCCCTAAAAAAATGGGTAAAACAAGCCCTCAAGATAAAGAAAGACCCTTTAAAAAATCAAAGATTGGGTAAAGACAAAACATTGGTTATGCTCTTTTTCAATCCAAGTTTGAGAACGCGTTTGAGTACTCAAAAAGCAGCCATCAATCTAGGAATGAATGTGATGGTGATGAACTTTGGAGCTGAAGGATGGACTTTGGAGTTCGAAGACGGCACAATTATGAATCAAGGCGCATCAGAACACATCAAAGAAGCCGCCGAAGTCGTTTCGCAATATTGTGATATTATTGCCATCAGAGCTTTTGCGGGACTTACGGATAAAGAAAAAGATAATGCAGAAACAGTTTTGAGTGGTTTTGTAAAATATGCCACTGTGCCTATTGTTAATATGGAAAGTGCTACAGGTCACCCGCTACAATCCTTGGCCGATGCAATTACAATGGCCGAATTCAAAACCAAACACAAACCTAAAGTAGTACTGACTTGGGCACCTCATCCCAAAGCATTACCTCAGGCCGTGGCCAATTCGTTTGTAGAAATGATGCAACTGCAAAGAGATATGGATTTTGTAATTACGCACCCAGAAGGTTATGAATTGAATCCTGAAATCACCAAGGATTCGGTAATTGAATACAATCAGGACAAAGCTTTTGAAAATGCTGATTTTATTTATGCCAAAAACTGGAGCAATTACAACGACTACGGGAAAGTGACGAATACAGACGAAAATTGGACCGTTACGGCTGAGAAAATGAAGTTGACGAACAATGCCAAATTTATGCATTGTCTTCCGGTGCGTCGCAATGTGATTGTAGCCGATGAAGTGATTGATAGCGAAAACTCCATTGTGATCCAGCAAGCCCAAAACAGAACCTATTCGGCACAATTGGTTTTACAAAAAATACTGAAAAGATTACCTAATAAAACCAAAAGTTTAGAGTATTAATTCAAAAGAATGGAACAACTTACAATAGTAAAAATCGGAGGTAATATCATTGACAACCCAGCCGAACTACAGCAATTTATTGCCGATTTTTCAAAAATTGAAGGCTATAAAGTGTTGGTGCACGGTGGAGGAAAATCAGCTACCAAAATGGCAAAAAGTATTGGCTTAGTCCCTCAAATGATTGATGGAAGACGCATTACCGACCAGCCTATGCTAGACGTTGTGGTGATGATTTATGCAGGTGAAATCAACAAAAATATAGTTGCACAATTGCACGCAAATGGAACTAATGCTATGGGCTTTTCTGGCGCAGATGGCAATTTGATTCAGTCTACTAAAAGAAATCATCCCACGATTGATTACGGTTTTGTGGGCGATGTACAAATAGTAAACACCTCGCTGCTAGAAACATTGATTAAAAACGAGATAACACCGGTTTTTTGCGCTATTACACACGACAAACAAGGACAATTATTGAATACGAATGCTGATACAATTGCCAGTGAATTAGCCATTGCTCTGTCGGAAGTATTTGAAGTAACTTTGACGTATTGCTTCGAAAAATCAGGGGTTTTGTATGATGCTGATGATGATACTTCCGTAATTGAAAACATCAATAAAGAACTGTATGACCAATTAAAAACAGAAGGCGCCATACATTCAGGGATGATTCCAAAACTCGACAATTGCTTTAACAGCTTGTCCAAAGGCGTTCATAAAATAAAAATTGGACATCACAAACTATTGAAAGACAACAACGCACTTTGTACGAGTATCACATTGTAAATGTAGTAACGGCAAAGAAACTAAGTCGCAAAAAATATCGAATAACACTAATTTTTATCCATTAAAAAACAAAAATTAAACACAGATTACACAGATTTACACAGATTAAAGACAAAAAATTAGTGCCTTCGTGGCAAAAAACAAAAAATGAAAACCATTACAACACTTACACAAGAAGCCATCGCCTTACTAAAAGCACTGATTACTACTCCTTCCTTTTCTAGTGAAGAAGCACAAACTGCGCTTTTGATAGAGCAATGGTTCCAACAAAATAACATTCCTTTTGAGCGGGAAAACAATAATATTTGGGCGTATAATCAACATTTTGATGCGGCTAAACCTACGCTTTTACTGAACTCGCATCACGATACCGTAAAACCCAACCAAGGCTATACCAACGATCCATTTGAACCTATCGAAAAAGACGGAAAATTATTTGGTTTAGGCAGTAACGATGCGGGAGGTTGCTTAGTGGCTTTATTGGCCACTTTTGTTCATTTTTATACTCAAGAAAATTTGCCATACAATTTGGTGATGGTCGCTTCCGCAGAAGAAGAAAGCAGTGGCAAAAACGGCTTGAACAGTGTACTACAACATTTACCGGAAATTGATTGTGCCATAGTGGGCGAACCTACCTTAATGAATTTGGCCATTGCCGAAAAAGGGCTCTTGGTTTTGGATGTAGTAGTAAAAGGTACCGCAAGTCACGCAGCGCATCATAATCCTGACAATCCAATTTACAATGCGATGCCTGTCATCAGTTGGTTTAACAGCTACCAATTCGAAAAAATATCAGAAGTTTTAGGACCTGTAAAAATGACGGTAACCCAAATCACCGCTGGAAAACAGCACAATGTAGTACCAGCAGAATGTCATTTGGTAGTCGATATTCGAGTAAATGATTGTTATACTAATGCGGAAATATTAGACACAGTTCGTCAACAAGTGAAGGCTGAGATTACGCCGCGTTCCATGCACTTAAATGCTTCTTCTATTCCTCTTTCACACGGATTAGTACAAGCAGGAATCGCGTTAGGGCGCACCACCTATGGCTCTCCTACGCTTTCAGACCAATCGGTATTGAGTTGCCAGTCGTTAAAACTAGGTCCAGGAGAAACCCTGCGGTCACACTCGGCAGACGAATTCATTTACATCAATGAAATCGTAGAAGGAATTGAATTGTACATTAAAATATTGACAGATTTTTTTTAGGAGCTAATCCCGCTATCCGTTACAATCTTTTATGGCGAACCCCGCCATAAAAGGATTTTCACTACTATCGGGGCTAGGAATAAAATAAAACGAGAACATAAATCTAACAAAGACACTTTGGTAACCTCTGTTCACTTTTGTGGTGCTTTTTGAAAAATATAATAATATGAAACTCTGGGAAAAAGGAATACCAACCGACAAGCAAATCGAACATTTTACGGTAGGAAATGACCGTGAACTCGATTTGGTTTTGTCCAAATACGATGCTTTAGGTTCTATCGCTCACGCTAAAATGTTGGCTCAAATAGGATTATTGGAGGCTACAGAAGCTGATGATTTAGTTTTGACCTTACAAGAGATAATCACAGCTATCGAAAAAGGAGATTTCGAAATCGAAGACAGCTTTGAAGACGTACATTCCAAAATCGAATATTTATTGACGGAAAAACTAGGCGACGCTGGTAAAAAAATACATACCGCCCGTTCTCGAAACGACCAAGTGCTGGTGGATGTCAATTTGTATTTAAAAGATGTCGTTATCGCCCTCAAAGAACAAGTAAAAACGCTATTCGATTTGTTGATGGAATCCGCGGAACAGTATCAAAATGTGCTGTTGCCAGGTTATACGCATTTACAAATTGCTATGCCCTCTTCCTTTGGTATGTGGTTTTCTGCTTATGCCGAAACTTTGATAGACGATATCACGATGTTGAACGCCGCCTTGAAAGTGGTCGATCAAAATCCCTTAGGTTCTGCCGCAGGCTATGGTAGCTCCTTCCCTATCAACCGAACCTTTACTACTCAGGAATTAGGCTTTGCTACTTTAAAATTCAATTCGGTAGCAGCACAAATGAGCCGTGGAAAATCGGAGAAAACTGTCGCTTTTGCTATGAGTAGCGTGGCAGCGACTTTGGCAAAATTCTCTATGGATGTGTGTCTATATATGAGCCAAAACTTTGATTTTATTAGTTTACCAGCTCATCTAACCACTGGGTCGAGCATTATGCCCCACAAAAAAAATCCCGATGTTTTTGAGTTAATTCGTGGAAAATGCAACAAAATTCAAGCGTTGCCTTATGAAATCACTTTAATCACCAACAACCTTCCTAGTGGCTATCACCGTGAGTTTCAATTATTGAAAGAAGGATTATTTCCTGCGATTCAAAATCTAAAAGCCTGTTTGGATATTGCCATTTTTTCCATCAAAGACATTAAGGTAAAAGACAACATTCTAGCCGACCCAAAATACAATTATCTATTTACCGTAGACACTTTAAACGAAATGGTAGTTGCAGGAATGCCTTTTAGAGACGCCTACAAATCGGTGGCAGAACAATTAGAAAATGGTACTTACGAATCACCAAAAGCCACCCAACACACCCACGAAGGAAGTATCAATAATTTGTGTTTGGCTGAAATTAAAGAAAAAATGAGAGCAGCTTTTTAAAAGAAATGCATCTAAAATACAAAACCGTTCTAAGAAATTTAGAACGGTTTTTTTATTAAACTCGATTACGATTTTTAAATCAGGATTAACTCAATTTCAAGCGCATCATAATATCGGTCTGTTCGTCATCGCCTAGCTTAAAAATGTGTTTGTCAAAGGCCACAAAACCATTTTTTGTATAAAAACGAATGGCTTTCACATTTTCTTCCCAAACACCTAGCCATACATACTCAACGCCTTTTTCTTTGGCAATAGTTATGGCTTTATCATAAAGCAATTGTCCCACACGCTTCCCATGAAAGGCATTTATAACATAAATACGTTCAATTTCAAGCGCTTTGTTATCTTTCAACTCGGTCTGAGAATCACCAAAATTGATTTTCAAATACCCAATAATTTCATTGTCATGGGTGGCAAAATAGAACTCAGAATCTTTATTATGTAACTCTAAAGTAAGCTTTTCAACAGAAAAACCTTCTTCCAAATAGTTTTTCATGTTTTCCTCAGAATTGGAATCAGAAAAAGTCTCTTGAAAAGTTTGTCTCCCTATTTTTTGCAATGGAACAATTTCATTAGGCTTTACTTTTGTTATTTCAATAGTCGTCATATATATATTTTGATGTTCAAATCTAGTACTTTCAGTCTAGTGAATAGTAGTATAACTTATTATCCAAGAAAGAAATTAAACGTACTCTTTCAAAACCCCAGCTTCAATATCACTATGTGAGGCATCATAAATGGCTTTCCCTTCTTTTATCAAAATCAATTGAGGCGATTGATGTTGCACGCCAAAACGAGCAGCAATTTCATTCGAAATCTCACGATACGTAATTAAATCTAAAAAATAAGCATCGGTACTATCGTGCAGTTCAAACTCATTTTCAAACTGTTTCAAGGCAAATCGGCTAATACTACAACGCGTACTGTGCTTGAAGATAAGTACAGGTTTTTCATTAGAATGCGCCGTTAACTCGTCCAATTGTCCCATCAATTGCAAGGGTATCCAATTGACTTTACTAACCGATTCTTTTTTTTCTTCTGAACTACCGAATAAGGAATTAAATAGGCTCATTTTGTCTTTTTTATGTCTTTTTGTCGTTAAATACTACTCAAAATCAAATAAAAACAGTCAAAATGTCCGTAAATTTATATTGGAATACCATTTGACGATTTTCAACAAAAATAAACATTTACAACGAACAATAATCATCAAATCTATCAATCATGAACATCAACAAATTTACCATTAAATCCCAAGAGGCCATTCAGCACTCCCAACAATTGGTGCAAAGCCTAGGGCAACAACAAATAGAAAACGAACATATTTTCAAAGCTATTTTTGAAGTAGACGAAAATGTAGCACCTTTTCTTTTGAAAAAACTAAACGTAAACGTGCCTTTGTTTCTTCAAATTTTAGATAATCAAATTCAAAATTTCCCCAAAGTAACAGGTGGCGAAATTCAATTATCTAGAAGTGCAAACACCGCACTTAATGAAGCCGAAATCATTGCCAAAAAAATGAACGATGAATTCGTTAGCATTGAGCATTTAATCCTAGCCATTTTTGGTTCTAAAAGTAAAGTCGCCCAAATTCTAAAAGACCAAGGTGTGACTGAAAAAGGACTAAAAGCAGCCATCGACGAATTGCGCAAAGGCGAACGCGTAACCTCGGCCTCGGCAGAAGAAACCTATAATTCCTTGAGTAAATATGCTAAAAACCTAAACGAGTTAGCTAAAACCGGAAAATTAGATCCTGTAATTGGGCGTGATGAAGAAATTCGTCGTGTTCTTCAAATTTTGACTAGAAGAACCAAAAATAATCCGATGCTCGTGGGAGAACCAGGTGTGGGTAAAACCGCGATTGCCGAAGGTTTGGCGCACCGAATTGTTGCGGGTGATGTTCCCGAAAACTTAAAGAACAAAATTGTGTTCTCACTTGACATGGGTGCTCTGATTGCAGGAGCTAAATACAAAGGAGAATTTGAAGAACGATTGAAATCGGTAGTCAAAGAAGTTATCGCTTCGGAAGGAGAAATCGTATTATTCATAGACGAAATTCACACACTAGTTGGAGCTGGTGGTGGCGAAGGTGCGATGGATGCTGCCAATATCTTGAAACCAGCTTTGGCACGTGGCGAATTGCGTGCCATTGGAGCCACCACTTTGGATGAATTCCAAAAATATTTTGAAAAAGACAAGGCCTTAGAACGTCGTTTCCAAAAAGTAATGGTGGAAGAACCCGATACCGAAAGCGCTATTTCGATTTTACGAGGTATCAAAGAAAAATACGAGACACACCATCAAGTTCAAATTAAAGACGAAGCCATTATTGCTTCGGTTGAATTGTCACAACGTTACATTTCTAACCGATTTTTACCGGATAAAGCCATCGATTTAATGGACGAAGCGGCATCGAAATTACGCATGGAAATTAACTCCAAACCCGAAGAACTCGATGTCTTGGATCGTAAAATCATGCAACTTGAAATTGAAATCGAAGCCATCAAACGTGAAAAAGACGAAAGCAAGTTGAAAGTTTTAGGCTTGGATTTGGCCAATTTAAAAGAAGAACGCAACGAAATTTTTGCCAAATGGAAATCTGAAAAAGATATCGTAGATAACATACAATTGGTAAAAACAGAAATCGAAAACTTCAAGTACGAAGCAGAACGCGCCGAACGTGAAGGAGATTATGGTAAAGTAGCGGAGATTCGTTACGGTAAAATCAAAGAAGCGCAAGAAAAATTAGCAAATCTTACGCATCAATTACAAGAAAATCAATCGGGTACTTCTTTGATTAAAGAAGAAGTAACGCGAGAAGATATTGCCGAGGTTGTAGCCAAATGGACCGGAATTCCTGTCATGAAAATGCTACAAGGCGAACGCGAAAAACTATTGAAATTAGAGGATGAATTACACAAACGTGTGGTAGGACAAGAAGAAGCCATTGAGGCAGTGAGCGATGCGGTTCGTAGAAGTCGCGCAGGTTTGCAGGATATGAAAAAACCCGTAGGAACCTTCCTTTTCTTAGGAACGACTGGTGTGGGTAAAACTGAGTTGGCCAAAGCCATAGCTGAATATTTATTCGACGATGAAAATGCCATGACCCGAATCGACATGAGCGAATACCAAGAACGCCACAGCGTAAGCCGATTGGTTGGAGCGCCTCCGGGTTATGTGGGTTACGACGAAGGGGGACAATTGACCGAAGCGGTGCGAAGAAAACCGTATTCTGTGATTCTGCTGGACGAAATAGAAAAAGCGCATCCTGACACATTCAATATTTTGCTGCAAGTGCTGGACGAAGGTAGATTGACAGACAATAAAGGACGCTTGGCCGATTTCAAAAACACAATTATCATCATGACCTCGAATATGGGAAGCCAAATTATTCAAGATAAATTCGAGAATTTAAAAGGAAGTATCGAAGCTGCCACCGAAGCCGCCAAAGTAGAAGTATTGGGATTACTCAAACAAACGGTTCGTCCAGAATTCATCAACCGTATCGACGAAATCGTGATGTTTACTCCGTTGACCAATGCTAACATCGCTCAAATCGTAGGTTTACAGCTAAAAAGCGTGACCAAAATGTTGGCACAACAAGGCATCACCATGGACGCTACTCCCGAAGCGATAGACTATTTATCGAAAAAAGGATACGATCCTCAATTTGGTGCTAGACCAGTAAAACGTGTCATTCAGCGTGAAGTGCTCAACGAATTATCGAAAGAAATTCTGTCGGGCAAAATCACCACCGACAGTATCATTTTGATCGACGCCTTCGATAACCAACTTGTTTTTAGAAATCAAACAGAGTTGGTGGTATAATCAAAGATTACCACTAAACCCTGTCAGAGTTTTGAATTCTGACAGTTTTTTTCAACAGCACCAGTCGAAAGATTGGTGTTTTTTTTTTGCAATTCAAAACCTATGGAACAGAATATCTACTTAAATTCGTGTATTTTTGTTTTTCCTATCAAAGAAATGTAGCTTTTATATAATTTCTATTTAAAATAAAGAACCTAAATAATGGATATTGTTAAATTTAAAATCACACCTAAAACCATTAAAGTGGAAGTACGTAATTCAAATAATTATGTTTTTAATTTTAATAGTGCAGTGGAAATAGACAAACAAGACAAGGATGTTTTATTAAAATTATACAATGCTTTAGATCTTCTCTTTAAAAAAGAAGCTACAAATGAAACTAAAAATTATATTTCACCCAATCAAACCAATCTCTTAGATCAAATTAAGGAAGTTGGTGCTTCTGATGAAAAATTGTAATACTAAACTATTAACGCTTTAACTAACTTATTTTAAAAATGGGATCAGGATTTTTTGCACTTTTAGATGATATCGCAGCAATTATGGATGATGTGGCAGCAATGAGTAAAATTGCAACCAAAAAAACAGCAGGAATTTTAGGAGATGACTTAGCAGTCAATGCCGAAAAAGCTTCAGGATTTGTTTCTTCAAGAGAACTACCCGTATTGTGGGCCATTACTAAAGGATCGTTTTTGAACAAACTAATCATTCTTCCTATTGCTTTTGTATTAAGTGCTTTTTCTCCTTTAGCCATTAAAGTAATTTTAGTTTTAGGAGGCCTATATTTAGCTTATGAAGGCGCTGAAAAAATTTATGAATACTTTTTTCCCCATCATCATCACAAAGCAGAGGTTTTAACCTCCTTATCCTTAACAGAAGAAGAAATTTTAGCACAAGAAAAGGGCAAAATCAAAGCGGCCATTGTAACTGATTTCATTCTTTCGGTTGAAATCGTAATTATTGCTCTAGGAACCGTTTTAGAGCAATCAATTTCAACTCAAATTGCAGTGGTTTCTATTGTTGCTATCATCGCAACCGTTGGGGTTTATGGTATTGTTGCTCTAATTGTTAGAATGGATGATATGGGATTCAAACTAATGCAACTAAGCAGTAAAGAAAATGGTTTTTTGACCAAAATTGGAAGCTTCTTAGTAAACGCTTTACCCAAAGTGATTAAAAGTTTAGCCGTAATCGGAACTATCGCATTAATTATGGTAGCTGGCGGAATTTTTGCACATCAAATCGATTATTTACATCATGTTTTACCAAATGTACCTGATTTAATTAAAGAAATCCTATTCGGTTTAGGTTTTGGATTTTCTGCGTTACTTATTAGTACACTCTTTAAGAAAATTATGGGTAAAAAATAACCCCAAACACATTATTTACAATACTTTACAAGTTAGCTTTGTATTTTTTACGAAATAAAAGCTAACTTTATTATTTATTATTCAATTAGAATATGACATTTTAATTCGAAACATTTGTGCGTATTTGTAAATGCATGGATTGAACTATTTTTTTTAGCTGAAAGAATTCTCTCAACATACTAATAATGCAATTCAAAATCAAATCCATCCGTCCCTTTTTAGGCTCAAAAAACTACACAGAATCTAGACTATTTTATAAAGATCTAGGCTTTAATGAAAGTATTCTTTCTAGCAATATGAGTTATTTCAGCACGGCAAACTTTGGCTTCTACCTACAAGATGCTTATGTGAAAGATTGGGTCGACAATACTATGGTTTTTATGGAAATTGAAAATGTAGAAGAATTCTGGGAATCATTAAAAGCTTTGCATTTAAATGAAAAGTATCCAACTGCGAAATTAGTTCCTATTCGATATCTCGATTGGGGAAAGGAATGTTTTTTACACGATCCTTCAGGGATTCTTTGGCATTTTGGAGCATTTAATCCTTGATAAAAAATAAATTCTATTTACAATTAAACTTCAACAAAACCAATGATAGCTTGGCAACAAACCCAACTTTCATTTTCTCTCATTAGAACTCTTTAGAAAAAATAACTACTTTTGCACTCTAAATTTTAAGTTATGCCTAATAAAAAATACAAAATAGCGGTTATTCAATTAAACCTCAACGATGTTGCTGAAAACAACTTAAAAAAATGTTTGCACTGGGTTCGAGAGGCAGCAAAACAAGGCGCAGAAGTTATTTCCTTACCAGAATTATATAGCAGTCATTATTTTTGTCAAAGTGAAGACGTGGATAATTTTGCCTTGGCAGAACCTTTATATAGCACTTCATTTATTGCTTTTTCGGCATTAGCCAAAGAATTAGGCGTGGTAATCATTGTTCCTTTTTTCGAAAAAAGAATGGCAGGAATTTACCACAACAGTGCTTACATCATTGATACCGATGGAACCGAAGCAGGATTATATCGCAAAATGCACATCCCAGACGATCCTCATTTCTATGAAAAATTCTACTTTACTCCTGGCGACATAGGTTTCAAAGCTTTCCCTACACAAAAAGGAAAAATTGGAACCTTAATTTGTTGGGATCAATGGTATCCAGAAGGTGCACGTCTTACAGCTTTACAAGGAGCTGAAGTGTTATTTTATCCAACTGCAATTGGTTGGCATCCTTTAGAAAAAGAACAGTATGGCGAAAACCAACACGGCGCTTGGATGAATGTGATGAAAGGTCACGCTGTAGCCAATGGAGTGTATGTAGCAGCAGCCAATCGTATTGGTTTGGAACAATACATCGAAGGAACTGCTGGAATAGATTTTTGGGGTTCGTCATTTATTGCAGGACCACAAGGCGAAATTTTAGCGCAAGCATCACATGATAAAGAAGAAATACTAATCGCCGAAGTAGATTTGGATTTACAAGAAAACGTACGTCAGAATTGGCCGTTTTTCAGAGACAGACGAATCGATGCTTTTGGAGATATAACTAAAAGAGCAATCGATTAATGATGAGTACTTCAACACGAAGATTCCCTGCAGAATGGGAAAAACAGCAAGGAATCGTATTATGTTTTCCGCATAACGGAAAAGACTGGCCAGGAAAATACGAAGCAGTACAATGGGCTTTCGTAGAATTCATCAAAAAAGTAGCCACCTACGAAACTGTGTTTTTGGTAGTTGCCGATGAAAAACAAAGAGAGAAAGTCACTGAATTGCTAACAATAGCAACCGTTAATTTAGACCAGATATCCTTCATTTTTCATAAAACCAATAGAAGTTGGATGCGTGATTCTGGTCCAATCATTGTAAAAAATGGCAATCAGAGAGAAGCCTTGAATTTCAATTTTAACGGCTGGGCTAAGTATAAAAACATCAATTTAGACAAACACGTACCGAGTAAAGTCGCTGAACATTTACAGCTTCCCTTAACTCAAGTGACTTACAAAGGAAAGCCCGTAATTGTAGAAGGTGGCGCCATTGATGTAAACGGACGTGGCACCTTGTTAACTTCAGAAGAATGCTTGATGCATCCTACGATTCAGGTGCGTAATGAAGGTTTTACCAAAGAAGATTACGAAGCGGTTTTTAAAGAGTACTTAGGCATTACCAATGTCATTTGGCTAGGAGATGGTATCGAAGGAGATGATACTCACGGACACATTGATGATTTGTGCCGATTTGTAAACGAGGATACTATTGTAACCATTGTTGAAATGGATCCAAATGACAGCAATTACAAACCTTTGCAAGACAACTTAAAACGTTTACAAAATGCGAAACTAGAAAACGGACAAGCACCAGTAATTGTTACTTTACCTATGCCTAAACGCATTGATTTTGATGGATTGCGTTTGCCAGCGAGTTATGCTAATTTCTTGATTTTAAACCACTGTGTTTTGGTACCTACATTCAACGATGCAAATGACAGAGTAGCTTTGAATATCCTTTCGGAGTGTTTTCCTGATAGAGAAATCATCGGAATAAGTGCAATTGATTTTATTTGGGGATTTGGAACGTTGCATTGCTTGAGTCAACAAATTCCGGAGTAAATACAAACTAAAGAACTTAAAAAAAACGACTGTTAGACAAATTCTAACAGTCGTTTTCATTTAATGATAATTGATTATTTTTCTTTTGTAAATGGAATACTTTGGCCATTTTCAATGATGATCATATCAAAACCACTTTTTGCCTCATTGAACTTAAACTTTAATCCTGCCATTGAAGATTCGAAGGTGTTTTTTTCATTTATAACTTGGGTTACTGAGAATGTTGGGTACCCTTGTATATCAACATTAAGAACACTATTTTTTTCAGTCATTGTTATTTTTATTGGTGCATTAGCCGTTGCATAAACCCCTAAATAATCATCAAGTATCACGTCTTTTTCTAATTTGCCAGTAGCAGCAGTCCAAGTATTATTGGCAGTATTTGAATCTGGGAAAACGTGATCTGGATCAATTACAACACTTTCTATTTCTTCGGTAGAATTGTGTTTGAATGACCAATCCTTGTTACGTTGCCAAATTTCAACTGGTAATTTCACTCGAGTAACTTTACCACTTTTGGTTTTAATAGCAACAACTATCGGCATCGCCATTTTTTCGAAATTCTCAATAGTAATAATGATTCCTTTTTTCGGGTCATTTTTCACATATTTTACTGAATTCACACCTTGATCCAATCGCCAGTTGTATTGGAACCAACCTCTCCAAAACCAACTCAAATCTTCACCAGCAACATTCTCCATAGTTCTAAAGAAGTCATCAGGAGTTGGATGTTTGAAAGCCCATCTTTCAATATATGTTTTAAAAGCCGTATCAAAACGCTCTGGTCCTAAAACTTGCTCTCTTAAAATCACTAAACCTGAACTTGGTTTAAAGTAACACAACACCCCTATGTTTTTTTCTTTCATATTATCAGGAGAACTCATTATGGTCTCCAAATCCGAACTTGTCAACTCTTCGCTAATTTGGTGCAAATCTGATGGTTCGTCTTTGTATTCTCCTTTGTTAAAATCAACACCACTTAAGGAATTGATAAAAGTATTGAAACCTTCGTCCATCCAAGCGAATAACCGTTCGTTAGACCCAACAATCATCGGGAACCAAATGTGTCCAAACTCGTGATCTGTAACACCCCATAAATCTTTTCCTTTGGATTCCCATCCACAAAAAACAATCCCTGGATATTCCATTCCACCTTCATTTCCTGCAACATTGGTCGCTACAGGATAAGGATATTCTAACCAACGTTTAGAATAATTTTCGATAGCACCTTTTACGTATTCGGTAGAACGTCCCCAAGCCTCGTTGCCTGCAGATTCTACTGGATAAGCAGATAAAGCCAATGCTTTTTTACCGCTAGGCAAATTCATTCTCGCACCATCTAAGATAAACGCAGGAGAAGAAGCCCAAGAAACATCACGGGAATTTTTAATTTGATAATGCCAAGTTTTAGTAGCCGATGCATTGTTTTTTGCGTTTGCATTTACTTCTTCAGCAGAGCGAATCACTACCGTTTTATCACTAACCAAAGCTGCTTTGTATTGTTTGAATTGCTCCGCAGTATACACTTCAGCTGGATTCAACAACTCACCTGAACACACCACAACGTGATTGGCTGGTGCCGTAATCTTAATATCAAAATTTCCGTACTCCAAGTAAAATTCTGAAGCACCTAAATAAGGATTCGTATTCCATCCACGTACATCATCGTACACACACATACGAGGATACCATTGCGCCATTGTGAAGATTTTTCCGTTTTTGGTTTCCAAAACGCCCATACGGTCCGAACCTTCATTTGGTGCAATAAAAGAAAACTCGATTTTTAGTTTTACACTTCCTCCTTTGGCAGCAATAGCTTCAGGAAGAAATACTTGCATACGAGTATCCGTAACTACAAATTTTACGTCGGTTGCCGTTTTAGCTTTGCCTGAAATAGCTTTAACCGATTTGATTTTAAAACCCGCATCAAAAATTTGTCCTTGACCACCGTTTCTACTTCCTGTCAAAGGAACTAAAGCGGTTCCTCTAGAATCTTGTTTGAACAAGTTTTGCTCTAAATTCAACCAAAGAAAACTTAATTTATCCGGACTGTTATTAGTGTAAGTGATTTCATCTGTACCTATAACTTCATTGGTAGCGTCATTTAATTTAGCCGTCAACTGATAATCAGCACGATTTTGCCAATATTCAGGTCCAGGTTGTCCACTGGCTGAACGCGTAGAAGTTCCATTTTTGGTATAAAAATGTGGTGCAAAAGCATCGTGATAATCGTACTTAGAAACTAATTCTTTTTTTTCAGAGGAAGCAGGTTGCTGACCAAAAACGGAGAGTACTCCGAAGAAGATGCCCAAGCAAGAAAGCCACTTTGTTTTCATAATATCCATAATTTGTGTTAGTGTAAGCACAAATTAAATGAAAAAATAATAATTTATATCACTCAACCCTAAACTTTAAAGATATTATCAAAGGATTATTACTTTTGGTTTCATTTTATTGGGTAATATGAATACATTTACATCTCATTTAAAAAAAACGTGACTACAATTTCCATAACAAACAGACAAATAACTGCAAAGTTAAATACTCTTGGAGCCGAATTATTTTCTTTAAAAGATAACAACGACAAGGAATTCATTTGGGAAGGGAACCCTAGTTTTTGGGGAAAGCACTCCCCTATTTTATTCCCAATAGTAGGCTCATTAAAAAACAATACTTTTGAATATAATGGTACCTCCTATTCACTACCACGTCACGGATTTGCTCGTGAACTGACTTTTGAAGTAATAGATAAAAAGGCGGACAGCGTTACTTTTTCATTACAATCCAATGAAGAAACGTTAAAAAAATATCCTTTCTCGTTTGAACTTCAATTGAGCTACACCCTAATTGATCGTTCCTTGCATTTAGGCTACAAAGTCATTAATAATTCAGAGACTATACTTCCATTCTCGATTGGTGGACATCCAGCCTTTGCTTTACCAAAAGCATTCGATAGTTACCAATTACAATTTGACGGTTTAGACTCATTGACTTTTCACTTATTAGAAGAAGGGTTGATTTCGGATGAGACTAAAACCATTGAAATACCGAAACAACAATTGAATTTAGAATATCAGTTATTTGAAAATGATGCTTTGGTGTTCAAAAATATACCTTCAAAATCTGTAACAATTTTAGAAGAAAACCAACCCATACTCAAAGTAGACTATGCTGATTTTCCAGACCTTGGTATTTGGACACCAGTAAATGCCCCTTTTATTTGTATCGAACCTTGGTTTGGTTATTCAGATACACCAAATAATTCAGGAAAAATATTGGAAAAAGAAGGAATACAATTAGTGGCTCCAAATTCTTTTTTTCAATCCACTTATACAATAACGATTCTTTAAATTTAGAAAAATGCTAACCATTAACTTCTCTCCTTTTCCTGTTTTAGAAACCGAAAGACTCATCCTTAGAAGAGTGTTACCTTCTGATGTTAAGGAAATGTTCGAATTGCGCTCCAATCCTGAAACTATGAAGTACATCCCAAGACCTTTGTTAACAAATCACGAAGAAGCCTTAGCTCATATTCAAATGATGGAAGACAAAATTGAAACCAATGAAGGAATCAACTGGGCTATTACATTAAAAGGTGAGGATAAGATGCTTGGTGTTATTGGACATTATCGCATCAAACCCGAACATTATAGAGCCGAGGTTGGCTATATGATTTTACCTGAATATCACGGAAAAGGAATTACTACAGAGGCTGTACAATGCGTAGTAGCTTATGGCTTCAATACGATGCAATTGCATTCTATCGAAGGAGTAATCGACCCTGAAAATGGAGCTTCAGAGCGAGTTTTACAAAAATGTGGATTCGTCAAAGAGGCCCATTTTAAAGAAAATGAGTTTTATGATGGCAAATTTATAGATGCTGTAGTATATTCGAAACTCAACCCTATTTAGCATTTAATGATACCAAAAAAGAAATATAAAAAGATTCTCGGCACCTACGCAATGGTCGTAATGTACTGTTTGGGTCTTTTTTTTTCTTTTACATTGCTGATATTACAAGAATGGCAACATATTCATTACCAAAATCAGCTTAACCAAACTGACAAATTTCAGTTGCTCTATTTTACTATAAAAGAATGGAATGCAACAAAAAACAAAAGGGAGTTCAAATTAAATGGTGTATACTATGATGTTCATTCTATTAACTACAAAGGGAATTTAGTCGTTGCCAAAGTTGTAAAAGACGAACGAGAAAACGAAATCCGACTTTTGTTGACACAATCGTTTCAAAAACAAAAATCCATTCCTGCACACAAGAAAAAAGGGCATTTTTTATCCGTTCACGAACCAACTTTAACCCAATGGATAACAGAAAAAAGTCTCCAATTTTTCGAAACTAAAAACACTATCATCCATAAAAAAAGTTTCTGCAATTGGCTTATCAGCCAAAAACTATTTCGTCCACCCTGCTAGTTTAATTTTAAAATAGATTTTTTTATAAAATTAAACCAAAGCAACTATGAAGAAAACAATCACTTTGTTGACTTGTCTATGCACTTTTATGGGCTTTTCGCAAGCAACAAAAGACAGCGTGACTGCTGTTGAATTAAACGAACTAGTGGTCAGCTCTAGACGTTTTGCACAACCTAAAAAGAAAATGACACAGCAAATAGAAACGCTGTCCAAAAAACAAATCGAATTTCAAAACTTTCAAACTAGTGCCGATGCACTTGCGAATTCTGGAACATTAGCTGTTCAGAAATCACAGCAAGGCGGCGGTAGCCCCATCATCAGAGGATTTGAATCTAGTCGCATTTTGTTAGTAGTTGATGGCATTCGCATGAACAACCTTATTTATCGCGCTGGGCATTTGCAAAATATCATCACCGTTGATAAAAATATGCTCGAAAACATTGATGTGCTTTTTGGCCCTTCTTCCACAATTTATGGTAGTGATGCAATGGGAGGTGCTATTTTTTTACAAACCAAAAACGCACGTTTACTTGATGAAAATGACAATAAAAAGTTTTCTGGAAACGTGTTATCTTCTTATAGCACCGTAAATGAAGGTAAATCGGGTCATTTTGATTTTAATTATGCGGGCAATCGCTGGGCAAGTCTAACCTCTTTTTCTTATAATGAATTTGGAGATTTAAGAATGGGTAAAAACAAAAACGGGGACAATCCTTTCTTTGGAGAACGCCTTTTTTATATAGAAACCAAAAACGGAATTGACACTCAAGTCACTAACCCAAATAAATACATTCAAAAATTTTCGGGCTACACCCAATATGATTTTATGCAGAAAGTGGTATTTAAGCAAAATGAATCTACAAAACATCAATTGAATGTTCAATATTCAACTACTACTGATATTCCAAGATACGACCGTTTGACGGACACCAATGCAGCAGGCAAATTAAGGTCGGCCGTTTGGAATTACGGTCCACAAGACAGATTTTTATCAGCTTATAAACTAGTAAAAAAAGACATTTTTGGCTCCACAACTTTGAATTTGAACGCTAGTTATCAAAAAGTAGAAGAAAGTAGGATTACCAGAAGCTTTGGTAGTACCAACCAAACTTCAAGAATTGAAAAAGTTAATGTGTATGCCTTAACTTCTGATTTTAAAACTAAAATTGGTAATGGAGATTTGGTATATGGCGCCGACTTTTACTATGATGATTTGCAATCCAAAGGAATTCGAAAAAACATCCTAACCGGTGCTGAATCCGTTACAGATTCCCGTTATCCTGATGGAAAAAACAATACATTTAGAGCTGAAGGTTTTGTGTATTACAACAATGAAATCAATCCCTTAACTACTTTCAACACGAGTCTAAGAGGTGGTTACACACAATTGAATAGCGAAGCAGATACTAATTTTTTCAAACTTCCTTACACCACAGTAAAGCAAGAAAATTTCACCTACAGCGGTGCCATGGGAATTGCGCATAACCCAACTAATAATGTAAAATTAGTATTCAATTTAGCCTCTGCTTTTCGAGTACCGAATATCGATGATTTGGCTAAAATCTTCGAAACGGTTCCTGGAAGAGTTATTGTTCCCAACCCAAACATAAAACCTGAACAATCCGTAACAGCAGATATGGGCATCACCTTTTGGGAAGGCAAACGCTTTCAACTAGAAAACACCTTCTTTTATACTCAATTGTATGACGCCATTGTCACATCTCCTTTTACACTTAACGGTCAAAATAGCATGATTTATGAAGGACAAGTAAGTCAAATCTACGCGAATCAAAATCAAGGAAAAGGCAAAATTGTAGGACTGTCTACTTCTTTAAAATGGTATCTGCAACCAAAATTACTTTTGTATGGTAACTTCAATTATACCAACGGAAGGGTTGAGAATAATTCAGGTAGATTTCCTCTAGACCATATTGCTCCTATCTATGGAAAAGCAGGTGTAAGTTATGAAGCAAATCAATTAATGATGGAGGCTTTTGTTTTATACAATGGCAAAAAAAGATTAAAAGATTATTCACCAAGTGGAGAAGATAATTTACAATATGCACCAGCTAACGGCATGCCGGCATGGCAGACTTACAATTTGAAAGGAGCTTATAAACTAATAAACAATCTTACCATTTTTTCTGGAGTAGAAAATCTGTTGGATACACAATATAGAACCTTTGCTTCAGGCATAAATGCAGGAGGTCGGAATTATTACCTAGGCGGAAAATATAGCTTTTAAAGTTTTAAAGCACCAAGTGTTGTTTGTAGTAAAGGTAAACATTCAACACTTGGTTATTTTTACCTGAATTGACCTAGGAATTTTCCCAAAAATAAATATACCTTTGCCATAAATTAATACACATGAAAAAAATTATTCCTTTTATATTTTTATTACTAGTTTCCACAAGTTTTGGGCAAACCTACCTCAAATTTAATGGTGCCACAGCATTAGTTGGTGTTCCAAATATAGGAATAGAAACAAGCATTGGTAAAAAAATGACATTTAGCTTTGATGTCATGGCTTCCTTTTGGAAATCTTTTGCAAGTCATCATCCCATGCAATTTTATACCTTTACACCAGAAGTTCGCTACCACTTTAAAGAAAAATATAAGGGCTGGTATTTTGGTGGACATATTGGTCCTGATATCTATAAAATTCAGAAATGGAATTACTGGAACACTAATAAATATGAGGATGGTTTTGGCTACAGAATAGGAGCAACTATTGGTTACAATTTCAAAATCACTGAAAAAATCAACCTAGATGCTTTTGTTGGAGGCGGTTGGCATCAAGGATTTTATAAAGGGTATTACAACGATGGTACACCTGGTCGCTATGAAAAAGCTAAAGATTGGAACAAGAGCGGAGAATGGTTACCTTATCGAGGTGGAGTAATGATCTCTTACAAATTGAACTAAAACTTAGAAAGTGAGCGCAAATATAATTCTTCCACTTTTTTCCTAGCCCAATCTGTTTTTCTCAAAAAAGTTAAACTGGATTTTATACTAGGATTAGTGATAAAACATTTAATTTTTATCAACTCACCTAAAGTATCAAATCCATAAAAATCAACTAATTGTTCTACAATTTTTTGAAGCGTGATGCCATGCAAAGGATCGTTTGATTTTTTATTTTCCATACCGCAAATTTATAGCATTTTTGACAAAACAATTGTGCTTTCATTAATTTGTCGCTAAATTTGCTTCCCTATGCAAAAAACAGTTAACATACAAAATAAAAGAGCCCGCTTTGATTATGAAATAATCGAAACCTATACTGCTGGAATTGTTTTGGCGGGAACGGAAATAAAATCCATTCGTTTAGGTAAAGCTAATATTACAGAAAGCTTCTGCGAGTTTAGCAACAACGAACTATTCGCCATAAATACCTATATCGAAGAATATGCTTTTGGCAATCAGTTCAATCACAAAGCGCGAAGTGAACGTAAATTGTTATTGAATAAACGAGAATTGAAAACCCTCGCTAGAAACGTACAAGCAAAAGGTTTGACAATTATTCCTTTGAAATTATTCACAAATGAAAAAGGATTGGCAAAATTACAAATTGGCCTCTGCAGAGGAAAAAAGAACTACGATAAAAGAGAATCTTTAAAAGAACAAGATACCAAACGAGATCTTGACCGAATTAAAAAAGCATTTTAATTATTTCTTTTGACACGATTATTTATTAAGAATTATCACTATTTTTACAGTTCTAACTAGAAATAAATAACGAATATGAAATTTATCACAGCTGCTTTTTTATGCTTCATGCTTCTTAGTTGTGGCAGCAACACTTCAATTGTCAACAGCTGGAATGATCCAGAGACAACTATTGCTCAAGAGCAATTCAAAAAAGTTTTAGTAGTGGTTTTGGTCAAAGATGAAGCGACACGAAGAATTACTGAAAACAAAATTGCTTCAGTAAATCCAATTTTTAAAACGTCTTATCAATATTTAAACGACACCAATTTACAATTAACCAACGAACAAAAACTTCAAATTTTGAAAAATGAAAACTTTGATGGTGTTGTAACTATGCGGTTAGTAAGTAAAGAAAAGGAAACCAACTATGTTCCTGGAACGAATACTTCGATTTATTATGGCGGTTTTGGCGGGATGTATTCAGGAATGTATGGATATGGTTTTGGAAATTGGTACGGCATGTATTCTCCAAATTTCTATACTCCAGGTTATTACCAAGAAACCACCTATTATATGGTAGAAACCAATGTTTTTTCTTTGAATAAAAACAAATTAATTTGGACAGGAACTACTAAATCATCTAATTTAACAGACATTGGATTAACTGTTGATGAAATCATGAAAACACTTTATAAACAAATGATCAAAGACGGTTCTGTAACTAAAAAATAGCATTTGAATAACCATAAAAAAAGGGGCTGAAATAATTTTTTTCACCCCCTTTCTTTATTTAATTTTTATCTTCTAATAAAGGCACAAATCGAAATTCTCCAAACTCATGTTTTTCAAATTGAGTGGCATTTTTTCTAATCAACATAGTCATAATCTGAAGTTCATCTCCTAAGGGAATGACTAACCTTCCTCCTATCTTCAACTGAGCCATTAAAGGTTTTGGAATTATAGGCGCTCCAGCTGTTACAATGATACTATCAAAAGGAGCATGCTGAGGCAAACCTTTATAACCATCTCCAAAAGACAAATGCTTAGGTCTTATCCCTAATTTAGGAAACAAAACCGAAGTTTTTTTGAACAATTCATTCTGACGTTCTACACTGTACACTTTGGCACCCATAGCACACAAAACAGCCGTTTGATATCCTGAACCCGTACCAATTTCTAATACTTTTTCCTCTTTTTTAACTTCTAATAGTTGTGATTGAAAAGCGACAGTATAGGGTTGCGAAATTGTCTGACCTGCACCAATAGGAAAAGCTTTGTCTTGATAGGCATAATCCTCAAAACTAGAATTCAAAAAAAGGTGTCTTGGTATCTTGCTAATCGCATCTAACACATTTTTATCAGTTATTCCTTTTTGTTGTAGAAGGCTTACTAATTGATTCCGAAGTCCTTGATGTTTGGCAGTATCTTTCAAATCTAAAACAAATTATTTCGGTAAAAATAAACTAAAAATTCAAAATCCAATTAAAAAAGAAAACCAAAAAAATTAGCTTTTTTTTTAAAAACCACCCCTTTAATTTGGAATTCTAAAAATTGGATTTTCTCATTAAATTGCTATTTTTGTAGAAAGAACAATCTTATGCTAAAAATTGGAGTATTGGGTGCTGGTCACCTAGGAAAAATACATTTGCGTTTGTTGCAACAATCAGAAAAATACGAGTTGGTTGGTTTTTATGATGAAAATCTAGAAAATGGTCAAAAAATTGAAAAAGAATTTGGCTACAAACAATTCAAAACTATCGCTACTCTAATTCATGCTGTTGATGTCATTGATATCGTTACACCAACGCTTTCTCATTTTAAATGTGCCAAAGTTGCCATCAAATCTGGGAAGCATGTCTTCATAGAAAAACCTATTTCTAATACCGTTGATGAGGCTCTTGAAATTATAGCTTTAGCCAAAGAAAATAATGTAAAAGGACAAGTGGGCCATGTAGAACGATTCAATCCTGCGTTTATCGCTACCAAGAACATGATTGAAAACCCAATGTTTATTGAAGCCCATCGACTTGCTGAATTCAATCCTCGCGGTACGGATGTTCCAGTTGTACTCGATTTAATGATACACGATATCGATGCTATTTTAAGTGTGGTGCAATCCAAAGTAAAAAATGTAAGTGCTAGTGGTGTATCCGTTATTAGCGAAACCCCAGATATTGCCAATGCAAGAATTGAATTTGAAAACGGTTGTGTTGCTAATTTAACAGCTAGCCGCATATCAATGAAAAACATGCGTAAATCAAGATTTTTTCAAAAAGACGCATATATCTCTGTTGACTTCTTAGAAAAAAGATGCGAAGTTGTTAAAATGAAAGATGCTCCAGAAGTTCCTGGTGATTTTGACATGATTTTACAAAATGCAGAAGGCGTAAAAAAACAAATCTATTTTGCCAATCCTGAGGTGGTCCAAAACAATGCAATCTTAGACGAATTAAATTCATTCGCAGACGCAATCAACAACAATACTACTCCTGTTGTTACCTTAGAGCAAGCAACAGAAGCCCTAAGTGTAGCCTATCAAATTATTGATTGTTTTAAAAAATAATACTACTATAATAAACAAATAAACAATTTAAAACAAAGCTTGAAGTTGTATACTATAACTTTGAGCTTTTATATTTAAACAAAAACTTATGAAAACAATAGCTGTTATAGGTTCAGGAACTATGGGTAACGGAATTGCCCACACCTTTGCACAAAGCGGATTTACAGTAAAATTAATTGATGTTTCTGAGAAAGCATTAGATAAAGGAATGGCAACCATAGCTGCCAATTTGGACCGAATGGTTAGCAAAGGCACCATTACAGAGGAAGACAAAGCCAAGACCATTACCAATATTATTACATATACAGACATCAAAGACGGAGTGGTTGGTGTAGACTTAGTGGTAGAAGCCGCTACAGAAAACGTAGAGCTTAAACTAAATATTTTCAAGCAACTGAATGAAGTTTGTTCCCACAACACTATTTTAGCAACCAATACTTCTTCTATTTCAATTACGCAAATCGGAGCTGTGGTAAGTCATCCAGAGCGTGTTATCGGTATGCATTTTATGAATCCGGTGCCTATTATGAAATTAGTTGAAATCATTAGAGGCTACAACACTTCTGATGAGGTTACCGAAATCATTATGAAATTATCTGAAAAACTAGGAAAAGTACCTGTTGAGGTGAACGATTATCCTGGTTTTGTAGCGAACCGAATTTTAATGCCTATGTTAAATGAAGCTATTGAAACTTTGTACAATAAAGTAGCTGGCGTTTATGAAATAGATACGGTAATGAAACTAGGTATGGGACACCCAATGGGGCCATTACAATTAGCTGATTTTATTGGTTTGGATGTGTGTTTAGCCATTTTAAATGTAATGTACGAAGGATTCAAAAATCCAAAGTATGCTCCATGCCCATTATTGGTCAATATGGTGCGCGCCGGAAAACTAGGAGTAAAATCAGGAGAAGGATTCTATGACTATAGTGAAAGTAAAAAAGCAGAAAAAATTTCAAAAATGTTTTTGTAATATTTTTTTTAAAATAACAAACCCCAAAATCAGTTGATTTTGGGGTTTGTTTTTATATAAGCTTTCCGATTTACAATAACGAATGACTCGTCATCACGGCAGGTTTTTCAATTCCCATCAACTCTAAAATTGTTGGAGCAATATCACCTAACACACCATCATTAATTTTCTTTAATTCTTTGTCCACTAAAATAATTGGCACTGGATTCGTAGTGTGAGCAGTATTAGGACTGCCATCAGGATTAATCATCGTTTCGCAATTTCCGTGATCTGCAATTACGATAGTAGTATAATCATTGGCTAATGCCGCTTCAATTACTTCTTTCACACAAGCATCTACAGCTTCACAAGCTTGAATGGCAGCACTCATTACTCCCGTATGACCAACCATATCACCATTAGCAAAGTTCAAACAAACAAAATCAACCTCACCTTTATTCAATTCAGGAACCAAAGCATCTTTTAGCTCATAAGCACTCATTTCTGGCTTCAAATCGTAAGTAGCAACTTTTGGTGAATTTCTTAAAATTCGTGTTTCGCCTTCAAATGGAGTTTCTCTACCTCCAGAGAAAAAGAAAGTTACGTGTGGATACTTTTCTGTTTCTGCAATACGGATTTGTTTCTTATTCGCTTTTTCTAAAACCTCGCCTAAAGTTTCTGTAATGTTGTCTTTGTTGTACACCACTTTTACATTTTCGTAGGTTTCATCGTAATTCGTCAACGTAACATAATACAAAGGCAGTTTATGCATGTTTTGCTCATGAAAATCTTTTTGTGATAACGCTTCTGTTAACTCACGACCTCTATCTGTTCTGAAGTTAAAAAAGATTACTACATCATCACCTTGAATAGTTGCCAAAGGTTTATTAGTAGCATCAACTACTACTAACGGATCGATAAACTCATCTGTAACATCTTTTGCGTAACTTTCTTCAATAGCCGCAACAGCGTTTTGAGTTGGTTTTCCTGTTCCGTTAACTACTAAATCGTAAGCTAATTTTACTCGTTCCCATCTTTTATCACGATCCATAGCATAATATCTACCTACAACAGAAGCTAATTTAGCTGTAGTTGGTGCCATGAAATCTTCTAAATCTTGGATGTATTGTTTTCCTGATTTTGGATCTACGTCACGACCATCGGTAAAAGCGTGTACAAATACATTTTCTAAACCATATTCTTGAGAAGCAGTAATCAATCCGCGTAAATGTGAAGTATGAGAATGAACTCCTCCATCAGAAACTAGTCCTAAAAAGTGTACTTTTTTGTTGTTTTCTTTAGCATAAGTAAAAGCATCAATTAGCACGGGTTCTTTTGCTAAAGTATTATTAGCTACAGCCAAATTAATTTTAGCCAAATCTTGATACACGATTCTTCCCGCACCAAGGTTCATATGTCCTACCTCACTATTACCCATCTGACCTTCTGGCAAACCAACGTTTAAACCATCAGTTCTTAACTGTGCACTTGGATAGTTGTCGTATAGACTATTTATAAAAGGAACATTTGCATTGTCTATTGCAGATACTTTAGGATCAGGTGATTTCCCCCATCCATCAAGAATCATAAGGATAACTTTCTTATTCATGATAATTTTTTTATCAAAGATAAAGAATTTTCAAAAGCCGAAAAAGGTTTCGGAATTTAACCAAAAACTTCAATCGTTGTAGGGGATAAATAATCACAAATAAGTAAGTAAATATTGTATTTAGCTTTTTACAAACTGATTTTTGATTTCATTATAATCTATAAAATAACGAACGCTAACCGACAAAGTATGTTGCAATTTTTCATTGGTCAAAAGTGAACTTAAATTATCGCTATAATCCTTATTGATAATTCGTTCAAAATTTGCGGAACTATTGCGATACAAAAACGAAACTTGGCTTCCAGGTGCAAACCACCATGAATACGACAAATCCATATTCCAAGAATAAAAGCTAGAATTTTTATTTTTAGAATACCCGACATAATCTATTAAACGTCCTTTATCTGTCAAAGAAAGAATGTTTTTGTTTTCGGCATAAGACCAATATTGACGTAAGGATAAATTAAAATTCATTTGGCTGTTTATAGAGTATTTTCCTGAAACGTTATGGGCATAGGTAACCACGTTTCTATTCGCAAAAATGATTGTTTTATCAGCATTGGGATCAGATAGATTATCAACTTTGTCAATAAACCCTTTATTATTATTGCGCCTTGAATAACTAAAATCATATACCATTGCCAATTTATCATTGAAGCGATATCTAGGACTCAAATTTATACCAATAAAATCTCTACCTGGCTCATCTGCTTTTGAATATTCTGGATTGATATCAAAGGCAAATTTATAGTTATAGTTACGAGAATAATAAGCCCAAAAACTATAGCTCGTAGGAGTAATTACAAATCTTCCAGCTTGACGTGGCTCATAATAATCATATCGTTCGAACGGATTGAAATTGATTCCAAAACCATAAGAATTATTTTTTAAAGTTTCGATATTGGTGTTGATGTTGATATTACTTCCTTGCACCTGTCCCGTTTCTTTGTTGAATTGAATGAAATTATTATAGTTCAATCTAAAACCATTAAAACGCTTGGTTGGGTTTAGAATTCGATAATTAGCATTACCATATATACTATAATAATTGGTCTCAAAATTGATCCCCAAATCATTGTTATCAAAATCTTTGGTATACATATCGGCGCCTAAACTATAGCGATAGTTTCCAGATGTTTCGGCAAAATTTAATTGAGTAGCGATACCCGTTTTAATTTTATCTTCATTAACATAACTGTACTTAAAATCACCAGACAAGTTGTAAGTATTCGCTTTAGTATTCAAATCCCAAACCAAAGCAGTAACATTTCCATCTCTAAAACTACCATTTCTAGTCACATTTGTATTGACTAAGGCAATTGAAGAATTTTTTCTAAATCGTTGGTCCAAAACCATGACATTATAATTCGCTAAAGGTTCTACCACTTCTTTACGAGCATCTCCTGTTACAGTATTTCTTATAGTTGCAGTTGTCTTTTCAGTAACCGCATTCAAAACCCCAATTCCAAGTCCACTTTTGGTTCTTCCCGATACTTTTAACGCATTAATCAAGTTTACACTTGCTGGGTTATCTGTAATTACTTCATCTGTTGAAACATTGGGATAATTAGTTGGCGCACCCCCTATTCTTCGAGAATACAACAAATTTCCTTTGCTAAACAAGTCTGTCCCTTCTGTAAAGAAAGGTCTGTTTTCATTAAATTGTTGTTCAAATGGCCCTAAATTTAAAATCACATCATCATATTTGGTTTGACCAAAATCGGGTATCAAAATGGCATCAAGAGTAAAGGCATCATTGATTCCATATTTTACATCCAATCCTCCCTTTAAAGTACCGGTTGTTTTTTGCTGGTCATTCGCATTCAAATAAAACGAAGAATAAGGCAACAAGAATAATCGGGTAGGCGTTTTAATATTTTCAATCCCTTTCAAAATTCCATTTTGCTGAGTAAATGTTCCTAGCTTTGAATCAATGAAATTCCAAGAATATTTCTGACGATCTCTTCGGATTTCTCTAAAAAAATTAATCCCCCACGTTTGTACCTTTTCTGGAGAAAAACGCAATGCTGCATAGGGAATTCGCATTTCAACCACCCAACCAAAATCGGTAATTACGGCTTTACTATCCCAAACCGCATCCCAAGAATAATCCTCTCCATTGGAATCTGTTGCCAAACAATCGGCTTGTCCATCGGCAGCATTGACAAAGAATTGAAAATTTTGTTGTCCATCATTATAGCCGTTAATAAAAATTCCGAAAAAATCTGCCGTGCCAAAATTATCTCGCTGTGAAATTTCTCTTAAAATTTTATTGGGCTCATTATCATACATCTTCGCAGAAATATAAATTGCTGTATTATCATACACTACTTTTACTTCTGTCCTTCTTTCCGGAGCTACAGCTTTACCATTGTCTGGTTGAAACATCACAAAATCAGTCGCAGGCTCCACTAAATCCCATGACTTCTCATAAAAATTACCATCTATTGTTATTGGATCTGTGATAAATTTAGTCGCAATGGTCTTTTTTTGAGTAAACCCAAAAATTGAAAATAAAAGACCAAGCGTAAGAAAGAAATATTTCATAAAAATGGATTGATTAGGTAGTGTCTATAAGAACTTAAATAGACTATCATCATTTCAATTTGTTACAGTTTTTGCAACACTTTTTACAAATATTCAAAAAATAAAAATAACGGCTTTCTTCTAACCAAAGTTCTTAGTGCAAGTTTGATAATGTAAGTAACCTAAAGATTACCATTTGTTTTTGACGGTATTGTAATCAATAAAATAACGAAAACTTAAGGATATATTAGAAGTCAAATTATTATTCCAAACATTTTTAAAGTTTGTAGAAAAATTCTTCTCTACTTCATTTGTTCTATCTAAGGCAAAATTTCGGTATAAAAATGACATTTGACTTCCTGGTGCGAACCACCATGTATAGGATAAATCAAAGTTCCAAGAATTAAAATTTCTATTTTTATTTTCATTATATAAGGTGTTGAGAGCTAACTTTCCGTCATCTTGCAATGTAAAAAATTCATGATTTTTAGCATAGGACCAATAGTAACGTGCTGTTAAGTTAATGGTCATTTTTTCATTTAGAGCATATTTACCTGTAAAATCATGTTGAATATATTCTCTATTGCGTTCCGCAAAAATGATTCCATCAGTTGTAGTATCAACCCAACCTCTATCATTTTTTTTATTCAAATAATCGACAGCATAGGCCAACGACAACTTATCATTAAAACGATATTTTGGACTAGCATAAAAACCATAATTATAGCGTCCTTGCTCGTCAAATTTGGCACATGATAGCGTTACATCAAAAGTAAAAGGATGGTTACGGTTCATTTCTATTCCGAAATAAGAAGATATTCTTTTAGGAATATATACATATCTATTGTATTCTCTGGGTTCATAAAAATCATAGGTAACTAGAGGATTTGCTATAAGTGCAAATTCAAAGTAATCATTATTTAAATTAGTTCCTTTCAATACCGTTTTATACCAAGCCTCTTGAAGCTTTCCGAATGTATTTTGAATCTCAGCGTTGACTTCTTGTTCTACTTTGAAAGTATTAAATACTTTGGTTGGATTAACAATTCTATAACTTCCATTGGCCAAAAAACCATGGTAGTTAGTAAAAAAAATGATACCCAAATCATTGATGTCATAATCTTCAGAAATGTATTTACCTGAAAACAAATAGCGATATTTTCCACTAGTTTTGGCAAAATTTATTGCGGTTTTAAAACCATTATAATCTTGAACATCATTGATTGCGCTATATTTAAAATCACCATATAAATTATAAGTATTGGCCTTGGTACTTAAATCAAATAATAAGCCTGAGACATTGGCATCTCTAAAACCACCGTTTCGTGTAGTATTGGTATTGATAAAAGTAACCGAAGAGTTTTGATTAAAACGCTGGTCAAAAACCAAAACATTATAATTAGTAAGAGGTTCAATGACTTCTTTTCTTTGAGAATTACTAACTGTATCTTTTATCGTTGCAAATGTTTTTTCGGTTACCGCATTTAAAAACCCAACTCCTAACCCTTTTTGAGTTCTTCCAGATACTTTTACAGCATTGATTAAATCTACTGAATTGGGATAATTAGTAATTTCTTCATTGGGCTTCAGATTAACCTCGGTTGTAGGAGCTAATCCAATTCTTCTGGAGTAAAACAAATTTCCTTTATTGAATAAATCGGTTCCTTCAGTAAAAAATGGTCGATTCTCTTGAAATTGTTGTTCAAAGGGCTCGAGAATGAGAATAGCATTATCAAACTTAGTTTGGCCAAAATCGGGTACCAAAATAGCATCTAAAGTAAACGAATCATTGATACCGTATTTCAAATCTAATCCTGCTTTGAAAGTTGTGCCAGAACCAATATCGTTTTTTTGATAATAAACAGAAGAATAAGGGATAAAAAACAAACGAGTTGGAGTATCAATATTTGAAATACCTTCTAAAATACCCGCTTGTGGAATGACCGCACCAATTTTTGTATCAACTAAATTCCACGTGTATTTTTGTACATCACGCTTAATTTCCCGCATAAAATTAAGACCCCATGTTTGCTTTTCTGCATTTGAAAATCGCAAGGCTGCATAAGGAATTTTCATCTCAACGGTCCAGCCAAAATCAGTCAGTATCACTTTACTATCCCAAATAGCATCCCATGAAAAGTCTTCAAAATCTTCAGTGGCTAGACAATCCATTTGTACACCAGCAGCACTTACAAAAAAACGAAAATCTTGCTGACCGTCATTGAATCCATTAATATAAATCGAAAAATGATCGGAAACGCCAAAAACATCTCTGTTAGTCAATTCTCGTTGAATTTTGGACGGTTCATTATCATACATTGTTGCCGCTATATAAATTGCAGTATTATCATACACAATTTTAACTTCAGTTTTTTTATCGTCACTAATAGGTTTGCCGTTATCCGGTTCAAACATCACAAAATCAGTGGCTATTGCGGCAGACACCCATGCTGTTTCGTTAAATTTTCCATCAACAGTAATGCTTTCTGTAGTAGATTTCGTCACAAGGTTTTTTTTTTGTGACCAAAGATTACAATTCAATAAAAACAATAAAATAACAATAAACAAGTATTTTTTTTTCATTTGGAGACGAACTATTTCGTAAATGTATAAAATTTAACATAATAAAAAAGAATAACTCACATTATTTCAGAATCACAAAAAACAAAAAAACATCGACAAAGTGTTAAATTTTATCGATTAAATACATCATGTCGAGTTGAAAGATGTTTTTTTTTGTAGATTTGTCAACCCCAAATCTTTGTTTAACAAATAGAATATCAATGAGTTATAGCATATTCCTTACTACAGTATTTTTCTTCTTAAACATCTTCTCTGTAAACACTACGGTTTTAGAAGAATTCAAAAAACGAAAATCCCATGTAGAACATGTTGCAACATTCAAATCTAATGCCGATTTGATAATAGCCTCTACTTATCAATCCTTAAAGTCAAACCAATATAGTCTCCCCCAATTTGAAAGCTTTGCGGCAGCTCTAAAAGGATATTATAACTTAACAAAACAAGGGTTGGTAAAAAAAGAAATGCTCACGATTATCGACTTTAGCTTATCTTCAAATACAAAAAGGCTTTGGGTCATAGACATGACATCCAATACCATTTTGTTTAATTCTTTGGTTGCTCATGGCAGAAATACAGGTGAAGAATTTGCTAATCGATTTTCGAACAAAGAAGCCTCTTTTCAAAGCAGTTTAGGCTTTTACTCAACAGGAGAAGTCTACCATGGAAAACATGGACTGTCTCTAAAATTGGATGGCTTAGAAAAAGGAATAAATTCTAACGCCCGTTCTAGAGCCATTGTAATGCATGCAGCAGCCTATGTTTCAGAGGCATTTATCAAGCAACATAAAAGATTGGGAAGAAGTCAAGGATGTCCTGCTTTACCTGATGAATTAACCTTACCTATTATCAATACTATTAAAAATCAATCCGTTTTATTTATTTACCACCCATCACTTAAAACGTTAAATGAAAAGGAAAGTTTAACTTCTTAATTTATCATACAAAGCTGTATCATAATCATAAATATCTTTTCGAAAGTAGAGTTTCCCTTTATGACTCCAGGCTGTCCAATACCATAAGTAAAGATTGTATTTTTTTTCAATTTTAACATAATGCGTTTTTCGAGTGGCTACTATAGAATCTATTTTAGTTTTTGACCAATTTTCGGAATGGTTTAAAAAGTATCCAGCTAATTCCAATGGCTTTTCCACACGAATACATCCTGAACTCAAAGACCGATTATACAAACCAAATAAGTTTCGATGATTGGTATCGTGTAGATATATACTATGGTGATTAGGAAACAAAATTTTCATCTCGCCAAGTGTATTATTTGGACCTGGTTTTTGAATGTATTTGTATTGATTTGGCTTATTAGGATTCCAACTTTCAGGTGGAACAATATTGTTATTACTGTCATAAATCAAAATATCTTTATTTAAAAGATACTGACGGTTTTTTTTCATTGCTGGCAACACATCTTCTTTTAAAATAGTTGGAGGTATTGTCCAAGTAGGATTTAAAACCACTGTTTTTAGATAAGAGGTTAATATAGGAGTTTTCCTTTTACTTGTTCCAACAACTACTTTTTGAACAAGGGTTGTATCTTGGTTCTCAACTACAATTAGTTTATAATCTGGAATATTAATACTAATGTAATCTTCATTAGGAAGTTCTTCAAACCAACGCCATCTCTCTAAATTAGCAATGATTTGTTTTTTTCGTCTCGATTTTGTAAAATTCAAAGCCTCAATCGTTCCTGCTCCAATTATTCCATCTGGCGCCAATCCGTGTCTTTCTTGAAAACGCTTCACAGCAGCAACTGTCTTTGCATCATAAAAAGGAGACTTGTTCCCAGAGGCAGTGATGTCCCCCCAATACCTAAGGCGTTTCTTTACAGTAATAATCTTTGGATTGGTATCGTTGGGTACTATAAGTTCCGCAAAAGAAATCGGTGTAAAATCAACATCAGGATACTGTTCGATAAGTCTCAAAGCTTCTTTCAATTGACTATAAACTGGTGCAATGGGTCTGCAATTTTGCATCAATTCCAACAAGCTTTTTTGATTAAAAGCTTCAATTAGCCTAGAATTTACATCAAATGGAGTTTTGAAAATATCCCAATTTGTATATAATTTTCTAGGATCTAACTTCCCCGTTTTTAAATCCAATAATAAATGTTGAGTATAGATTGTCAACAATATATCATACTCTACCAAACCACTATTTTGTAACATCGAATATTTTGCTTCCAAAGACTGCAACAATGCCAACTGATAATCTTCAGGAAACAATCCTTCTTGATAGGAATTAGCAATAGTTTCTAAAACAATTGCACGATCCTTTTGCGATTGCCAAACTGTTGTAAAACCAGTTGCTCTATAAAATTCGAGTAACTTTTGATTAGAATAATTCAAAACCAATGAGCTATCAAAAGCAATTGCATTTGGGCCAATTTCAATCAGAGCAATTGTTCTGGGCTTAACAAAATTGGCTATATTTTCATTCGAATTATCTTTACAACTGATAACCAGCAACCCCATTAAAAAATAAAAAATACATCTCATCTCAAAAGTTTTTGTACATAATTATGTGTGGTCCTACCTCTGGAATATCAAACAATTTCCCATAGATGGCATACCCTAAACTTTCATAGAAGCCAATGGCGCTCACTCTAGCATTGAACCAAATTAATTGTGTTGCCTGTTCTCTAAAAAATGATTCGCAATATTGTAATAAAATCTTACCCAAACCTTTGTTTTGATGCTCCTCCAAAATTGCCATACCTCGAAGTTGGAATTGCTTATCATGACTGAAGTGCTTACTGTTTTTCATAAAAAAAGAAGCTACCCCTAACAATACTTCATTGTCAAAAACACCAAAATGCAGTGTATTTAAATCTTCATCACCTTCAAAATAACAAGTTGAGATTGGCTTGCCTGCTCTCAAAACAGCATGTCTAATAGAATACGTAGCTTTGGCTTCGATTTTTTTTATTGTATACATAGGCATTTTTAAAAAAAAATAAAAGTATAACAATTTAGTTTTAAATTAATTATAACTTCGTTTATATATATATCATATTTTTTGCTACAAAAATTTGTAATTTACTGAAATGTTTAACTATATTTGCACCACAATAATGCGAAAGTAGCTCAGTTGGTAGAGCTCCAGCCTTCCAAGCTGGTTGTCGCGAGTTCGAGCCTCGTCTTTCGCTCAAAGTTAGAAATTATTCTACACGTTCTTGAATATAAAAAACTATAAGTTGCACTTATTTTTAGTTTATTTATATTAATACCAAATTTAATGCGAAAGTAGCTCAGTTGGTAGAGCTCCAGCCTTCCAAGCTGGTTGTCGCGAGTTCGAGCCTCGTCTTTCGCTCATTAAAAAGCCGAAACTTATGTTTCGGCTTTTTTATTTCAATCTACTTAAATCAGTGCCTGGTTCTAACTCAACAGGCTCTTGATTTTGCAAAAACAAACGAGCGGTTAAATCCCCTTTTAAAGTAACTTTTTCTCCTATTACTTCAAGCCAACTCCCCTCTCTTAAACCCAATACTGGCAAAGTGTTAAAGGCGTGAAATTCTTTAATTCTCGTTTCTCTTGTTTCTCCCATATGTGTAGAATTGGGTATTGGATCCAAATAATGAGGATTCAGATTAAACGGAATTACTCCTAAAGTCTGAAAACTTGGAGGATACACTATTGGCATATCATTAGTGGTCTGCATGCTCAGTCCACAAATATTACTTCCAGCACTTGTCCCTAAATAAGGAGTCCCTTTATTTATGGTTTCAGATAGCAATTGCATGATTTCCATTTTATACAATTGACTAACCAACAAAAAAGTATTACCTCCTCCTGTAAAAATTCCCTCTGCTGTAACTATCGCTTTTTTTGGATCTTCAAACTCATGAATGCCTTTCACGCCAATGCTTATCTTGGCAAATGCCGAAGCCACTTTAGCAGTATATTCCTCATGACTAATTCCTCCTGGGCGAGCAAAAGGAATAAACAAAATGCTTGAACAAGACTCAAAATGCCTTTGTAATGTATCCAATAAATAGTCTAAATAATCCCCGCCATGTAGGGTTGATGTACTTGCTATGATACAATTTCTCATACTATTATTTTTAATCGTTAAAGGTATTAAAATCCATTTTTTAAATTAACATTTTTTTACCAAGCTTTTAATAATTATTTGGCAAGAGATTGAAATACTTTTACCACATATCAAATGGAGAATAGTAATGAAATTATGCTTGACACTATTTTTTCAAATAGCCATTCTCGCCATTGCCAGGGGACAGCAACAAAAAGAACTTATGATTTCAGGAATTGTCCTCATAAACGACAAAGGCATTGAGAGCGTTATTGTTAAAAATGAAATGTCCAACGCTTCTACAGTTACCGACTCCAAAGGGTATTTTACTATTACATGTCAAATTGGAGATATTTTAAATTTTTCTTCAATTAATGCTGCACCTTTAAGAAAGAAAATAACTAAAAACGAGTTTCAAACCAATAATATAGTGATAAACATGACTTTACAAACTATAGATTTAAGAGAAGTGATTATCAACAACAATACAATAACTGCTGAAAAACTTCGAATCATTCCAGAAAATCAAAAAAAATATACTACTGCTGAAAGACGATTAAAAACCGCTGGAGACTTTAAACCCATACAACTTTTGAGTATCTTAGGTGGCACTTTGCCATTTGACCCCATTATCAACAAAATATCAGGAAGAACCAAAAGACTAAAGCAAGAACTCGAAATTGAAAAAAAAGAACATCTATTTAACAGACTTAAAACACTTTACAAAGATGAATTTTATGTTGTGAACTTAAAAATTCCAGAAATATACATTGATGCCTTTAGATATTATTGCATCGAAAATCAATTTATAGTTTCTTATCTTAATTCAAGAAACAAACAACTATTAGAGCTATTAATGAGTGAATTAGCAGTTACCTTTAACAAAAATCTATCTAGTGAAGAATAATTTTACCTTTTTACTATTTCTTTTTTGGACGTCTATCATCGTTGGACAAACCCTAACTGAGAGAACAATTCAGGGTAGGATTTCTGTAGAATCTAATTTTGTTGATGGAGTAAATATCAAAAACGAAACTACTAATCAAGCTACCACAAGTAGAATTGAAGGCTATTTCAGAATCCCAGCCAATGAAGGCGACATTGTTGTATTTACAGCTGTAAACCTTGAACCATTAACAAAGATAATTACAAAGGCTGATCTTGCCAATAATGAAGTAAAAATTGAAATGATGCTAAAAAGTATCGTTTTAAAAAATGTCGTCATCAATACCTATCCTGAAATTTCAGCTGGGAAACTTGGTATTCCTAATGCAACCAAACATTTTACACCCGCCGAGAGAAAACTTCAAACGGCAACCAGAGGCAGCTTAGATGGCATATTAAATGGTATTTCTGGAAGAACAACAATGCTCAAAAAAGAAATTCTTGTAGAAAAAAAAGAAAAGTTACTTGACAAATTAGAGTACTTATTTGATGAAAATTTTTATATTCAAAAATTAAAAATCCCCAAAGAGTACATCAAAGGTTTTCAATATTTCTGTATAGAAGACCAGCCATTTATCAATTCGTTAAAAACCAAAAACAAAACCATGAGCGAATTTTTGATAATAAAATTAGCCGAACGGTATGTAAAAATCATTTCAAATGAAAGTAAATAAATCAAAAACAAAAACGTTGGTTTTTTTCTTAGTCACTCATTGTGTTTTAGGTCAAGTAAAAGAACAAAAAATGGTCAAAGGAAAAATCAAGACCAACTCAGGTGTTTCTACAGAAATAGAAGTAGTGAACTTAAATTCTGAAAATAGTGTAAAAGTAACTGAAAATGGGGAATTCACTATTCAGGCAGCAATTAACGATGTTTTATTTTTTGTTTCTAAAAATTTTGAAGCCTATAGAAAAGTGATTCAAGACAATGATTTTTGTGAAGACTTCATTACCATAGAAATGACACCAAAAGGCATCGAATTAGACGAAGTAATTGTCAATCCATACGCTACTATCAATGCTCGTGATCTTGGAATTATTCCTAAAAACCAAAAATCATATACTGTAGCCGAGAGAAGAGTTAAAGCCAACTCTGGAGGTATAGGAGGACTAATCAATATGCTTTCTGGCAGGAAAGAAATGCTAAAAAAAGAACTAGAAGTAGAGAAAAAAGAAATCAATTTAGCCAAATTAAAACGATTATTTACTAATGATTTTTACCAAAAATCATTTCATATTGCTGCTGACAAAATCAACACCTTTCAATATTATTGCATTGAAAACAAAAGCTTTGCCAAATTATTAGCAACCAATAATAAACCGCAAATGCTGATTGCTATGCTTCAATTAGCCTCGACCTTTAATGAACTCAATAGCAATGAAGGAAAACTATAAACTAATAGTGTACTTCTTTTTTGTTGTTGGAGTCGCTTTTTCACAAGAAAGAAGCAATTTAAAAGGAAAAGTGGCCAATAGTATGAAAGCTTTTGTAAATGGCTCTGTTGTTAATTTGAGTTCCAAAACAAGAACAGCAATTTCAGAGCAAGGTTATTTTGAAATTTTGGCTCAGCCTAAAGATACTTTATTATTTGCTAGTTTAGCTTGCTTACCCAAAAAAGTAATTCTAAACAGTAAGAATTTTGACATTCCATACCTTGAAATAGAACTTGAATTATTTGACAATGAATTAAAAGAAGTAATTGTTTTGAATCAAAAAGAGATTCGACCTTTGAGTACCAATCTTCAAAAATATACAGATAAAAAATACTATGATGATGCACAATCATCCCCTACCAATCCTTTGATGCCTCCAACAACAATTGCTAACGGGACTGACTTTGTACGACTTTTCAAAGATGTCAAAAAGTTATTAAAAAAGAAAGCATTACAAAAAGATAGCCAAGAAAAACTCCTCAATTATTATGTAGAAGTATTTAATAATGTGCCTATTGATTTTTTTTCAGAAACCTTACAGCTTAAAGAAGAAGAGTTGATTTTATTTCTTTCTTTTTGCGAAGCAGATAAAAAAGCTTTTGAGATTCTAGAAGAAAAGGATTCCTTTCGTTTGCATGATTTTTTAATTGGTAAGAACAAAGAATTTAAAAGTTTAACTACTTTTGGAAAATGAAAAAAACAGTTTTATTCTTTGCACTATTCTTTTTAACGTTTAGCCTTTCATCCTTTGAAATGCATAAATTTTATGTGGCTATATTTCAAGTTCAATTTGTTCCCGAAAAGAAAAGAATTCAAATCACTTCACGAATTTTCTTAGATGATTTAAACAAAGCTTTAGAAAAAAAATACCACCAAAAAACAACAATTGGAATTGGATCAGAAAAACCAGAAGACCTTATTTTATTAAAAAAATACTTTGCTGAAAATTTAAAAATCAAGCTAAATAATCAACAACAAAGTCTAAATTATATCTCAAGCGAAGTTGAAGAAGATGTTCTAGTTTCTTACCTATCAATCAAAGAAATCACAAAATTTCAAAACCTAAGCATTCAGAATTCCTTATTGATGGATTGGAATTCAGAACAACAAAACATTATGCATTTTACAGCAAATGGCGTTAAAAACAGTCTCAATTTTACCGATTCTTCAAAGTCTCAAATGTTAAAATATTAGGATTAAGGACGTAGTTACATTAAAAATGTTATTTTCACAGCCTTAAATTTCTATTTTAACTATGAAAAAAGCTACCCTATTGTTATTTCTTCCGGCACTATTATTTGCCCAAGAAAAAACCACCACCAAAACACCAAAACAACAAGGCAAATACGACACCAATAAGTTCAGCCAAATGTATGATTTATTGGCCACTCCAAACATGTTTCGAACTGCATCAGGAGCGCCAGGACCAGCCTATTACCAACAACAAGCAGATTACAAAATAGACCTTGAGTTAGATGACAAAAACTCCAAAGTATATGGGTCAGAAACCATTACTTACACCAATAATTCACCTGATAAATTGGAGTATCTTTGGTTGCAAATGGACCAAAATCAGGCCGCAAAAAATTCACAATCACCCCTAGCAGAAAGTGACCGAATTGAGCAAGTAATGGCTCCAAATAGATTTACTAAAGAATATCTAAAACAAGGTCTTGACCGAGGTTTTAAACTAGACTACGTTAAGGATGCCAAAGGAAACCCAATGACTTACACTGTAAATCAAACCATGATGCGTATTGATTTACCCACCCCAATGAAACCAGGAGAAAAAATCACTTTCTCTGTAAAATGGTGGTACAACATCAACAACTACCAACAAGATGGGGGTCGTTCAGGATATGAATTCTTTGAAAAAGATGGCAATAAATTGTATGTAATTGCTCAATTTTATCCAAGAATGGCCGTTTACAATGACGTTGAAGGATGGCAAAACCAACAATTTTGGGGAAGCGGAGAATTCGCATTGCCTTTTGGAAATTTTGACGTAAACATCACTGTGCCTGCTGACCACGTTATGGAAGCAACTGGAGAACTATTGAACCCCGCAGAAGTTTTTACTGCTGAACAACTAAAGCGTTATGAACTAGCCAAAAAAACCTATGATAATCCTGTTGTAATCGTTACACAAGCTGAAGCTGAAGCTGCTGAAAAAGGTTTTTCTACTCAAAAGAAAACATGGAAATTTAGCGCCAAAAATGTTAGGGATTTTGGAATAGCGACTTCTAGAAAATTCATTTTTGATGCAATGGCAGTAAAACTTGGTGAAAAAACTGTAATGGCTACTTCTGTATATCCAAAAGAAGCCAATCCACTATGGGGCGAGACTTCAACTAGAACGGTTGCTCATACTTTAAAAAGTTATTCATCCCATACTTTCGATTATCCTTATCCAAAAGCAGTATCTGTTTCTGCAGAAGATCAAGGAATGGAATACCCAATGATTTGTTGGAATTTTGGTCGCCCAGATGCAAATGGGGTAACTAATCCTCAGGTAAAAAATGGAATGATTGGCGTAATTATTCACGAGGTAGGACATAACTTCTTCCCTATGATTGTTAACTCCGATGAACGTCAATGGTCATGGATGGATGAAGGCTTGAATTCATTCATGGAATATATGGCCGAGCAAGAATTAGGAACCAATTTCCCTTCAAGAAGAGGACCAGCAAAAAACATTGTTCCTTACATGAGTGGAGATCAAAAGTTTCTAGAACCAATTATGAGTAACTCTGAAAGTATTATTCAATTTGGAAATAATGCCTACGGTAAACCTGCGACAGCATTGAATATCTTGAGAGAAACAGTTATGGGTCGTGAATTATTCGATCACGCATTCAAAACTTACGCAAATCGTTGGAAATTCAAACACCCTACACCTGAAGACTTTTTCAGAACTATGGAAGATGCTTCTGCATTTGACTTAGACTGGTTTTGGAGAGGTTGGTTTTACTCAACTGACTTTGTTGACATAGGAATAAATGATGTAAAGCAATATTATGTAACTGATACTCCTACAACCGAATTGAAAAATTCAAAAGTAAGAAGAGGACGTTTTGGTGAAGAAAAAGGACCATTTGTATATTTGGTTGAAGGAACAAATGCCGAATTAAAAGAATCAGATAAAAAAGCATTGAAAATTGAAGAATTCAAGTTACTAGCTGACTATGTTAACGAAAAACTGACTGCTGAAGAAAAAGCAAGTCTAAATGCACCTAAATATTTTTACGAAGTAGAATTCAACAAACCTGGTGGGTTGATTATGCCAATTTTAGTAGAAATCACTTATGAGGATGGTACTACTGAAAACTATAAATATCCAGCACAAATTTGGAGAAAAAATAATGATACAGCCAAAAAAGTATACGCTACTTCAAAAGCAATTAAAAAAATCCAAATCGATCCAAAATTAGAAACGGCTGACATTGATGTTACCAACAACAGTTGGCCAAAAGCAGAAGAAAAATCAAAATTTGATTAAGTAAACTAATAACATTTGTATGAAACAAGCCCGAATCTGTCGGGCTTGTTTTATTTTATTAATATGTACACTAATCAAAATCGTTAAATAAAAGATAAATTTTAGTCACTAATAAAAGAAGACAAGCAGCTATGAATGAAAACAAGTATTAATTTAATAAGTTTGCTTTGTGTTCCTTAATTCGGGAAACTTACTAAAAAGAATTTATACAAAAGAAATGGCAATAGCTGAAAACTTATTAAAGATAAAAGAATCGCTTCCTGAAAACGTTACACTTGTTGCGGTTTCAAAAACAAAACCCGTAACCGATTTAATGGAAGCCTACACAGCCGGGCAACGCATTTTTGGGGAAAATAAAATCCAAGAAATGGTCGATAAGTGGGAACAAATGCCAAAAGATATTGAATGGCACATGATTGGCCATGTTCAAACCAATAAGGTAAAATATATGGCTCCGTTTGTATCATTAATTCATGGAGTCGATAGCTTAAAATTATTAGAAGAAATCAATAAACAAGCTCAAAAAAACAACCGAATTATAGATTGCTTATTGCAAATTTATATCGCCGAAGAAGAATCAAAATTTGGTCTGGATGAAGTAGAATTACAAAATTTACTCAACTCCACTTCTTTCAATCAAATGAACAATATTAGAATAGTTGGATTAATGGGAATGGCTACCTTTACGGATAATCAAAACCAAATCAAAAAAGAGTTTACCCATTTGAAATCTATTTTTGATACCCTACAAAAACTAGAGCTTAAAAACTGCCAACTGAATACCATCTCAATGGGAATGTCAGGCGATTATCCATTAGCTATAGTATGCGGCAGCACTATGGTTAGAATCGGAAGTAGTATCTTTGGCGGAAGATAATTATATACCATTATAGATTAAGGATTTAAGATTTATAAACTGATTACTAAAAACTGTAAACTGAACACTGAATTTGTACGCAATACTTGACATAGAAACCACAGGAGGACAATTTAACGAAGAAGGAATCACAGAGATTGCGATTTATAAATTTGACGGACACGAAATCGTAGACCAGTTTATAAGTCTTGTCAATCCCGAAATTCCAATTCAACCCTTTGTAGTAAAGCTTACTGGCATAAACAATGCTATGTTGCGTTCTGCTCCAAAGTTTTTTGAAGTGGCCAAACGCATCATCGAAATTACATCCGACTGTGTTTTGGTCGCGCACAATGCCAGTTTTGACTACAGAATCTTAAGAACTGAATTTCGCAGACTGGGCTATGATTTCAATTTAAAAACGCTTTGCACTGTTGAATTGTCTCAAAAACTATTACCAGAACAACCTTCGCACAGCTTAGGAAAATTAGTCCGAGCATTGGGAATTCCAATGGCAGACAGACATCGTGCGAGCGGAGACGCAATGGCCACCGTAAAACTCTTTAAGTTGCTACTCGAAAAAGATGTCGAAAAAACAATCATAAAAGAGCTAATCAAAACCGAAATCGAAAAAGGAATCGCTCCAAAACTCTTGGATATTGTACAAAGTATGCCTTCTAGAACTGGAATTTATTACATCCACAACGACAAAGGCAACCTAATTTATATTGGCAAAAGCCGAAACATAAAAAAGAGAATCAACCAACATTTTACTGGAAAATCCAATAAATGTAAAAAAATCCAAACCGAAGTTTTTGCGGTAACTTATGAAGAAACAGGAAGCGAATTGATTGCGCTGCTCAAAGAAAGTGAAGAAATAAAAATCAATAAACCAATACTAAACCGTGCCCAACGCAAAAGTATTTTTCAATTGGCGCTTTATACTGAGAAGGACAAAAATGGCTATTTGAACCTAAAAATTCAAAAATACGATGGAAGAAAAAAAGAAATCACTTCATTTTCTTCTTTGCAGGAAGCCAAAAACACATTGTTCAAGATTACGTCTAAATATCATTTGTGTCAAAAATTAACTGGGCTTTACCAAACCAAAAAAGAATGTTTTCAATACGGCATAAAAGGATGTGACGGTGCTTGCATTGGCGAAATCACCCCCGAAGAATACAATCAAAGAGTCCATCAATTCCTCAAAGAAAATGATTTTGAGACGCAAAATATGATTGTAATAGACAAAGGACGCAACATCAGCGAGCGTTCCGCAGTACTCATTGAAAACGGAATTTACAAAGGATATGCTTTTTATGATTTAAATTATCAGATTACAAATCCAGAAATCTTAAAAAATATTTTAGTGCCTATGCAAAACAACCGAGATGCTAAAAATATAATCCAAAGCCAAATTCGTAAAAGTAAAACACTAAAGATTATTCACTTTTAATAAAGAGCTATTCCTGCTGTACATTACAACTCCTCGCGATTAGAGTAGTTTTTCTAAGGCACAAAAGGAGCTTCCGTTGGTCGCTCTTTTCTACCAAGAAAAAACAAACTCCAATCACTCCGGGGTTTTCATTTCCATCAGGGCTAAAAAAAATGAAACATCTAATCACCATAATAGGACCCACCGCTATTGGCAAAACCGCTTTGAGTATTCAACTTGCGCAGCATTATAATTGCGAAGTTGTTTCATGCGATAGCAGACAATTTTTTAAAGAAATGACCATAGGCACAGCCGTACCAAGCAAGGAAGAATTAAAAGCTGCCAAACATCATTTTATACAAAACAAATCTATTTTTGAGAATTATACCGTTGGAGACTATGAAAAAGAAGTCCTTTCAAAAATAGACGAATTGTTTACCAATAATGATTTTGTGGTTTTGGTGGGTGGTTCAGGCTTATATGTAGATGCGGTTTTAAAAGGTTTTGATGCTTTTCCAGATATAGACCCAAACGTAAGAGCCACAATTCAATCCCAATACGAAACTGATGGAATAGCCTTTTTACAAAACCAACTCAAAACGTTAGACCCTGTTTATTATGAAAAAATAAACAATGAAAATCCTCAAACGCTACTCAATCCACAACGAATGATGCGCTTTGTAGAAGTTTGTGTTGGCACGAAAAAGCCTTATTCTTCATTTTTAAATCAACAAAAAAACAATAGAAATTTTAACCCAATTCTTATTGGTCTTGAGGCAGAAAGAGCAATCATCTACAACAGAATTAATCAAAGAGTAGACATAATGATTCAACAAGGATTAGTAGAAGAAGCTCAAAATTTATACCCTCACAAATCGTTAAACGCTTTACAAACTGTAGGATATCGTGAACTTTTTAGTCATTTTGATGGTGAATGGGATTTACCTTTTGCAATTGAAGAAATCAAAAAGAACACCCGCCGTTTTTCAAAAAGACAACTCACTTGGTTTAAACGAAAAGAACATACTCAATGGTTTGATTACTTATCAGATAAAAAAGAAATCATAAATTTTATTGATTCACAAATAACATAACAAAAAATCTTAATGTTGGCTCTTTAGCCCCGACAGAAGGGATAAACCTTGTGTGCCGGGGTTCGGCTCACAAGTTTAGGAATGATGGCGGGAACGATGTTTACTGAAAAAGCCTGATGATTCGCTCCTAATTCTTACTAATTAACTTTATTTCTATCTTAAAACTTTTTTTTTCAAATGCCTATATCTCCAAACTTTACTTCAATCTTATCAAAAAACTGGGACGTAAATTTTACGCAATGCGCCCCAAATGGTTTTTTGAAATATACTGAATTATGTAATTTATTACAGCTAACCGCTGCGGCACACTCTGAACTTGGAGGGATTAGCTTTGCTGATATGCAGGAATTTCATCAAGCGTGGGTTTTGAGCAGAATGCGAGTAGAAATCGAAGCTTTACCTAAATGGGGTGATACCGTTACGGTAACTACTTGGATTAACTCTTTGGAAAATTCACGCTCGGTAAGAGCCTTGGAAGTACATGTAAATGGAAAAAAAATAGTTGGTTCTGAGACATTTTGGGCAGTTTTTAACACCCAAAAGCGTCGTCCTGAAGCTTTGGCCTTACCTTATGAACATTTTGAATTGTATCCTAATAAAAGAGCAACTGCAAGCACGTTTTCTAAAATAGATATTCATAATGAAAAAGAAATTTTGTTTGAAAAAACAGTTTGCCTCTCGGATTTAGACATAGTAAATCATGCCAACAACGTTAAATATCTTGAATGGTGTTTAGATTTGGTGGACCCAAAATTATTACTCAAACAAAAAGTAGCTAGTTTTGAAATGAATTTTTTAAAAGAATTATCACTTGCTGAGACTGTTCAAATTCATGAAAACATTGAAGAAAATGAAACCATTTTCTCTATTACAAAGGAAGATAAAACCTGTTTTGCCTTGCAATTGCATTTTAAATAAAAATAAAAAAGCTTCGAAATTTTTTCGAAGCTTTTTGGTTTTATGCTGTAGTATTACTTTTTACTACCAATCTGAATCCTTCACCGTGAATGTTTAAGATTTCTACATCTTCATCTGGTTTTAGGTACTTTCTCAATTTGGCGATGTAAACATCCATACTTCTTGAAGTAAAATAATTATCATCTCTCCAAATTTTTGTCAAGGCTAGTTCTCTTGGCATTAAATCATTTTCATGCAGAATTAACATTTTAAGTAATTCATTCTCTTTTGGAGATAATTTGATTGGCTCTTCATTTTGATAGGTTAAAAATCTCAATTTAGAGTTCAAATGAAACTTACCTATATTGAATTCAAATTGCACTTGATCCGTTTTTACTTCAGAAGATTTTCTTTGAATGATGGCTTTGATTTTCATCAACAACACTTCAGAATCAAAAGGTTTGTTAAGGTAATCATCGGCACCTGCTTTGTAGCCTTTCATAACATCTTCTTTCATCGTTTTTGCGGTTAAGAAAATAATTGGCACTTCGCTGTTTTTTTCTCTGATTTCTTTGGCAAGGGTATATCCGTCTTTATACGGCATCATTACATCTAAGATACAAAGGTCAAAAGTATCTTTCTTAAATTTCTCAAACCCTTCCATTCCGTTTTTGGCTAAAACAACTTCAAAGTCATTTAACATCAAATAATCTTTTAAAACGGCTCCAAAATTCAAATCGTCTTCTACTAGTAGAATTTTTTTATTTACATTTTCCATCGCTAATTTATTAGTGGTATTTTAATGATAAAGGTACTTCCTTTACCCTTTTCGCTTTCAACATAAACTTGACCGTTATGGTCTTCAACTATTTGTTTTACATATGCTAAACCTAGACCATGTCCTTTAACATTATGCAAATCTCCAGTGTGTTCTCTATAAAATTTTTCGAACACTCTCTTTTGAGCCACTTTACTCATACCCAATCCATTATCCTTTACTTTAATCAAAAGCATGTCTTTGATGTTTTCAGTAAAAATTTCAATTTCAGGAACACCAGGGGTGTATTTTATGGCATTTTCTAAAATATTTACAATTACATTGGTAAAATGAAAATCATTCAATAAAACCGTAGTTCTTGTAGCATTAAAATGCAATTTTATAGTTCCTCCTCTATCCTCAAGAATCAGGTTAACGTGTTCGATTGCATCTTCTATAACTTCTTGTGCATCGATAGATTCTTTGATAATATCTAATTCTTTCTTTTCTAATTTTGATATTCTAAGCACATTCTCAACTTGGGCATGCATTCTTTTATTTTCTTCTCGAATCATTTCGAGATATTTATATACTTTATCTTTATCTTCAATAATCTTTGGATTCCGAATAGCATCTAAAGCAAGATTTATAGTAGCTATAGGTGTTTTAAATTCATGCGTCATATTGTTAATGAAATCTGTTTTTATTTCAGAAATCTGACGTTGCCTAATCAACTGATTCAAAGCAGAGGTATAAGCAATCAAGATTATCAAGGTGAAAATAATCGACAAAACAGTAATACTTACTAATTCAGACAATAAAAATTTCTTTTTATTGGGAAAAGAAACTAATAATTTATATTTTTCAGTTCCTTCATTGTCGGTAAAAATGGGAGTTGAGTAGGTAGCATCTAAATCATACGTAAAATTTTCAGAATGAATCTTTGTCGCTAAACCATTACTGTAGACACCAAATTCAAACAGCGTATTTATACCACTTTCTTCTAATTCCTTTTTGATCAATTTGGTAAGAACGTCATTTGAAACCCTTTCTTGGATAGGCAAAGCAGCTGCAAAATCTTTATACGATATTTCTAATTGTGCGTTATCTAAAATTGCTAAACTCCCTGATTTTTCGATAGTTACATCTGGAATCAAACTTTTTTGAAAATTCGAGTTATCTACACTATTGTTATTGTATATCTCGGTTTTTCTTTTAGAATTAAAGCTTTTAAATTTTAAATCATCTTTTGCTCCTGTTGAAAAAGTTGGGTTGATTTTATAATCTTCAGAAATAATGCTATTGGAATATACAATGGTCTTATTGGTTTTTTTATTTTTTTGAACCAAAGTAAACTCCATGATATCTTCTCGCTGAGGAATTCTACCCGTACTGTCTTTTAACTTATTGATGTTATTGTAAAAGATATAAGCTTCTTGTTGTTCTAATTTATCGGCTACATTTCCAATAACTTGTTTAACATGAAATTTGAATTGCTCATCATTATTGTTAAACGAAGAATTGAACCAATACACCTGTACTAGAATTATACCAATAAGCGATAAACTCATTAACAGCACCAATAATCTAAAAAACATTCTATTCATGTCACAAAATTAACATTTTAACAATATAATAAATAATGTATTAACCAAATATTAACAATATATTGTCAGATTGTTTTTTCTATAAAATTTTAAGAATTTTAACAATTTGTGCTTTTGTCTTATTAAAATCAATATTTTCGATTACAAAATCACTTTTTGCAAGGCGTTTTGCATCTGTCCATTGCGAATTCATTCGTTGAAGTACTTGATCTTTTGTAGTAGCATCTCTTTCCATTACGCGCTCAATTCTCATAGCTTCGGGAGCAGTAACTGTAATAATTTTATCACATTTTTGATCACCACCACTTTCAAATAAGATGGCAGCTTCATAAATAATAAAAGGAAATTGTTGATAATTAGACAACCAGGTTTTGAAGTGCTGCGCTACAGCAGGATGTACAATAGCATTGAGTTGTTGTAATTTTTTTGGATTGGCAAATACTATTGAAGCTAGTTTTTGTCGATTTAAAATTTGGTTCTCAAAAATTGCATCACCAAAAGTCTTTCTGATAGCTGTAAGAATGTCTTCAGACTGCATGACTTCTTTAGCAGCATCATCGGCAATATAAACAGGGACACCTAATTCCTTAAAATAATTAGCCACAGTAGTTTTTCCACTACCAATACCACCTGTTAAGCCAATAATTTTAGTCATTATACTTTAAAAAATAATTCAGGAAAAGCTTCTTGAGGTTTTTGTTTCAAGAGAATAACTTTGATAAAGGATACCAAAAAACCAGTTCCATATCCCCAAAATTGTTTCCAAACCGCCACCATTGAAAGATATCCAATTTTTACACTTTTATTTTGAATTGAAGAAGTAACAAAAATTATAATGAAATATAAAAAATACAATTGCAATAAAAAATCAAAATTTTGGCTAAACAAATACATGAATATGGAAAAACCAAATCCTAAAATAAAGAAGGTAGGAAAAAAGAAAGTCAGTTTATTGTATTTAGGATACCAACTGTTCAAAATAGGTCTTGCTTTTCCAAACTTATTCACCTGAATGGTAAATTTATCCCAATCAATTCGGCGTTTGTGATACACATATGCATTAGGAATTAATTTGGTTTCAAAACCTAACTCCCACAAGCGAATGGATAAATCTGGATCTTCACCAGGATGTAAGTTACCAAATCCTTTAGAAATTTCAAAAGCTTTACGAGACAAACCCATGTTAAAACTACGAGGTTGGAATTTACCTATTTTTTCAGAACCACCACGAATACCTCCTGTAGTCAAGAAAGAAGTCATAGCAAAATTGATGGCTTTTTGAATATCAGAAAAACTATCCAAAGCTTTGTCAGGTCCTCCAAAACAATCTACATACTTTTCATTAAGAGATGCTTCAACTTCTTTTAAATAATTTGATGGAATGATACAATCCGAATCGAAAATGATAAAATAATTCCCCCTTGCTTTTTCCATGCCAAAATTTCTTGAATCACCTGGACCTGAATTAGGCTTAAAATAGTAAGAGATATTTAATTTATCAGCATACTTTTCTAGTACTTCTTGGCATTTGATAGTAGAGCCATCTTCAACAATAACTATTTCGTATACATCATGATACTGCATTTGTGACAAACTCATCAAAAGTTCATCCACTTCATCCGGTCGGTTATATACTGGAATTATTAAAGAAAAAAACATAGTAAAAAAAGTGGTATTAAAATTAACGCTGTTTTGAAATGAGTTGCAAAGATACTATTTATTCAAACATTTCCATTATTTCCTGACTTACACCTACATTAGAAAAACCACCGTCATGCATCAAATTTTGCAGCGTTACTTTTCGTGTCAAGTCAGAAAACAAGGTAACCGTATAATTGGCACAATCTAACGCAGAAGCATTTCCTAAAGGCGACATCTTTTCTGAATAATTTATAAAACCTTTAAAACCTTTTACACCATGACCCGCTTTGGTAGCCGTTGGAGATTGAGAAATCGTATTTACTCTTACTTTTGATTTTTTACCAAAAAAATAACCAAAACTTCTTGCTATAGATTCTAAGAACGCTTTATTATCGGCCATGTCATTATAATCCGGAAAAACACGTTGTGCTGCCATATAAGATAACGCTACTATACTTCCCCATTCGTTCATAGCATCTTTGTGATAAAGAACTTGAAGGACTTTATGAAAAGAAACTGCTGAAACATTCCAACCTTTTTCAGTAAAGTCATAATTTTGGTTGGTGTAATGATTGCCTTTGCGCACATTTACCGACATTCCAATCGAATGCAATACAAAATCTATTTTACCTCCAAGAATTTTTACAGCTTGGTCTACCAGGTTTTCTAAATCAGAAACAGAAGTAGCGTCCGCAGGAATCACAGTAGCGCCAGTTTTCAATGCTAAGTCTTCAATATTCCCCATTCTTATGGAGGCAGGAGCATTGGTTAATACAAAAACACCGCCTTCTTCATGGACGCGTTCAGCCGTCTTCCAAGCAATAGAATTCTCGTCTAATGCTCCAAAAATAATTCCTTTTTTTCCTTTCAATAAATTATACATAGGTCTAGATTTATGTCAATAAAAAAACACCCTATTCTGTATTTTATTATAAATAAAATCAAAAATAAGGTGTTTTCAACTTCTCTTTATTATTATGCTATACTTGGCACATTTACCAATTCGTTAGCTTCTGCTTTGTAATCTACTCCGTCAAATTCGAAACCAAATAGATTATAGAAATCATGACGGTATCCAGCTAGATCTCCAATTTCGGATAAATTTTCGGTTGTAGCCTCAGGCCATAACTTGGCAACTAATTCCTGAACATCTTCTCTCATTTCCCAATCATCGATACGAATACGTCCTTTTTCATCGGTAGCAATCCCATCGTTGTTGTACAAACGTTCGCTATACAAACGCTGGATTTGCTCAATACAACCTTCGTGAATTCCTTTTTCTTTCATGATTTTATACAACAAAGAAATATACAATGGAATTACTGGAATAGCCGAACTTGCTTGGGTAACCAAGGCTTTATTTACAGAAACAAAAGCTTTTCCATTTAAGTCCTTCAAACTATCAGCTATTGTAAATGCCGTAGCTTCAAGATGATCTTTTGCACGACCAATAGTACCTTTTCTATAAACAGCTTCTGTCAATGCTGGTCCAATGTATGAATAAGCAACGGTCATAGCTCCTTCTGCTAATAAATTTTCCGCTTTTAAAGCCTCAATCCACATAGACCAATCCTCACCTCCCATTACAGCCACTGTATTTTCAATATCGTCGCCTTCACAAGGTTGGATTGAAATTTCAGACACTTTACCTGAATGGAAATCAACTGTTTTATTAGAATAAACACCTCCAATAGGTTTTAAAGTAGATCTATGTAAAACTCCTGTTACTGGATGTTGACGCACTGGAGAGGCTAAACTGTACACTACTAAATCAACTTGACCTAAGTCTTTTTTTATTAAATCAATCGTTTGTTGTTTCACTTCATTAGAAAACGCATCACCATTAATACTTTTCGCATACAAACCGGCTTTGTGTGCTTCTTTTTCGAAAGCGGCAGAATTGTACCAACCTGGTGAGGCTGTTTTACCTTCAGCAGCTGGTTTTTCGAAAAAAACACCAATTGTTGCAGCATTCGACCCGAAAGCACTAGTAATTCTTGAAGCTAATCCAAATCCCGTTGAAGCACCAATTACTAAAACTTTTTTGGCTCCAGCTATTGTACCTTTTGATTTGATGTATTCTATTTGATTTTTTACATTTTGTTCGCATCCATCTGGGTGAGATGTCAAACAAATAAATCCTCTCATTCTTGGTTCTATAATCATAGTATTGAAATTTCTTTTTGTAAAATAAAAAAGCTATTAATTTTTTTTTTTGAACAGTGGTCTTTTTTTGAATCAACAAATATAGCCCATTTTTTTAGTTCAGCAAGGCTTTGGCATGATTTAGGGCCGATTCAGAAACAACGGTTCCAGAGAGCATTTGAGCAATTTCAAGCACTCGTTCCTCTTCGGTCAACAACTTCAATTCGGAGTTAGTCACCTCTCCTACCGTACTTTTAGCTACCTTAAAATGCGAATCTCCTTTAGCGGCAATTTGAGATAAATGAGTAATCGCAAAAACTTGCATTGTTGTACTCATTTGTTTCATAATTTCTCCCATTCGAATAGCGATTTCACCCGAAACACCTGTATCGATTTCATCAAAAATCAAAGTAGGCAATTTAGAATATTGTGCTAATATAGCTTTGACAGCCAACATAATTCTTGACATTTCTCCACCTGAAGCTACTTTTTTTAATAACCCAAACTCTCCTCCTTTATTAGCCGAAAATAAAAAGTGTAATGCTTCTTTTCCATTAGAAAAAAAAGTTGGCACTAAATTTAAATCTATTTTAAAACGCACATTAGGCATTCCTAATTTTTCCAAAATCTGAATCATTTTTTCGGTCAAAACAGGAATGGCTTGTATTCTCTTCTCATGAATTACTTGTGCCAATGCATCTAATTCTTGTTCATTTTTAGTAATAAGCTCCTGGAGCTTGTTAATTTCAGATTCGAGATTACTAATCAACACCAAAGACTGATCTAACTCATTTTGAATCACCAATAATTCGGCAACAGTTTTAACTTGGTGTTTTTTTTGTAAAGTATAAATCAACTGTAATTTTTGATTCGTATACTCTAATTTTTCAGGATCGTTTAGTAACTGTTCAGCATGCTGGTTAAGCTCTAAAGTAATATCATCAAACTCAATAATAATACTATTCATCCGCTCAAGCAATTCTTGATACTTACTCCCGAAAGGAGCTATTCGCTGGAGTGTACTTTTGATTTCTTTTAAATGATGTAGGGCACCAATTTCTTCTTCATGAGCTATGAGTAACGCTTTATCAATAGATTCTTTGATGCTTTCAACATTATTTAATTGTTCAAAATCTTCTTCTAATTGTTCTTGTTCCCCATCAATTAATTTAGCTGATAACAACTCATCTAATAAAAAAGAATGATACTCTTGTTCTTTAAGAGATTCACCTTGTTTTCTTTGAAGCGAAACCAATTGAGATTTATGATTTTTATACTTTTTTAGTATTTCCTGATATTGCTCAAGTTCATTCTTATTATCAGCAATTGCATCAATAATTTTAAATTGTACTTCTTCTTCAGACAATTCTTGTGTTTGTTGTTGCGAATGAATATCTATTAAAAAAAGGCTTAAAGCTTGTAATTCTTGTAGATTAACAGGGCTATCATTAATAAAAGCTCTCGATTTTCCTGAGGGCAAAATTTCTCTTCTAATAATCGTTTCTGCTTCGTAGTCTAAATCATTTTCTTCAAAAAAAGAGAATAAGTTGTATTTTGAAATATCAAATTGAGCCTCAATAACACATTTTTCATCGGTATTTTTCAGTGAAGACAAATCGGCTCTTTTTCCTAAAACCAATCCTAGCGCTCCTAAAATGATGGATTTACCAGCTCCAGTTTCCCCTGTAATTATAGATAATCCATTGGTAAAATCAATTGCTAGTTGATCTATTAAAGCAAAATTTTTGATAGAAAGTGAGGTTATCATTAAAATACGTTTTGAATAAAGCTACTAAAATAAGGCAAAAATATAGGTTGTATTAGTATTTAATTTGACTCCATTTACTTGAATTCATAGGAGAGATTTTATTTAATGTTTCCACTAAATCCGCAATAGTGATGCTTGGACCACCAGAAAAAATCAACACTATCTCATCGGCTTTTGCATCAAAAAATACGCGAGTCAGAAAAGCATTGGGACGTGTTTGATTCAATTTGGATAAATTTAAAATAGCCGTTTTTATTTTCTCTTTAGCTGTTTTTACATCGGTGCTCATTACATCTAAGCCTTGATGATAATCTGCTATAGCTTGACGGTAAGGTGCAAAAGTAGGAGATAACAAATCGTTGGTTAAAAAAAATCGATTCTGAACACCATCTGCTTGACTCCAACCTTTGTAACCACCTTGTTGTGCAACATTTAAAATGTTTTGAGCTGTTTCAAGATAAGTATTCCCACTAAACGATTGAAAACTATCCATATTCAAACCCAAAATCACATAACTGTAATAAGCTATTACAGAAACTAAATTGGATTCAAAAACGGAAGGGTTAAAAATTAAATTTTCAAACTCAACATATTTAAAATTAAAATCTTTGTCGTTATAATTAAGTACTGGTGAACTGTAAGTAGAATTATAAATTAGTCTTGAAGATTGTACCTGAATGGTTCCTGAAAACTGGTCTGAGTTAACAGCCGAAAGCGTAATAAACATAGAGCATTTTATCTTTTCATTCTGCTTTAATGTTTGCCCAGTCCAATCAGTTTTGTTGACAAATTCATTTAAGGCTAATTCTAAATTTTTAATCAATTGCTGATTGGTATTCGTCACCTTTTGAGCATTAATAACTACGGAACAATTTAATTGCTGAGCAAATAAAAAAGTTGTATTGAACAAAATCAAGAAAAAGACCCCTATAAATCTATACATATTCAAAAGTATTGTTTGGTTAGAAACGGCTAATAAATCGAAAAAGTATACTATTTTAATTTATCTTTTTTTTGATTAAAATGTTCACATACTTTGTCGATGATATCGATAGCTACTGCAGTTTTAGTTTTTAAATCCATAGGTTCTACAGCAAAATTCTTATCAATAAAGGTAATCTTATTCGTGGATTTACCAAAACCAGCTCCTTCATCTTGTAAAGAATTCAAAACAATTAAATCCAAATTCTTTTTTTGAATTTTAATTTTGGCATTATCAATTTCATTTTCTGTTTCTAAGGCAAATCCAATTAAGAATTGCTGTTCTTTGGAGGCGCCTAAAGAAGCCAAAATATCTTGTGTCTTTTCCAATTCAATGACAAAATTTTCTGCCGCTTTTTTGATTTTCTGTTCAGCTACGATTTTAGGTCTGTAATCCGCAACGGCAGCAGCAGCAATAGCTACATCAACTTGACCATACAGCTCATGACATTTTGTATACATTTCTTTAGCAGAAACCACCGGAAAAACTTCAATCGAAGAAAATAACGGCTTACAATGGGTTGGTCCTGAAACGAGATATACTTTAGCACCTAATTCTGCAGCTCTATTGGCAATAGCAAACCCCATCTTACCGGAAGAATGATTGCCTATAAAACGAACGGGATCAATTGCTTCATAAGTTGGTCCTGCAGTAATCAAAATAGACTTATTGAATAAGGGTAACTTTTTTTCGATATCTGCTTCGATAAAAGCAATAATATTCTCAGGTTCAGCCATACGTCCTTCACCAGAAAGCCCACTTGCCAACTCCCCACTTTCGGCAGGAATCATTATATTACCAAACTGTTGTAACTTTTGAAAACTTGCAAGAGTTGAAGGGTGTTTATACATATCCAAATCCATTGCAGGAGCAAAATAAACAGGACATTTAGAAGAAAGATAAACCGCAAGCAATAAATTATCACAAACACCATTTGCCATTTTAGACATAGTATTGGCTGTAGCTGGTGCGATAAGCATTATATCGGCCCAAAGTCCCAATTCTACATGATTGTTCCATAATTCTTTAGCTTCTTTTTGTTGAGCTAAAGTATCGGCAGTTTCTTTATCAAAAAACGTAGAATAAACAGGATTTTTGGATAAAACAGATAATGTCAAGGGAGTGACAAAATCCTTAGAAGCAGGTGTCATAATCACTTGGACCTGTGCACCTGCTTTTATAAAAAGTCGTACTAACGAAGCGGTTTTATAGGCTGCAATTCCACCAGAAATTCCTAGTAAAACCTTTTTGCCTTTTAAAACTGACATCAATAGTATTATTTGTTTGAATCTCTATGGTAGATTTTTCCATCCAACCACTCTTGCACTGCTAATGCGTGTGGTTTTGGTAATTTTTCGTAAAATTTAGAAACTTCAATTTGTTCTTTATTTTCAAAAACTTCTTCAAGACTATCATTATAAGTAGCAAACTCTTCTAATTTCTCAGTCAATTCTTTTTTAATTTCAGAATTGATTTGATTTGCTCTTTTAGCCATAATGGTTATTGCTTCATATACATTACCAGTGGGTTCTTCAATTACAGTTTTGTTGTAGGTAATTGTATTTACTGGAGCATTCGTCTTCTTTAAATCCATGACTTTAATTATTTAGTAAATTTTTGTAAATCGTTTTCAATTCTAGCCAACATTTCATCAGCTTTTTCTTTGTATTCAGTATCTGGTTTGTAACGCATTAAAGTTGTATGCGCTAATTTTGCAACTTGTAAACGCTCTTCCATTTTCTCTGGAACACTATTTACTGCCAAGTTGTAGGCAGAATCTAATTTGTAATATAGTGCTTTTTCTTTCAAAGTAGTACCAGGAAAATCAGCAATAAAATTATCTAATGCAACTAAAGCAGACTTATAATCCATGATGGTATTATAACCAACAGCATTTTCATATACTTTTTTCTCAATTTTCTCATTCAAAGTTCGCATCGTAGTATTCGCTTCGGCTAAATATTCTGAATTGGGATAATTATCTATAAATGCTTGCAATTTTTCAATTGCTTTGAATGTATCAACCTGATCCAAACTATATACTGGAGAAAGTTTTGAATAACATTTTGCACCCAAATAGGCTGCTTCTTGTACTTTTTCGCTTTTAGGGTAATTAGAAGCAAAACTTTCAAACTGATAACCTGCTAAATAGTATTGTTTTGTTTTATAATACGACTGTGAGTACATGTAAAACATTTTCTCTGCTTGAGGTTTTCCTCTATATGCTGGAGCTATCTGCTCAAAAAGTCGAATAGCTTTAGAATATTTACCTGCATCATATAGCTTTTCAGCTAAATCATACTTAACCCCCACATCTTCGGTCTTTAATGCTTTTTGATATTCTCCACAAGATCCTAAAGCAAGGGCAAGAAATAATAATGCAACAATTTTCTTCATTTATTTTACTTTTATTACAATTTAACACCAAATAGTTAAAATCAAACGTAACTTTGGCTGGCAAATTTAGGTATTAATTTAGCGACTTCAAAATATATTTTTATTTAAAAAAAAGCTTACGTTTTCTTCGTTTTTTTAAAAATTTTTCACAAACTCAAAAATCCTTTCAGAAAGCGAATCATCCACTGAAACCAATGGCAAACGAACCACATTCTCTGCAATTCCAAGAGCTTTAAAGACTTCTTTTATTCCTGCTGGATTTCCTTGTTCAAAAATCATATCAATACTGTCTGCAATTTTGTATTGAACTTCAAAAGCAGCATCCACTTTTTTGTTCAATCCAAGACGAATCATTTCTGAAAATTCTTTTGGGAATCCTTGACCAATTACAGAAATAACACCAGCTCCACCTGCCAAAACCATTGGTAAAGCAATCATATCATCTCCGGATATCACCATAAAATCCTTAGGTTTATGTTGAATAATCTTCATGGCTTGAACTAAATCTCCTGCTGCCTCTTTAATTCCAATAATATTTGAAAAATCATTAGCTAAACGAAGTACTGTTGAAGGCAACATATTACTCGAAGTTCTCCCAGGTACATTATACAAAATAACGGGTATAGGAGAAGCTTCTGAAATAGCTTTAAAATGTTGGTATATCCCTTCTTGTGTAGGCTTATTGTAATATGGCGAAACCGATAAAATTGCATCAAAAGCAGACAAATTTCTTGTTTGCAATTCAGCAACTACCTGCATGGTATTATTACCACCAACACCCAAAACCAAAGGTATCCTTCCATTGTTAGTCTCAACTACAGTTGCAATAACCAACTCTTTTTCTTCAGCACTTAGGGTAGCATTCTCAGCGGTTGTACCCATTACTACCAAATATTCTATCCCATTTTCTATTGAAAAATTTACAATACTTTTCAACGCTTCCACATCTACTGAAAAATCTGTTTTGAAGGGTGTAACCAATGCAACACCCGTGCCTATTAATGATTGCATATTATGTAACTATTAAATATATATTTATATTGTTTTGGAAAAATAACGTTAAACTTTTCGCTATAATAACAAATACTTTAGTCTAAAAAGCTTAAAATTACAGGAAAACTGACTACTTTTACGTACTTCAAATTTAATTAATAAAGACGCAAAACAAATGGCAAATTTAAAAAAGTATAACGGTTTTTTAAAACTTTTTGTTATATTCTTAACATTTTTTTTAATTTTTTCATGCACTTCAACTCAGATTGGTATTACCAAAATTGAAGGAAAACGTATCCCTGTAAACCAATCAATTAGCGAAAATCCTTCAATTACTGCTTTTATTAAACCCTATAGAGAACATATCGACAAAGACTTGACAACCGTAATTGCTTATTGTCCAGAAACACTAGACAAAAATAGCAGTAAATGGCAATCAACCTTAGGTAATTTAATGGCAGATGCTTGTATACATAGAGGTAACATCATCCTGTATGCCCGTGAAAAAAAGAAAATTGACCTTTGTATTTTAAATCATGGTGGTATTCGAGCTGCTTTACCAAAGGGAGATGTTACAGCTCGTAACGCATTTCAAATTATGCCTTTCGAAAATAGCTTGGTAGTGATTGCTATGAACGGAGAAGTTGTTATGGATATGATTCATTATTTTATCAAAACACAAAAAGCACAACCTCTTGCAGGAATAACTTTTACAATCGACAAAAACAACCAACCAAAAGACATCAAAATTCAAGGAAAACCTTTAGAAATTTCAAAAATTTATAATGTTGCTACTAATGATTATCTTGCCGCAGGAGGTGACAATATGACTTTTTTCCAAAAAGGAATACAGACCTATGACTTAAATTACAAATTACGAAACGTTCTGATTGATTATTTCAAGGAAATAAAAACCATACCTGTGCTAAAAGAAGTTCGAATAGCAGTAGAATAAATTTTAAAAAACAAAAAACCTTTTACGACTTAAAAAAAAAATAAAATGAAAAGAAGAGATTTTATTCAAAAAACCGCTGCTAGTTCTGCTTTATTAGCGTTACCTAGTTTGCCGCTAATGAGTTTTAAGCCTGAAATAAAAAAAATAACTATTCTACACACCAATGATGTTCACAGTCATATAGATCCCTTTCCAGCAGATGATCCTCGAAATGCAAACATGGGAGGTGTATCTAGAAGAGCTGCTTTAATTGAAACTATACGAAAAGAAAACCAAAATGTTTTGTTATTGGATGCCGGTGATGTGTTCCAAGGAACCCCATATTTCAATTACTATGGTGGCGAAATTGAGTTGAAATTAATGAGTATGATGAAATATGATCTCGCTACATTAGGCAATCATGATTTCGATAATGGCATCGAAGGTTTTTATTCACAATTGCCTCACGCCACTTTTGATTTTGTTTCAGCCAATTATGACTTCAAAAACACGGCTTTGGATACTCATATTAAACCCTATAAAATCTTTCACAAAGACGGAATCAAAATTGGTGTTTTCGGATTAGGTATAGAATTACAAGGCTTAGTTGACAAAAAAAACTACAAAGAAACAGTTTATCACGATCCGATAGAAATTGCCCAAGATATGACTCGCATCCTTAAAAAGGAGGAGAAATGCGACTTAGTAATTTGCTTATCTCACTTGGGCTATGAGTACAAAAAAAGTGATGACAACAAGATATCTGATTTGAAATTAGCTCAAAACACTCAAGACATAGATTTGATTATTGGAGGTCACACTCACACTTTTTTAGACAAACCTACTATTGTAAAAAACGCAGCAGATAAAGAAGTTTTAGTTAATCAAGTTGGTTGTTATGGTTTATATCTAGGTAGAATCGATTTCTATTTTGACACTAACAAACAAAATATTGCCAAAGGAAAAGCGATCTTAATTTAAAAAACAGTTATCAAAATGTCCTTTTAACTTATAATAAAGCCAATATGAGATAATTACTAAATCATCTAGACTCTAATTCATTATTAAATTAATTTCTTCTTCCCTTTTTCTAACCAAAAAATAATGTGTCATAAAATAATACCCAATCACTTGTGCTAAATTCCCACCCGTTCTTAAAAAAGTCAATTTAATAAAATAATTATTTAGCAAAAAAAACAAATCCGAAACAAAAACAGTCACTCCAAAAAGAACTAAGAACAAACTACTCCTATGATGAGTTTTTACCAAATTGGCAAACGACAAAATAAACATGGTCACAAAAACAATACTATAAATAATATATAATACAAAATTCACATCTGTATCTCGTAAATCCAAAGATAAAATAGCGTATACAAATACCGTTATTACTCCCATCAAAAGTAGTAACTTAATAAATTCCGATTGTTTCCAGTTTTTTCTTCTGACTTCCACCCATGATAGTCGCAAAAAAATCAAATTCACGCATAAAAAAAGTACAATTGGAACAGTTTCGGTATACGACTTAACAAAAAGATAATACGTTTCACCAAAAAAAGAAAGTAAAAGAACAGCCGTAACAACAGGACTAAATTTTTTCGTTTTGACAAAAAAACAAAGTGCAATTACAATAACAATTCCTCCTTTGAGATAAAGTACAAGTTCATTAAAATGACACAAACTAACTACTCCAACTAAAAAACATAACAAAAAATAAAGACCAAATACTACTTTATCTACTTTCATCCAACAGTAGTTTAAAATTTTCTTCTGTCAAAATAGCTATTCCTAATTGGGTTGCTTTTTCTAATTTGGAAGGTCCCATATTCTCACCAGCAACAACATAATCTGTTTTAGAGGAAATAGAACTTCCTACTTTACCTCCATTATCTTCAATCACCCTTTTTAATTCATCTCTAGAAAATTGTTCAAAAACACCCGAAACAACAAAGGTTTTCCCTAAGAACTTAGTTGTAGCGTTAGGATTCACTTTTTCAACTATTTCCATTTGAACGCCATGCAATTTCAATCGCTCAACAATCATTCTATTTTCGTCATTTTCAAAAAATTCTATTACACTTCTTGCAATGCGTTCCCCTATTTCATCTACCAAAATCAAATCTTCAAGAGTAGCTTGCTCTAAAGCCATAATAGTTTTGTAATGCTTGGCCAGTTTTTTGGCTACCGTTTCCCCTACAAATCGAATTCCTAAAGCATACAAAACACTTTCAAAAGGGATTTCTTTAGATTTTGCTACACCATTAACTAAATTTTCAGCAGATTTCTGAGCCATTCGTTCCAAAGGTAACAGTTGCTCCACTTTCAAATCATACAAATCGGCATAGTTATGAACCAAACCATTATTATACAATAAAGCCACTGTTTCTCCTCCTAAACCTTCAATATCCATTGCCTTACGAGAAATAAAATGCTGAATTCTACCAATAATTTGAGGGGGACAACCATAAAAATTAGGACAATAATGATTGGCTTCCCCTTCAGAGCGCACCAAAGCCGTTTTACATTCAGGGCAATTTGTAATATAATGTGTTACTTCTGAATGTTCAGGGCGCTTCTCTAAATCAACAGCAATGATTTTAGGGATTATTTCCCCTCCTTTTTCTACAAAAACCGTATCACCAATTCGGATATCCAATTTTTCTATTTGGTCGGCATTGTGCAAGGAAGCTCGTTTCACAACGGTTCCTGCCAATTGTACTGCCTCTAAATTGGCGACTGGAGTAATGGCGCCTGTACGTCCTACTTGATATGAAATCGAATTTAATTTGGTGCTAACTTGTTCGGATTTGAATTTATAGGCTATCGCCCAACGCGGAGATTTTGCAGTATATCCAAGCTCGTCTTGATACGACAAAGCATTTACTTTGATTACTACCCCATCTGTTTCATAAGGGAGTTGATGGCGATGCACGTCCCAATAATCAATGAATTCAAAAACTTCGTCTATATTTTTGGCTAGTTTGGCTTCTTTTGGTGCCTTGAAGCCCCAATCTCTAGCTGCTTGTAGCCCTTCAAACTGTGATTGAAACGGCAAATTACTTCCAACTAATGAATATAGTAAACAATCTAAGGGTCGTTTAGCCACTTCTGAGCTGTCTTGTAATTTCAAACTTCCTGAAGCGGTATTTCTGGGGTTGGAATAAGGCGTTTCCCCAATTTCTATCAACTCTTGATTCATTTTTTCAAAACCAGCAAATGGCAAGATGATTTCACCGCGAATAGCAAAGTGATCGGGATAATTCCCTTTCAATTGTAAAGGAATCGATTTGATAGTTTTGATGTTATTCGTTACCTCGTCGCCCTGAAAACCATCACCACGAGTGACAGCTCGGGACAATTGACCGTTTTCATAGGTGATACTAATGGAAGCTCCGTCATATTTTAATTCGCAAGTATATTCTAATGGTAGGTCGCCAAGTACTTTTTGAATCCGTTTTTCCCAGTCTAATAATTCATCTTTCGAATACGAATTATCCAATGAATACATGCGGTAATCGTGAACTACTGTTTGGAAATTTTTAGTGATTGTACCACCCACTCTTTGGGTTGGAGAATTAGCATCAAAAAATTCGGGATGCTCTGCTTCTAATGCTTGCAGTTCTTTTAATTTTTGGTCAAATTCGAAATCCGAAATTTGAGGTTGGTCCAACACGTAATAGTTGTAATTGTGTTGGTCTAATTCGGAGCGCAACTGCTGAATCGTATCTTGAATATTCATGAAATAAAAATGGCTATTTTAGTTTTCAAATAAGGTACTAAAATAGCCAATTTATACTTTATAAAATAGTTTTACGATTCTATAATTGTATTAATTTGATTGAACAATTGTCCATCGCTTAGAAAAGCACCTTGTTGGATTAATTGAAACAAGGAATAATTTCGTTCTTCGGTAAAAACTTTTTTACCCACTTTCATTTCGATGGTATCGGTAAACATGTTATCAGAAAGCCATTGTAACCCTTCTTTGGTCAAAAAATCAACTTCTGGAACCAAAGATTTCAGCACAATTGATTTTACTTCCGTAGCAAAGCATTGAAAAAGGAATATATGATTTTTAGAAAAATGTTCTAAAAACTGTGCCTTAGTTAACACACCCTCCCAAATTAAATCTGAAAAAACATCCAGTTCTTGTTCGGCCACCTCAGGTTTTTCTTTTTTAATGGTATCCCACTCTGCTTTATCAATCGACTGAGTTGCTAAAAAAGTCGTAAACTCTTGGTGTAACTCCTCGAACTGTTCTTTTGTAAGTCTTGTATATTTCATTGTATTATGATTTAACCTAAAACACTTTTACTTCGTATCCGTTCTATAAAATAAAAAATCCCGATTGCGTTAATAAAACGTATCGGGATTTTATAATTTTTAATCTGAAATTATGCTTTCTCAGGAACGATTTCGTATGGTATTTCAACAATTACATCTCTGTGTAAACGGATAGATGCAGTGTATTTTCCAATACGTTTTACGATACCGCTAGTGATGAATTTACGATCAATTTCTTGACCTGCATTCGCTAAAGCAGCAGCAATGTCAATGTTTGTAATAGATCCGAATAATTTTTCACCACCTGCTTTTGCAGCAATTTTAATTTCTAATGCTTTCAATGCTTCAGCAGTAGCTTTAGCATCAGCAACGATTTTAGCTTCTTTGTGCGCTCTTTGTTTTAGGTTTTCAGCCAAAACTTTCTTTGCAGAAGCGGTTGCTAAATGAGCAAATCCTTGAGGAATCAAGTAATTACGTCCGTAACCATTTTTTACTGTTACGATATCATCTTTAAAACCTAAGTTTTGTACGTCTTTATTTAAAATAAGTTCCATGTTGTTGTCCTTATATTGCAGAAGTTAGGTTTCATTTGACCGAAAACCAACAACTATTAATTAATTATTATTTTAGTAAATCAGCCACATATGGCATTAAAGCTAAGTGACGTGCTCTTTTTACAGCTACAGACACTTTTCTTTGGTATTTCAATGAAGTACCTGTTAAACGACGAGGTAAGATTTTACCTTGTTCATTCACAAATTTCAATAAGAAATCAGCATCTTTGTAGTCTACATATTTGATACCTGATTTTTTGAAACGACAATACTTTTTAGTTTTGTTGATTTCTATGTTCAAAGGCGTTAGATATCTGATATCTCCGTCTTTTTTTCCTGAAGCAGATTGTTGTAATGTTGCCATGATAATTAAGCTTTAGTAGATTTAAGTTTTGCTCTTCTTCTTTCAGCCCAAGAGATAGCATGTTTGTCTAGAGCAACAGTTAAGAAACGCATTACACGCTCGTCACGTCTAAATTCTGTTTCGAATGGAAGTAAAACTTCACCAGCTACTTTGTACTCGAATAAATGGTAAAAACCACTTTTTTTGTTTTGAATTTCGTAAGCCATTTTTTTAAGACCCCAATCTTCTTTCGATACCATTTCAGCTCCTCTACTAGTAAGAAATTCTTCAAATTTACTTACTGTTTCCTTTACCTGTACCTCAGATAAAACGGGATTTAAAATGAAAACAGTTTCATAATGATTCATAAATAATATATTTATTTGTTAAATTGGGTGCAAAAGTAGTCTTTTTATTTTAACCCACAAGCGAATTATTAAAATAATCGATTAAGTGTTAAATTTATACCTTTGAATTTGCATTACATAATAAAAAAAAATATATTTACCTTACCAAATCGTAAACTATTCTATTATGAAACTAAACTGTGTTGTTGTTGACGATAGTTCCATACAACGAATGATTATAGCCAAACTAGTTAATAATCACCAACATTTGCATTTAATAGGTGATTTTTCAAATGCCATTGAAGCCAAAAATTGCATGTCAATCCATACGGTTGATTTGATTTTTCTAGACATTGAAATGCCTGTCATAAGCGGGTTTGATTTTTTAGATGGTTTAAAGTCAAAACCTCAAATTATCTTCATCACTTCCAAAGCGGAATATGCCATGAAAGCTTTTGATTATGACGCTACTGATTATTTACAAAAACCCATAGCTCTAGAACGTTTCAACGCATCTGTAAAACGAGCCATTGATCACCATTTATTAAAAACAGAAAACAAAGAAGAAGAAGGGGAACATATCTTTATAAAAAGTAATTTAAAAAAACTTAAGGTTTTCACTTCAAAAATAAAATGGATCGAAGCCTATGGCGACTATGTACGAGTAGTTACAGAAGAAGATAGTAATTTGGTACTATCTACTATGAAGTCTTTTGAAAATGATTTAAGCAAAGACAAATTCATACGAGTTCATAAATCCTTCATTGTAAATATTGACAAAATAGATCGATTCAATAGTAAATTTGCTGAAATTGGCGTAAACAAAATTCCTTTAAGTCGCAATAAAAAAGAAGATCTAGTAAAAGCATTGTCTATGTCATAAAACTACTTTATACTAATAAAAGTCAACATTAACACCAACTCTAATAGTCCTAAACTGAACAACAGCCTCAAAACTATTGACTATTTTTTGAATAGTTTTTTTGGTACTACCAATAGGCTTGTTTTGAGGTATTTTAATCATTATTGTTCTGATATATTCGTTTCTAATCCTATTAATTGCAGGCTCCTCTGGTCCTAACACAGGCATGTCTAGAGATTGCGACATTACTTGATACAACCACAATGCCCCTTCTTTGAGCTTATCAAAATCCCGATGTTTTAATGTAATTTTTATTAACCTATAATAAGGAGGGTATTTATAAATTTGCCTGTCATACAACTGCTCCTTATACATCCCTTCATAATCATTTCGAGTTACTTGTTGGATTGTATTATGCAAGGGATTATATGTTTGAATAATAACCTTTCCTTGTTTTTCAGCTCTTCCGGCACGACCAGCCACTTGGGTCATCATTTGAAAACTACGTTCAAAAGCTCTAAAATCAGGATGGTACAACATCGTATCAGCATTCATAATCCCAACTAAGCTCACCTTATCAAAGTCCAATCCTTTGGCAAGCATTTGAGTACCTACCAAAATATCAATTTCTTGATTTTTAAAACTATCAATTATTTTTTCGAATCCGTATTTTCCTCTAGTAGTATCTTGATCCATTCTCCCAATTTTGGCACTTGGAAATAGAGAAAGTAATTCCAATTCAATTTGCTCAGTACCAAAACCTTTTGTTGTCAAATCAATACTAGAACACGAATGACAATTGGTTGGTTTACCAATAGCAAACCCACAATAATGACAGCGTAACTGACTTTTATATTTATGATAGGTTAAACTAACATCACATTGTGGACACTGAGGAATATGACCACAAGTCATACATTCTACTACAGGCGAAAAACCTCTTCGATTTTGAAACAAAATCACTTGTTCGCCTAAAGATAGGGTCGCACTTATTTCTTGGATTAGGGCGCCACTAAAATGACCTTTCATTTGTTTTCGAAAATAGTTGTCCTTCAAATCAACCAGCATTATCACAGGCATCTTAGCATAACCAAATCGTTCATTAAGTATAACCAATCCAAACTTAGCAGTTTGTGCATTATAATAGGTTTCCAAACTGGGTGTTGCTGACCCTAAAAGCACTTTAGACTTGTGAAAATTAGCCAAAACTATAGCAGCGTCACGAGTATGAAATCGAGGAGCTGGATCGGTTTGTTTAAAGGTTTGTTCATGTTCTTCATCGATAATAATACCTCCTAACTGTTGAAAAGGAAGAAATAATGCCGAACGAGCTCCAATGACAATCTGAGCTTTTTCAGAATTATTCAAAACCTGCTGCCATACTTCTACTCTTTCATTGTTATTATATTTAGAATGAAAAACAGCCACTTTATCTCCAAAATGCAATCTCAAACGACCTACTAACTGAGTCGTTAACGCTATTTCTGGCAACAAATACAGCACTTGCATTCCTTTTTCTAAAAAAGTTTCAATCCATTTAATATAGATTTCGGTTTTTCCACTAGCTGTAACACCGTGCAACAAACAAACATTTTTTTGAGAAAATTGATTTTGTAACGCATCAAAAGCAGCTTGTTGTGAGGCACTCAACTGCAACTCTTTTGAAGCAACGTCTCCTGAATAAGTTACTCGGTCTTGTTGCACATAATATTCTTCAAACACCTCTTTATCAACCAAAGCTTTAACAGTTGCTGCTGTAACTTTTGCAGATTCGACCAACTTTTTTACAGAAATTGGTTTTTTCTCTATAGCATTCAATTGAAAATAATGGAGAACAATTTCTTTTTGTTTAGTAGCATTTTTTAATAGTTCCAATAGCAAAGTCAAACCTTCTTGCGAATTATATTGTGGATGCAAACGAATATAGCGCACCAACTTGGGTTTGTAGCTTTCAGATATTTCTTCCTGTAAAACTAATATGTTTTTATCGATCATTTTATGAATAATCGGAAACACATTCTTTTTATTCAGTATAGCAATGATATCCTCAATTTTTAATGAACTTTGTTGTTGCAATGCTTGATACACCAAATACTCCTGATCCGAAAGTTCTATTTCATTAACAAAAGTAGACAACTGAGCGGTCACGACTGTTTCGCTTTCTAAAAGTAACGCATTAGGCATGGCATTTTTATACACATCGCCAATACTACACATATAATAATTGGCCATCCAAAACCAATGCTCAATTTGAATCGGTGTCACAATGGGTTCATGATCCAAAATTTGATGAATTTCTTTAGCTTGATATAAAACAGGTTCGTTTTGATGCAATTCAACAGCTATGGCAGTGTAAATTTTGCTTTTACCAAAAGGTACCGCCAAACGCATTCCTTTTTTAATGAAAAGAAATTCGGATTCCGAGACTTGATAGGTAAAAGTTTTAGCTAAGGCTAAAGGTAAAATTACTTCAACGAAGAACATGCGGCTTGGGATTTTGTCAAAAGGACAATTTTGAAAGATTATTATATTGGGCTAGACACCAAAAATAATAAAAAATACCCTTATCACTCAATTTCAAAATACAATCTGAAAATTGAATTATAAGGGTACCTCTTATTAAGTAAAAAATTATTTAACTCTATGCCAATATTGCGTTCTTCCGATTAAAGAAAAGCCTACATAACCTCTCACTTTTAATTTATCTTTTCCTTCTAAAGTGATAAAACATTTATACTTTTTACCCGTTACTGGATCCGTAATTGAGCCTCCATTATATTCATCAGCATCTTTATGAAGTCCTTTCACAATTACCATTCCTAGAACCGGCTTGTTCTTTTCGTCTCCCGAACATTCAGTACACAATTTATCTTTTTTTTGGGGATCTAAAATCTCTACAATTTTGCCATAAATTTTTCCTGATTTTTCATACACTTCGACAATTGATTTAGGTTTTCCTGTTTCATCATCTATGGTTTTCCATTTTCCTAATACCGATTGACTTTGAGCTGTGGTTACAACTGCAAAACATAAAACACTTGCTAATAGTAAGATTTTTTTCATTGGAAATGATTTCTTTTTGTTATTTGATTGAATCCCGTTTCTCGGCGATTACCTTATTTGGTCAATTTATAGAAACATAGTTGGATAAAAATTTCTAAAAATAAAAGCACCAGTAATGCTGATTTTTTTACAAAAATAGTACAGAATTTCGTATTCTAACACAACTATAGCATTTTTTTAGATTTTGTTTGATTGCGATGGGACTGAATAATAGCATTGAGCTCAAAACCAAGCAAGAGTAATATACAATTAAGCCATATATAAAACATCAGGATTAATAAAGTTCCAATAGAGCCGTATAATTCGTTGTATTTCGAAAACTTGACTACCCAAATCCCAAAACCATACGAAGAAAGAATGATTAGAATCGTAGTAAAAACAGATCCTACGGAAATAAATTTAGGTTTATGCCGTTGTTTAATTCCAAAGCGTAATAAAATGGAAGTGGTGAACAGTATCATTAACGAAAGGAACAAGTAACGTCCTAGTTGAATTAAAGAAATCGTATCACTTAATACATCCTGAATTTTAGATTTTTGAATAATCACTTCAAAAACAACAATGATTGCTACTGTAAAAATCAATAAAAAGGAAAGGAAAATAGACATTCCAATAGCTACAATATATTGATCCACAAAGCCCCTCTTTTCAATGACATGACGAGACTCTTCGAACCCTCCTAAAATCGCATTCAATCCATTAGCCATCAAAAAAATAGACAAAATAAAACCCGAAGAAAGCAATCCAGAATGGCTATTATTTAGAATATCATTAATAATTCCTGCAATGGCATCATAAGTATTTGGAGGAACACTATGTTCAACAAAACGCAAAAAATCATTCTGAAAACCTTCAATTGGAATGTATGGGATTAAATTCAAAATATAAAGTGCAAACGGGAATAAAGCCATAAAAAAACTAAAAGCAATTGCTCCAGCTCTTACCGATAGTTTTCCATCTAAAACACCAACAACATACGATCGCAAAAAATCATATAGAGAAACTTCATCTAACCAAAGTAGTTTTTGATTTTGCAAAAAATGAATACACTTTTTAACCAAGACATTTTGCCTGATTTTTTTTTTAAACTGTATCTCAAAAGGAACTTTATTTTTTGGAATCATTTGACAAACTGTATTAAAATCAAATGGCTTTTAAACTCAAATCCATATTATAAACAGAATGCGTTAACGCTCCAGAGGAGATAAAATCCACTCCACAAGCCGCATATTCACTAATGGTAGTTTCGTTGATATTTCCTGAAGATTCGGACTGGCATTTGCCGTTAATCATAGCCACTGCTTTACGGGTATCCTCGTAATTAAAGTTGTCTATCAAAATTCTGTAAATACCGTCTGATTTTAAAATTTCTTCAATTTCGGCTAAATCTCTAGCTTCAACAATGATTTTTAAGTCCAAGTTGCTTTCCTTTAAATAGGCTTTGGTCTTTTCGATAGCTTTTGTGATGCCTCCAGCAAAATCGATATGATTGTCTTTGAGCATGATCATATCGTACAACGCAAATCGATGATTCACTCCTCCGCCAATGGTTACAGCCCATTTCTCGGCAGCACGGAATCCTGGCGTAGTTTTACGAGTATCTAAAATTTGAGTCTTTGTACCTTCTAATAAACGAACATAACTGTTGGTTTTAGTTGCAATGGCTGACATTCTTTGCATTGTATTCAACACCAAACGCTCTGATTTTAATATAGATTGCGAACTTCCTGAAACGTGGAAAACCACATCGCCATAGCGCACAGGCGTTCCATCTTGTATAAAAGTTTCTATTTGTAAGGAAGGGTCAACATAGTTGAAAATCATTTTTGCCAAGGCAACACCTGCTATTATCCCATCTTCTTTTACCAGCAATTTTGCTTTTCCCGTGGCCGTTGACGGAATACAAGCTAAGGAGCTGTAATCCCCTGGGCCAACATCTTCACGAATACCATTGGCAATAAACAATTGTAACTCTTGTTGAAACTGTGCTTCTGAAATCATTCTCTTATTATTTTGTGGCGCTAAATTAATCAAAAACGACGGCAAAAGCTAGTCTAAAAACCAAAATAAACCATCAAAATTACTCGAAAAAAAACCAGCAAAAACATGGGTTTTCATTAGGCGTACCCAATTTTTCAAATCCTTCACTTTCACTTTTTTTTTGAAGTAATGTTTTCATTCAAACAGATTAAAATAATAAATTTTTATTGTTTATCAATAAATTTTTGTTATTTTTGAATCAATAAACCCAAAAAAACAAACTGTTATGGAAATCAAAATTAGCACAACACAATTACTACAAATATTGTATTATGTAGCTTTCATTATTTTTATCAGCATTTGCATCGAGTCAGGTATTTATATTTTTAATGGTATTTACACCTTCACCATTAATTCATACAATGCCAATTTTTTGAATCTAAAAGACCTTTACCTATTTGATCCAGGTCATTATGGTGCAATTATGCTATTTATATGTATAGTAACCACATTAAAAGCAGTTCTATTTTATGTTATTGTAAAATTCATACACGATAAAAATCTGGATATTTACCAACCCTTCAATACAAAAATGTATCGTTTTCTCTTGTTCCTAAGTGGTTTTAGCGTTATTATTGCCTTTTTCTCACACTACGGCATCAGCTATTTGGAGTGGTTACAAAAAAAATCTATACAACTTCCCGACTTCAATACCTTACCTTTAGGCGGAGCCGATGTATGGTTTTTTATGGGAATTATATTGTATGTTATTGCACAAATCTTCAAAAGAGGCATCGAAATCCAATCCGAAAACGAATTAACCATATAATTATGCCTATAATAGTCAACCTAGATGTAATGATGGCCAAAAGAAAAATGTCACTCAACGAGCTATCCGAAAAAGTAGATTTAACACTCTCCAATCTTTCGATTTTAAAAACAGGTAAAGCCAAAGCCATTCGTTTCAGCACCCTCGAAGCGCTCTGCAAAGCCTTAGATTGCGAACCTGGCGATTTACTTGAATATAAAAAATAACCTTTCTCAAACCATCACAAAACCTCGACTTATATATTTAACAAGTCGAGGTTTCTTTTTCAGGAGCACAAAACAAAAGGCTTATTTGTTAGCAGGATACTTGCTCTCCGCTATATCTTTGTCTTTTTAAAGAAAAAAGACAAAGGATGCCGCTGCGATCAAGGCTAAGGAGCAGCATTGTTGCTTTTTTGGTTTCATACCTAAGATCCAACATAATAGCTTTTTGAAATTTTTAACGCAGCTTCATTACAGAAATAGTACCTTTGCAAGAAAATTGAAAGATGTCAAATAGTTACATAGGATACCATTTTACTATTGAACCCAAAGAATTAGGTTCAGAAATTCTAATTGCCGAATTGGGCGAAAAAGCATTCGAAAGCTTTACTGAAACTGAAACAGGAATTGACGCCTTCGTTCAAAAAGACCTTTGGGACGAAACTATTTTAGAAGATATTTTTATTCTACAATCCGAAGAATTCAAGATTAGCTATACCTTCGAAGAAATCGAACAAATCAATTGGAACGAAGAATGGGAAAAAAACTTTGACCCGATTGATGTAGACGGAAAATGCCATGTACGAGCTCCCTTTCACGTAAAAACAGATGCCGAATTTGACATTGTCATCGAACCCAAAATGAGTTTTGGTACAGGCCATCACGAAACCACGCATATGATGATTCAGCATTTACTTGATATGGATGTTGCAGGTTTAAAAACACTGGATATGGGATGTGGAACCGCTATTTTGGCCATTTTAGCCGAAATGAAAGGCGCTCAACCCATAGATGCCATCGATATCGACAATTGGTGTTATTTGAATTCCATTGAAAACGCACAACGCAATAATTGCGAACATATTAGCGTTTACGAAGGTGATGCCGCTTTACTTGCTGGCAAACAATACGATTTGATTATTGCCAATATCAACAGAAACATTTTATTGAACGATATGCAAAGTTATGTTGATTGTTTGAATCCAAAAGGCACCTTATTATTGAGTGGTTTTTACGAAGAAGACATTCCGTTCTTAGATGCTTCTTGTACTGAAAAAGGACTTACTTTTGTAAAAAAACTACAAAGAAACAATTGGGTTTCGCTTAAATATAACAAGTAAACATTTTACACCATTCCTAGTATCAAAATACAGCATTATGAGTACTAAAGAAAAAGTAAGAGAAAAAGTCAATATCAAAGAATTGATGGGACTCAACAATGAAATTATAGTATACAATGACGATGTAAACACCTTTGATCATGTAATTGACACTTTAATTCGAGTTTGCGACCACACACCTGAGCAAGCAGAACAATGCTCGTTAATCATTCACTATAACGGAAAATGCACTGTAAAAACAGGACCTTATGACAAATTAAAACCACAATGTACGAAACTATTGGCCGCAGGTTTAAGTGCTGAAATAGTCTAAGAAAAAGTCTTTTATAAAAAAGCAGAATTATCAATACAATTGGTAGTTCTGCTTTTTCTTTTTGATATATTTGGTAAAAAAAAGTACTTTATGGAAGAATACGGCAAAATATTGGTAGTTGTAATGCCTATATTTTTACTACTCATTGCGATTGAAAAAATCTATGGGCATTTTAAAGGTCAGGACACTGCCCCCTATATGGATACCGTGTCAAGTGTAAGTTCAGGAATGACCAATTCGGTCAAAGATGTTTTGGGGATTAGTGTTTCCATTCTGACTTATGAATGGCTTGAAGCCCATATTGCCCTATTTCATTTAGAAGCCAATGTTTGGGCGTATATCATTGCCTTTATTTGTATTGATTTTTATGGGTATTGGTCGCACCGATGGGCACATCAAATTAATTTTTTATGGAACAAACACGCTATTCATCACAGTAGTGAGGAATTCAATTTGGCTTGTGCACTGCGCCAAACCATTTCAAGTTTTGTCAATCTATTTACGTTTTTATTGATTCCTGCAGCAGTCTTGGGAGTTCCTTCAGTGGTAATTGCCGTTACCTTACCCATTCATTTGTTCTTGCAGTTTTGGTACCATACCAAACATATCAAAAAAATGGGCTTTTTAGAAAAAATATTAGTAACACCCTCTCATCATAGAGTGCATCACGCCATCAATCCAGAATATATTGATAAGAATCATTCCCAAATCTTCATTTTTTGGGACAAACTCTTTGGTACTTTCCAAGAAGAATTGGATGCAGTGCCTCCTGTTTTTGGAATTACCCGACCAGCACAAACTTGGAATCCCATTAGAATTAATTTTCAGCATTTAGGATTGCTGATTTCGGATGCATGGCGTGCTGAAAACTGGAAAGACAAACTCACCATTTGGTTCAAACCAACCGGTTGGCGTCCAGAAAATTTTGAAGAAAAATATCCCGTTACCAAAATTAGCGATGTCTATCATTTTGAAAAATATGGGACTCAGCATTCTAAAAAACTGATGTACTGGTCTATTTTTCAAGCCTTGGTTACTTTGCTTTTGATTACCTATATGTATGATTCAATAGGAACGATTGGCTTACCGCACGTGTTTGTATATGGTGCCTTTATCTTTGTAACCGTATACAGTTACACCGAATTGATGGATGCCCGAAAAACGGCTGTCTTTTGGGAGGCTTTACGATTCCTGTTTGCTATGGGGCTGCTCTATTTTTATGGTGATTGGTTTGGTTTGTCTAACTTATTACCTGTGAGTACCTTTATTTTAATTGGGTATTTTTCGATTTCCCTTGCTATGAGTATTTACTTTGTAGCTGTTGATTTTGAAAAAGAAAAAATAGTACTCGCCTAATTGCTTCAATCTTATACTAAACTTACTTAATCTTTATTAAGTGGTCTTTTGACTGCTTACTACTTCTTGTGTCTTATGAAAACAAACAACATCCTCAACAGCTACCTTGTTTTTAGCCTACTATATTTAGTTTTACCTTTTATTGGACTAGATACTGTTAACTGGTATTTAAAGCCTTTTTTGTTGCCCTTTTTGCTAGGAACTGTTCTACTTACAGCTGATTTCCAAGGCAAAAAATTATTGCTTAGCGCTTTATTATTTTCTTGGATAGGAGACATCGTTTTAATGTTTGCAGACAAAGCCGAAATTTATTTCATTTTGGGATTGGTCTCCTTTTTACTTTCTCACATCCTTTACATTATCCTTTTTAGCAGACAACCCAAATCAACATTTAAAGGTACTTCCGTTGTTTTGTACCTAGGAGCTATCCTGATTCTTGGTTACTTCTTTGGAATGATTAGTTTATTGTTTCCGAAATTAGGTCCTTTGCAAATTCCTGTGATGGTTTACGCTGCAGTTATTACTACAATGCTCTTTGTTGCTTATAAAAGAAGTTTGACTTGGGAAAAACCAGCTGCTCATTATATCCTAGCAGGTGCAATTTTCTTTGTGCTTTCGGACAGTATTTTGGCTGTTAATAAATTCTACCACCCCATAGCTCAATCTGGTTTTTGGATTATGAGTACTTACATCTTGGCACAGTATCTTATAGTTTCGGGCCTACTTCGCCTAAACCAAAAAAAGTAGTCTTTTCAGCATAGAAAAGACTACTTTTTTTATCAATTTTTAACTAAAATTCTATTCAGAAATTTAATGAGGCAGTTTGTCTTTGAATAATCCATAGACAAAAGTTCCTAAAAGTGCTCCCAATAGCACTAGCACCACTGGGAAAAATCCAGCGCCTAATAATATAAAGATAGGTCCAGGACAACAACCTACAAGCGCCCATCCTAAGCCAAAAAGAATGCCACCAATCCAATATCGAGTTGACCCTTTTTCTTTGTCTTCAACTTGCATAAGCGTCCCTTTGATATTTTTGATTTGAAACCGTTTCACCAATTGCATTCCGATTAATCCAGTAGTTACCGCTACACCAATTATTCCATACATGTGAAAGGATTGAAAGTGAAACATTTCGTAAATGCGGTACCAAGAAACGGCTTCTGATTTCGTTAAAACAATTCCGAATAGGAATCCAACGAGAAGGTATTTTAAAGCTTTGAACATATCGTAATTATTTTAAAAGTAAAGGCAACAAGAGATGCGCCATAATTAAACCACCAATAAAGAACCCAATTACCGCTTTGAGCGAAGGCAATTGCAAATTACTTAAGCCTGTAATAGCGTGTCCTGAAGTACAGCCACCGGCATAACGAGAGCCAAAACCAATTAAAAACCCACCTAAAAGCAAAAGCGCGATTCCTTTTGGAGATTGAAACACCGAACTGCTAAAAAGGGCATCAGGCACTAATTTCCCATCCGGAGCATCAATACCAAGTGTTGCCAATTGCTCGACAGTTTGAGGATTGATTGCTACGTTGTTTGGAGTACTCATGTAATGTACCGCCACAAATCCACCTAGCATTGCTCCTAGCACCACAACTAAATTCCAGCGGGAGGCTTTCCAATCAAAATCAAAGAAAGCTACTTTTTTACCAGCACCAGCCAAGGTACATAAAGAACGAAGATTAGAAGACATTCCGAATGTTTTTCCAAAATACACCAAAAGAAGCATGACCATTCCGATTAGAAAACCAGAAACGTACCACGCCCAAGTTTGAGAAATAAAATCCATAAATTACTGTTTAATTTTCGGCAAAGATAAGACCCTTTTTACTCTTTTTTGTGAGTTGTGTCACTTAGATTTAAAAACATGAATACTCTTTCCTCAAATAAACCTGCTGAAAGTTTTATATTTGCATAAAATTAACAACCAAGATTGGTATCATTCTTGTTTAAAATTGCAAAAAAGCAAATCAATGAAAAAAATAGTCCTTTTCTCTTGCCTACTTTTACTTGTTTCTTGCATTAGTACCAAATCTACCTTACAAAACGTAGACAACAATGCACCTGTACCCCAACTCTCCAAAAACAATACATTCGTTATATCGGAATTTAGTAAAGACAAAAAGTATGGGTACGATAAAGACTATCCCATCAATATGTTTTATAAAGGCACCAAAGACGACAGGATTAATCAGCAACGCTTTTTGAATGCATTGGCTGGGCCAAACGGGGAAGCGATTACTTTTTCGAAACTAGAAAGTTGTTGTCCTTTCCCTTCAAAAAACACTGAAATGGGAGCTGGATTTCTAGATGTCTACGAAATAAAATGGGAAGGGCAAAAAAAACCAATTTTGTTGTATTTAAACATTTACGAAAGAGGTCATTTGATGGTTCCAATAGGCTTAACATTGAAGAAAAACTAAATTTCACATTGATTCAATGGTTAAGACATACTTAAATATAGATTTAAATCAATATTTTACCTTCTATTTATAATCAAAAATCGCAAAAGCTAATTACCTTTGCACTCAAAATTTAAAAAAATGAACATACATCATATCCCGCAAATTAAGCATACCGATAGTGGTAATTTTTTTGTATTAGCAGGTCCTTGCGCAATTGAAGGTGAAGAAATGGCATTGCGCATAGCAGAGCGTTTGGTTGGCATTACAGACAAATTGCAAATTCCATACGTATTCAAAGGTTCTTTCAAAAAAGCGAACCGTTCTAGAATTGATAGTTTTTCTGGGATTGGGGACGAGAAAGCTTTGAAAATTCTTCGAAAAGTATCAGAAACATTTGGTGTTCCAACGGTTACAGATATTCATACCAACGAGGACGCTGCTATGGCTGCTGCTTATGTAGATGTGTTACAAATTCCAGCTTTTTTAGTAAGACAAACTGATTTGGTTGTAGCTGCTGCCAAAACTGGAAAAGTAGTCAACTTGAAAAAAGGACAATTTATGAGTCCAGAGAGTATGAAACACGCCGTACAGAAAGTATTGGATTGCCAAAATGAAAATGTAATGGTTACGGATCGCGGTACTATGTTTGGCTACCAAGACATGATTGTAGATTATAGAGGTATTCCTACGATGCAGCAATATGCTACAACGGTTTTGGATGTTACGCATTCTTTGCAACAACCCAACCAAACCGCTGGTGTAACTGGAGGTCGACCAGACATGATTGAAACTGTCGCCAAAGCTGGAATTGCAGTAGGTGTAGATGGTATCTTTATTGAAACTCATTTTGACCCAGCAAATGCTAAAAGTGATGGCGCGAACATGTTGCATTTGGATTATTTTGAAGCCTTAATGACCAAACTTGTGGCTATTAGACAAACCATCAATCAATTTTAAGTGTATTTATCTCCTCCCTTAAAAAAAATATCTTATTTATTTGTTTTTTTTATAATCACTATAAGTAATCAAGCACAAGAAAAAACTCCAATAAGATACACTGCTCATAATAAAGGAAAGTTCTTTATCTCGTGGGGAGGAAACAGAGAATCCTATAGCAAATCGGATGTTACCTTTACCGGTAAGGATTATCGTTTTACCGTAGCGGATATGCGCGCTCACGACAAACCCAAAGGTTGGCATATCGATTACATTAACCCTACCAAAATGACGATTCCACAAACCAATTTGCGTTTGGGTTATTTTTTCTCTGATCATTATAGTGTGGCTATTGGAGTAGATCATATGAAATATGTAATGACCCAAAACCAAACGGCCAATGTAACAGGAACCATCAATTTACCTGCATCGGATCCTGGATCTGTGTTTAACGGTACTTACAATAATACTCCTATTGACTTTACCGATGAACAGTTTATAACTTACGAACATACCGATGGATTGAATTATATCAATTCTGAAGTCTCTCGTCATGATGACATTTCTAAATTATTCAATATTAGAAATACCGATAAAATTCAAATTAACCTAACCGAAGGAATTGGTTTTGGCGTTTTGTATCCAAAAACAAATGCCAAATTACTTGGCAAAGAGCGTCATGATGATTTTCACGTATCAGGTTTTGGAACTTCCTTGAAAGCGGGTTTAAATATTACTTTCTTTAGGTACTTTTATGTTCAAGGAGAATTGAAAGGTGGCTATATCAACATGAACGACATTAGAACGACTATGAGCCCTGATGATAGAGCTTCACAAGACTTTTTCTTTTTTCAAAAAATTCTAGCAGTAGGAGGAAAATTCAGAATTTAAGTTGCTACTTTTTATAAAGCACAAAGCGATTTGAACTTATTCAAATCGCTTTTTTTTTTGTTTAACATTGTATTTACCTATGAATTTTTGCTTGTTAAGTAGTATTCTGAACTCAAAACAGCATTAATCATTCATCGAAATCAAAAACTCTTCGTTGTTGCGGGTTTTCTTAAATCGATCATTGATAAAGTCCATAGCTTCAATTGGATTCATATCCGAAAGGTATTTTCGCATAATCCACATACGGTGCAGGGTATTTTTATCCAAAAGCAAATCATCACGTCTTGTACTTGAAGAAGTCAAATCTATAGCTGGAAAGACACGTTTGTTCGCAATTTTACGATCCAATTGCAACTCCATATTACCTGTTCCTTTGAATTCTTCAAAAATAACTTCATCCATTTTAGATCCAGTTTCCGTCAAAGCTGTAGCAATGATACTCAAGGATCCACCATTTTCAACATTTCTTGCCGCTCCAAAAAAGCGTTTTGGTTTTTGTAAAGCATTGGCATCAACTCCACCACTCAAGACTTTTCCTGAAGCTGGTTGAACAGTATTATAAGCTCTAGCAAGACGCGTAATTGAATCCAGTAACACCACAACATCATGGCCACATTCCACCAATCGCTTGGCTTTTTCTAGAACTATGTTTGCAATTTTAACGTGTTCTTGAGGTTCTCTATCAAAAGTGGAAGCAATAACCTCACCTCTTACACTGCGTTGCATATCGGTAACCTCTTCTGGACGTTCATCAATCAACAGAACAATAAGGTATACTTCAGGATGGTTGGCAGCAATAGCATTGGCAATATCTTTAAGCAACATGGTTTTACCCGTTTTAGGCTGCGCAACGATCATACCACGTTGTCCTTTCCCAATTGGAGAAAACAAATCGATAATACGAGTAGAAATGGTGCTTTGTTTTTCGGCCAACTTAAATTTTTCTGAAGGAAAAACAGGTGTCAAATGTTCAAAAGAAACCCTGTCTCGTACTACTTGTGGGTCGTGACCATTAATTTTGAGAACACGAACTAAGGGGAAATATTTTTCACCTTCTTTTGGAGGACGCACTACGCCTTTTACGGTATCGCCAGTTTTTAATCCAAACAATCGAATTTGCGAAGTGGATAAATAGATATCATCAGGAGAAGCTAAATAATTATAGTCCGAGGAACGAAGAAATCCATATCCGTCAGGCATCATTTCTAAAACCCCTTCACTTTCAATGATTCCATCAAATTCAAAATCGGCATCTTTAAAATTACTTTTTTTGTTTTTAAAGTTTGGATTCGGATTTTGATTGGGATTTTGATTCAGATTTTGATTCAGATTTTGATTGGGATTCGGATTCTGATTCGGATTCTGATTGGGATTTCCGTTCTGTTTTTTTAACTGATTGGGATTTATTTTTTTGCTTTGCAATGGTGTTTCGACTACTACTCTCTGTTTATTTTCATCGATTTCCTCTGTTTCAATAGACGAACTTACTTCTGAAATACCAACGTTTTTTGATGCTTTTTTAGCTTCTTCTTTTTCTCGTTGAAGAGCCATTTTTTTCTCGTAAGCCGATTTATTAAATTTGACTACTTTATTGATTTTTTTATCTAAAATTGGAGTTTCAATACCTTTTTCTTCTACATCGACTGCTGCAGCTACAGGGAGCGTTGCATCCGAATGCTGCAACAATTCAGTTGATTCTTTTTCATTTTCTACTTTCTGAAAAGTATTTTTTGAAATTTCTTGTGATTTTTTTTCTCTTTTAACAGCTTCTATCCGTGTTCTTTTAGGCTTATCATTTTCTGTAACCGAAGTAGTAGAATCCTCTTCGCCTATTTTACTGGTGGCTTCTTGATGCTCTAAAATTAAACCAATTAAAGTTTCTTTTTTGACACCGTTAAACTTGATTGTTTTAGCTGTTTTAGCAATTTCTTGAAGCTCTGAAAGCTTCAATTCTTTTAATGCAGAAATTTCAAACATGAATGTTCTATTAGATTATTTAATATAAAAAATCGCGTGAAGAATAAAATAGATTTTTTTTTTTGAATCAACCGTAGTATGAAGTGCTTACGGATTTATGTTGCAATAATACGAATAAAAATCAATGATACAATAGTATTTATTAAAAAGAAAATATATTTTTGCGGTAGAATTTTGTAAAAAATGATACAAAGAATCCAATCAATCTATTTGTTTGTCGCCTTTTTGGCTAGTTTGGTAGTGCCTTTTGTATTTCCGTTGTGGAGAACTACTGATGCTAAAGACTATTATTTCATGCAAAACCCAGTCTATGTTGCACTTTTTGGATTGAGTATTTGCCTGTCCTTGTTTAGTATATTTTCCTTTAAAAAGAGACAAAATCAATTTGTTATGGGCAGATTGAATATCATATTAAATTTAATTTTATTAGGATTATTTGTTTATCGTTCGCTAAATTTATCTGGAGAAACCCCTTTGGTTTCTGAGAAAGGTATTGGGATGTTTGTACCTGTCTTGGCTATCGTGTTATTAGTTTTAGCTAATAAAGCCATCAAGAAGGATGAAGATCTTGTAAAATCTGTGGACCGATTGAGATAAACCTATAAACTTAGTTTATTTGTGCGAAGGAAACCCGAATTTAATATTCGGGTTTTTTTATTACAAACCGTACTTCATCTAATTATAATCTATATATTTGGAAGAACTATACCTACAATATGCAACCGATTAACATTCATTTAGCTGACGACCATCAAATACTAATTGACGGAATAAAAACCCTTTTAAATACCATACCAGAATTTTCAATAGTAGGCACATCCTTAAATGGGGCCCATATTTATGAAGAAGTCACTCAAAACAAAACCGACATTTTGGTTTTGGATATTAGTATGCCTGAAAAAGACGGCATTCAAGTACTGAAAGAATTTGGTGAAAAAGGTTTCCCTTGCAAAGTTATCATCTTATCAAGCTATGATGATATTAAAATCATTAAAGAGGTTATGAAACTAGGAGCTAGCGCCTATTTAACTAAACATTGTGCTTGTGACAGTATCATTGAAGCCATTACTAGTGTCATGACAGGACAAGAATATTTTTGCAAATCGGTTCAAACCAAAATCTTTGAAACTGCTACAAAAAACAATCCAAAATTAAAACCAGTTCCACTTGCCATTGCAGGCACATTAACCGATAGAGAAATTGAAATTATCATTTTAATTTCTTTAGAATATAGTGGAAAAGAAATTAGTGAGCACTTATGTATTAGTACCAACACAGTAGAAACACATCGAAAAAATATTATGAAAAAAATTAAAGCTAAAAACACCATTAGTATTGTGAAATATGCTTTAAAACATAATTTAATCAGGGCTTAATTAATTGGCTTATCTAAAAATGCTTTTCTACTCAAAAACTTCAAAATTCTTTTTTCAATACAATGCCATTTTGCAACTACTGGCATTACTGCTTGTTTTGTTTACTACTACTTGCATAGCACAAGAAAAAAAAATGAGCAAAAAAGAAACCCTCAATTTAATCAATACTGCCATAGTTGAAATGAATGATGAATACTACGAAAATTCACTAATTCATTCACGAACTGCACTTGAACATGCTACCTTATTAAAAGCAAATGATTTGATCGCCTTATGTTATAATACCATTGGGGGGAATTTTGATGGATTATTAGAATATGAAAAAGCATTATTTTATTACAAAAAAGGACTAATTTATGCAGACAAAACCAACAAATCTATCTTAAAATATTTCTTACACAACAACTTAGGAAATATCTATTTTTTTGATGAAAAAGACTTAGAAAAAGGAATTTATCATTATAAAAAAGCCATTGCTTACAGTGCCCAATCCAAAGACACCTCAAAAATGATTTTGACTAAAATCAATATGGCATGGGCATATTTTGATATCCAAAAATTTGACGATGGATTTCCTCATCTAAAATTCGCAAACGAAAATTTCGAAAAACATGGTGATTCTTCATTATTACCCCTTACAAACATGCTCAACGCCATGTATTATAGCACAAAAAAGGACCCTAAAAAAGCTACTTCTTTTTTTGAAAATGCAATAAAACATGGAATCGAACAGGATGAAATAACGGATTTGTCTTACGCTCATTTTGAATATTCAAAATTCCTAAAAAAAGTGGGGAATTATAAAAAAGCGTATTACCACCTCGAACAATACAATACACTTACAGAAAAAATCAATATTGAAGAAAAGCTAAAAAAAGCCAACGTCGCTGGAATTAATCTTGAATTAGATGAATATAAAAGAGAAATTAATAAAATTTCAAACACTATTAAATCCAAAGAAAATTATTGGTCAATACAACAATCGAGAAACAAAAAAATTGTTGTTCTAATCATTACCCTTTCCTTATTGATTTTTATGATTTTTTATACTTTTTCTAAAAATGAAAAATTAAAGCAAACCAATCACTTAAGAGAAATACAAACCAAAATTCAACAAAATATTATTAATGCTACTATAGACGGACAAGAATCTGAAAGAAAAAAAATTGCTGCATTTTTACATGACAATATCAGTGCTTTACTAACCTCCGCAGGAATGCACTTGAATGTGTATAGCACTTCGAGTCAAAATCAAAGTGACGAATTACTAAAAACCAAATACATACTTGAAGAAGCTCATCATAAAGTAAGAGACCTTTCTCACGACTTAATCCCGGCTGTTCTAGTTCGATTTGGACTCGTTTATGCTCTGGATGATTTATGTGAAAAAAATTCAAATTCAAAAATTACCTTCAATTATTCGACTAACATTGAAAAACAAGAACGCTTGAATGAGTTGTTTGAAATGAAAATCTATTTTATCATTTCAGAACTACTGAACAATATTTTGAAACACAGCAAAGCCAATTGGGCTAAACTTGAAACCATAATTCATGAAAACCAACTCATGATTACGGTTGAAGACAACGGAAAAGGATTCGACAACCTTGAACAAAACAGTATAGATGGTTACGGACTCAACAGAATCAAAGCACGAATTAATAATATGAAAGGAGAATTCTTAATTAAGTCTCAAAAAAATCAGGGGACCACGATTAAATTAATAGTTCCTATTGCTTAATTATTTTTTCATTTCGACAATTTCCAAGTCTTTAATTTTATCGCCATCAATCACAAATCGCAACAGTGTCCGTACCTGATGAAAACCACTTTTTCCAGCAGCGCCCGGATTCATATGCAACAAATTATGCTTCTTATCAAACTGAACTTTCAAAATATGAGAGTGCCCACAAATAAATAATTTTGGCGGATTGGTTGCCATTTCGTCTCTAATGGCAGGATTGTATTTACCCGGATATCCACCAATATGCGTAATCCAAACCGAAACTTGCTCACACATAAACCTATTGTGAAGCGGAAATTCAGTCCTCGCCTCAGTCCCATCAATATTACCATACACCGCTCGCAACGGCTTAAGTTTTTTTAACGTATCGGTCACACTCAAATCTCCAATATCTCCAGCATGCCAAACTTCATCGGCCCAAGCTACATGTTTCAAAATCGCCTCATCGATGTGGCTGTGCGTATCCGAAAGCAACAAAATTTTGGTCATACCATTGAATATTAAAAGTAAAAAACAGCAAAAATAAGCGCTTCTCTCCCATTCTAGCCAAAATTTGAAGCTCTTTTTTTTGGAGCCAAACAAAAGGCAAAAACAAACAGGGATTCCCGCTGTCCTTCCTATCTTTTTTCTACACCTCTCCGGTTTAGCCACCTGCAAGGTGTAGAAAAAAGGATATTCCCTCCCATCGGGGCTAGCATCAAACATTCGGCATTTTTTCAGGCAATTACAAAAATGATATAAAATCAAAAAAATCAGTCTAAAGATTGTAAATTTGCAGCCAAAAAAACATGCAATCGTTCAGGGCATTCGCATTTGAAAAAAAGTTAGCCACGAATAGCACAAACTGGCACTACTATTTATAAATTTTAAAATTGAATTGCTCTAATTATAGACCTTAAGAATTCGAGCAATAAAAAACTGCTATAATTAGCGTTTATTCGTGATATTTGTGGCGAAAATTTTAAAAGCGAATGCCTTGGTAATAGTTGCTACACCATTGCATCACAATGAAACGATTACAACCCAAAATCACAAAACATCTTGAGGTACTTTATACAATTAGCCTATAACGGAACTGCTTATCACGGTTGGCAATACCAACCCAATGCCAGCTCTGTACAAGAAACGCTGAACAAAGCCCTTTCGGTGCTATTGAACACCACAATCAATAGTATGGGCGCTGGCAGAACTGATACTGGCGTGCATGCCAGCCAAATGTATGCTCATTTTGATAGTGAAAAAGAACTTGACACAGAAACCTTGGTACACAAACTCAATTCGTATTTACCAAAAGATATAGCCATATTTGACATTATCCCCGTAAGCGATGAGGCACACTCCCGATTTGATGCTACCAAACGTACGTATGAATACCATATCAATACCATAAAAAATCCTTTTCTAGAAGGATTGAGTTGGTATTACCACCAAAATTTGGACGTAGCCTTAATGAATGAAGCTGCTAAATTATTGTTAAATCATACCGACTTTCAGTGCTTTTCGAAAGTCAATACCGACGTAAATACATTTGATTGCACTATATTTGACGCAGTTTGGAGAAAGGAAAAAGATCGTTTGATTTTTACCATTTCTGCCAATCGTTTTTTGCGAAACATGGTGCGTTCTATTGTAGGAACATTAGTAAATGTGGGATTACATAAAATCACTTTGGATGATTTTGAAAACATCATAAAAAGCAAAAACAGAGAAAAAGCAGGTTTTTCGGTGCCAGCGCATGGTTTGTACTTGACCGAAATTACTTATGAATACCTAAAATAGCCCCGATAGTAGTGGAAATCCTTTTTTGTTTTTCCTTTAAAAACAAAAAAGATTATAACGAATAGCGGGAAATAGCTCCTAAACATGAAAGCAAAAGCATTCGATACTCGATTATTCAAAAGAATTTTAAAATACACCAAGCCCTATCAGTTGCGATTTAATGGAGTGATTGCATTTGCGATTTCCTTATCTATTTTTGCTGCCTTACGCCCGTATTTGTTAAAGCAAACGGTCGATGGGTACATCAAAACGCATGACCAACAAGGTTTACTGTTGTATGTTTCCTTAATGGGAATTGTGTTGCTCCTTGAAGTTTTTTCACAATTCTATTTTGTGTTTTGGGCCAATTGGTTGGGACAAGATATTGTAAAAGACATCCGAATTAAATTGTTTGCACATTTGCTCAGTTTTAGGATGAAATACTTTGATTTGGTTCCTGTTGGGCAAGTCGTAACCCGATGTGTATCGGACATTGAAGCGATTGCACGTATTTTTAGTCAAGGACTTTTCATGATTATTAGTGATTTGATGAAAATGCTAGTGGTGCTTATTTTTATGTTCTACATGAACTGGAAACTCACTTGGATTGTTATTGTAGCCATGCCAGTTTTGGTGTTTTTCACGCGTATTTTTCAAAAGAAAATGCAAGTGGCTTTTGAGGAAGTACGTACCCAAATTGCGAATATGAATACATTCGTTCAAGAACGCGTAACGGGAATGAAAATCGTTCAGTTATTCAATCGTGAAGATATTGAGTTTGATAAATTCAAAAATATCAATGACAAACACAGAAAAGCATGGATTAAAACCATTTTGTACAACTCTATTTTCTTCCCTATTGCAGATATTATTTCTTCGCTAACTTTAGGATTTATCGTTTTGTATGGCGGTATCAAAATATTGAACGGTGACAACTTTACCACCTTTGGAGATTTGTTTTCTTACACTATGTTTATCGGAATGCTATTCAATCCCTTGCGCCAAATCGCGGATAAATTCAACGAAATGCAATTGGGAATGATTGCAGCCAATCGTGTGTTTGATATTTTGGATACCGAAGACCAAATTCAGGATACCGGAACCGTAGAGGCGCCTATTTTTGAGGGAAACATCCTTTTCAAAGACGTTCGTTTTGGTTATATTCCTGATGAAGAAGTGATTAAAGGAATAGACTTAGAAGTTAATGCCGGACAAACCATTGCCATTGTGGGTTCTACTGGCGCTGGAAAATCGACTATTATTAATTTATTGAATCGTTTTTACGAGATTAATAGCGGTTCTATTGATATCGACCACCACAATATTGAAAATTATACTTTAAGTTCACTACGCAAGCAAATTGCTGTGGTCCTTCAGGATGTGTTTTTGTTTGCCGATACTATTTACAACAACATTACCCTTAATAATCCAGAAATTACGAGAGAAGAAGTAATAGCTGCAGCCAAAAAAATTGGGGTGCATGACTTTATTATGAGTTTGCCTGATGATTATAATTTTGATGTCAAAGAACGCGGGGTTATGCTTTCCTCTGGTCAACGCCAGTTGATTGCTTTTTTACGAGCTTTTGTTTCTAATCCAAGTATTTTGATTTTGGATGAAGCCACGTCTTCTATTGATACCTATTCTGAAGAATTGATTCAGCGTGCTACCGAAACCATTACACAAGGCAGAACTTCTATTGTGATTGCGCACCGTTTGGCTACAATTGTAAACGCAGACAAAATCGTAGTTATGGACAAAGGTTTAATTGTAGAGCAAGGCACCCATCAGGAATTAATCAATCTAGAAAAAGGGTTTTATAAAAACCTGTACGATTCGCAGTTTTCAATAGTGAATTAGTTTTGAAGTCTTTTTTAGAAATTGCAAAAAAATTAAATAACAGACTAAATTTGTTAGATTATCACATTCTATTAATGAAACTTTCTCAAAACAGAATAAATCCTTAATTTTGTGACCGAGTGAAAAAGAACATTATGATTTTTTTACACACAAATCCATCCTATTTTAAAAATTAAAAATTAAAAAAAATGAAATACGATATTATAGTTTTAGGAAGTGGTCCTGGAGGTTATGTTACAGCCATTAGAGCTTCACAATTAGGTTTTAAAGTTGCTGTAGTTGAAAAAGAAAATTTGGGTGGTGTATGCTTGAACTGGGGATGTATCCCAACCAAAGCCTTACTAAAATCAGCTCAAGTTTTTGATTATTTAAAACATGCTTCTGACTACGGATTGACTGTAAAAGAATTTGATAAAGATTTTGGTGCTGTAGTTAACCGTAGCCGTAGTGTAGCTGACGGAATGAGCAAAGGGGTTCAATTCTTAATGAAAAAAAATAAAATTGACGTTATTGACGGATTTGGAAAGCTAAAAGCTGGAAAAAAACTAGACGTTACTGATAAAGACGGAAAAGTAACGGAATACAGCGCTGACCATATTATCATTGCTACAGGTGCTCGTTCTCGTGAATTACCTAATTTACCACAAGATGGTGTAAAAGTAATTGGTTACAGACAAGCGATGACTTTGCCAACTCAACCTAAATCTATGATTATTGTAGGTTCTGGAGCAATTGGAGTTGAATTTGCACATTTCTACAACTCAATGGGAACAGATGTAACTATTGTAGAATTTATGCCAAATATTGTTCCTGTAGAAGACGAAGACATTTCTAAACAAATGGAACGTTCAATGAAAAAAGCAGGAGTTAAAATTATGACTAACTCTTCTGTAGAACGTATCGATACAACTGGTGCTGGAGTAAAAGCCTATGTAAAAACTGCTAAAGGTGAAGAAGTTTTAGAAGCAGATATTATACTATCGGCTGTTGGAATCAAAACCAACATTGAAAACATTGGATTAGAAGAAGTAGGTATTGCTACTGATAGAGATAAAATTTTAGTAAATGCATACAATGCGACTAACATTCCAGGTTACTACGCTATTGGAGATGTAACTCCAGGTCAAGCGTTAGCACACGTTGCTTCTGCAGAAGGAATCAACTGTGTTGAAAAAATTGCAGGTCTTCACGTAGAACCAATCGATTACGGAAATGTACCAGGTTGTACTTATGCAACTCCAGAAATTGCTTCTGTTGGTTTGACAGAAAAACAAGCCAAAGAAAAAGGATATGAATTGAAAATTGGAAAATTCCCATTCTCTGCTTCAGGAAAAGCAAAAGCCGCTGGAGCTGCTGATGGTTTTATAAAAGTAATTTTCGATGCCAAATACGGCGAATGGTTAGGATGTCACATGATTGGTGCTGGTGTTACGGATATGATTGCTGAAGCAGTTGTAGCTCGTAAATTAGAAACTACAGGTCACGAAATCTTAAAAGCCATCCACCCTCACCCAACTATGAGTGAAGCAGTTATGGAAGCAGTAGCTGATGCTTACGGAGAAGTAATTCACTTGTAATAAAAATAAATCATAAAAAATACCCCAATAAGTTACTAACTTTTTGGGGTATTTTCATTTTATCAAAGTATTGGTCTGTATTATTAAACCCCTTTCAACGCCTCAATCAACAAATCTACTTCTTCTTGAGTAGATAAATGACTGAACGATATTCGCAAACTTGGTTTTTTCAAATCATCTTCCGAAAGCATTTCAGCCAACACATGCGAGGGCTTCACACTACCAGACTGACAAGCACTTCCTCTCGAAACAAAAATCCCTTTCATATCCAAATAAAACAAAATCATAGCCGTTTTATCCGCTGAAAAAGGCAATTGTACATTCAAAATCGGATAAAAAGTAGCAGTTCCATTTTCTTTCACTCCAGGAAAGTGCAACGCTAATTGTTCCAAACAATACTGTTTTAGAGCACTGATTTGCTGCTGTTCTGCTTCTAAATTGGCATAAGAAATCTCCAAAGCCTTTGCCATTCCTGCAATTTGATGAATTGCTTCTGTTCCAGAACGCAGTCCTTTTTCTTGCTCGCCACCAAAAAACAAAGGCTGCAAACCCGAATTTTTTCGAATAAAAGCAAAACCAACCCCTTTTGGGCCGTGAAATTTATGGGCACTGCTCACTATAAAATCGATAGGTACTTTTTGCAAATCCAAAATCGCTTTGCCTACAGATTGCACCGTATCAGAGTGAAACAACGCATGATGCTCTTGACAAATTTGTGAAACGCGTTCCAAATCCAAAACCACGCCCGTTTCATTGTTCACATGCATCAAGCTCACCAAAGTTTTCTCTGTAGATTCCGAAAGCAAGTCTACTAAATGCGTCAAATCAAGAACGCCATCATCCGAATTTCCTACATATTCCACTTGAATACCAAACTCCTTTTGCAATTCCAAAATAGGATACAAAACCGCGTGATGTTCCATTTTACTCGAAATAATTCGCCTCACCTTCAAATCCTTCACTGCCGAGCGCAAAATCCAATTATTGGCCTCTGTCCCACCCGATGTAAACAAAATCTCTTGCGCCGTTGCGTTCAAAGCCTTAGCAATGCTCTTTCTAGACAGTTCCAAAATACTTTTGGTGTGACGCCCCAAACTATGCGTAGACGACGGATTTCCGTAATCTTGCGCCATACAATCCACCATCACCTGAATCACTTCGGGACGCATCGCAGTTGTAGAAGCATTGTCGAGATATACTTTTTTCATATATGTAAAATTCATTTGTCAGTGGTCATATATGGTATCGCCTTTTATTTATCGGTGATTAATCACACAACTTGTTGTTAGTGGCGATTTCATAACTAAATTATATTCATTTTTATTTGGGCGTGCCCCGCCTGATACTTCAACAAGCTCAGTAGTCGGGTCGGGCATCCGCTCCCGCTTTTTTTAGAGCCTGAAAAAAGTCTCTAAAAAAGAGCTCCACTACTACCCTCACGCAAACCCTGCAAAACCAAACGTTCTTTACAGGAAATTCGCTTTTAAAATTTTCGCCACAAACAACACTAATATACACTAATTTACAACGGTTTTTTATTGAACGAATACTTAAGATCTATAAAATTTGTGCCATTCCATTTTAAAATTTATAAAAAATTAGTGACTATTTGTGCTATTCGTGGCTTTTTTTCAAAATGCGAATGCCTTGCGTTCTTTAGGCAACCAATCGTTTTTCTTTTGATTTTTTCAACAGTTCCAAAATGACTTTCTTATTAAAAATCACAACAGAAATCAAAATCAGTATATACGAAAAGAGTTGAATTCCATTTATTTGTTCTTTGAAATACAACAGAGCAATAGCAAAATTAATAATTGGATTGATATACATCAAAATTCCAACTGTCGCTGAGGAAATTCCTTTCAATGCAAACAAATTTAAAAACAAAGGAATGATGGTAAAAAAGACCACAATACATAACAAACAACCATAAAACAAAGGCGTTGTAGGCAGTGGACCGCTATAAATAGGGTAAAATGGCAAAATCAATAATGCAATAAAAAGCAATTGCGCATTGAGCACCAAAAGTTTATCCATTTGATTATTTTTCCGTTGACTTACTAAATAGAGCGCATACGTTGCCGCTACCACCAAGCTATAAAAAATATCATGTAAATCATTCATCGATAACAACAAACAACTCACACCACTCAATGAAACTGCAAACCATTGTGTTTTTGAAAGTGTTTCTTTTAAAAGAAAAAAGGCGAAAACGGTCGTCAATATCGGGCAAATCAAGTAAGCCAAGGAACCCGCTTTTACACTCACATGATTAACTACATAAATAAATATAAACCAATTCGAAGCCAATATCAAACTTCCTCCTAGTGTCAACCACAGAATCGTTTTCTTAACTTTTGGTTCAAAATTCTGAAAAAGAAACCAATTCTCTCGAATCAAACTTTTTCTAAAAACCACATTCAAAAGCGTTAAAAGAAAAACACTCAAGAAAACACGGTAAAAAAGAATGTCCAAAGAAGGAAAATCGGCAATAGGTTTCAGTGCCAAGCTGAAAAATCCCCATATAAAAAATGCAGAAAATGCAGCTAAATAATGTTTGGTTTGTTTCATTTAGAGTAAATAGGAAGGCAAAGGTAGTAATTTCAATTGTCTTGTTTTGCTTCTCTACTAAATGAGCAGGGCAAACGCATCATTTATTTTTTTGCCACGAATACAACTAATACGCACTAATTTTGTGATACTAAAATTTAAATGACACGAATCTTATCTTTCTTTGGCAGATTTGTGCTATTTATGACATTCTAATTTGTGTTAGTTTTTGTAATTGGTGGCTCTAATTTTTATTTTTTTAAACTCATGCGTTTGACCTGACTAAATGAGCTTAGATTAACATCATTTTAAAATCAAGGAATGAAGTGGATACCAATTAAAAATTCTATTTTTGCTTAAAATAAAGTAAAGAAATGAAACGATTTTTAGGAATACTATGCTTCGTAGTAATGATTAGCGGCTGTGATGACGGTGATCTTATTTTAGAAGACATTAATTTTGACGATGCCCCAGTTGCAACTTGTGACAACAATGCTATTATTTACAAGCTAAACGAAAAAGAAGCCTTATTATTAGAACTTCCTGAAGTAGTTTTCCCGAGCGAGACCAAAACGCAAGAAATCACCATTGGAGGAAAAATCAGAGTCGTGTACCGTTTTTTTAATGGGACTGTAAAAAAGGAGAACATTTGTGAAACCATTCCGCCGGTCACACCAATAGTAGTAGATCAATGGACGGCTAATGCAGGCGGAAAAATTGTGATAAAAAGCACGCCAATAAAAAGTACGGATGCTACGAATAATAGTACCAAAATTACGGGATACAACCATTATATCGTGCTAAAAAACATCACGTTTCAAAAAACAAATGGTACACAAGTGTATGATGAGTTTATTTTTGGTGACTATACAACAAGTGTAACTTCAATTCCTTTTGCTTTTACCAAAACTTTAGGACAATGCGCCACCACAAAACAAGTCTACAATTTTATCAATAGTGAGGCCTTAACCTTAAATGCTATCGAGGCCAATTTGATTAAAAACGAAGTAACCCCTTTAAATGCCCCAAGAACAGCCTTACTTGGTGCTACAACCAATTCCCTTATTTACAGCTCGTATACAGGTGGAATTTTGACAGAAAATTACTTTTGTACTACCACTCCCCCAACTACACCAACACTTTTTCAAGAATGGAAAGCTGCAAACGGGGTAGCTAATACCGAAGGAATTATCGAAGTAACTACCACTACTTTCGGTACCGGATTCAAACATACCATTGTCCTTAAAAAAGTAAAAATGGTAAGAGGAAGTGATGATTTTTATCTCGGAGACAATTTCATCTATGGAGAATTAATCACGAATTAGCCCTTCATTTTTAAGCATAAAAAAAGGTCAATTCGAAACGGAATTGACCTTTTTTTTGTACTACTATTACTTACCACTTTGTTTAAAATACACTTCCGTAGCGCCTAAACCGTATTTTTGATAATTGGCATCTTGAAACGAGACGTTATCATAACGTCCTAAGAGAAAATCCAATTCGGCTTTGAGGACGCCTTCTCCTACCCCATGAATAAAAACAATTTTGGGTATACGGTTTTTTATAGCAAACTCGATATGTCTTTTGGCTGTGTCGGCTTGTAAGGTTAAAATGTCGTAATTGGACATGCCTCGTTTGTTGGGTACTAATTTTTCGATATGCAAATCAAATTCGGGTACTCCTATTTCTTTTTTGTCCTTCTTTTGTTTGACAAAACTTCTCGGAGCAGGAATCGTTTTTTCTTTACTAATTTTATCTATATCAATTCTTTTAATAGCATCCATTAAATTACTGGTTTCGTGCATTTTAAGCAATTCATTTGCATTAAAATTCATGATAAAACCATCCTCGGTTTCGATGGTGATTTGAGCACCATTTACTGCTACAACAACACCATTAATATCCTCGTCTAGCACCGATGCCTTGTCTCCTTTAGCCCACATTTTTATCTTCTTTATCTTGATTTTTACTAGGTGTTTTTGCACTTAATCGCATCATTCCGTACATAAAAACAACGATAGCTATAACCATCAAATACAGATTTTTGTCCGGTTTCCTTTGTTCATACAGTGCCACACCAATGGCTACTATCATGATCAGAATCATCAATTTCTTCATCTTAAAAAATTTCAATTTTCAAAAATAAGAAATAAAAAATGAGGAGATCGATTATTGAAAAAGGAATCGGCTTTTTTTGTAAAATTGTACCAAATAAAAGCAAATGCATCTAGAAAAATACATGATTCCTTGTTTGAGCAAAACACTATTTGGCATAGAATGCTTGGGTTGTGGATTCCAACGGGCTTTACTTTTAGTTCTAAAAGGAGAATGGAGTGCGGCTTTTGCTATGTATCCTGCGGTTTACTCAATGCTTGCGATGTTTTGTGGCGTTCTTTTCTTCTATACCAACAAGAAAACAGCTTTCACAAAAAACGGACTAACTTTCTTGATCGCAATCAACTGCATCTTTGTGATTGGTGGGTATCTTTACAAACATCTATAAGAAATACCTAATTTACCTTTACAGTCTATCAAACAAATAGGGTAACTTGTATTTTTGACAATAAAAATGGTGCTATCTCTAAAAAACACCTTACTTTTACGACTTCGAAATCATTTTTTAATTTTACTATTGTGTCCAAACAGCAAATCATTCAAAATATTCGATTGCATAAGAGTCATTTGTCTATTAATTATAGCATAAAAACCAAAACAGAAGCTTTTACTGAAAAGTTGTTTTATACCTTGTTTGATTCGAATGCTTCTTTAGACCAAAGCATTGATGAATTGGAACTTCAATTCAAAGAAATTGCAAAAATTGCTTGTAAAAAACCCGAAGATCTATGCGAATGTGCTTGGGATAATTTCCTTGAAAAATTGCCATTGGTTTTAGAACAACTCAATCAAGATGCCTTATACATACTGCAAAACGATCCTGCCTCTAATAACATTGAAGAAGTGTATTTGGCTTATCCTGGTTTTTATGCTATTGCTATTTATCGTTTAAGTCATGTATTGTATCTCCTTGATTTACTGCTGTTTTCAAGATTAATGAGTGAGTATGCACACCGCATTACTGGTACTGACATTCATGCAGGTGCCAGCATTGCTTCTCCCTTTTTTATAGATCATGCTACAGGAATTGTGATTGGAGAAACAGCGGTAATCGAAGAAAATGTCAAAATATACCAAGGAGTCACTTTGGGTGCGCTAAGTGTGAGTAAGGAAATGAAAAATGCCAAACGCCATCCCACTGTCGAAAAAAATGTTTGTATTTATGCCAATGCTACAATTCTTGGAGGCGAAACGATCATTGGAAAAAACAGTATTGTAGGCGGAAATTCATGGGTTACCAAATCCATTCCAGCCGATTCAACCGTATTAAATACCACAACAACTGAGGTTAAGATAAAAGAAAAACGATAATGAAGCCACAAAAATTAGTTGATCTTATAGGTAACACACCTTTAGTGATAAGTCAACATTTAGTTCAAAATCCAAATGTAACATTACTGCTAAAACTAGAAGGAAACAATCCTGGAGGCAGCGTAAAAGACCGTGCCGCCTACAATATGATCAAATCGGCGATTGAACGAGGGGAGATCAAAAAAGGCGATAAATTAATCGAAGCAACTAGTGGAAACACGGGTATTGCATTGGCAATGATTGCACAAATATTCAATATTGAAATTGAATTGGTCCTACCCGAAGATTCCACTATAGAACGCACCCAAACCATGAGAGCCTATGGAGCTACTGTAATATTGACTCCAGCAAGTAATGGCATCATTGGTTCAAGAGATTATGCCGACAAAAAAGTAGCCGAAGGCGGTTATATAATGCTCAACCAGTTTGCCAATGATGACAATTGGAAAGCCCATTACAAAACCACAGGTCCAGAAATCTGGGAAGACACCCAAGGAACCATAACCCATTTTGTGTCGGCAATGGGAACCACTGGAACCATAATGGGTACCTCAACTTATTTAAAAGAAAAAAATCCATCCATTCAAATTGTTGGAGCACAACCGAGTGATGGCTCCCAAATTCCAGGCATTCGCAAATGGCCAAAAGACTATCTGCCTAAAATTTTTGATGCCACAAAAGTGGATACCGTAATAGAAATAACTGAAACCGAAGCTAGAGCTATGACCCAACGTTTAGCGAAAGAAGAAGGCATTTTTGCAGGAATGAGCAGTGGTGGTTCGGTAGCAGCAGCCTTAAAAATTGCAGAGAACATGGAATCTGGTGTCATTGTAGCCATCATTTGTGATCGAGGTGATCGTTATTTATCCTCAGATTTGTTTGATTAATTTTTTAATTTGATTCAAGTTCCTATTTTTGCGCCACGTAATAATTCTGTACTAGTAACTCTTTTTAATTTGATATAGCTTCTCAATCAAATTACTGTCTCCACAAAAATGATTTTAAAAAAAACAACCGTACTTCTAATCGCATTCATCAGTTCAATTACAGTAGCCCAAGAACGTAACACATCATCTAAAAACAACTTTAATTTTATTGGAATTGGTTATTCAATAGGGGAAACTATGCCTCCACTAAGTATTTTTCCCGAAACAAAACTCCAACAAGGTTTTGACCTAACATTAGGCACCACAACAAATGAAAACAACAGTTGGGCCAAACTTCTGAACTATCCCAAAACGGGAATTTTGCTCTCCTATGCTGATTTTGGAAATCAAGAAAAAGTTGGCTATGGTATTACTGTAATGCCCTTCTTCGATTTTGGCGTTTTGAGTAAGGTCACTGACAGAATCCGTTTTCAAGTAGGTTTGGGTGGTTCCTACAACAATCTCATCTATGATAAAGTTACCTATCCTGGGAACCATGCTATTTCCACACATTTTACTTGGGCTTTTCGTTCCTTTTTGTACTATGACTTAATACAAAGTAAAGACTTCAACCTTAAAATTGGTGGTGGACTTACCCACTTTTCCAATGGTCACACCCGTTGGCCAAACTTGGGTCTAAATTCTTATTTGGCCACGGTTAAAACCGAATTCAATTTTTCAAAAAACACCATGCCTTTGACAGAAAAAGCTACTGATACTGATTCATCTGATATACAAACCTACTACACCACACGATTAGGTTTTGGACAAAAAACACTTTTTAGAAATTACAATTCTCTTAAAAATGTATACACCGCCTCTTTTGGGCTGGGAAGAATAAAGAACAAATCGTTCAAATATGGACTAAGTTTCTATTATAGATTTTATGAAGATTATTTTGATTATATAAAAGAAGAAGGCAGCATAGTGACTACTCATTTTCCAAAACTGACAAAAAATCCTTTTCAAAATGCAACCGCTTTTGGAATATTTAGCAATTGTGAAATTTTGATCAACCATTTCAGTGTAGAAGCAGAATTAGGCATTAATCTTTACAAACCAGCCTACAAATTAGATTGGTATGTAAACAATGGAAGCTATACCGCAACGGGCTATATCGCTGACGAATTTGGTACCAAAGCAAAAATCAAACAATACGTGTCTTCTCGTTTGGGCTTGCGTTACTACGCGATTACTGCAAAAAAAGCTCCACGACACAATGTATTTATTGCTGCCAACATCAATGCTAACTTGGGGCAAGCGGATTTCTCAGAACTGAGTTTTGGATACGTGTACAGTCCCAAATTGAAAAACAAATAATTTCCTTTAAACAATATAATTGCCCTAAAAGTAACAATTTTATTATAAGACTATCCGTTACTACTACTAATAAAAATGGAACGCGAATGACGCAGATTTAAACCATTTTTTTCATACAACTCTGTGAAAATACTTGGCATCAGTGTCCCATTGGTTGCTCTTTTCATAATCAGCTTCTAAGAAGAATTTTATTGAATTATAAATTGTAAATTGTACTACAATTATTTTGAAATAAAATAATAATCCATTATAAAAGCAATTATCATGGCAACAGATTCCAATCCATCTAATTCGTATCGTACAGCGCTACCTTTTTCTAAATTGAAGTACTTTCAATACTTTTTTTTCATAGTGATGCTTTTATATATAGGCAAATCCTTATTCATCCCGTTAAGTTTTGCCTTACTTATCAGCTTCTTACTTTATCCTATTTGCAAATGGCTTGAGAAAAAAGGGACTAATTCCAATATAGCAATAGGAATAAGTCTATTAGGTGTTTCGGTCTTTGGATTTGCTCTACTCCTTTTATTCGTTTCACAAATCCTGCAATTTGTTGGTGAGTGGCATAATTTGGAAACAAAATTAGAAGAAACGCTTCATCAAATCAGTCTATACTTAACCCAACAATTTGGTGTTGACCAAGAAAACCAATCGGTATATCTAAAAAATGCCCTAAACAGTTCAGGTTCTTCGGTGATTTCCATTCTAAAAAACACTATTGCTGGATTTACAGAATCGCTATATTACCTAATCATAGTTCCAATATTTTCAATACTAATTCTCTCCTATCGTACAATGTTGGTAAATGCACTGTATCATTTCTTTCCTTCAGATAAAAAAACTACCATATATGAAATCATTACTGAAACTATAAATGAATACTACAAGTTTATTAAAGGAATGCTTCTCGTTTATTTGATTGTTGGCATTTTAAATAGCATCGGTCTAGCCATAGTAGGTATTCCGTATCCTATTTTATTTGGTTTTACGGCAGCAATACTCACTTTTATCCCCTATTTCGGAATTATAATTTCCTCATTAGTACCAATTACCGTGGCTTGGATTACCTTCAATTCTATTTGGTATCCCATTGGTGTGGTTATTGTATTTGCCGTTGTACAACTTCTAGAAGCTTATATCATTTTTCCATACATAGTAGGAAACCGATTAAAAATAAACACACTAGCCATATTGATTATGATTCTCGCTGGGGGAATTTTATGGGGTGCTGCTGGCATGATTCTTTTTATCCCATTTATCAGTATCGTCAAATTAATTGCTGACCGAACAGACACACTACAATCTGTTTCCTTGTTATTGAGTGATGGAAAAAAGTAATCCGTAGCAATCACATTTGTACAATATTGCTATAAATTTTTATTCCTAAACACAACGCAACAACCTTTTATTAAACAATTCCTATTGAATAAGAAGTGTATCAAAGTGATATTATTCCATTATTTATCCATTTTTTCAGCATTAAAATCTATCATCCATTCTATTCCGAATTGGTCACGAAACATAGCAAATAGCGTTCCCCAAGGACTTTCATCCATTGGCACTTCAACCGTTCCTCCTGCTGAAAGTCCGTTGAAAATATGATACGCTTCCTCTTTGCTGGCAGCACTAATCATAATTTTACTTCGATTTTCGTTTTCATTTACTTGTCCCAACACTTCTGGAACATCACTTCCCATAAGGAAACTCGAGTCACCAATTGGTAATGCGATATGCATAATTTTATGTACTTCATGATCTGCTATAGGATTTTCTTCAGAAGCTATGTCTTTGAATCGTGACAACACGGTGAATTCCCCACCAAAAACCGATTGATAAAACAAAAAGGCAGCTTCGGCATTACCATTGAAATGAATATAAGGGTTTATTTTTGCCATAATTAAAGTTTAAAATTAAAATAATCTTTATGCGTCTGGTATATTAGGCTCTACCAAACGTTTTAATTTCTCTAGCGATTCTTGCCAGCCTAAGTAACACATTTCTGTTGGTATAGCCTCTGGAATCCCTTCTTGAGTAATCCAAAGTTGTGTACCGCACAAAACTGTCTCAAACTGAATCGTAGTAATCATTTGACCTGGCAAATTGGGATCATCAAAAACATCGGTATATTTTAATTTTTCGTTGGGCAGTATTTCTAGATATTCGCCTCCAAACGAATGGCTACTGCCTGTTGTAAAATTGGTAAACGACATTCGATAGGTTCCTCCTACTTTGGCTTCCAAATGATCTACCCTACAAACAAAACCATAAGGAGGTAACCAAGAAGCCATTGCATCTGCTTCGACAAATGCTCGAAATACTTTTGCTACAGGAGCCGCCAAAACGCGATGTAACTCAACAGTGTTTGTTGTCATATTTTTTAGTTTAATTCTCAAATTTAGGAGTTTAAATCTAAAAACCATTATTTTAATTATTCCTTTTTAGAATCTTAATTACAACAAAAGGAGACTATACATCGGTTTTTTCTATCAATTTAAATTCCTGTATTCAATTGGAGTTTGTCCAGTTTTTTGTTTAAAGAGTTTACTAAAGTATTGAGGGTAATCAAAACCCAATGAATATGCAATTTCACTTATTGAGTTGTCAGAATTAAGTAAAATGGTTTTAGCTTCTTCAATTAGGTAATAATGAATATGATCTTGTGCATTCATTCCAGTTTCTTTCTTGAGTAAGTCACTCAAATAACTGGCGGATAAATGCACCCTATCAGCCAAATATTTAACAGTGGGCAAACCGCTTACTTTTATATCTGACTTGAAATAATTCTTTAACAAACTCTCAATTTGCGAAACGGTGCTTGAGTTCGTGTTTTTACGAGTAATAAATTGTCGACCGTAATATCGTAAACAATAATTCAAAAGCAGTTCAATGTTTGTTACAATCAGATTTTGGCTGTAACTATCGATATTTTCTTGTAGTTCGGTTTCAATTTTTTGAACACAGTCATATAACGTTTGTTTTTCTTTATCCGACAAATGCAAAGCTTCTGCTGTTTCGTATGAAAAAAAAGTGTATTCAGCCATTTTGTTTCCTAGCGAAGTACCTCGTAATAAATCAGGATGAAAGAACAAACCCCAACCCATCATATTATCATTTTTCTCTATTTCGTTGTCCATTGTCAGTACTTGCTTTGGTGCTATACAAATCAAACTACCTTCTTGAAAATCGTAGGTTTGTCTACCATAGCGCAATTTGTTAGCACAATAGTTCTTGAACATAATAGCATAAAAATCAGCACTTATTCTCGTACCGTTTTCTATATATTCATCAGCTTTACTAAAATCTACAACAGTCACCAAAGGATGATTCGTTTTGTTTTTCACAAAACTATTTATGTCTGAAATGTTATGTAATTGAATAATGGGTTTCATATTAAACTTGGCTCATTACAATTTTATCAAATAATCTATCTCCTAAATTTATTCTCATCCATACCATTGGTTTTGCTAACAAACCTACTCTATATCTCGTTTTAGGTTTTCTTGCCTTTACAATTTTAGCAATTGTTTTTGAAATTACTAATGTTTTTGAACCCTGTCCGCTGTCATACATTTTTTTGGTAGCGATAACCAGTTTTTTTGTAAGTGAAGCATAAGCGCCTTTGGATGAAAATTTATTAATATTTTCTAGCAAAACATCTCCAAACTCCGTTACAATAATTCCAGGTTCCAAAACTACTACATTGATATTAAATTCTTTGAGTTCTAATCTTAAACAATCGCTAAATCCTTCAACTGCGTGTTTAGTGGCGTGATACCAAGCCCCCATTGGAGTATACATTTTTCCACCCATAGAAGAAGTGTTGATGATTGTACCTGCATTGGCTTTACGCATATATGGGACAACTTTTTGAGTTAAAGTAGCTAATCCAAAAACATTTACTTCAAATTGCTGTCTTGCTTCTTCGATAGGCGTGTCCTCAACAGAACCAAACAATCCATAACCTGCATTATTCCATAGGACATCAATTTTTCCTTCCTTCTTAATGATGGTGTCTACTACATTTTGAATGTCGTTTTCTTTGGTAATATCCATCTGAATTGGAAATCCTCCCAAAGTACTAAGGTCTTGCATTTGCTCTATTCTTCTGGCTACAGTATAAACCGTATGTCCTTGTTCGATTAGTGTTTTTGCCGATTCTTTTCCCATACCTGAACTTGCGCCTGTAATTAAAATTACTTTTTTGCTCATTTTTTTGATGTTTTAAAATTATAGTGCAAATTTCACTCAAAGGAACAATTGATTACTACCTCTAATTCTAGGTTGTTGTATACTTTTTACGGATTACTATTGCTTTAGAGTAGTTACTTGAATTTGTAGTAGTCGTTTTTGGTTAAAATACTAAAACCAATAGCACAGATTTTCAGCAATTCGTTTTGGTTAAGTATTGTCCAATAGCAACAAAAAATTATTGCAACACGATACTATCCAAAAGCAATTGGAAGGATTCTTGTTTTTTGTTTCCTACTAAAAATACAATCTCTTCAAAGGAATCACTATTATAATTAGGAGCTGCTATGCGTCGGCCTCTAAAAGAAGGATACAAGCTATTGAGATCAATGGTAATGGTTTCCCATTCGCCAGTAGTTGCAAAAGTAGTAATATAGGAATAATAGGCTGATGATTGATCTTTGATGCGGAACTGATAGTTTTTTCCATCTCCTTTTATGCGCAACACCACTTTACTTTTGGCAGTGGTCGCCAAAGGTGCAAAACGATACCGCACAGACGAAAAACCTCCATTGTTTTCTAACGAAATCGCACCCGAAAACACACCATTTCCTGCTTGGTTTATGGCAAAATTGCCATAAGAAAGTCCACCCATAACCCCATCATTAACAATAGTCCAATCGCTTGCTTTGGAATTTTTATTGAAATCATAGATGGTAGTGGCTTGTGTCATCATAAAAAGTAACGTGATTAAAAAGTGCATTGGCATTTTTTCTACTAAAGTACTACATCTGACCAGCAACTCTTTAGATTTAACAGCTTTTTAGCATCTATGTTGGATTAAGTTTAGGGAAGACGGAACGGTCTAGGATCTTAACCGAGCGCCATCGATCTGACGATGTAAATCATAGTATTAAGTCACTATAAATGAAACTGTTAAAAATTAAAAATACCATTTATACATCGTTAAATTAGAGTTAAACACAGATGAGCAATAATTGTTTTTGTTTAATTTTATCACATAATTGTTAAACAAAAAATAATCTTATTAATTTAAAAACAACAATCATGAAAAATAAGAATTTTAAATTATTTGTTATGTTAAAAGCTTTTATTTTAATTGCTGCTTTGTCAACTGTAACCATTTCTTGTGATAATGAGGAAATGGATGAAATGAATTCCTCTTCTACTTCCTCAACAGAAACTCTAAAATCAGCAAATAGTGCCCCTAAAAAGGGGGAAAAATCTATCGCACAAATTGCCATAGATGGAGGGTTTACTGAACTTGTAGGAGCTCTAGCTTATGTAGACGAAAAAGAAGGTACTAGTTTGGTAAACCTTTTCTTAAATGGAAAAGACCAATACACTGTTTTCGCTCCAACAAATAAAGCATTTGAAAATCTTTACATGGCTTTAAAAGTTAAAGGAATCAGGGATCTTGATTCAAAGTTGGTCTTGAATGTATTACAATACCATGTTGTCGAAGGACGTCGTGCCGCCAATAGTGTGGTGCCAACAAACGATTCACGGGTAATAACAACTCTACTCGGGGCAACTTTTTCCGTAAATAATAAAGGCCAGATTCAGGCAGTGGGCAATACCGCAACTATAGCAGCTCCAAACATCTCTGCATCAAACGGCATCATCCATGTAGTGGATGCTGTATTATTGCCAATTAAGTTATAGCAATGATTGGTATTATATAAAATAGGACTGACAATTCTTATTACTTTATAAAATGCTGTTCCGAAAGAACAGCATTTTTTATAGGTGTTTTTTCTAATTGACTTCTTGTAACCCGAGACATTTTTAGGGGCACGAGCGGGACGCTTGCGCTAGCGGGGAATTTTCTTCATTTTTTGGGTTTGAAACTAAAGGTAATAGATTGATTTCATGTTGTTTATTAGACTTTCCAATTGGTTTATTGGAGCGGGCACGGATTGTAAATCCACCTATCGGGTTTTAATTGCAACTGTTATAAAACAAGCACCTTCTTTTTCTCTAAACTTATACTTTCTAGTTATAAAGAAAAATATTCTGTTTTTAATTTGGTCACGGGCACGAGCGGGACGCTCGCGCTAGCGGGGGCATTTATTTCCTCAAATATATTTCTTTTCCTCCTAAAAACATAAAAAAATTCTGAAAGTTCCTTTCGTGTTTTGGCTGTTGTATCTGCCGTCTGAGTACTGAAAACTGTCGTCTTAAAAGCGTGAGGGATGGGAGCGGCATCCTCTTGGGGCGGGGTTCGCCCCAAGAGATATAGCGGACAGCCCGACCCCCGATTACGACCAAGGTGTGGGTTCAAGGAAAACGGGTTTCGGGGGGCACGCCCAAGTGGTACTTCTCAACAAATACAGTGGTTTTCAAAAAAAATTGTGAAATTGAATTTGTAAAACGTTTCAAAGCCTTATTTTTGCCCCATGGCAAAGAAAAATACAGACAAAGTTGTCTTTCATCAGATAAAAGTCCTTGATGCTGGAGCAAAAGGCGTGTCGGTGGCTAAAGCACCCGACGGTAAAGTAGTGTTCATCTCGAATGTCGTGCCTGGCGACGTGGTAGATGTGCAAACGTTCAAAAAAAGAAAAGCCTATTACGAAGGCAAAGCCGTGAAGTTTCACGAGTTCTCAGAACACCGCGTTGACCCAATTTGTGAGCATTTTGGGGTGTGTGGCGGTTGCAAATGGCAAAATATGAAGTACAGCCAGCAATTGTTTTTTAAACACAACGAGGTTAAAAACCACCTGCAACGTATTGGTAAAATTGAATTACCGGATTTCGAACCGATTTTAGGTTCTGAAAAACAGTTTTTCTACCGCAACAAAATGGAGTTTTCGTTCTCGAACAGCCGTTGGCTAACCGAAGCCGAAATAGGAAGCAGCGAGGAATTAGACAATAAAAATGCCTTGGGTTTTCATATTCCGAAAATGTGGGACAAAATCCTTGATATCAATAAATGTCATTTGCAAGAAGACCCTTCGAACGCCATTCGCAACGAAGTGCGTGAATTTGCCAATGCAAACGGTTTGACATTCTTTAACCCAAGAGCGCACGAAGGCTTGTTGCGTACGCTTATGTTGCGCACGGCATCGACTGGCGAAATTATGGTGTTGCTACAGTTTTTTGAAGACGATCAAGCCAATAGAGAATTGCTGTTAGATCATTTGTATGCCAAATTTCCGCAGATTACGTCTTTGCAATACGTGATCAACAACAAAGCAAACGATACGTTATACGATACAAACATTCAGTTGTACAAAGGACGCGATTACATTTTGGAAGAAATGGAAGGCTTGAAATTTAGCATCAACGCCAAATCGTTTTACCAAACCAACTCGGATCAAGCTTACGAACTATACAAAATCACAAGAGATTTCGCTGGATTGACAGGTAACGAAACGGTGTATGATTTGTACACAGGAACAGGAACTATCGCTCAGTTTGTATCGAAAAAAGCCAAAAAAGTGATTGGTGTTGAAAGTGTGCCAGAAGCAATCAAAGACGCCAAAGCCAACGCCGAACGAAATAATATCACGAATTGTGAGTTCTTTGTAGGAGATATGAAAGTGGTGTTCAACGAAGCGTTTATCGCGCAACACGGCAAACCCGACGTAATCATCACGGATCCACCAAGAGACGGAATGCACGCGGCGGTTATTGATCAAATCTTGAAAATTGAACCTCAAAAAGTGGTGTATGTGAGTTGTAATTCGGCAACACAAGCTCGTGATTTGGCTTTGATGGATGAGAAGTACAAAGTGACACGCGTTCGACCTGTGGATATGTTTCCGCAAACACATCACGTTGAGAATGTGGTGTTGTTGGAACGTCGTTAATTTTTTTTTGTAAACATATAAGTCATTGAAGTTCCTTTTTAATGTAGTGGGTTTTGAAACCATTGAAGGTATTGAAGGACATATAAGGATTTTCTTTGTGTCCCTTGTGTAAATCTTTGCGTACTTTGCGGTTAGGGTTTTGCAACCATATAAGGCATTGAAGGGCATATAAGAGTTTTTCTTGGTGTGCTTATTAGTTAAATTTTAACACAGATTGCACAGATTTTCACAGATTCAAAAAGTAAAATAACTTGTGTACTTTGCGGTTGATTTTTTAAACCATAGAATGATCTGTATAAATAAATAGTTGTAAATGAAAAAAATAACGCTTTTGCTGTTGGTGTTTTGTTGCTCTTTTTCGAGTTGTGAGAAAGATGATATTTGCGATGCCAATACGCCTACTACACCTAGAATGGTGATTAAATTCTTCGATATCAACAATCCAACGGTTGAAAAAAGCGTGACGAATTTGAAAGTAATTGGCCAAGGAATGACAGAAGGATTGGTTTTTAATCCTACGGCTTCGGGTGAAGCTAAATTCTTGGCGAATACTTCAAAAATTTCGATTCCGCTAAAAACCAATGCCACCACAACTACTTTTAGTTTCATACTAAATTCTGGCAGTACCAATGCTGCTTTGGTTAATACCGATGTGATTAAATTCAACTATACGACCAGCGAAGTCTATGTATCTAGAGCTTGTGGTTTCAAGACTTTGTTCGAAATGAATGCTAATCCCCCATTTGAACACACAGATGGACCAGCTTCTGATACCAAGTGGATGAAAGTAGTTCAATTGCAAAAAACTAACATAAACAACGAAAATGAAACACACCTTTCTATCTTTTTTTAGTGGCTGCTTGCTCTTTTCTTTGTTTAGCGTTCAAGCACAAGAAACGACTACAACAACTACACCTCCGAAAGCAACTAATATCCTTCCTGCAAAACCCAAGCAAGAATTAGAAAAATTGCCTTCCACAAAAAAGGACACTGTTGTGCCTCCAAAATTCAATCGTTATGGACTAAGAGTAGGTGCTGATTTGTACAAATTGACCAGAGGATTGTACGATAGTAACTATAAAGGGATTGAGTTGGTAGGAGATTACCGCATAACGAAAAAATATTTTTTGGCTGCCGAATTGGGTTCTGAAAACAAAACCACCGAAGACGATCGATTGACTTCAACTGCCAAAGGTACTTACCTAAAAGCGGGATTCGATTATAACACTTACGAAAACTGGTTGGATATGGAAAACATCATCTCGATTGGAATGCGTGCCGGTTTTTCAAGCTTTAGCAAAGAATTGAACAGCTACAAAATCTACAATCCTAATCCGTATTGGGGAGAAGTTCCGGCTGTAATTGCAGATAAAAAATACAATGGTTTATCAGCTACTTGGATTGAAGTCGTGGCTGGGGTAAAAGCCAAAGTATTCAACAATGTTTTTGCGGGGTTCAGTTTGCGATTGAATCGATTAATTACCAACAAAACTCCAAGTGGATTTGACAACTTATACATACCCGGTTTTAACCGAACATATGCTGGTGATTTTGGGGTAGGTTTTAACTACACCGTTTCCTACTTTGTTCCACTATACAAGAAAAAAGTACTTCCTGCTGAAAAAGCAAAAAAGGAAGAGAAAAAGCCTAAGAAATAGAAGGAAGAAGAAGAAGAAGAAGGAAGAAAAAAGCGTTTTTACGATTTGTAAAAACGCTTTTTTTATACTTGGAAATTATGAATCAGTTCTGCAACTGAAAACTATTACCCTATGATTCGGACTCCTTTAAGAAAAATCCAAGACATGAATAGTTTTTCACCGTCTTTGGTTTTAGCTGCTTGAAATTTAGGTGCCAAAATTGTACCCAAAACAAATGCGGTTAACGGAATCCAAAAACCTGTCAAACCCGTAAAAGTTGCCACTAAATAGCGAAAACTAACAAACAAAATGGCAAAACAGCCCAATTGGTATAAAAATGCTCGTACTTGTAATTTCGTCATATCAGTCCCCTATCCCGCTGAGGCGGGAAATCCTATTAGGGGTAAATAGGTTTTTATATTTGACTATTAAATTTAAAATAAGTCCTTTTCAACTTTACTTGTAGGACTATATTCCCTCTTCGGGGGTTAGGGGGCTTTGAAACTTGGTTCTTTTACTTCCTTCATACATTTCGTATTTCACCAAACGCGCTTCTAAACTAGCGTTAAACAATTTGATTTTTCGGGAAGGTTTTAAACCGACAAATTTCAAAGCGTCTAAATTCGCGGTAATAAACCAAGCATTGGTGCCTGGATAATTTTTCTTCAACGTATCGCCAATATTTTTATAAAATTCTTCCATATGAATATCCAATCGCTCGTCATAAGGAGGATTGAAAACCATATGCAATTTGCCTTCGGTGGTTTTCTCGGTATCAAAAAAGTTTTCTTCAGCAACCGTTACGTATTCGTCTAAATTGGCATTTCTGATGTTGTCTTTGGCTTTTTGAACCGCACTTGGCGCTTTGTCGTAGCCTTTTATCGTATAATGAAACTCTTTTACTTTTTTCAGCAAACTGTCCATAATTTGGTCAAACAAATCATTATCCCAATCTTTCCATTTTTCAAAAGCAAATTCTTTTCGGTTGATATTGGCTGGAATATTACAAGCAATCATTGCAGCTTCAGCCAAAAATGTTCCTGAACCACACATTGGATCCAAAAAATGACCTTGTCCTTCCCAACCTGACAACAACAAAATACCCGCTGCCAAAACTTCGTTGATAGGAGCAATATTCGTAGCTGTTCTATAACCACGTTGGTGCAACGAATTCCCAGAAGTATCCAAAGCCACCGAAACTTGGTCTTTACCAATATGAATGTTGATTCGTAAATCAGGAAAAGCTTTATCAATGCTTGGACGTTGTCCTGTGCGTTCTCTAAACTGATCTACAATGGCGTCTTTACACTTTTGAGACACAAACTCCGTATGGTTAAAATGATCCGAATGCACCGTTGCATCAATCACAAACGTCTGATTGGCATTAAGGTATTTTGACCAATTCACACTTGCAATACCTTTATACAAAGCTGCTTCATTGGTTGCTCTAAACGAATAAATAGGTTTTAAAATCTTCAAAGCGGTACGTAAAGACAAATTGGCTTTGTACATAAATCCTTTATCTCCTTTAAAACTCACCATTCGTATGCCTTCTTCAACCTCTTGCGCGCCCAATTGACGCAACTCTTTGGCCAATATTTCTTCAAAACCAAAAAAGGTTTTGGCTATCATTTTAAAATTCTCCATCGTATGCTAAATTCCAAGTATTAAATTCCAAACTCCAAACGGTTTGAAATAGTATATTTTCTGCAAAAATACACTAAATTTGCCGGACTTAAATTAAATGAAAACGAATAAATGTCCCAAGACCATAAACCCATAATAAGTCCTACAAACCTTGCAACCAAAAATTGGTTCACTTCTTGGTTTGACACTCCTTACTATCATATCCTTTACAAAGAGCGCAACTATCGTGAGGCGCAAATTTTTATGGATAATTTGACGCAATATCTCAATTTGCCGCCAAAAGCAAAAGTATTGGATCTGGCTTGTGGAAAAGGTCGTCATGCAATTTACTTAAGTCAACTAGGATTTAAAGTAGTGGGTGCAGATCTATCCGAAAATAGCATTGCAGAAGCTAGTAAAAACAGCAACACTAATTTGTCGTTTAGAGTACATGACATGCGTGAACCTTTTGAAGAAAAATTTGATGCTATTTTCAATCTATTTACTAGTTTTGGCTATTTTGAAGACGAAGCCGATAACCTAAAAACGTTAATAGCCATCAAAGAAAGTCTATCCGAAACAGGATTTGCTGTAATCGATTTTATGAATGTGAATCAAGTCATTGAAACCCTAGTTCCCGAAGAAGTTAAAACGGTAGACCAAATCGATTTTCACATCAAACGTTATGTAAAAGAAGGACATATTTACAAAGAAATTAGCTTTGAAGACCAAGGAGAACAGTACCATTTTACCGAAAAAGTAAGAGCTTTTAGTTTACAAGATTTTCAAGAGTTAATGGATAAAGCTGGGATTTATCTGTTGGATATTTTTGGCGATTACAAGCTTAAAAAATTCCACAAAACCGAAAGTGAACGTTTAATCATGATTTTTAAATAAGTTAGCTTTTTAAACATCAATCGTTTAAAAATCTAAAAACCAAATAAATAAAAAAGATGAACTACCTCTTACCGTTACTTGCAGTAATCATTGGTTATATCTTGGCATTAGTTTTCAAGCCCAAAAAAAAATCCAATTTAAAACTTTTATTGGCTTTCAGTGGTTCGTTTTTACTATCCATTACCGTAATCCATCTTTTACCTGAAGTATATGCTTCTCATAATGACACCATCGGAATTTATATCATGTTAGGCATTTTATTCCAGATCGTGTTAGAATTTTTCTCTAAAGGCGCAGAACACGGACATGTACATGGACATGACAAAATGAGCCAAATGCCTTGGTTGCTATTCATCAGTCTTTGTATTCACGCTTTTTTAGAGGGTTTTCCAGTGGGACATCATCATGACTTGGCTATCGGAATCGCCATTCATCACTTGCCCATTGCTATCATTTTGACTACTTTTTTCGTTCAAGCACAACTCAATCGTACCGCCATTTTTGCATTCATGATTACCTTTTCCATGATGACACCACTCGGTACATTTGCGTCAAACTATATTCCTGAATTACACTATTACACCACTGAAATCACTGCCATTGTCATTGGAATTCTGTTTCACATCTCCTCGACCATTATTTTTGAGAGCAGTGAAGGACACAAATTCAATGTGGCCAAAATATCCATGATTATTCTAGGAATCGCCCTAGCTTTTTTCATTTAAAAAATAATTTGGGCGTGCTTTAAGCGCTACTTCGGTAGCTAGCTGCAAATAAATTCACTGAACACCTACGTAAATAATTGTGTGTGAAGTAATCCCTCACACAAAAAAAAATGGTATCCAATAAATTCCTATTTTTACAAGAAAAAGTTTTATTTCATTATGACCTTCACTAAAACCACCGAACAATCCTCAAAATACGAACATTTAGAAAAAATGTCGGTTCAGGAATTGCTACACAATATCAATCAAGAAGACCAAACAGTTCCTTTAGCAGTTGCAAAAGCCTTACCTCAAATCGAAACTTTGGTAAACGAAATTGTAGCCAAAATGAAACTAGGAGGACGCCTTTTTTATATTGGAGCTGGAACTTCTGGACGATTAGGTGTGGTCGACGCATCGGAATGTCCACCTACTTTTGGAGTTCCTTTTGATTTAGTTGTGGGCATTATTGCTGGTGGAGACAAAGCCATCCGAAGAGCCGTAGAAAATGCAGAAGATGACGCGGAACAAGCCTGGAAAGATTTACAAGAATTCAACATCAATGAAAACGATGTGGTAATAGGAATTGCCGCTTCTGGAACAACTCCTTATGTAATTGGTGGTTTAAAAGCCTGCAACGAGAAAAAAATCTGCACAGGAAGTATTTCTTGCAATGCAGGCAGCCCTTTGTCACTAACCTCAAAATTCCCAATCGAAGTCATTGTAGGCCCAGAATTTGTTACAGGAAGTTCGAGAATGAAAGCAGGTACCGCTCAAAAATTAGTTCTCAATATGATTTCGACGGCTACTATGATTCAGCTAGGCAAAGTAAAAGGCAATAAAATGGTCGATATGCAATTGAGCAATGCCAAATTGGTAGACCGTGGCGTAAAAATGATTATGGGAGAAATTCCAGTGTCTTACGAAAAAGCATCCGAATTATTAGCCAAATATGGAAGCGTTCGAAAAGCAGTAGATAACTTCTAACTTTTCATCTTTCACTTCTAACCTCTAACTTCTAACCTCTAACTTTAAATGGCAACCAATAAAGACTTTTTAGCGAAAGGAATTAAATACTTATCAGGAGCTTTGCCCCTACTTTTCCTTGGCCCGTCTATCATTTATAATGCCTTTATGAACCAACATACGAATTGGCATTATTTAGTGCTCGGTATAGGAATCATTGCTTGTTTGGCATCGATGTACTTAATCTTTACAGGCCTTAGATGGATTATGAAAGCTTTATTCAACGACTAATGGAAAACCTAATTAACGTTCAGAAAACCTTCGAAAAAATCATCGCTGTTGATCAAAAAATAAACCATCGCGAATTTGAAGATTGCGTGTTTAATAACTGTGATTTCTCCAATAGCGATTTATGCAACAACACCTTTATGGATTGCGAGTTTATAGACTGCAATTTATCCATGGTGCAACTTGCAGCCAGTAGCTTAAAAACCGTTCGTTTCAAAAACTGTAAACTCTTGGGCATTCAATTTCAAGGATGTGACGATTTTTTATTCGATGTGGGGTTTCAAGATAGCGTGTTGGATTATGCTTCTTTTGCCAATAAAAAAATGCCCAAAACCCAATTTTCAGGATGTTCATTGAAAGAAGTAACTTTTATTGGGACACAACTAAACCATAGTATGTTTGACAATTGCAATTTGGATCGAGCGATTTTTAATGATACCCAATTGGCAGGAGCCGATTTTAGAACCGCATACAATTACAGCATCGACCCCGAATTCAATCCGATGAAAAAAGCCAAATTTACCACACAAGGAATCGTAGGCCTTTTGGATAAATACGATATTAAAATAGAGTAGTTATGGAGCAAAATGCAATTTATCTTGAAAGTGTAAAAAAGCAATTTTTGTATTATAAATTGTTGGGAGAAAAAGCTATTAATCAATTAACTGAAGAACAATTGTTTCTAGCTTTAAACGACGACACCAATAGTATCGCCTTGATTGTAAAACATTTGTCGGGAAATATGCTTTCGCGTTGGACTGATTTTTTAACTACCGATGGTGAAAAGGATTTCAGAAATAGAGATGCCGAATTTGAAAATAATTGGAATACTAAAGACGAAGTAATGGCGCATTGGGATAAAGGCTGGAATTGTTTTTTAAATTCTCTTGAAAGTCTTCAACCAGAGCAATTGAATACCATCATTTACATTCGAAATGAAGGTCATACTGTTATGGAAGCCATAAACAGACAATTAGCTCATTATCCTTATCACATTGGACAAATTGTCTTCTCAGCCAAACAATTGAAAAATGGAGACTGGGAAAGTTTATCCATCCCCAAAAACAAATCTCAAAGTTACAATTCAGCAAAATTTGCTCAAGAAAAGAAAAGACAACACTTCACCGATGAAGAAACAAATCGATTGAAAAACCAATAAAACTTTAAAAACCAACTGTAAGCACATCACTATATGAAAAAAATAATAAGCGTATTGGCTATTTTAAGCATGATTTCCTGTTATAATGTCGAACGAAAATGCTCCGATTTTAAAACCGGAAAATTCAAATTTGAATACGAAGTCAATGGTGTCAAAAAAACAACTGTTTTTGAACGCAAGGACAGCATTGAAATTGAGACTTTTGAAGGCAAAACCGATACCGCTACCATTCGTTGGGTCAACGATTGCGAATATATTTTACAAAAAAAACACCCAAAAAATATGGCTGAAGAGAAAGCCATTCAAATGAAAATTCTGACCACAACAGCCAATTCGTATACCTTCGAATTCGGAATGGTGGGATCAGATGCCAAACAAACTGGAACCGTTACTAAACTTTAGATAATACTAAAAATCTCAAACAACAACACTTAATTTACCAAAAATGGAAGTATTTCTGAATCCTGATGCATGGATTGCCTTATTAACGTTGACTTTTCTAGAAATTGTATTAGGAATAGACAACATCATTTTTATTTCGATAGCTACAGGAAAATTACCTGAAGAAAAACGCAAACTAGCTACCAAAATCGGTATGTTTTTGGCAATGTTCATGCGAATTGCTTTGCTGTTCGGAATCAATTTATTGATTCAGATGAAAAAACCTTGGCTTACCATTGACTGGGGATGGTTACAAGCGGGCATTACTGGGCAAAGTATTATTTTACTTTTGGGAGGATTGTTCTTGATTTACAAAAGCACCAATGAAATTCGTGAAAAAGTAGACGAAAAAGGGCATGAAGAAAAAGAACTCGGCAAAGCAGCTACCAAATCTTTTCAAAGTGTCATTTTTCAAATCATTATGATCGACTTGGTTTTTTCTTTCGACAGTATACTTACTGCGGTTGGGATGACCAATGGCGTACCTGGTGCGATTTACATCATGATTACTGCTGTAATTGTTTCGGTTTTCATCATGATGCAATTTGCTGTTCCGGTAGGTAATTTTGTAAACAAACATCCTTCTATTCAAATCTTAGGTTTATCCTTTTTGATTTTGATTGGCTTTATGTTATTGACAGAAAGTGCACATTTATCCAATGCATTAATCTTCGGAAGTCACGTAACGCCAGTACCTAAAGGCTATTTATATTTTGCGATTTCATTTTCTCTGTTCGTCGAAATATTGAATATGAAAACCAAAAAGAAGTAAGAAAGAAAGACCTCCAAAACGGAAGGTTAAAGTTATTACTTAGAAACAAAAATAAAAGTAGAAGAGAATCTATATTGTCTCTTCTACTTTTTTAATGCAACCTCCATTTATTGACTTTACTAAGAAGTATGCATTGAAATTTCAAAGTCACTTACAAAAATGCATAATATAACTTTAATAAAAGCATTTAACTACACATTACTTAAAATAAACCAAAAGTTTATTGCATCAAAAAAAAGAGGTTAAAAATTGTAATTATAGAAATATAAATTATTTTATGTAATCGATTGTATTATTATGATTCAATATGCAATAAAAATATGAGCAATACAAAACTAGGAAACTACCGTTGGAAAATTTGCAGTTTAAAATTTTTCGCCACAACTATCTATTATATAGAACGACAAATACTTTCATTGACATGGAATGATTTTATTGCAGCTGAATTTAATTGGACCAATAACGATTACGACAACATCACTTCTTTATTCTTTATATTTTATGCAACTTCCTAACATTTTGTCGGAAGATTTGTGGATTGGCTAGATAACAAATGTAAATCATCAGCAAAAAGTGTACTGATTTAGTCTAAAACTATGGGAGTGTTTTCAAAATCCTTAAATTTGAAATAGCACGAAAACACTTAATAAAAAAGCAGCCAAAAATTTCATCAAAGACGTTCGTAGAAATACTCGAAGAATCTTTAGTTACGAACAGATAATCCAAATCATTGTAGAAGCCCTTAGAGCTGAGATGTCTGTTGCAGAATTATACAGAAAGTATTCCTTCAATGAATCTCAGTTTATAAATAGAATAAAGAGTTCTTAGAAGCCGGAAAAAAACGTTTATCCGGCGAAACTACAAGAGAAGCTACCAGTGATGAAGTAGCAGAACTCAAGGAAGAAAATCAGCGTTTAAAAGTAATGATTGCCGATCTGTTGTTGCGTTACGATATTGCAAAAAAAAAGCTTAGACATGCTAAACTAACTGAAAAATAAAAGAAATACATGCGACATACAGTATCCGAAAAACAAGAAATCATTCACATGGTTACGCGTTCAGAAATTGGCGTAAACCGGACACTTCGGGAGAATGGCTTCAACAAAAGTACTTTTTACAATTGGTATCACGCCTAAAGTGAAAACGGTGTTGAAGGATTACATCCAACCAAAAGAGCATCAAACAGGCAATTGATAGCAGGTCTTTATTTCAAAAGGATTAGTGATACTTTTTACCACATTTCTTTTAGAATTTATTATTTGTTTCAAAAAAAAGCTGTTGGAGTTAATTTTCAACAGCTTTTTTGATGGTATGAAATTGTAGGTTAATTATTTAACTGATTTAAAATTTTCGTTCCTTGCTTAAACCCTTGCGAACTTTGCGGTTAGATTTCACATATAATAAATAACCTATTGTGGTGGTTAGGGGACTTTTAAATAGTTGACGATTTTCTGATTTTTAATTCGGGTTTGAGGACGACTTTCTTTTCTATTTTAATGTTATCGCGATTGTTGATTTGTTCCAAAAATACTTTGGCAGCCATTCGTCCCATCACAAGTGGAGATTGATCAACAGAAGAAATAGACAACTCTAAAAATCGAGTAAAAGGTTCGTTACCAAAACCAAAAACGCAGAAATCTTCAGGGATTTTGATGCCTTTTTCTTTTAATTCTTGGATGGCACCCAAGGCTGCAAAATCACTCGAAGAAAAAATAGCATTCGGGGGATTAGGCAGGCTCAATAGTTTTGTTACTGCGTTTCGCCCTGCATCAACATTACTTTTGGTATGAATGACATAATCGGTATTCATTTCTAAACCAAAATCTTTGAGGGCTTGTTCGTATCCTTTGAATCTGTTTTCATAAATCTCTAAAGAACGATCACCTGAAAAATGCGCGATTTGGGTGCAACCCGCGTCAATCAAATTTTTAGTAGCCAAATAGCCGCCTTCAAAGTCATCGATAGTCACCGAGCTCACACCGTCCATTTTTTTCTTTCTATCGAAAAAGATGAGCGGTACATTCTTATCTACTACATGTTTTATAACAGGATCATTTTCTTTGGACATATTAGAAATAGACATTAAAATACCATCAACCTGAGCATTCATTAAGGTTGTAATGTTTTCTATTTCTCTTTTTTCGTCTTCGTGCGTTTGACAAATAATGACATGATAGCCTTCCGGGTGTAGCTCTTCTTCTATACCCCGAATAACCGTAGCAAAAAAGTTCGAATCAATACGAGGAACAATTACCCCTACATTATTGCTTTTGCCACTACGAAGCGACTGTGCTAATCTATTTTGCTTATAATTCATTTTGGTAGCGGTTTCCATAACTAAATCTCGGGTTGCCTCGCTAATTTTTGGATTATTGTTCAAAGCCCTAGAAACCGTTGCAGCGGTGATGTCGAGCTTTTTGGCAATATCATAAATTGTTGTTTTTTGGTCCATATATTAGATGAATTGTGAAATAATTCTTCGGTAAATCTACTAAAAAAATAACCATTCAGCTCTTCTATTGTCATCGATTGCATAACTCGATGTTGTTTTCCCTTTTTATTGTCTATCTTTTAATTTTTGAGTATTAAAAAAGCAAGGTAAACAAGAATTTACTAAGAATATGATAAAAATTAAACTCTTTTTTTTTACTACCTGTTTTTTTAAGGCATTTTTTTTGTTATTATAAAAAAAATATTAGATTTGCGTAATCGATTACACTAATAAAGTCTTTTTTTTGTATCCACCCCGGTTATAAGTTTTCCAAAATCCAAAGAGTTGGTTTTTTTTCAAAATCAACTCAATCGATTTCGGAAAAGGAAAAGAAATTGTCTTAATGTAGGAGAAACCAAAAAACTAACTCATAACATTTTTAAACTATGAAATTGAACCACTTTTCAAGTAAAAAACTACATCCGCTTTGGTTGTTTTCATTTTTACTCTATTTACTCTTTGCAAATGAATCATATGCGCAAAGTTTGACTACTATCACGGGTAAAATTACCGACAATTCAGGCCTTCCAATCTCTGGTGCAAACATCATTCAAAAAGGCACAAACAACACTAGTTCAACTGATTTTGATGGCAAATTTGTCATAAAAGTAAGTAGCCTTAACGCAACACTTACCGTAAGTTATGTGGGACATCAATCAAGGACGGTAAAAGTTACTGGTGAAGTGATGAATATCTCATTGCAACCTGAAGAACAAACTTTAAAAGAAGTTGTAGTAGTTGGTTACGGCACCGCCAAAAAAACAGATTTGACAGGTTCTATCAACACCCTTACTTCTGCCAAAATTACCGAACGAAATGTTACCAATCCACTAGAAGCCATTCAAGGAGGAATTGCAGGGGTTCAAGTTACCTCTAACTCAGGACGACTTGGTGATGGATTCAATGTTATCATTAGGGGAGCTAACTCTATCAATAAAGATGGTTCGAAACCTCTTTTTATCATTGATGGTGTACCCGCAGATGGAATCGATTTCTTAAACCCTCAAGACATTGCTAGAATGGATGTTTTAAAAGATGCTTCATCAGCAGCTATTTACGGTTCTAGGGGTGCTAGTGGGGTAATTATCGTAACGACAAAAGGTGGAGCCAACGCAAAGTCTGGATTTAATGTCTCTTACGAAACATCTTATGGTAACAAACAAGTAGCGCGTTTACCCAAATTTATGAGTGGCGAAAAATGGTGGTACTATCACCAATCTGCTTTCTTGCCTACATCGCTTTCTGCAACGGTAAAAACATATGCTGACATTACTCCTGCTCTATTAAATACAAATGTAGGAGCAAGCGGTACAAACAACGTGCTTTTCCAAAGAGTAGCTAACAACCAAACTTTCGACTGGACTGATGCTGTATTGAGAGGAGCCATGATGCAAAATAATTACTTGTCGGTTTCTGGCAGAGGAGATAATGGTTTGGCTTATAATTTAGCTTTTGGACAACAAAAAGAGACTGGTAATATTGAAAATGAAAGCATCGATAAGTACACTTTCAAAGCGGGACTTAATCATAAAATAAATGATAAATTCTCATTGGGTGTCAATTTGACTATAGCCAAAACAGACGAGCAATTAGGAAGTCCAACAGCGATGCAAGAAGCCTTTAGACAAAATCCTTTTACATCGCCTTGGGCAATTGATGCGGATGGCAATGAAATCATTGGTACTTATGCCTTACAACCAGGAACGTTGAGATACCCAAATAACACTTTAGCAATTAATAAAACAGGTTCTATCAACCCTCTTTTAGAAATTGCCAACTCTAGCGACGAAAGAAAAAGCTGGACAACCATAGGAAATTTATTTGCAGAATATAAGGCCAATAGCTGGTTATCGTTCAAATCTACTTTCTCTTCTGGAAAAGTAGAATCAAAACGAGGCAAAGCATTTGGTGCACGAACTAACATTGGTATCGCTAATAAAAATTTACCTTCTGGTGAAATTGAAAACTTAGATAATTTCAATTATACTTGGGACAATCAATTCAACATCAATTATACGCTAAAAGAAGATCACGTATTTAGCTTTTTGGGACTTCATAGTTTGTACTCAAATATAACAGAGACTTCTTTCTTATCTTCTAGAGAAAATCCTTTTGATACAGGATATGACAATTTGGGCTCAGGACCTCAGTCAACTTATAATGTAGCATCAAACTACTTCAAAAACACTTTAAACTCGTATGCTGCACGATTGAACTACACCTTCAAAGGACGTTATTTATTGACTGCAACTACAAGATACGACGGCTCTTCTGTTTTAGCAAAAGGCAACAAATGGGCTTCGTTTCCTTCTATTGCAGTGGGATGGAAAATCAACGAAGAAGGTTTCATGAAAAACTTAACTTTTATAAGTAATTTCAAACTAAGAGCGAGTATTGGATATACAGGAAACGATAACGTAACTCCATACTCTAGTTTAAGTGTTTTGAAAACCCCAACTTATTATGACTTCAACAATACTTTAGCCAATGGATACATTCCTGCCAGTTTAGGCAACAGCGAACTAACATGGGAAAGAACCAAAGAGGTAAACATCGGACTTGATTTTGGATTTGCTCAAAACAGAATCTCAGGAAGTGTAGATGTATATGATAGATTATCTAAAGATTTATTGTTCCAACAAGCGCTTCCATTAGAAATTGGAATACCAACAATCACATCAAACGTAGGTTCTGTAAGCAACAAAGGAATAGAAGTTGCTTTGACTACCAAAAACATACAAACAGAAGATGTTATTTGGGAAACCAGCTTTACTTTCACTAAAAACGTGAATGAATTAGTTTCTATTTACAATCAAAAAGAAGTAAGCGATGTGGGAAATAATTTATTCATCGGAGAAAATATTCACTCCTACTACAACTTTGTTTTTGATGGAGTTTGGCAAGAAAGCGATAGAACTTTGGCTGCTACTTACGGACAATTGCCAGGAGAAGCTCGTGTAAAAGACCTAAACAATGATGGCAAAATCGACGGAAATAACGACCGTGCCATCATCGGTAATTATGATCCAAAATGGACTGGAAGTTTTTCTACTTCTTTGAAAGTAAAACAATTTGACTTCTCATTATCATTAATCACCAACCAAGGAATGACGGTATTTAGTGATTTCCACAACAACTTTGCTGATGTAAACGACAGAGGCCGTCAAAAATTAGATTTGAAAGACTGGTATGTTCCTGCCAATGGTGCGGGTGTGCCTGAACAATTTTCAAACACTAACCCATTGCCTCGTGCTGCTGGTGTATATTATACTAATAACGATGTTGCTTTTTACAAAGACGCTTCTTTCGTAAAAATTCAAAATATCGCTTTTGGATACAGCTTCAATCAAGATTTATTAAACAAACTAAAAATCAAAAACTTAAGATTGTATGTCAATGTATTGAATCCTTTTGTGTTTACAAAGTATGAAGGATATGATCCAGAATGGGCAACAGCCTCTCTTGGAGTAAATCGTGTAGCATCAACCACCATTCAAATGGGTGTAAGTTTAAAATTTTAAAGTAAAACAAAATGAAAAAAGTAATAGTAATTTTAGGAATACTGGCCCTCTCGCTTAACGCTTGTTCCTCATTTATAGAAGAAGATAATCGCTCTTTCGCTGCTGCCGAAGAATATTTCTTAACAACAGCTGGATTTGAATCCCTAGTGAATACAAATTATTCGATGCTAAAAGACATTTACGGTGGAGATCCGTGGTTGTTTGAGGCTGGAACCGATATGTACTCTGAAGGAAGGAATATGGAACCCGACGGCTTGAGCAAATACCTCAACCTTAACCCAACCTCACAAGGAGTTGACCAACTGTACAGAACATGTTATGCTGCAATTCAACAAGCCAACAAAGGTTTGTATTATGCCAACATAACTGCACAAAGTCCTAACTTGAATACTCGAATAGGAGAATTAAAATTCTTAAGAGCCAATGCCTATTTCTTATTGGTACAAACCTACGGAGGCGTGCCAATTGTTTTAGACAATATCAACACCGCTATTTTAGCCTTTGACAGAAATACCGCAGAAGAAGTATACACCCAAATTTTGAAAGACTTAAATGAGGCTTTGCCAGCAGTGAGCACTGGAGCATATACAGGAAGAGTAAACAGACGTGCCGTTCAAAACTTACTTGCAAAAGTATATTTAACAAGAGGTTACGAAACTTTTGGTACCGCTGCTGATTTTACTACTGCAGCCTCATTAGCAGACCAAGTTATCAATGGTCAACAATTGAACGTTTCTTTTGATAATGTGGTAAAACCTGGCAACGAGATGAACGCCGAAACCATATTCTCAGTACAATTTTCTGCTGCTACCAATGCAACAGGAGTTACTACGCTAGGAAACGCGCAATGCTACTATTTTGGTCCCTATCTTGGTCCAGCTGCAACAGGTAATCCCTACCCTAACAGAAGTTATACCCTATTGCCAACTGTTTATGCGCTTTCATTATATGAAAAAGGAGACAAAAGATGGGAAGGTACTTTTATGACCGAAATTTATTCAAGATACTATGCCTTTTATGAAGTGGCGGATAAATCGGCTTTAAAAATTACAGACTTCTATGAGCCAAGTTGGTTTACAACTGCTGATAGAGCTGCTTGGAAAGCCGCAAACGCCTCAAGATATCAAAATGCAGCGACATTTAGATACCATAACTGGGGAACTTATTCTTCGTCATCTAACGTAAGTGCTGATTACGCAACTATTCCGGTCCGCAAGTTCGATGATCCAACAGCACCTTACGGAACAGCTACCAACAACAGAGTAAGCACTCGTGACTTTATCATTTCTCGTTTGGGAGAAACGTATTTAGTTGCTGCTGAAGCTTACTTAAAATCTGGTAACGCACCAACAGCATTGGCAAGATTAAACGAAGTAAGACGTAGAGCTGGTGGTGGAACAGCAGGTGTAATTCCGGTATTGACTTCAATCGATATCAATACTATTCTAGACGAGAGAGCCAGAGAATTACTAGGGGAATACCACAGATGGTTTGATTTAAAACGTACAGGTACTTTGGTGACCAGAACCGTTTTACACAATCCAAAAATTACCAATGCAAGTGTTTTTAATGGACTAAATGGCAATCTTAAAATCCTAAGACCAATTCCACAAACGGTACTGGATTTAAACAGAAGTACAAATTATCCACAAAACCCTGCGTATTAATAGTAATATTAATCCGTTAAGTAAAAAACAAATTAATCACATTGAATGATAGTTGAAGGTAAATCAACATAGGAAAAACAGAAATAATACTATTTCTCACATTAGGTAGCTATTTGAATAGTAAAACGTCTATTTATTTCTCTAAAAAACTATGAATTCTATGCATCTATATGGTAAAAAACAATTTCACCCAACGAATAATAATTAGTTTTTTATTGGTTTAATCTTTTAGTTTTAGTTATTAGGAGTTTGGCACAATTTTGCCAAACTCCTTTTTTAAGTGAAAAGCCAAGATCAATTTAAAAGAATCCACTTGAAATTAGCAAAAATTAAACCCAATAACTTTTCGTGATAGCCAATGGAAACGATTTCACGCTGAAAGAGAAGATATAATTCGTATTTTAAACCAAAAGGATTTACATTGAGATAAAAACGTTCGAAAAATCACAACATTCTTTCTGGTTTTTTAATCCGTGGTTCGAAAAAACCATAACTTTTACAACCCAATTTCTAGATAATATACTAAACAAGAATAAATGAAAACACTACAACGAATAGCTTGTTTAGTCTTAATAGGAGGCTACCAAGCCAATGCCTAAACTTCGAATATAAAAACCAAAACCTAGGCTGAAATTTATCTAAAAGAAGGCGGAAAATGGGAAGGGCGCAAATACATCGATGGTACGTTCAAAAATGTTCTAAAGTTAAAACTAGCTCCAGAACATACCGATCATTCCTTAAATATTCGCTAAGAAGGCTCAGGCAGGGAAAGCAACAAAATTGGCTACCGCATTAACTCCCTTTCGAGATGGTTCTGGACTTTGGTACCAAGTAACCGACAAAGGAGAGTTGGTGGAAATTATTTTGAGACCTCAGGAACGGCTATTTTTGCTAATGCTTTTGCCAAAGGAGCAAACAAAAGATACATACCCAAAAAATATAAAAAAAAGCGCAGAAAGCCTTTGATGGTAAGACCCTACAATTGATTAAAATTGTTGCGAATGGAGAAGTGATTATCACTCAAGCTTATGCTGTGGCAGGACTTGGCTGAAATCCTTATGCGATGGCTCGTTTGAGTACTATGTCAACGAAAAGAAAAAAGACAACTTCCCAAAACAACCGGTCCCTATATTCTTACAGCATTAGAATTAAACTGATAAACAAGGAGTCTCAAAATCAGTTTTTATTGCTCATTTTCAGCGTTTGTTCTATAAGCACAGCGCAAGAAAGCATAAGGAGCATGGACACCTTATATTCTGTTGCACAAAAATGGGTTATTATATTTACTATCCAGATTCCGATTATGGTATTTTTATTGTCAAAACCAAAGATCCAAAACAGGATTGGTCTTCTCCAATCTTAGTCAAGGAAGTTAAAGGATTAATTGATACCTGTCTGCTTAGGGATGAAGTTGGAAAAGTATACCTTACCTATGCTTTTGTAGGTAGTCGTGCAGGTATCAAATGTATTTTGGAATGTTGCCATCTCGTTTTCACTATTCGTCGAAATATTGAATATGAAAACCAAAAAGAAGTAAAAAAAAGCTGTCGTAATTGACAGCTTTTTTTCATGTAACCAACTTATTTCTATAGTTTTTTATATGCCAATTACTATGATAATCCTGTTATTTTACCTTCATTATCCACATCAATACGAGTGGCATTGGGCACAGAGGGTAATCCTGGCATGCGCATAACTTCTCCTAATAAAGGAATGACAAAACCAGCCCCACTCGCAATTTCAAATTCGCGAACAGTGATCGTAAAATCAGTAGGTCTTCCAATTAATTTTTCATTATCCGAAAAACTAGCAGGTGTTTTGGCCATACAAACTGAAAAATGACTAAAACCAATTTCATTAATCATTTTTAATTGCGTAGTAGCTTTTGAAGAGAATGCAACAGCAGAAGCACCATATATTTCTTTAGCAATCTTTATAATTTTATATTCAATTGCATCTTCAGCTTGATACAGTGGTTGATAATGGGCAGTTTCAGATTCAATTTCAGTAATCACAGCCTGAGCGATAGAAGTAGCGCCTTTCCCTCCTTCAGCAAAGGAATTACAAACCACTGCCTTTACACCTTTTTGAGCACAAAGTCCTATTAATGTATCATATTCTGCAACTGTATCTGTTGGAAAAGCATTGATACATACCACAGGGTTAATGCCAAATTTTTGGATGTTTTCAATATGCTTTTCTAAATTACAAAATCCAGTTGCTATTGCTGAAATATTTTCATATTGAAATTCATTTGCAGCCAAACCTGCATGATGCTTAATTGCTTTAATAGTGGCAACTATTACTACTGCATCAGGTTTTAATCCTGATTGTTCACATTTGATATGAAAGAATTTCTCGGCACCTAAATCGGCACCAAAACCAGCTTCGGTCACTACATAATCCCCTAAAGACAATCCCATTTTAGTAGCAATGACCGAATTGGTGCCTTGCGCTATGCTGGCAAATGGCCCGCCATGAAGAATGGCAGCATTACCTTCTATAGTTTGTACTAAATTGGGTTTAATAGCGTCTTTTAACAAAGCTGCCATGGCCCCTACAACATTCAATTCTCTGGCGAAAACAGGTTGCCCCTCCATGGTTTTTCCAATAAATATTGATCCTAATCTGTGCTTCAAGTCCTCAATATCTTTCGACAAACATAAAATAGCCATAATCTCTGAAGCTGGAGTAATGTTAAATCCATCTTCGCGCATGACACCATTTCCTTTACCACCTATCCCCACTATTATTTGACGTAAGGAACGATCATTCATATCCATAACCCTTTTCCAAGCAATAGATTTTGGATCTAAATTCAAAGTATTCTCTTTACTTTGCAATTCATTATCGATTATAGCGGAAAGCAAATTATTAGCCTTTTCGATGGCTGAAAAATCACCTGTAAAATGAAGATTGATATCCTCCATTGGTAAAACTTGTGAATAGCCTCCACCAGCAGCTCCCCCTTTTAGACCAAAAACAGGCCCTAAAGAAGGTTCACGCAAAACGGCAATTGCTTTTTTACCAATACTATTTAATCCATCTGTCAATCCTATAGTCATGGTTGTTTTACCTTCGCCATACTTAGTTGGAGACATGGCAGAAACCAAAATCAATTTCCCTTTGGGTTCCTGTTGTTGTAAATATAAGGGCAATTTGGCTTTATATTTTCCATACAATTCCAAATCTTCTTCATCAATATGTAATTTTAAAGCAATGTCTTTTATTGAAGAAATCTTACTTTTTTGAGCAATTTCTATGTCGGAAGGAAATAATTTCATACGAATTGAATTTGTTTTTGTTTTTTATGTAAAAATAAACCAAATCCAAAACATAAAACACGATAAAAATCAGGTTTTAAAAAAAACCGTTTCCTATTGAAGTTGGAAACGGTTTTTAACTATTCTAAGGATAAAGTGACTTGCCCATCATCTTCTAATTGAATCGAAGAATCATCAATAGTGTCTTCTATACTTTCAGTGGGTTCGGGTTGCTCTTCTTCTGGCTCTTCATAAGGCAAAGGCTCAAGCAAATTCACTTGTTTTAACTTATCGGTTGTCAATTGGTTTCCTAAAGCTTTAAAGCCTTTTACAGCAATAAAACTCTCGATGTCTACCACCTGATTTTCTTTTTGAACACCTTTCACTTTAGCAAAAATTAATTCGGCTACTGGACGATAATCGGTAGCCACAATCTCTAAACGTGAATTTGGATGCTCGGATATAAACGATTCTTCTTTATTCTCTACTTCAACCAAGAAGCGCTTGATATAATAGCGCTCTTTTTCACCATCATAATAAATAGCTGAAATCGGTTTTTTAGGATTCCATTTTTCTAAAACAATCATATCCTCATCAAAATGAGTAGACAGCTCTGGAATAATAACTTTAAGTTTTCCCGTTTGAGAAATAACTAATATCTTGTCGCTTGGTCTAAATTCACCTAACAACTCTCCTCTTCCATCCACATTCAAGCGCTGCACGGTATCGTCAAACCAAATTTTTCTGGGCAATAAGGTAGAAATTCCTTTCTCTTTTAATTCAATCTTCTTGATTGGATATTTGGTGACCAAATTCCCTTTCGAAGCTCTTCCTTTGATGGCTAATTTGGCGAAATCAATATCAAATTTGAGTTTTTTGATACTACCTACTTGTCTCAACAATACATTTATCACTTCAGCTTCTCCATTCGGATTGCAAGAAAAGTACAAAATCTGTGAACCGGGCGCTTCATTGGTCAAATCATAGGCTTTATCTCTGGTAACACCGGAAACATTGAATCGTTTAATGTAAGACGGACCCGATTTCCCATCACGATAAATCATATTGTAAATCGTGCGTTTATCGCCTTTATCAAAAATGGCAACGTGAATAATGTCTTTACCCACAAATGTTTTAGCATCCACTTTGGTGATCATCATTTTACCATCACGCAAAAACACAATCACATCATCAATATCAGAACAATCTACTACGTATTCGTCTTTTTTCAAACTCGTTCCTACGAATCCTTCTTCACGATTGACGTATAATTTGGTATTACGCAAAACCACTTTGGTCGCTTCGATATCATCAAAAATGCGGAGTTCGGTTTGGCGTTCTCTTCCTTTACCATATTTTTCTTTAAGTTTAGCAAAATAAGCTATCGCAAAATCGATGATATGATCCAAATGATGTTGTACTTCCTTCATTTCGTCCTCTAATTTCGAAATGAAATCATCGGCTTTATCCGAGTCAAAACGAGTGATACGAATCATTGGGATTTGCGTTAGTTTATGCAAATCATCATCGTTAATTTCTCTTACAAAGGAGGGTTTGAAAGGCTCAAAACGATCATACATATATTGAAATAACGCTTCTTTATCCGAATACAATTTGAAGTCAATATACATTTCTTCGCGAATGAAGATTTTCTCCAAAGTAGCGAAATGCCATTTGTTTTTTAATTCTTCTAACTGAATTTCGAGTTCTTGACGCAATAAATCTACGGTACGGTCTGTCGAAATTTTCAACATATTCGAAACCCCAATAAAAAGCGGTTTGTTATCTTCAATCACACAACCTAATGGCGCCACCGAAGTTTCGCAAGCGGTAAAGGCGAACAAAGCATCGATGGTTTTATCTGGAGAAACACCCGGGAAAAGATGGATTAAAATCTCAACCTCGGCAGCGGTATTGTCTTCGATTTTCTTGATTTTGATCTTCCCTTTTTCATTGGCTTTCAAAATACTATCAATCAAAGTAGAAGTATTGGTCGAAAACGGAATTTGAGTTATCACCAAGGTATTTTTGTCTACTTGACTAATCTTGGCACGCACACGAACACGTCCACCACGCATACCATCGTTGTAATTCGAAACGTCAGCAATCCCAGCGGTTTGAAAATCTGGATATAACGTAAAAGGTTTTCCTTTCAGAATTTTTATAGAAGCGTCAATCAACTCATTGAAGTTATGAGGCAACACTTTGGTAGAAAGCCCCACCGCGATTCCCTCTGCTCCTTGTGCCAAAAGCAACGGAAACTTCACGGGAAGATTATTCGGTTCTGCACGACGTCCGTCATACGACACGCCCCAATCTGTAATTTTAGGAGAATACAATACCTCTAAAGCAAATTTAGACAAACGCGCCTCAATATAACGAGAAGCAGCTGCGCCATCGCCTGTCAAAATATTACCCCAGTTTCCTTGGCAATCAATCAATAAATCTTTTTGACCAATTTGCACCATAGCATCGGCAATACTCTGATCCCCGTGAGGATGGTATTGCATAGTGTGTCCCACCACATTCGCTACTTTGTTATAACGACCGTCGTCTAATTCTTTTAACGAATGCATAATACGGCGTTGCACTGGCTTAAATCCGTCTTCAATAGCGGGTACGGCACGTTCTAAGATCACATACGATGCGTAATCCAAAAACCAATCTTTGTACATTCCTGTAACTTTGGTAATGGTATCGTGCTCGTCTGCTTTATCTTCATAAAAATGGTGCATCCCACTGGAAGTCGATATATCATCGAACCCTTCTTGATCATTGGCATCAAAACTGGCGTCGTTGTTTTCGTCTTCGTTCGGAAGGATGTTATCTTCTTCTTCGTCTTTCATTTATATCTTTATAAATCTACTTAATCGTTATTTCAATGCTAAAAAGCATACTTTTCTTTGCAAATATGTTTTTCTGTAGTCACCCAATTTCCGGTTTTGTCTTTTACTTTTTTGGTAACTATTTCACATTCTTTATGATCATTACTTTTGATAATAAAAAATGTCCCACCAAAACCTAGGGCAAAAGCTAAAACAATAAGTATTAACGTTTTTTTGTTCATTTCTAAAATATTATTCTTTCTCGATCACATCCAAATCTACCTTCAAGTTTTTGATGATAAACTCTTGTCGGTCTGGGGTGTTTTTACCCATATAAAAGGACAATAATTGCTCGATTGACGTGTTTTTATCCATCATAATAGGATCCAATCGGATGGTTTCTCCTATGAAATTTTTGAACTCATCAGGCGAAATTTCTCCAAGTCCTTTAAATCGAGTGATTTCGGGTTTGGGTTTTAATTTTTCGATGGCTTCTTTACGTTCTTCGTCAGAATAGCAATAAATGGTTTCTTTCTTGTTTCGAACTCTAAAAAGCGGTGTTTGTAAAATATACAAATGCCCTTCTTTTATTAATTCAGGGAAAAATTGCAAGAAAAAGGTAATCAATAACAAGCGAATGTGCATTCCATCGACATCAGCATCGGTGGCGATTACAATATTGTTGTAACGCAAGTCACCCATATCTTCTTCGATATTCAAGGCCGCTTGCAACAAATTGAATTCTTCATTTTCATATACAATCTTCTTACTCATTCCGTAAGAATTCAATGGTTTTCCACGCAAACTAAAAACTGCTTGTGTATTCACATCACGTGATTTGGTAATCGACCCCGAAGCGGAATCTCCCTCGGTGATAAACAACGTACTTTCTAAATATCTTGGGTTTTTGATGTCTGGCAAATGCACGCGACAGTCTCTCAATTTCTTGTTGTGCAAACTCGCTTTTTTTGCACGGTCTTTGGCTAATTTTCGAATGCCTGATAACTCTTTTCGCTCTCGCTCAGCTTGTAGAATTTTTCGTAGCAACAAATCGGCTGTTTCTGGATTTTTGTGTAAAAAATTGTCTAATTTATTTTTCACAAAGTCATTCACAAACGTTCTCACCGATGCCATTCCTGGCTCAGAGCCCATATCTGTAGAACCTAATTTGGTTTTGGTTTGGGATTCAAAAACAGGCTCCATCACCTTGATACTAACCGCACTCACAATCGATTTACGAATATCAGAAGGTTCAAAGTTTTTATTGTAAAATTCACGTATGGTTCTAACCACCGCCTCTCTAAAAGCAACTAAATGCGTTCCCCCTTGTGTTGTATTTTGACCGTTTACAAAAGAATGATATTCTTCACTGTATTGCGATTTACTATGGGTCATGGCTACCTCAATATCATCCCCTTTGAGATGAATAATTGGATACACCATGTCTTCCTCGGCAATATTTTCATCTAATAAATCTTTCAATCCATTTTCAGAAAAATATTTTTCGCCGTTATAAATTATCGTTAATCCAGTATTTAGATAACAATAGTTCTTAAGCATTTTGACTATATACTCATTTCTGAATTTATAGTTTTTAAAAATGGCTTCATCTGGGGTAAACGTAACCTTGGTTCCTTTACGCTTAGTCGTTTCGATGATGTCTTCTTCTAAAACCAAATTTCCTGCTGAAAATTCTGCTGCTTTTTGCTTATCATCACGAACCGATTCGACTCTAAAATAATTAGACAAAGCATTAACTGCCTTGGTTCCTACTCCATTCAATCCAACAGATTTCTTAAACGCCAAAGAATCGTACTTTCCACCAGTATTCATTTTGGAAACTACGTCGATTACCTTCCCTAAAGGAATGCCTCGACCATAATCTCGAACCGCTACAGTTTTGTCTTTAATGGTCACTTCGATAGATTTTCCAGCGCCCATTACGAATTCATCAATACAGTTGTCTAATACTTCTTTTAAAAGAATATAAATACCGTCATCCGGTGAAGAACCGTCACCAAGCTTTCCGATATACATTCCGGGACGCATCCGGATGTGTTCTTTCCAATCGAGAGAACGTATATTATCTTCATTATAACTATTTTGCTCAACCATAAACCAATTTTGGATTTTTACGCAATATAGCATATATCTCCAAAAAATGAAAGGTGATATTCTTTAATTTTAATTTTAAAAAAGGAATAAAATAAAATTGGAAACAAGTTAGCCTTGTACTAAACAATAAGAAAAAATCAAATGAACTAGTTATCAAAAGAATATGAAAAGTAATTCCTTTCTGGGGAAAATCTTAAATTAGTAAGCCTCAGTTCTTAAAAAAAAATTCATACTTTTGAAACTCAAAAAAACAAAGACATGGCAACAATAACATTAGGCGGAAACCCAATTCACACTTCAGGAGAACTTCCTCAAGTAGGAAGCAAATTAGTAGATTTTAAATTGGTAAAAAATGATTTATCAGTAGCTTCATTAGCTGATTTTGCTGGTAAAAAATTAGTTTTAAATATTTTTCCAAGTATCGATACTGGAACTTGTGCTACATCTGTTAGAAAATTCAACGAAAGTGCAAGTACATTGGACAACACTACGGTTTTATGTATTTCTAGAGATTTACCTTTTGCTCAAAAACGTTTTTGTGGTGCCGAAGGATTAGAAAACGTGGTGAATTTATCCGATTTTCAAGAAGGTAGTTTTGGTAAAACTAATGGCTTAGAAATCTCAGACGGACCGTTAGCAGGATTACATTCAAGAGTAATCATTGTAGTGGATGAAAACGGAGTAATTACTCACACAGAACAAGTTGGAGAAATTGCAAACGAACCAAATTACGAAGCAGCACTAGCAGCACTATAATTTATTTCATGGAATTTCAAAAAGACAATTCTTTTGTAACTGGAAGATTAAAAAGTGTTTCCTATGCTTTTAAAGGAGCAATAAAATTAATAACTACTGAACACAGCATAATGGTTCAGTTTTCTATTGGAATCTTAGTAAGCATTTTAGGCTTTATCATGAACATTACTGCTTCAGAATGGTTATTTCAAACTTTTGCGATTGGCTTAGTCATGAGTATTGAAGGACTGAACACTGCTGTAGAAAAAATAGCCGACTTTATTCATCCAAATTACAATCAAAGAATTGGTTTTATCAAAGATATTGCTGCAGGGTCTGTTTTCTTTGCAGCAATTACCGCAATCATTATAGGTTTAATCATTTACGTTCCAAAATTCATATAGGATTACTATAAAAAGAATGGCAAAATCAAACAAAAAAAACACCCCAGAAACTCCTTCTGATGGTACTACTCCAAAAACTAAATTTTGGGAAGTATCTAAGCAAAACAAACTCATCATCGGTAGTTTACTAGTATTATTTTCTATTGGTCTATTAATCGCTTTTATTTCCTTTTTCCTATACGGTCAAGAAGATCAGAGTGCTGTAAATGCAGTATCCGATAGAAATGAGATAGTGCAAAATTGGTTAGGAAAAATTGGTGCTTTTCTTGCAGATGCCTTAATCTACAAAGGATTTGGAATCGCTTCGTTTTTATTCGTTCGATTATTTTTCCTAACAGGTTTATTTTTATTTTTAGACTTACGTCTCAAAAAACTCAAAAACATATGGTTTTGGGACATGTTTTTGGTTGTAATTCTATCTGTTTTATTTGGCTTCTTTGCTACATCCGTGCCTGAATTAGGCGGAACTGTGGGCTACGAACTCAATTTACTGTGCCAAGACTACATCGGAAAAACAGGTACTTTACTGGTGCTAATTTTCGGTGTCTTAATTTATCTAATTTTCAAATTAAAAGTTTCACCAGAAAAAATTCAAAATTTATTTCATTCTACCAAAGAAGAAATTAAAGATGAAATAGCCAATACTCCTTTTCCGAAAGAAACTTCAAACGCTTACAATTTGGAGGAATTTGCTATTGAAGAGGAAGAAGATATAGAAGATACCATTCATCTGAAAACCTCAGGTTCACAGTTTGAAATCAACAAAGAAGCTTTGAAACCTACAATTAGTAGTGCTTCTGAAATTAATTTGGAACCTCAATTGAAACCACAACCCTTAGTTACTCCAATTCCAAATGAAGTAATTACGACCAACGACGAAGTTTTTGTAATTGAAAAAGCAGCCGAAGAAGACATTATCGAAGAAAATCTTGCCTCACGCTTGGTTTCTGATTTTGGTTTATTCGACCCAACTTTGGATTTATCGCACTACAAATACCCAACAATAGATTTATTAAAAGAATATTCTACTGGTGGAATCACCATCAATCAAGAGGAATTAGAAGAAAACAAAAACAAAATCGTTGATACACTTCGCAATTACAAAATAGAAATTGCTCAAATTAAGGCTACAGTTGGTCCATCGGTAACCTTATATGAAATTGTTCCAGAAGCAGGAATCAGAATTTCAAAAATCAAGAGCTTAGAGGACGATATTGCTTTGTCTTTATCTGCACTTGGAATTCGTATCATTGCGCCAATTCCCGGAAAAGGAACCATTGGTATTGAGGTTCCGAACAAAAATCCTACTATGGTTTCTATGAAAAGTGTTATTGGTTCAGCTAAATTTCAAGAAGCCGAAATGGAATTACCAATTGCATTAGGAAAAACCATTTCTAATGAAACTTTTGTAGTCGATTTGGCAAAAATGCCTCACTTATTGATGGCGGGTGCTACCGGACAAGGAAAATCAGTAGGATTAAATGCCGTATTGACTTCTCTTTTATACAAAAAACATCCAGCCGAAGTAAAATTCGTTTTGGTCGATCCTAAAAAAGTGGAGCTTACACTTTTTAATAAAATAGAAAGACATTATTTAGCCAAATTACCCGATACCGAAGACGCTATTATTACAGATAATGCAAAAGTAGTCGCTACATTAAACTCTCTTTGCGTAGAAATGGACAATCGTTATTCGTTGTTAAAAGACGCTATGGTGCGCAACATCAAAGAATATAACGAAAAATTCAAATCTAGAAAGTTAAATCCAGAATTAGGGCACCGATTTTTACCTTACATTGTATTGGTAGTAGACGAGTTTGCCGACTTAATTATGACTGCTGGTAAAGAAGTTGAAGTTCCTATTGCTCGTTTGGCACAATTGGCTCGTGCGATCGGAATACATTTGATTATTGCGACTCAAAGACCTTCGGTGAACGTAATTACAGGTTTGATAAAAGCCAACTTCCCAGCTCGTATCGCTTTTAGAGTAACTTCAAAAATTGACTCTAGGACCATTTTAGATACCCAAGGCGCCGACCAATTGATTGGTAGAGGAGATTTATTATACACCAATGGCAATGATGTGGTTCGTGTACAATGCGCCTTTATCGACACCCCAGAAGTAGAAAAAATAACCGAATTTATAGGTTCTCAAAAAGCCTATGCCACTGCTTATTTGCTTCCAGAGTTCGTTGGGGAGGAAAGTGGCATTAATCTTGATATGGATATTTCCGAAAGAGACCCCTTATTTAGAGAAGCCGCCGAGATTATTGTCAATGCACAACAAGGCTCCGCTTCTTTACTACAACGCAAACTCAAACTAGGATACAACAGAGCAGGACGACTAATTGACCAATTAGAAGCTGCTGGAATTGTAGGCTCCTTTGAAGGAAGTAAAGCACGTAGTGTAAATATTCAAGATATGAGTTCTCTTGATCAATTTTTCAATAACGAACTAAACAATTAAATCATGTTACCAAGTATTCAAAACTCCTCCATTGTTACTTCAAATAAAAAAATCAAATTCTTGAAATCTTACTTAACAACGGTAGTCTTATTTTTTGTTGTTTTTTCCTCATCAGCTCAAGACAAAAAAGCAAAAGCTTTATTGGAACAAGTCACTAGTAAAGTTAAAAGTTACGACAACATTACGATAGACTTTAAGTACAGCTTGCAAAATGCAAAAGAAAACATCAATCAAGATAGCAAAGGAAATGTTACTCTAAAAGGGAACATGTATGTGCTTAATTTTATGGGGGTAACTAAAATGTTTGACGGAAAAAAAACATACACAATCGTTCCAGAAGATGAAGAAATCACGATTTCTAAACTGAATGAAAATGACGACAACGCTATTACACCTTCTAAAATGTTAACATTTTTCAACTCAGGCTATAAATACAGCATGGACATTATTCAAGATGTTAAAGGAAGAAAAATACAATATGTAAAATTAGTTCCAACGAATGCAAAAGATCAAAGAAAAGAAATCTTATTAGGTATTGACATTCAAACCAAACACATTTACAACTTAATCGAATTTGGAAAAAAAGGAACGAAAACCACACTTACAGTTAATTCTTTTAAAACTAATCAGCCATTATCCAAAAATCAATTTACCTTTGTGCCGAGTAAATACCCCAATTACTACATCAATAAATTAGATTAAACCTAGGTGAAGATACTTGACAAATATTTATTAAAATCATTTCTGATTACATTTACTACGGTTTTTGTTATCCTTTTTTTCATCTTTATTCTCCAAACCGTTTGGCTTTTCATCACAGAATTAGCTGGAAAAGATTTGGATTTTATAATGATCGTAAAATTTTTATTATTTTCTATGCCAAGGATTATTCCTTTGGTTTTACCACTTTCGGTTTTATTGGCTTCTATCATGACTTTTGGTAGTTTTTCCGAAAATTATGAATTGGCCGCTATGAAATCATCCGGAATTTCATTGCAGCGTTGCTTTCGTACCTTGGTGATTTTTATCTTTTTCTTAAGCATTGTAGCTTTTATGTTTGCCAATAACGTTATTCCGTATGCCGAGTACAAATTCATGAGTTTCAGAAGAAACATTGCTCAAGTGAAGCCAGCGTTAGCGATTGCTGAAGGACAATTCAACTCCGTTGGTATGTACAACATCAAAGTGAATAAAAAATCTGGAGATAAAGGAAACTTTTTAAGCGGAGTTACTATTCACAAAAAATCATTAATGGGCGATGGTAATAAAACTGTCATCAAAGCCAAAACTGGCGAATTGATTAGCAATGAAGAATCAAACTTATTGCAATTGGTTTTAAAAGATGGTTATTATTATGAAGATGTTACTCCAAAGAAATATGAAGATCGCGAAAAAATGCCTTTTGTAAAAAGTTCATTCAAAAGAGACATCATCAACATTGATTTATCTAAATTAAACACAACAACAGTAGAAGACACAAAAGACGCCAATACCAAAGGAATGCTTGACGTTGCAGAGCTCAAATACACTATAGATTCTTTATCCAAAAACAGAGCGTCTGAAGCCAAATCGTTTTCTGAAAATATCAATCAAAAAATAATTACACCTTTTGCATCAAGTACAATAAAACCAGCAAAAGACTCTATTACCAAAACCAAAAAGATAAACACCAAAGATCCAATCGGTATTTTTACTGAAGATGAAAAATTAACTATTTATAAAAATGCTATAGCCAATACCCAAAGTACAGTGATGAGTATCGATGGAACACTTTCGGATTTAAAATTAAAGCAGAAGAACATCAACAGTCACGAATTTGTAATTTATGAGAAATTTGTAATTGCCTTTGCATGCTTCTTGATGTTCTTCATTGGCGCTCCATTAGGTGCAATTATCCGAAAAGGAGGAATTGGACTCCCTATTGTATTTGCAGTGTTAATATTTATCACTTTCCATTTCATCAACACTTTTGGAAAAAGAATTTCTCAGGAAGATGGACTAACTCCTTTTATGGGAGCATGGATGTCCTCTTTCATCTTAACACCTTTAGCAATTTTGTTAACCTACAGAGCCATCAATGATATTGGAATCATCAACATGGATCGAGTAACCGAACCGTTTCAAAAACTGGTTAAAAAAGTATTTCCCTCTAAAAATTAATTCTACACATGGTAGCAGATAAAATACAACTCAATACAATTGAGGAAGCAATTGAAGACATTCGTCAAGGTAAAGTAATCATTGTAGTAGACGATGAAGACAGAGAAAATGAAGGTGATTTTTTGGCAGCGGCCGAGAAAGTAACTCCCGAAATGATCAACTTTATGGCCACTCACGGTCGTGGTCTAATATGCGCTCCTCTAACCGAAAGTCGTTGCAAGGAACTAGGATTACATGTGATGGTAAGCAACAATACTGACCCGATGGAAACCGCTTTTACCGTTTCAGTGGACTTAAGAGGTAATGGTGTTACAACAGGTATTTCCGCTTCGGACAGAGCCAAAACCATACTTTCACTAGTAGATTCTAATACCAAACCACATGACCTTGCCCGTCCTGGACATATCTTCCCGCTTATCGCTAAACAAGGTGGCGTATTGAGAAGAACCGGGCATACAGAAGCTGCTATCGATTTTGCTCGTCTAGCAGGCTTTAAATCTGCTGGGGTGATTGTAGAAATCATGAACGAAGACGGAACTATGGCTCGCTTGCCACAGTTGGTTAAAGTAGCAAAAAAATTCAATTTGAAATTAGTTTCTATTGAAGCATTGGTAGCTTATAGAATGCAACACGATAGCTTGATCGTAAAGAAAGAAGATTTTGATATTCAGACCCGTTTTGGTACTTTTAGACTGCGTGCTTACCAACAAACGACTAACAAACAAATTCACATTGCTTTGACTAAAGGTACTTGGAATTTAGGAGAATCCATTTTAACACGAATTAACTCTTCACAAGTCAATAATGATTTACTAGGCACACTTACCAACAACGCCGACAAACAGTTGGACGATATGTTTACTATTATTAATAATGAAGGAAAAGGAGCCGTACTATTTATCAATCAAGACATGCAAGCTGTAAACCTATTAAGTCGAATTACAGAATTGAAACAATTGCAAGCAGGTGGTGAATTCAAAGCTCCAAAAATCAAAATTGACAGCAAAGATTTTGGAATTGGAGCACAAATACTTCACGATATCGACATATCAAAAATACGTTTAGTAACTAATACCGCCCAAGGAAAACGCGTTGGAATGATTGGTTACGGCCTTGAAATTACTGAATATGTAAATTATTAAAGAACTTAAAAACAAAATAGTTTTTTTTTTTTAGGATCTAAAGTATAGAAAATGAAACTATTAAAACAAAGCTTTGAAATTAGTAGTGATTTTTCCAAAAATACATTTGCATAACCAAAAAAGGTTCTTATATTTGCACTCGCAATCACAAAATGAAAGCACCTTACTGGAGAAATGGCAGAGCGGTCGAATGCGGCAGTCTTGAAAACTGTTGACTGTAACAGGTCCGGGGGTTCGAATCCCTCTTTCTCCGCGAGCTGAAAAGCAAATTGAATCAAAACCCTTTAAATCGTATGATTTAGAGGGTTTTTTCCTTTATACCCCCTTCATATAATTCATTAATGCGTGTTCCTTAGGGGATAAATTCGGTTACCTTAATAAAACCAAAATTTTGGTAACCGAATTTTCTCCTAAAGCTTGAAAACACAGAGCTTTAGGACTTAATAAGTAACTAGTTCATTTATTAATCGGGTACCTTTTTTTTAGGATGTTCAGTAACCCGTTCAAAAATTAAGCATCTTGTTTTCTTGGTCTTTTAAAATTAAATTTAAGATAAATCAAAAGGTTACCATTATGAAAACAAAAGTATCTATTCTATTTTACGCAAAGAAAGCAAAAACCTGTACAAACGGCTTAGTTCCTATCTACACAAGGATTACCATCAGTGGTAAGCGAATTGAATTAAGCACCAATCGTTTTGTCGATATTTCGAAATGGTCTGTTGAAGCCGGCAAAATGAAAGGCAATTCAAATGAAGCACGTTCAATCAATAGTCAACTTGATATGTTTAAAGTCAAGATAATTGACACACAAATGGAGTTAATTCATAAAAATATTCCAGTAACAACTGAATCATTAAAAAGTCAACTCCTAGGCAAAACCGAAAGACCTCGTACCCTCCTCCCCATCTTCCAAGACCACAACAACAAAATTAAGGCTTTGATTGGCAAAGAATACGCTTCAGGTACATTGGAACGCTATGAAACCTCTTTGAAGCATACGAAAGACTTTTTACAATGGAAGTACAAGGTTTCCGATATCGAAATCAATAAAATTGACCATGCTTTTATAACCGAGTATGAATTTTATTTACGAAGCGTTCGCAATTGTGCCAACAATACCGCCGTGAAATACATCAAGAACTTCAATAAAATCATCAAAATTTGTTTGGCCAACCATTGGCTCGAGCGCAATCCCTTTGCCAATTACAAATCCAAAGTCCAAGAAGTGGAGCGCGTGTATCTTTCTGAAGAAGAAATTCAGGATATTATCCAAAAGGATTTTGGCAACGACAGACTTTCTTTGGTTCGGGATATTTTCATTTTTAGCTGCTTTACTGGTTTGGCCTACATTGATGTCAAAAACCTGACCAAGGCACATATAAACATAGGAATTGATGGAGAACAATGGATATTTACCCATCGTCAAAAAACCGAATCAGCCTCTAAAATCCCGATTTTACCAGTAACACAAATGATCATTGATAAATACGAGAATCACCCACAGGCTATAAATGAAAATCGTTTGCTTCCCATTTTCAGCAACCAGAAAATGAATGCCTATCTCAAAGAAATTGCAACCGTTTGCAAAATCAATAAAGAACTCACGTTTCACATTGCCCGACATACTTTTGCAACGACAGTTACACTTACAAACGGGGTTCCGATTGAATCTGTAAGTAAAATGCTAGGACACAAAAATTTACGTACTACACAACATTATGCCAAAGTTTTAGACAAAAAAGTAGGCGATGATATGAGAATTTTGAAAGGAAAATTCTCAAACATCATCAGTAACAACAACTTAAAATCCGCCAACTGATTTTTGTTAAAAAAGTGCATTTTTTTTAATGATATTAACAAATTAAAAATATATATTGCAACACTATTTGACATTAATTAAACATAATTAGTGTCAAATAGTAAATATTTCCAAAAACAATTTGTCCTAAAAACTATAATTAGTTGTAAACTAAAATATTTTTTAGACCTTATATGAAAATAACTTATTTGCTTGATTGTTATGATACAGTCTTTCGTCAAACAACGACTTCATCTATTTCAAAAGAAACCCTTTTTGAAGCACTCAAACCCTTTGAAAATAATTCCTTTCGTGTTTTTGAAATTGAAATTCAAAACAATAGTGTTGAAAATTCAATCAAAATAAACAAAACCATCCATTCTTTGCATCCAGAAATTCAACCTTTAGAATTGAAATCTATTTTTCATTTCGAAGAATACCTGGATTACATCCCCAAATTAAACGCATTAGTCAAATTCAAAGGAAAAACTATATACTTAGCCAAGCACTTGACTGATTCAAATATTTTTTATGTATGTGAAAAATGCCCCATAAATGCAATCCCTGCAAGAGAAAGGAATCTATTATACACCCATCAAGTATTAAAGAATGGCAACCTTACCATTAAACGAGCCATAAAAGAGAAGGTTTTTAAAAGCAGATCGAATGTCAAAATTCAGCATTTCATTCAAAAAACGCAACAAGCTTTAGAGTGCCAATTGCATCAATTAATCAAGGTCATCGCTCCAAAGAATAAAAGTGAATTGTATGAATATTCTAGTGAATACAACAAAATAGACTGCTATAAGTGTCAGTTCTATCACTTAGAAAAACTCTTAATTTTCTTAAAGTGTGAATATGAAGAATATCTTAATGATAAGCTCATGGTGCCGTACCGAACCATTTTAAAAGATGAGGTAGAATTAACAGCGAAAATACAATTCGTTCGCAATAGCTTACTCGCTATGGAGATAAACAAAGAACTATTGAAGCTGCTTTTTGATCCTATTTTGAAACTTAATACGCTTGAATTGAAAGATAAAATTAGTTACTACCAATACAATTATGCTAAAAATTATGTGTTGGAATTGGCCCATTGTCTAGCAACAAACTCAACCGATTTCACGCAACTAGAATGGTGCAATTGGTTGATGATGATGCGTGTCAACACCTTTCAATGTTTTGATTTTATTACAGCTCAACTCAAAAAAGAGTTTTCAAATTGTGTCTCGGAAAATGAGAAGTTAGACCTATTGTTTGACTATTTAAAAATTTACAATCAATTCAAAACGAACCAGGCGACATCCTATCAAGAAAACCTACCTGAAATTCACTTCCAAATCTATACTTGGTTAGAGGAAGAAATAGCCTTTTTATCTCGTAAAAAAGAAGTAGCTAAGTTGATTGAAAATCAAAATGAGTATTCGGGTTTTGTCGACAAGATTCACGTAGATTTTTCGGTAGCGCAATTAGCGTGTTTTGTTGATTTGCTAATAAAAGCAGGGATCATTAAAAACAATAACAGAAAGGAAGTGCTACAAGTGGTAGCTCAAACAGTCAAAACTGATATGACCGAAACAATTTCTGTGGATAGCCTTCGGTCTAAATGTTACAACATAGAAACCAGTACATCTGAAGCCGTGGCCAAAAAAATTGAAAAAATACTAGAACTTACGAAGGGCTAATATTTCTTTTAAAATGCGATAGCTAAAGCCTCGCATAGTGAGTAATTCTTCATCAGTAAGAGTAAGGAGTTCCGCAAGCGTTTGAAGCTGATTCAGCTTCATAAACTGCAGTAAGGACTCACTTGGGGTAAATTCAGATTCTGTTTCCATAAGTACTACTAATCTAAGGGGTATAAACAAGCTGCGTGGGACATCTATTATCAGCCACAGAGGTACCGCCAAGCACCCACAGCACACGATTAACAGAGCCCACGCATTGCGTAGGCGAACAGTTAATTCGTGAGCTGATTTAGAATAGTTTGGCGGTTTTCTGTGGCTCTACTTAACTTTCGCTATATGTTTTGAGTTTTTTCGTCTCAATTTTGTATTGTGTCACAAATTTAAACAAATACCTCAATTTCAAAACAATTTAGAGCGTTTTAAAAAAATTTACATTTTTTTTCTGCGTATTTGTTGACTTCCTTGGGGGTTGCAACCCCCGTGTAACTGTTTTGGTTTTTACTTATTCTTTCTATTTGCCCTTATTAATTTTAAATTTTTATAAATATGGCAATCGAAGTAGTTACTAAAGACGACTTAAACCAATTCAAATCTGAACTCTTAGCAGAAATCACCCAATTGGTGATAAAAAACCCACAGCCCAAACAAAAATGGCTTAAATCCAAAGAAGTTTTGGAACTACTAACCATTTCTCCAGGAACACTCCAAAACCTACGGATCAACGGAACCCTTTCCTTCACAAAAATCGGCGGAACCATTTATTACGATCACGATGACATCAATAAGATGCTCGAACGCAATAAAAAAGCTGCTAAACTAACCCTGTTCAAATAATTAGACTTTTTAAAGACAGTCTTTAGTCTTTAGTCTTTAGTCTTTAGTCTATTATCTATAATCTATTTTCTATTCTCTATTCTCTATTCTCTATTTATGAACTACATCAAACACCTCTCCGGTTTCTTCCAAAAAATCATTTATGATACCGACCTGAACCCAACGCATGTGAGTCTATACATGGCGCTATTTCAAACGTGGAATATCAACCGTTTTCAAAATCCAATTAGCATTACACGTAATGAAATGATGCGCATAAGTAAAATATATTCTAAAGCCACATACCACAAATGCATCAACGATTTACATGCGAAAGAGTACATCATTTACGAACCGTCTCACAATCCTTTCAAAGGCAGTTTAATCCATGTCAACACCCTAGAAATCGACTTGGAACAACCTTCCAAGAAAAAAATAAGAAAGTCAAAAAATGAACTACCTACTGAACATGTTACTGAACATCCTATTGAACAAGTAGTGAACAAGCACAAGACAAGTACCTTACCAACTCCTAGACAAGCGCTAGTACCTTATATAAACAATATAAACAATACAAACATTTCAAACATTTCAAATAGTGTAAACGAGAGCACACACGAAAAAAAAATAAAAACCGTAAATAATTTTGAAAAAAAAGAAACGCTAATCGTTGAAGAAAAAAAGAAAAAAAAGTTGCGCGAAAAAAAAGAAAGCCAACAAGACATGCCACCAAAATTGGAAGATGTGAAAAAATATTTCTCTTCACAACAAACGGATGAAATCGAAGGCGAACGCTTTTTCAATCATTTCCAAAGCAACGGTTGGCTCGTGGGAGGCAAATCCAAAATGTACAATTGGCAAGCCGCTGCCAACAATTGGATCCTAAACTTGCAATCTTTTAAACCTGTGCAAATCGCCTTTTCAAATCCAGTGCCTGGTAATTTAAAAACGTCAAACCAAAAGCAATACGATGAACCCTTATAGCGAAATTCAGAAAACATTTGAAATCCAAAATGGCGTCAAAATGTACAACTTTGAGAAATGTCTTGGTGCGTTACAAACCCTTGGGAACTATCATTTTGGCAATCGTTTCAAAATCTACGAAGAAGACCTACCAGTAATTCGGAAATTGATACTTTATGCCATTCGAGATACAGCGTCGATGATCCAATTGGAGATTAATCCAGACAAAGCTTTGCTTTTATCGGGTCCTGTAGGCTGTGGCAAAACATCCTTGATGTTTTTACTGAATTATTTCTGTGCACCACAATCCAGTTACAAAATAAAACCTTGCAGAGACATAGCATTTGAATTTGCCAAAAAAGGCTACGAAGCCCTAGTCCCCTATACCCAAAAAGAGCACAAACAAGCCAAACTCAGCACCTATTGTTTTGACGATTTAGGAACCGAAAAACAAATCAAGCACTTCGGCAACGAATGTAACGTGATGGCCGAAATCATTTTGAGCCGATACGATTCTTTCATTCATGAAAAATCCCTCACCCATGTCACCACCAACCTCTCAGCCTCAGAACTCGAAGCCTACTACGGCGACCGCGTTCGCTCACGAATGCGACAAATGTTTAATTTGATAGCCTTTGATGTTCATTCAAAAGACAAACGCTAATCCCGTACGGACAGCTCGCGAGCTGTCCCATCCCCTCAGTCACTCACAAATACCATTGTCACTTCAAGCATATCTTCCTGAGTAGTTTATGCTGAGCGAAGTCGAAGTAGAGTCGAAGGACGAGAAGTTGAAATGAAACAATTTTAAACAACCTTAAACCCTAAACGATTAACCAATTAACCAACCTTAAACCATTAAACAAAATAAACCATGAATCACCTCTCTCAAAACAAAGCCAAAACCTTCTGGAACTGGTTCCAAGACAACCAGCAAACCATCTACAATTTGCAAACCGTAACCTCCAAAAACCGCCAATACATCAGCTTTTGGATCACCAAACACTTGAACTATTACAGCACAGGTGTAGACTTCGTTATTGCCTTCCCTAATAAACCAAACACTGTAGCGACACTTACCATCACCGCCAATGGCAATCCTGACTATTTCAAAGCCGTTACCAACCTCATCGACCAAGCACCAAAGATCAAGAACTGGGCATTCGAAGCCTTCATCCAACCCACAGAAGACCTTGAACTATTTTCAGAAGAACGCGATCATCCCTTCATTTTTCAAGACATCACCATCAAGGCCAGCCAAGCCAAATTCCTACCCATAGGGTGCAACGAAACCGGCGATAAATTTGACATTATCGTGTACCTCAAAAACTACAACATACACTGCAACACCCACAATTGGAAGGAGGCGCTTTACATCATCCTACAATCTCTTTTTGGTGAAAAATTTGTCTACCAACGTCTCAATTTTGTGCAACTTGCCCAATACCCTGACGACGATTCCGAACTCATAAAACTCTATCTTTTAGAAAACTATATCGACCATTTTCGCTCGGAATTTAGCAAAGAGTAAAATGCCAAGTATTCCAAATCCAATGTATCCCCCGTTTGGACAGCTCGCGAGCTGTCCTTTTTCGCAAGCAGTCCTATCATTCATAACAAACACATCTCACATCTCACTTTTGACTTACAATATTCAATCTTATCGAATTTGATGTAACGTTAAAAGGTAAAAGATGAGGTAGCATAAAATAAGCGCAATTCAATATTTGGCAAATGCTTAATTGCTGTGAATTTAATTGAAAAGTATATTTGAATGAATTAATTATTGATCATTCAAAAAAAATTGTAATTCTTGTACTTTGATAAAATAATTAGATTTTTACTTGTATATATTAAAAAGTAGTTTACCTTTGTAATCAAATTACTTTAAAATAAAAAAAGCTAGAAACTACGCCAATAGTCTCTAGCTTGTGTAAATCTTAATTATTGACTAGCAAAATCAATACTGAGCTTAACAGTATAGAATTAGAGGATGGTCACCTCATTATGTTTTTTGAGTAGCAAAGTCAATCGATGTATTCGGATGCAAATATAGATTCTAAAATTCATTTTTGCAACACTTCATTGTTTTAGCTGCTCCATTAAGCGATTTTATATGAATTAACAGTAAAAATCAACGCAAATGGCAGAAACTATTTTAGCAGCACTGGGTATGGCTGCAGGTAAAGTTATCGTAAAAAAAGCAACAGAGAAGTTGTTAGATAATAAAACCCATATTAAAACATACCTACAATCCAATTTTACAAAAATCAAAAACGAAGATGTTCGTTTTTCCTTGAGTTATCTTATCCGAATCAAGATTCCGGGTACTTCTAAGTTTTTATTAGTTCGGGGTAATCGAATTAAGGACCAACTACAACCTGTAGGTGGCGTCTATAAAAAAATCAATGGCTTTTCAGAATTTGAAAAATGGGGTTTAAAAGAAGACTGTGCTTCCAAAGGGATTAAATCTGATGATGTCAGCAAGGATGATTTACGCTTTAGAGTCAAAGGTAAATATGCTTTAGAGGTTATTAAATGGTTTGAATCTAGAAAAGACCGTGAGACAACTTATGAACGTGAGTTTAACGAAGAACTTATTGCAGACCATGGTTTTGATAAGGATATTTTTAATTTAAAGTCGTTTAGAGAAGTTCAAAAAGTGATGAAAGTATTTGGCTATAGTACTTTTCACCAATGCTATGAAGTATTGATTTACGACATCGTTGAATTTATTCCCACTCCAGAACAAGAAACAGAGTTAAAAAAGCTTTTGAAAACCCCTCGTAATCTGAATGATGACTTCATGATTGTTGATATCAGCGAAATTGAAAGACTCTTAGTAATGGAAAACGAAGAACAAATTGCTAAAATTGGATCGCATACCAAATACCTAATCAATGAAAAATAATATGAAGAAATATACAGAAATAGAATATCAAAAAGAGGAATTGTTGGCCATCACAGCAGCAAACTTAGAGTTAGATACAACCAGAATACAACAAATGGAATCGGCATACAGAGCTGTAAATGATGTACTTTCGAATGATGAAACCTTTTTTAAAGACTACAAAATTAATGTCTACGCACAAGGTTCCTTGCTAATTGGCACAACCATTAAGCCGCTTTCAGGACAAGAGTTTGATTTGGATATTGTACTTCACATAGAAAGCTCCTATCTTAACCATACTCCAGCCGAAATTTATGACGCTTTATATAGAGTATTGAGTAATCATGACACTTACAAACCGCTCCTAGAGAAAAAAAAGCGTTGTGTTCGTATCGATTATAATAGTGACTTTCATATGGATATTCTTCCGGGTTGCATTATCACTATAAACAACAATAGATTGATGATTCCTGAGGATGAACGTAGAAATTCATGGTCACGTACCAATCCTAAAGATTATGCAGTTTGGTTTAAAGAAATTGCTGAAAGAAACAAAAGTAGCTTCATACTTCAGGAACGTTACAATTTAATGTTAAAAGCGGCTGTAGAAACTGAAGATTTACCTTTAGATGTATACAAAAAGACACCTCTGCAAAGTACAGTGCAGATTGTAAAACGATATCGTGATTTATTTTATCAGGGTAAAGAAACATCCAAAATGCCAGCAGTTTCGAGTATTGTTTTAACTACTTTATTGGCGCAATGTCATGAAGGAAATCTATCAATTCAAGAAGCATTAGTAAATGCCTCTCAAAAATTACGTAAACTAGCGGAAGGATATAAAGTGAGAAAAGAAAAATTTGCGATTTACAATCCGGTAGATAATTATGAAGACAAGGATAAAAGAGAAAATTTCACCGACTCTTGGGAGGACAAACACTATAATAGTTTTGTTGCATTTGTTGAAGATTTCGCCAAAAAATTGAATGCTTTTTTAAACAATGGCACAAATGAAACTTCGTATAAAGAGTTGTTTGGTAATGGTTTTTACAAACAAAACATTCAAACTTTGGTTAAACTAGAAGAAAGAGTAAAAGGGAATAATCAATTCGCTACGTTACTAGCTGGGAATGCTTATACAGATAATAGAGGAAATATAAACACAACAACAGGAGTAAGAAATGGTAGCCATGGATTTTTTGCTCAGCCCTAAAGAGCGAGCCCAAAAGTATTGGGCTGGTTTTTTATACAAAACGCTAATCGAATGCGAAAGACAATTCAAATGGATCACTTTCAATATAAAAGGAAGTGTGCTAGTGGGGAAAGGAGCTTTAGAAAGAAATGGCAAAAAATACCATTTTACATTGGAATGTTCACCATTTAATCCTGGAAGAATGGAACGTATTTGGGTAGAAACACCCCATCTAATAAAAAGCTTTGACACGCATTTTAATGGGGATGGATCCTTATGTTTGTACCATCCAATTTTAGATTTGAAAGGAAGACCCTATCTAGATTTGGTAGATGTTTTACCATGGATCTCTGAATGGGTAGAATATTATGAGCTATATTTGAAATATAAAGTTTGGTTAGGTCCAGAACATCCTCATAAAATAAATTAAAAAGAATAAGCTCTTTGCCTAAGAGCAAAGAGCTTATTTTAAATAAAAATAAAATGAAAACAGTTCAAAAATTATCAGAAATTGCCAATATTCGTTCTGGAATGGTAGTAGCTAAAACAGCTAACAATGACGAAAAGTTACTCTCAAATGCCTATGTTAGGATGATAGGCACTTCAGATTTTGATGACAATGGTTTTCTAACACCAGTTCTAGAACCCAATGTTTTGTATAAAAAAGTAATAGAAAAAAATTACTTGCAATACAATGAAGTACTTTTCAATGCCAAAGGGAGACGTTTTTTTGCGTGTTTGTTCAAAAACGAATTCGAAAATACTATCGCTAGTGCTTCTTTTTTGATAGTAACACTATGTAAGGACTGTATTTTACCAGAATATTTAGTGTGGTATCTGAACCATCCCGAGACCCTCAAAGTCTTCGACTCCAAAATGACCACACAAGTGATGCCTTCGATCACCAAACAAGAATTAGGAAACTTAGAAATAATAATTCCTACATTTGAAACACAAAAACAAATCGTAGCATTAGACCTACTTAAAAAGAAACAAATCAACATTCAAAAAGAGTTAATCACTCTTGAAGAAAACTACATCAACGCAATCACCTATAAAAAATTAAAAAATGAGCAATAAAGTAACGCAAAAAGACATCAATAATACCGTTTGGAAAGCATGTGACACCTTTCGTGGAGCCATTGACCCTTCACAATACAAAGATTACATTTTAACGATGTTATTTTTAAAATACGTAACAGACGTATACAATGAAAAAAAATCGGAATACAACCAAAAATATGATGGTAACGAAGACCGTGTAAAAAGAGCTTTAGAACGCGAGCGTTTTATAGTTCCAGACGAGTCGAGTTTTGATTTCTTGTTCGAAAACAGAAACAATCCTAAAATCGGGGAAATGATCAACCATGCTTTGGCGGAACTTGAAGAAGCCAACCGTGAAAAATTAGGAGGTCATGATGGTTCTAACATTTTTAGAAACATCGATTTTAACAGTTCTAACTTAGGCGATGCAAAAGGTAAAATAGCCCGTTTACGCAATTTGCTAACGGATTTTAAATCCTTAAATCTTTCGTCTTCAAATTTAGAGAACAACGATGTGATTGGTGGCGCTTATGAATTCTTAATTGCCAATTTCGCTTCAGATTCAGGTAAAAAAGCAGGAGAATTTTTTACCCCTGGTGAAGTTTCTACTTTACTAGCCAAATTAACGAAATCAAAACCCGGTTCTCGTATTTATGATCCTACCTGTGGTTCTGGATCTCTTTTAATAAAATCGGGTCGTGAAGTAGGTGATAATAATTTCTCCTTATTCGGTCAAGAAGCCAACGGTAGCACTTGGGCCTTAGCGGTTATGAACATGTATTTGCACGGCTATGACAGTGCAGTGATTCGTTGGGGCGACACCCTGCGCAATCCTAAACACAAGGAAGGTGATGCGCTCATGCTGTTTGATACCGTCGTTGCCAATCCTCCTTTTTCGTTGGACAAATGGGGAGCAGAAGATTTAGCATCAGACAAATACAACCGCTTTTGGAGAGGGGTGCCTCCCAAATCCAAAGGAGATTGGGCGTTTATTTCACACATGTTAGAGTCGCTAAATGCCACTGGGAAAGCAGGAGTAGTAGTCCCTCATGGCGTATTGTTTAGAGGAGCTGCCGAAGGCAAAATACGTGCTCAAACCCTGCAAGAAGATTTAATTGAAGCCGTGATTGGCCTACCTGCCAACTTGTTCTTTGGCACGGGTATTCCAGCTGCCATTATTATCTTTAATAAAAAGAAACTAAATAAAGAAAAATTCTTGTTCATAGATGCCAGCAAAGGTTATGATCCGGGCAAAAACCAAAATGTACTAGGCGAAAATCATATCGAGCATATCCTAGAGGTGTATACCCAATTTCACGACCAATCTATGGAAAAAGGCATCGTGGAAGACAAATTTGCCTACATAGCAGACCTAGCCGAAATCACCGAAAATGAAGGCAACCTAAACATTCCTCGCTATGTAGATACCTATGAAGAAGAACCCGAAATTGACATTGCAGCCACTCAAAGTCGTATCACAGAACTCGAACAAGAACTAGCCGGGGTAAAAACAGAAATGGAACAATACCTGCAAGCATTTAAATAAAATCTGATATTAGGGAGATTGTATAAGGAACCCTACTGAAACTAAAAATATGAAACAAGGATATAAAGAAAGTGAATTGGGGTTAATTCCTGTGGATTGGGTAGTTAAGAGGATTAAAGATGTATTAGATTTTTTCCCAACTGCAAGTTATTCTAGAGCGGATTTGTCAGTTGATGGAGAAGCTCAATATTTGCATTATGGAGACATCCATACTAAGTTTGATTTCTATTTAAGAATAAATTCAAAAAATTTACCTAACATTAGTTTGGATAAGCTAAGAAATTATAAAACTCTAAAAGTAGGTGATTTAGTAATGACTGATGCTTCAGAAGATTATGATGGCATTGGGAAAGCTGTTGAAATTTTGGAAGTATCTGAAAACAAAGTAATTCCTGGTTTACACACATTTTTACTAAGAGATAAAGAGGATAATTTTTCATTAGGTTTTAAAGGTTACTTAACGGTAAGTGACGCTGTAAAAAAACAATTTCAGAGAATTGCTGTTGGTACTAAAGTCTATAGTTTATCTAAAACAAGTTTACAAAACCTAAAAATCCCACTCCCCCCTCTCCCAGAACAAAAAGCCATAGCCGATTGTCTAGCGACCTGGGATAAAGCCATAGAAAGCCAAACCCTGCTTATAAAAGCCAAAGAAACCCGCAAAAAAGCCCTAATGCAACAGCTACTTACCGGCAAAAAACGATTGCCCGGCTTTACAGAGGAGTGGAAGGAAGTTAAATTGGGGGATTTGTTTTCGGAACGTAATGAAGTGAAAATTGCAGATTTGCCTTTATTGTCTATTGGCCAAGAGGGAGTTTACCCTCAAACAGATTCAAATAAAAGAGATATATCCAATGCCGATAAGTCAAAGTATAAAAGAATTATCCCTGGAGATATTGGATATAACACAATGCGAATGTGGCAAGGACGTTCTGCTTTAAGTAGTTTGGAAGGTATTGTGAGTCCAGCATATACTATTTTGAAACCAAAGGAAAATGTAAATTCATATTATTTTTCGATACTATTCAAAACGAGTAAGTTAACAAATCTCTTTTGGAGAAATTCGCAAGGACTTGTTGATGATACACTTAATTGTAAATACAAAGATTTTTCTAAAATTAAATACAGAGTACCTTCTTTTGAAGAACAAAATGCAATTGCAACAATTTTAAGTACTACCGAAAAGGAAATCCAAATAGAAAATCAAAAATTAGTAGCGTTGCAAGAACAAAAGAAAGGCATGATGCAACAACTGTTAACAGGCAAAGTAAGGCTAGTATAAAGCGCATAGCAAGCTATTAAAACTATGGAAAAAACAATTTACATCGATGAAAGCTGCCATCTCGAGAATGACCAATTGCCCTTAATGTGCATTGGCTACACCAAAATTGACAGCTCAAAATACGAAACCTACAAAAAGGAGATAAAGGCCATAAAGCGAAAACACCATTCGCCTACAGAAATTAAATGGAACAAATTATCCATGTCTCGTGTAGCCTTGTACAAAGATTTGATTGATTATTTTTTTCAAAACGACATACATTTTAGAGCGATATTAGTAAAAAATAAAGCCCAGTTAAACCACGCAAAATTCAATAAAGGCGATCACAATTCCTTTTATTACACATTGGTGTATCTACTGCTAAAAAACCCTTATGTTAATGCTACCGAAGACCAATTCAAAGTAATTTTGGATATCAAAGACACCCGAGGCAAAGAACGACTGCGCAATTTAGACCTCAGATTAAAAAAGGAATACCAAACAAAATACCAAAAAGAATCGCCTTTTCATTTCTTTCAACACATCCGTTCGGACGAAAGTGAATTGTTACAACTCACCGATTTATTTATTGGTGCCATTACTTATAAAGCTCGCAAAGCCCATAAAGAAGAAAAGGCCTCCGAAGTAAAGAAAATAATCGTAAGGTATCTAGAACAAAAATCGGGTTACGTGCTGCACGATGGTACAAACCCTTTTGAGGAAAAATTCAATATTTTTGATTTTCAAATTCAAACCAATCAACTGTAATATGGAAGAACACGAGTTGGACCTCTTAGAAGATTTGTTTGAAGACTTGACTATTGATGGGCCAGATAACAACCAAATGCATACCTTGTATGGTATTTTTAAACAGGATATGATGGTAGCACCCATTTTTATTGGCAAACAGCAAGTGGGATTTGATAAAAGAAAATCGACACACCCTTTGTTTAAAGGTAAACCGGTAGGGTTTGAACATATTTGTACCCGTGAAAGTAAGCATTCTCGCATCAGATATTTTGACCCAGAAAGAACCAATAAAATACATTGGATAAAACCAGTTGTATTCAATCAAGAAGACAATAGGGTAAAATATTTTGAAAGGCTACATTTTAATGGTCAAAATCAACGGTATTTTTGGTTTCAAGCCAAAAGCTACGTAGTAATTGTTAGAGAAATTACAAGTAATTTGCAATTGGTCACCGCTTTTAAAGTAGATAAAACAGAAGAAAACCGATTTAAAATTTGGTATAGAGAATACCAATAGGCATAAAAAAACCCCACTTCGTAAGTGAGGCACGTATCTTTAGGCAATACGACTGATACAACAAATGTGCTAAGCCAAGTCCTTTACCCTTTGGGTATTGACACCACAAAAGTAGTGCTTTTTTATAGAATATTCCAAATTTTACACATTAAAACAGCAATTGAACACAAAAACGATCGAAACTCCAATCATAAATGGCATTTACTGAAGACAATATTTCGCAAATCCCAGCCCTAAAATTATTGATCAACTTGGGCTTTGAGTACCTTTCACCTCAAGAAGCCTTGGGGTATCGTAAAAATAGAGAAAGTCAAGTACTGTTGACCGAGGTAGTACAGGAACGATTAAACTATATTAATACCATCAAAATTGGTAGTAAAAAGACAAAATTTGAGGCAGCCAATATCGAAAAAGCCATACAAAAACTTCAAGATATTCCATTAGCCGAAGGGTTGGTACACGCGTGTAATCATATTTATAATTTGTTGGTTTTTGGCTGTGCCCTAGAACAATCGATAGACGGCGACAAAAAAAGCCATACCATACAATACATCGATTGGAAAAATCCTGCCAACAATCATTTTCACGTAACCGAAGAGTTTTCCGTAATGCGTACAGGGCGCAAAGACACCTACCGCCCCGATATTGTGCTGTTTGTTAATGGGATACCTTTAGCAGTAATCGAATGCAAAAGCCCAACTATTAAAGACCCTATAAAACAAGCCATTAGCCAACATATTCGGAACCAACAAGAAAATGGAATTCAAAGTCTATATGTATACAGCCAAATACTTTTGGCCACGTCATTGGTAGAAGCCAAATACGCAACAACCAATACCAAAGAAGAGTTTTGGGCCGTCTGGAAAGAAAAAGACAACAACTTCTTAGAAAAACTAGAGGCTATTGTAAATACTCCATTGGCTAAAGATGTTGAAACCAAAATTTTTAATTCTGAAAGTAGAAATTCTTTTGACCATAAGGCCTACATAGAAAAGTACCAACAAAGAGTAGCCCCAACGCAGCAAGATATTTTTATCCAAGGCTTGCTAAGTCCAGAGCGATTGCTGGCTATTGTCAAAGATTTTATTCTTTTTGAAGCGGGAGTGGTCAAAAAAATTGCACGTTTTCAACAGTTTTTTTCGATAACTAAAATTATAGATCGGATAAAACCTGTTCGTAACGGCAAACGCAAAGGAGGTGTGATTTGGCACACCCAAGGCAGTGGAAAGTCCTTAACAATGGCTATGCTAGCGCGCAAAATTCAAGATACCATACCTAATCCACAAATTATTTTGGTAACCGACAGGGTCGACTTGGACCGCCAAATTACGGCAACCTTACAAAAAGTTGAAGTTGACGTAATTAATGCAGCCTCGGGGAAGCAGTTAGTGAGTTTACTTCAAGGCAATGGCGATTTGGTAATTACCACCATTGTTAACAAATTTGACGCAGCTGTTAAAAGCTTATCCGATAAGCAAATTACAGGCCACAACATTTTTGTTCTAATCGATGAGGGCCACAGAACGCAACACGGTGTCTTTAATGTGAATATGGAAAAGGTATTGCCCAACGCCTGCTTCATAGTGTTTACAGGAACTCCTTTAATGAAAAAACAAAAAAATACCGCCAATAAATTTGGGGGTATTATTGATACGTATCCCATTGCAGAAGCGGTAGCCGATGGAGCTATTGTTTCAATTCTATACGAAGGACGCTTAGCGGTTCAGGATGTAAATAGAGCAGCCTTAGACAAAGGAGTAGACCGTGTGATGGAAGACTTAGAGGAGTATCATAAGGCCGATCTAAAGAAAAAAATGAACCGTGCAGGACTAATCTCCAAAACGGATCAAAATATTTTTCAAATTGCTTTAGACATTAGCGATCATTTCTACACTACTTGGGGTGAAAATCATAATGGAGTACATTCTGGCTTCAGAGGAATGGTGGTTTGCCCAGATAAATTAACAGCGGTGAAGTACAAAAAAGCATTTGACCTGATCGCTAAAGTTAAGACCGAGGTGGTGATGTCAGCACCTGATACACGCGAAAACAATGAAGATGTCCACAGCTCTGAATCGCCTGAAGTCAATCAATATTACGACTTATTAAAAACTAAATATGGTCAGGATATGGATAAAACCATCATTCAACAGTATGAGAATGGTGAAAATATCGAGTTACTGATCGTTATTGATAAACTTCTTACCGGCTTCGATGTACCACAAACGATTGTGATGTACTTATGCCGAAAATTAAAAGAGCACACTTTATTACAGGCAATAGCAAGGGTAAATAGAGTCTTTCCGGGCAAAGATTTTGGCTATATTATAGATTATGCGGGGATCATGGAAGAACTTCAAGTAGCACTAGATACCTACTCAGGGAATGAAGATACTTTCGACATAGCAGATCTTGAGGGCTCACTAACAGACATCAATGAACAGATTAAAAAATTACCTCGCGCACACGCAGATGTGGTAGCTGTTTTTAAAGGTATAAAAAACACTTTAAACATTGACGAGTACATTGTTTTGTTGTCTGACCAAGCCATAAGAGATGATTTTTATAACAAATTCAATCTCTTTACCCGAATTCTTAAAATAGCGCTTTCGTCATTAGAGTTTCACAAGGCTACAGAGGATAAAGAAATAGAGAGGTACAAAGACGATCTAAAAAGATTCGCTAACATTCGTGTGGCAGCCAATTCAGTTTACCAAGATAAAATAAGCTTTACTCAATATGAAAAACAACTTGAAAAATTACTAGATCAGCACGTCATTACTGAAGAAATTATACGCTTAGTAGAACCCCTAAATATTTTGGATGCTGATGCTTTTGATCAAGAAGTAGAAAAACTTATTGGAGCTAGGGCTAAAGCTGAAAAAATAGCCGCAGCTACTTCAAAATACATAGCGATTAATGTAGATTCAAATCCAGCACTTTTTAAAAAATTATCTGAGTTGATTAGTGAAACAATAGCAGATATGAGAGCAAATCGACTTTCTGAAATTGAAGCACTCAAAAAATTGAAAGAAATCAAAGAAAATGTCATCAATGGCGCTTCAAATACTATCCCGCTTGAAGTACAAGATAAAAAAAGAAATAAAGCTATTTTTCAATTGTTTGAGGAGGAAAAAATGGAAAACAGTAATACAGTAGACATGACATTAACGTTTGATAAAATTGTTTCAAATTATGAAGTGGTAGATTGGCACAAGCGTACGGATATCATCAATACCATAGAATTAGAATTCGGAGATTATTTAATGGACGTATTCGATGTTCCAATGACAAAAGCAGACGAATTAACCAAAAGAGCTATTGATATCGCTATTGCAAATAGATAAAATGACAAAAGAGCAAATAGAATATGGAAGTCATACTATTGAATTTGAATTAAAATATTCAGATAGAAAAACCCTTGGAGTAAAAATCTTACCAGATACATCGGTCTATGTTACCGCTCCAACAGATCTTCCTTTGTGTAAAATAAAAGAAAATCTAGCCAAAAAAGCGAGTTGGATAATCAAACAAAAAACGTATTTCTTGAATTTTGATACTACGGAAGTATCCTATCAAATTAAATCAGGGTATGCAGTGCATTACCTCGGCAGACAATATAAGGTAATGGTCCAATTAGCGGCTGAAAATGAAGTAAATTACAACGGTAATTTGTTTCTGATAACAGTTAAAAATAAAGAAAAAGCCCAAGCTGTTTTTGACCAATGGTTGAAAGAAAAAGCGATGACTAGAATAACAGAAATAGCAAAACCAATTATCAGGAAATTTGGAGAGTCTTTTTTTATGCCAAAAGAGATATTTTTTCAAGACATGCCCAAACGTTGGGGAAGTTGTACCATAAAAGACAAATTAATTTTTAACCCCAAATTAATTCACACTCCCAAGCGCTGTATAGAGTACGTAGTAATGCATGAATTATGCCATATGATTCATAAACACCATAATGACAACTTTTTTAAATTACTTACTCAAATGATGCCTGATTGGGAAAAAAGAAAAGCTAAATTAGATGGTTATTTGTGAGTTGTTTTAAAATTTCATGCATCTAAGTGTATCAAATAATTTAATTGTGTAGTGTATCCAAAGTAATTAAAAACTCAAATATTTTAAATCATTTCAAAATGTTACATGCATTAACACTCTCAACAATTTTATAAATATGACTGAAAAAATAATTAGAATTAGTAAAGTATTAAGAGAATTAAACATTTCTTTGGAAAGTGCCTTAAAGTATTTAAAAAGTGAAAATATTTATATAGTTGCAAGTCCAAATACCAAAATTAACAATGGCGTATACAACCTTTTAGTTGAAAAGTTTAAAACCAAAAACCATATTTCAGCTTCAAATACTTCAAATGATAATCAACCACAAATGGAGCGCAATAGTCACAGGCTTTTTATCGTAATTGAACAAAAAGAGAGAAGTACTATTGTTAGAGATTGTATTACTGAAAAAACTTATCCCTGTAAAAAAATTGCAAAATTAGTTGGTTACGATGTAACAATGCAAGTTAGAGTGCTGGATGATCCGGATAAACCCAAATTAAGCTATAGCGTTTTAAATGATTTTGTGGAGAATAAAGAGTATGAATTTGAAATACTTGAAAAAAAAGAAAATGGCTATAAGATTGAATACTCTGTCAACTATACTTCTTTCATACCCTTCTCTTTTGAAAAATATATCGAAAACAATAAAATAAAGTTGACAATTGACAAAATTGATGTTGATCTAAATAGATTGTCATTTAAATTACCTACTGCCAAAACTATTGAAGTCAAAAACTATTCATTTTATAATAATATAGCTATTGAAAATGTTTTTTCAATTGGAGAAAAATATAATTTCACAGTTTACGGTTTTAGAAAAATTGATGATAATACCTCTATTTTATTACTAGAGCATCAAGGATTTAAAACCACTGTTAAAGCTTTTCCTTTTCAAAAAGAAAACAATTTGCCAGAAAATGTTACATGTTTGGTTACAAAGATATTTGATAACAAAATGTATCTTCAACAGGATAGATTTTCAACTTTTAATAATCTCTACAAGGAAGGAATGCAATACGAGTTTCATGTGCTTAGCATGGAGAATGATAGCAAATCCAATTCTAATTACTTTCTATTAGAAGATAATTATGGTTTCAATCACAAACTTTACTACCATGAATTTGACAATGCTGATTTTGAATCAATCGAAATAGACAACAAAATTTCTTTGTATTTACGAAAAATTGATGAAAAAGGCTTCTTAGTTTTATACCTTAATTCATTTGCTAATCAAGGTGAATTTATTACAGCTCAGTCAGTTTTTGAAAAGATTGAGCAAGCTGATAATGTAAAAAAATATTTTTTTGATTTGGAAGAAATTCTACAATCTAGAAAATTTAAGTACCAAAATTTTTCGCAACTTTTTGAAGATTATGCAAACAAAGAAAATCTTTGGATTTTCTCCTATTTAAGTTTTTTAGATGCGTTAATTCAAAATTACGTTAAACACAATGAATTAGAAAAGGCTATAGAATTTAATAACATTTACATTGCTGTTGAAGAATGGATGCTCGAAGGATCTGATTTTCTTCAAAAATTCAGTCAAGAAAAAAAGTTAACCATAATTAAAAAAGCTGAAGACCAATTAGCAAAAGCCAAGGCTAAAAATGAAGCTTTAAGACTAATATTAGATGACAAAAGTGATGATTATATTGAGGAAGTTCTAAAAACACTTAGACTAAGTAGCTATCTTAGAGGTCATAAAATAAATATATTTAAGTATATCATTTTTTCAAAAACAGAAATTGCTAACACAAGAACTTTAATCGAAATATTACTTTTATTAATAAAAGGTGACATGCTGGATCCTTTTGATATTAATAATTTTATTAATATCCTCCAAAAAAGAATTAATGTTGAAAGATATGATTTAACACCAAGCCTAATAGCTAATGAATCTAAACAGTTTGATGAAAATACAGCAATTGCTGTTCAAAATATAATTAGCGTACTAGGATTACAAATAATTTTATTCACTCAAAGTGGGAATACCCCAAAAGCGATACTTAAATCAGCGATGATGTGTAGATACATAAGTATTTTATGTGTTGATGAAGTTACAAAAAAGAATTATTTAGAAAAAAGCATTGAGTGCATAACCTCCTCTAAAACAATTAACTTAAATCCGGAGGTGTTCCATAATTTTAAAATAGAAAAACTATCGAAGTTAATTTTAGCAAAAGATACATCAGTAAGAAGTGAAAATCTGTTAGGCAACCAATTATTCAATCAAAATGGTTCTATTTATGCTTCGCAAAGTGGTTGGGCAATTTTATCCAAACAACAAGATTCTATTTCCTTAAAGAAAAAGGAGCTGAAATTAAATAAGTTGGCTTCATTTTTTGACGACAAAATATGTGTCGCAACCCCTTATGATTTTGACTACGATCTAGTTAATAATGCTTCAATCGAAGATTGCTTCAACAATTGGACTAAATATTATTCATTATCAAACATTAAAAAATCAAAAAAATCCAAGCAAAGTGAAAACCTAGCGGTTGGTCAAAAAATAAGTGTCATCGCTAAAAATTATTTAAAGAACAATAATAACATTCTTTTTCTACAAATAACAGACCCTGATTTTGAAGGTGATGGTATAATACCAGCAAATGAAATTTTCAAGTGTTATCTGGACGGTATTAATGAAATAATAAATCCTAAAGATGAGTTTAATGCTGAAATCATTAAAATGGATGATAAAGGAAGAATTTCATTTTCAATTCTAAATGATATCTGGGAAAAAACGATTACTGAAGCAAATATTAACGACAACATCGAAGCCAAAGTGCTTCAAATCAACAACAAAGACATCTTTCTGATTACAGAAAATGGTCATTATGGATATTTATATAACATTGACAATTTATTTGATTTTGAGGAAAGAAAAGTTTACAAATTTAAAATTGAGGACATTAACTACGAAAAGATGTCTTTAAATTTAAAATATGTAGCTAATTCAGATAGTTATTTCAACGAAAAAAGTGTTCTTAGACAGTTTCTTGAACGATCAAACATCCTATTATCCAATGAAGAAAATGAATTGAATGAAGAAAGCATCGGTCATAATTATAGTTTATTGATAATCGAATTATTGAAATGTATCGAAAGTTATATTTATTTTGAAAAGGATTTATCTAAAAAATTTGAATATTTCCAACTTTCAAAATTAATTGGTTCCATAACGAGGAATCCAAAATCATTTTATTTCGATGCTATTATTACTTATCATCTAAATGTTCTTAATTTTAAAAACGCTGATTTCAAAAACAGTAGCTTTAATTTTGAACCAATTGACGATAAAACTTTAAGCTTTCTAAAAAGTTTAGAAAAAATTAATGAAATCTATAAATATCTTAATTACTTCAATAAACCTGATAGCATTCCAGACCTAATTCTACACAGAAATGAAGCAGAAAATAAAGACAAGTTAAGATTAATTAATATAATTTTAGCTCACAATTTACTATTAACGGATGATTCAGATGAAATTATTTTTAGAAGAACCAAAGATTTGATTTATGAATATTTGACTAATGAAAAAACAAACTCATTCAGTAATTTAATTTCCCCAATTCAAAATGAGGATACTACCGAAATTGATAATGAAATTGATAATGATGTAGAAGAATTAAAAATTGAACCAACAAATTTAGGCAAAGAAGGCCCTTACCGTGAATTCAAAACATCATTTATTTATTATGCAGGATCCAGCAGTGCAGATGTAGATAAGCAATCCTTCGTTATAATGAAAACTATGGCAGGTTTTTTAAATGCTAAAGGTGGTAGTTTGTTCTTAGGCGTTAATGATTATGGTGAAATTATTGGTTTAGAAAATGAATACAAATATTTTAGCCAATCAGCAAATGATGATAAATATGAAAGAGAGATAAGAAGTTATATCGTCAAGTCTTTCAATAAAGATGTGAATAGTCAAATTGAATTTAAATTTCATAAATCTTTTAATTTAGAATATTGCGAGATAATTATTCCTGAGTATGAAAAACCTGTTCCATTAAATGACAGTTTCTATCAAAGACAAGGCAACGAAACAAGAATCATTACAGGCAATGATCTAGTTTTATTTTTTGAAAGAAAATTACAAGCCAAGAGATTCTCCGATAGTGTAGTTTTTAATGTCACTAAAGAAATTGACAATTCCAATAATTCAAAATCATACTCAAATATACCTGAACCAATTGAAATAGATCTTACTCAAGAAAATCCTGATTTTTATGTAGACCAAAAAACAGCTAATGATCAATTAACCATTGATTATAATATTGTTGCGTCCAAAGTTATTGCCTACTTATACATTTTTATTAATGGCAAATATCTATTAAGCCGTAAAAATTTATCTGATATTAAGGGAGCAGAAGAAATAGTTATTTATGACAATATGAAAAAAGGATATTTGCTGCAATGTTACGATAATGGTTGCGTAAACAAAGTTGAGGTTAGGACATTATTAGATAAAACATTTAATTTCCTTTATAGTGGTGCCTTCAGCTTAGAAGGAAATCTTATTGGTTTATTTTTAATAAAAGAAGATTGTCTTATTGAGGTCAATACCATTAGAAATGAGATTCGTTATGTAAAGCTTTTCAAAACAACTGACATAACGGCTCATACACATTTAAAATTGAAAGGGAATAATATTGTTCAGGCAGATTTTGATAAATTAGATAGTTTTAGAATAATTGACAAAATTCATAGTGATAAATTATCAAGAATTACATATTCTTCAAAACAAAGATTAGGTGCAAAAGTAAATAATCCCATATATAGTGATGAAATAAAATATCTCAACTCATTATAAAATTATGAACAATTAATTAGGAAACATCTGCATTTTGATTTTGTAGGTGCTTTTCCGTTTCATAACACATTCACACTGTACACTAAAATCTGAACCCTGAATGCTTTCTATCTAAGCACCCTCAAAATCAAAAAAAAAAAGCCAGCAAGAGTATGAATTTTTATGAAGGCGTTTAGTTTCTTATCGTAACATAAAAACCCGATAGCGGATTTTCAATCCGTGCCACTCGATGTAACAAAGCACTACCCCATTCAAACAACTTAGCAAATTTGAATGTTATATTCAGAGTAAGGACAGCTCGCGAGCTGTCCCATCCCCTTCTCCATTCCAATCCACAATACTTGCTTAATACACAAATAATCTGCTAATTAAATAAAATCCCTATCTTTAATTTCAGAACCCAATGCACAAAAAAATGGATACAATTGAAGATAAATTACCAGTAGATATAGCAGCCAATCTCAAAGAACTAAAAGAAGATTTAGACCTAAAAATACCACCCAAAAAACTAGAAAAAAACCTACTCATTGCCACTTGGAATATTAGAGGATTTGGAGACATTACCCGCAAGTGGACATCGTCCCCTACAGACAGTCCCAAAAGAGATCTACATTCTTTGGTGTGTATCGCCGAGATCATCAAACGATTTGATGTAATAGCAGTCCAAGAAGTAAAGGCCAATCTAAAAGGACTACGCGATGTGTTGAAAGTCTTAGGTTCCGATTGGTCCCTAATCCTAACCGACGTCAATCAAGGCGATGTGGGCAATGGCGAACGTATGGCCTATCTCTTTGATACCCGTCGCGTAAACCTTTCCGGTCTAGCCTGCGAATTAGTCGTTCCAGACGAATGGACCAAAACCATCAACAAAGGAATGCTCGACAAACAATTTGTGCGTTCCCCTTATGCAGTGAGTTTTAGGGCGCAAAACCAAACCTTTATTTTGGTCACCTTACACATCCTTTTTGGAAATACCTCCAGCGATCGCATCACCGAGCTCAAAGGCATAGCCAAATGGTTGGCAAGTTGGGCAGACGACGTCAACGCCTACCACCAAAACCTAATCGCCTTAGGAGATTTCAACATCGACAAACGCGGCGACTTACTAAATCAAACTTTTATCTCCGAAGGATTATATATTCCACCCGCTTTACAAAACGACAAAGTAACCCGTTCCATCTTCGATGAAACCAAATACTATGACCAAATCGCTTGGTTCCAAAACAGCAACAAGAAAAACAACCTATCGTTAGAATTCATTACAGGCGGCAATTACGACTTCATCAAAACCGCTCTATCCAACCGTGGCCTCAACAAACAAGCCCTATCCTTCATGCTATCCGACCACTACCCCCTCTGGGCAGAATTCAAACTATAATCCCGTACGGACAGCTCGCGAGCTGTCCCCTTATTTCCTTAATCACTATAAAATAAAAATCACCCCGCTATACAAATCCTTGACTTCGTATTTTTTCTTATAGCCCTGAATAAGCATACCTACAAAAAGTCTAAGTGACATTAAAGTGATGTGAGGTAGTTCAGCTACCCGAACGCGGATTTACACACGAACGTAGTGAACTGATGAACTAATCCGTGCTAAAAGTAATACAGTATCATTCTCTTTTCGCTTTTCCCAGAAACCCAATAACCGTCAAACCGATAACCGTTAACCGTTAACCGATAACCGAAGCCCGAAAACTGCCCCCCACCGTTAATAACTATTTCCCCTCATTTCCAAACAACCAACAACTATCTTCTCTAATTTTGTAAAATGAAATTAAGAAGCATACAAAATACCACCACACTAGAATTTTACACCGCAGATTTTACAACCGCGTTAGACATTCCGTTTATGGATACAGGAATCAGCGCGGGTTTTCCCTCCCCAGCTGATGATTTCTTGGAGTTGAGTATCGACCTCAACAAACACCTCATCAAGCACAAAGACAGCACTTTTTTTGCAAAAGTCAAAGGACATTCTATGAAGAATGCAGGGATCTTCGATGGAGATTTGTTGGTAATCGACAAAAGTTTGCCCCCACAAGACGGCAAAATTGCCATTTGCCAAATCGATGGTGAATTCACCGTCAAGCGCATAAAAATAGAACAAGACCTCGTGTGGCTCATCGCCGAAAACGAAGCCTACGCCCCCATCAAAGTCACCCCCGAAAACGAACTCATGATCTGGGGCATCGTCATCCACAGTATCAAATCATTTTAATCTTTTAACTACCTCACCACCCTGAGCGGAGTCGAAGGGCTAACTTCTAACTTCTAACATCTAACATCTAACTTCCCATGTATGCTCTCGTCGATTGCAACAACTTCTACGCTTCATGCCAACGCGTATTCGAACCCCACTTAATTGGAAAACCAGTAGTCATACTCTCCAATAACGATGGGTGTGTTATCGCTCGTTCCAACGAAGCAAAGGCCTTAGGCATCCCCATGGGAGCCCCAGCATTCGAGTACAAAAAGCTCTTTGAACAACATAACGTATTTGTGTATTCATCCAATTATGCCCTATATGGCGACATGAGCAGTCGAGTGATGAACATCTTATCAACCTACACCCCAGAAATAGAAATCTACAGCATTGATGAAGCGTTTCTAAAATTCACAGGATTCGATTATGTGAATTTAGAGGAATACGGCATCCAAATCCAACGCACAGTAACCAAGAACACAGGCATCCCCATCAGTGTGGGCTTCGCACCAACCAAAGCCTTAGCCAAAGTAGCCAACAAAATCGCTAAGAAATTCCCAGAACGCACCAAAAGCGTCTATGTTATAGATACGGAAGAAAAAAGAATCAAGGCCCTCAAATGGACCAAAATAGAAGACGTTTGGGGTATCGGTCGCAAACACAACAAACGCTTACAAGCCAAAAAAGTATTTACCGCCTACCAATTCACCCAACTCCCTGATGAATGGGTGCGTAAAGAAATGGCAGTTGTTGGGTTGAGGTTAAAACACGAACTAGAAGGCAAACCAACCTTAGACCTCGAATTGCCCAAAAGCAAAAAGATGATCGCCACGACCCGTTCCTTCGAAAAGCCAATGACCAAACGAGAAGACATGGCAGAACGCGTAGCCACCTTTACCGCATCTTGTGCCCAAAAACTACGCAAGCAAAACAGCCATTGTAATATGATTATGGTATTTGTACACACCAACTATTTCCGCAAAGACCAACCCCAATATTCCCGAAACATAGTCATCAAAACCGATTTTCCCACCAACTCCACTATCGAGTTAAACCACTACGCCCAAATCGGACTAAAAGCCATTTTCAAAGAAGGCTACCACTACAAAAAAGCAGGCGTAATCGTTATGGGATTAACGCCCAACAACGAAACCCAACTTTCCTTATTCAACACCAGCAACCCTAAACACCAACCCTTAATGAGCGTCATCGACCAACTCAACCAATCCTACGGCACCAACAAAATCAAATTCGCCACCCAATCCCTCGGCCGCCAGTGGAAAATGAAGCAGGAAAAACTCTCCCCCTGCTACACCACCAGAATCAGTGATATTATTACCATAAAAGTGTAATACTGTACTAAAAGTTGTATATATTTGATAATAACAAGAAGCACAACAAAAGCCCCCAAAGCAACCCCATTTGTGGTGTATAAAGGAAATTTGTTGCTTGTATTTAACAGTTACCGGATATATCTAAACACATCTAATGAACGACAAAGTTTTTATAAGCTACGCTAAAGAAGATTATACTTTTGCAGAAAAACTATATGATTTCTTAAAAGAAAATGATTTTAAACCATGGCTAGACAAAAAAGAAATTCTTCCTGGTCAAGATTGGAATTATGTTTTACATAAATCTTTGCGAGAAGCAAATTATATTATTTTATTACTCTCACACACATCTGTACAAAAAAGAGGATATGTTCAACGAGAATTTAAATTGTCTTTAGAGTATTATGAAGAAAAATTGGAGGATGATATTTACTTAATACCTCTTAAAATAGATGATTGTGAAGTTCCTGATAGTTTGAGAAAATTTCAGTGGGTTGAGCACAATTCTCAAGACTGTTTTGATTTAGTCTTAAAATCTCTTTGTTTGCAGAGAAACAAATATGAGAGTTTTGAGAAAAAACAAATTGCATCAAAAGAAATATTTGCATATAAAGAACTCAATGAAGAATATGAATATAGCAATAACAATAAGACTAATTTCCAATTGAAATCCAGTTATGTGCAATTTACTGACGAAAGCATAGCAAGTTTATCAGAAGTAAATGCAATGATTAAAGGAAAAAATATTGATTTTATAACTAATTCGAGAAGAAATTTTATCGAGATTACTGGAGAAACCAAAGCCATTGAGGGCATCGATTGGTATTATGATCTTTCTATTACTCCAAATATGATTTCTAAATCGGTAATAAGTCTAAATGAAAATTTCTATTGTTATACAGGTGGTGCTCACGGAATTGGCATCATTAAAGGCTTAAACTTACATATAAACCCTACATTCACGATTGAAATACAAGACCTTTTTGAATATGAAGATCATGCCGTAGTTTTAAACTTTGTTTCAAATTTTTGCTTCAAAGAATTGCAAAAAATGTATAACGAATGGGTCGAAACTTCAGAAGAAGAAATTGAACTACAAACAAAAGAAACTTTATTTTGGGAAAAATCATTATTACCTGAATGGGACAAATATGATTCATATTTTATAACGAAAACTGGAATTGAAATAATCTTTAACCCTTATTCCGTTAGCGGGTATGCTTTTGGAATTCAATTTGTAACAATTCCTTTTGTTGAGCTTTTGAAAATTGTTACTGAAAAAAGTAAGTTGGAAGCTTTAATTCAAAAGATTCAATGATACTACCCGCTATACGAAGTCTCCTGACTTCGTATTTTTTTTATAAACCCTTGAATAAACATACCTACTTAAAGTCTCCTGACTTTTTCTATTAAAGATATATAAACCAGTACTCGCAAAATAGACAATCAACCTATGCCTCACTCCCAACAACGAAACCCAACAGACGTTGTTCATCATCTGCAAACCTAAACACCAGCTATTAATGAGCGTCATCGACCAACTCAACCAATGCTACGGCACCAACAAAATCAAATTCAGCACCCAATCCCTCGGCCGCCAATAGAAAATGAAGCAAGAAAAACTATCACTTAGCTACACCACCAGTATTAACGACATTGTAACAGTAAAAGTATAATCCATTTCTCAAAACTTCCCTATTTTTGAAAAAACCTATATGTGCTACAAACCTCAGATTATTTATCATACATGAGGTGTATACATGAAGGTATGAATCGGATAAATACTACTTAGCGCTAATTATAAAAACTGCGAAATATAAAGACAATTTAAACACAGAAACAAAGGAGAAAATTATTCTTTTTAACTATTGTTACTTTGACGACAATTTCTGCTTTTTCCCAAAGTACATCTGACACACCAAGTCAAAATATTTCTACAGATTGCAATGTTGAGTATAGGCTCTTCAATACAAAAAATTTATATACATTTATAAAACTGAATACAAAAAATGGACAAATGTGGCAAGTTCAATGGTCTACAAAAGGTAATGAGTTTGAAACTCCTCTATCCTTAACAACCCGAGTTACGAAAGAAGATGAGAAGAATGGAAGATTTTTTATTTATCCGACAACAAATATTTATAATTTCATTTTGCTTGACCAAATTGATGGACGAGTATGGCAAGTTCAATGGTCAGCTGAGCCTAAAGACAGAATTGTTCTACCAATAAATTAAAAGTTATTATTTTGTCATCAGATTTTAAAGCAAGAAAAGAGTACTTAAAAAAACGAAATTAAATAAAAGCCGAAACGCTAATACACGTTATAAGTAATTTGAGGATTTGACTTAATTTGAAATTAGTAAGATCTATTTTCGGGCCTAATTTAACCAAATACCCGTGGCAAGTAAATGTAATCAGTAAGTAGAACAGAGTATTCATATAAAATATCTGTAAAAAAATGATGACATATAACGAAACTATAGAATTAAGAAATAAAATAAGAAATGGCGAAATTCAACTAGAAATCGCGAAGACTCAATTTTGGGGTGATATAAAAGAAGGACAACGATCTTGGAACACTAAAGACTGGCAAGAGAGAAGAGCCAAATTTCTTAAAGACAAATGTGAAATATGCAATAAAACTGATACACTAACTGTTCAGCATCTTTCTCACCCTAAAAAATACTCGGCATATCTACGAGAAATAACAAGAAGGTATGCAAATGACCTCATAGAAACGAATCTTGAAATAAGTAAATCTGATTTTACTGATTACGTTTTAAAAAATCATGAATATGTACCTGTTTTGCTATGTCCAAATTGTATGAGTAAAAATCCAAGCAAAAGGGTAAGAAAAACTCCGAAATATCGTTGTACTGATTGTAAACATGAATTTGATGAGGCAATTCATAGATCTTTAGATGAACTTATCTCAATCTTTTATGAAAATCCAGATGCTTATGAAGTTTTAGATAAATGTTTCATATCAAAAAATGAATGGAGAAATAAAAATAATTTATCTAATGCAAAATATTGGATACAAAGAGAACTTTCAAAAAATAAAAATTCAGAAGCTATTGATAAAGAAGCATTTATACTTCACTTAGATGATACCATTAAGTATTTTTCATTTGAAGATGCAATAACAACTTGTAAAAAATGTGCTTATAACTATGATGTAAATAAAATGGATTTATGTCCCAAATGTAAAAAGCATTATAAAAGATTTCAATATTCAACCTGTATTGAATGCTTACCCGATGACAAACGGAAAGCTGTCAAAGAAAGTATTCAATACAATAAAGATATGCATGAAATGCATAAAAGACTTGGGATTGACTAGGAATTGAAACAAAAATGAATCGATAATTTGCAATCGGTGACTTCAAAATGTAAAATCATAAAAAACATTCCCTAAATTGATAAGCAAATAGAATAGATAGCCCCGTACGGACAGCTCGCGAGCTGTCCCCTTGTTTCCCTTCTCTTGCATATTTTATTTTTCATCAGTCTAAATATAATTTTTAGACAAAGCTAAATTAATTTTTAGAACATAGACTTAATTATTGAAAATTTTAAAAGTAAATGTTTTTACATTTGTGAAATAATTCAAATTATATTCAAAATTCCAATTGTTTCTTTGCACTATGAAAATCTTAATCATCGAAGACGAAATTGAAATTGCCACAAGCATCAAAAATTATTTGAGTAGCAACGATTTTGTGTGCGAAACAGCCATTTCAGTTCAGGAAGCCCTCCAAAAAATAAACTTTTATTCCTATGATTGTATTTTATTGGACTTGATGCTCTCCGATGGCGATGGGTTTAGGGTTTTGGAAACACTTAAAAATTTGCACAAAACCGAGGGCGTTATCATCATTTCTGCCAAAGATACGCTGGAAACCAAAATTGAGGGATTGACCTTGGGAGCAGATGATTATTTGACGAAACCGTTTCATCTTTCGGAACTTTTGGTCCGCATTCAGGCGTTGGTTAGACGAAAACAATTTAATGGAAATAACAGGATTATTTTTAACGAAATTGAAATTGACACCGCCAGTAAATCGGTCAAGGTTAAAGGAAATCTTGTTGAATTTACCAAAAAAGAAATGGATTTATTGCTGTTTTTGATTGGCAATAAAAACAAAGTACTCTCTAAATGTGTCATTGCCGAGCATTTATCAGGCGATATGGCAGATATGTTAGACAATCATGATTTTGTGTATGCCCACATCAAAAACATGAAGAAAAAACTTAAAAAAATGGGGGCTACCGATTATTTAAAATCAGTGTATGGAACAGGTTACAAATGGAAAGCAGACTAAAAAACTGCTGCAAAAAACACTAAAGTATTATTTTATTTATGCTGTAATAATTATTATAGCAATTGCACCTATTTTTTATGGAATATCAAATTTGCTTTATGAGCATGAAGCCAACGAAGATTTGTATGCCATCAAAGAAGATTTTGATCAGTTTACAAAAAAAGAGTTAACCATAAGTGAAATTGCCCTTTGGAACAAATACAATCGCTATGTAACCCTTCAAAAATTCAATGGCAACTTCAAAGACAGTTTGTTTGACCACAGCTATTATGATGCGCTAAATAAAGACAACGAGCCGTTTAGAGTACTCCATTCGCCCGTAAAAATTGAGGACACTTGGTTTACTTTTTCTGCCAAAATGAACATGGTTGAAAAAGAAAATCTTATCAGCAGTACTGTCTTCCTTTTCATTTCGCTCTTGCTTTTGCTCCTCATTGGTTTTTTTATCATTACCCAAATGATTTCAAAAAAATTATGGAAGCCTTTTTATGCAGCTTTAGATAAAATGGAACAATTTGAAATAGACAAAACCACGTCAGTCAACTTAATTGAGAGCAGCACCCAAGAATTCAATCGATTGAATGTGGCAATCCATAAATTAATCCAAAAAAACAGCAGCATCTATAAAAGTCAGCGGGAATTTATCGAAAATGCAGCACACGAATTGCAAACGCCCATTGCCATTTTCAAAGGAAAAATCGAGAATCTTTTGCAACGAAACGACTTGAACCAAGAGCAATTCGAGTTCATTGAAGACCTCAACAAAACCACTTCACGACTGGTAAAACTCAATAAAAATCTCTTTGTTTTGTCCAAAATAGACAGCAATTCCTATATTGAAATCCAAAAAATAAACCTCAACCCCATTTTAGACAATCAATTGGTCTTTTTTAGCGAACAAGCCCTTGCCAAAAAAATAACGATTACCGCCGAATTGGAAGAAGAAGTTATCCTTAACGCCCATCCTTTTTTGGTGGAAATACTCCTTAGCAATTTGTTTCTAAACACCCTAAATCACAACATTCACAAGGGGTTCATCAACATAAAATTAACCAAAGAGCGATTGATTTTTTCCAATTCAGGTTCAGAAACCGCCTTGCAAACCCAAAAAATGTTCGAACGATTTTCCAAATCCAATCCTTCCTCGCAAGGAAATGGCTTGGGATTGTCTATCATCAAAAAAATTGTAGAGGTAAATCATTGGACAATTCAGTATCATTTTACCAATAAAACACACCATTTTGAAATAGGGTTCTAAAATTCAAAGTTTCTTCAGTTTTCGCATCTACCTTCGCACAAAATTTTAAAGAACAAAATATCATGCGAATTAAAATCATCCTAATAGTCACATTTCTATTGACATTTATAGCCAATACAACGGCACAAGAAAAATTAGTTACCGTTTCAGGAAATATTAAAGATAAATTCACAGAATCAGAATTACCTTTTGTAAACGTATCGTTGAAAACAGCAAAAGACAATACTATAATTTCAGGTACTATAACCAATGAAGAAGGTCGATTTGTTTTTACCAATATAAAATCCGGAAATTACCTCTTAGAATTTTCATTTATTGGATACAAATCCAAATCGCTATCCATTTACGTAGGAACACTTTCCGATTTTTTAGACCAAGGCACTGTCGAATTAGAAGAAGAAACGAAATCGCTTCAAGAAGTGGTGGTTACGGCTAAATCGAATAAAGTAAGTGAGAAAATGGACAAAAAAACGTTCACTATGGCCGATAATATTGCTCAAAGTGGCGGTTCTGTTTTACAATCCATGCAAAATTTACCCGGAGTTACCGTTCAGGACGGGAAAGTACAAATTAGAGGCAATGACAAAGTTACTGTTCTAATAGACGGAAAACAAACGGCTTTAACCGGTTTTGGCAATCAATCCGGTTTGGATAATATTCCGGCATCTGCGATAGAAAAAATCGAAATCATCAATAATCCTTCTGCAAAATTTGATGCCAATGGCAATGCAGGAATTATCAATATCATTTACAAAAAAAACAAAAAAGTAGGCTTCAATGGTAAAGCTGGTTTTACCACCGGTTTAGGTTCACTTTGGGAACGACAAGAAAATTTACCCTCCATTCGACCACAATACACACTCACCCCAAAAATAAATCCTTCGCTCTCGCTCAATTATCGAAAAAATAAAATCAATGCCTTCTTCCAAGGAGATTATTTATACACCGAAACGCTGAATAAAAACGAGTTTGTTACCCGAACCTACAATGACGGAACAATCATTAACCAACAACTGAAAAGAAACCGAAACACCCATTTTACCACTATAAAATCAGGGATAGATTGGGAAATAAACGACAACAATACCCTAACTTTTTCTGGATTATTTGGCTCTGAAAAAATTATAGATAACGGAGACCAACCCTTTTTTAATGCCGATTATTCCCAGCGTTTACGCCTTTGGCAATTTTTAGAAGACGAATTAAAAACTACTGCAATGGCAACGGTTACTTATCAGCACAAATTTAAAGAAGCCGGGCATTTATTAAATATGGGGCTTAATTACACTTTTCACAGAGAAGACGAAAGGTATTTTTTTGATAATATTTTACCTACTTCTACAAGTAAGGATTCGTTCAAATTATTATCCGATGAAAGTGTTATCGACCTAAATATAGACTATATAAAACCTTTGAAATACGGTAGAATTGAAACAGGATTCAAATTCAGAAACCGTATAATTCCTACCAATATGCAGTTTTTTCCAGGAACGGATTCTGTTATTGATGCCGATGCTGGGGGAAAAGCAACTTATGAAGAAGTGATTCCGGCAGTGTATGGGAATTATGTCTTTGAAACCAATAAAATAGAAGCCGAAATAGGTTTGCGCATTGAGTATATGAAATTAGAATATGAAGTAGATCCCAATCATCCTACGTACAAAACGGATGGTTACTCGTATTTTGAACCCTTCCCCAATTTGCGTTTTGCCTATAAAATAAATGAAAACAACAAAATATCGCTATTTTACAACCGTAGAATTGACAGACCAAACGAAGTTGATATTCGAATATTTCCAAAATATGACGATGCTGAAATTATTAAAGTCGGAAATCCAGCACTACGTCCACAGTTCACTAATTTAATAGAATTAGGTTTCAAAAGAAATCTAAAAAAAGGATATTTATATTCGGCTATCTACCATCGTTTTGCAAATGCAACCATCACAAGAATAGCTTCAACTGTTCCTAATAGTAATCTAATATATGCCATCTTTCAAAACGTGAATAATAGTTCCAATACTGGTGTAGAAATGGTTCTCTCAAAAGATATTGCAAAATGGTATTCATCCAACCTTAACCTAAATGCCTATTACAATCAAATTGGAGCATTCACAGTTCAAAATCTATACCCACAACCCAATACCTTTTCAGCAAACAAACAAGATGTTTTTTCCGGAAATATAAAGTGGAACAATACATTACACTTGACTAAAAAAATGGATGCACAGCTAACAGCAATATATTTAGCTCCAGATATTATTCCTCAAGGCAAAATAAAATCAAGATTTTCAATTGATCTAGGAATAAAAAAATCCAGCCAAAATGGCAAAGGAGAATTCTTTCTTAATGCAACCGACATTCTAAATACTTTAGTTATCAAAAAAGAAATTCAAGGTCAAGAATTTAGATTTACCAGCAATGATTACTACGAAACTCAAGTGATTAGACTAGGATACAATTATAAATTTTAAAGAATAACTAAATTTATTTTTGCTTTAATTCAAAATTCAATATTTCTACAAAATTGGTTTACACCTTTGACTATTATTAATTCAAACAATAGAATAGTCATGAGAAAATCAGTAATTATTGTAATAACACTGGTGTTATCTACAATCGCTTTTGCTCAAAAAGTAAAAGACACAAAAGTACCAGAGATTGTATCAAAATCGCTGATCTCAAAATATCCCTGTGCTAAAAAAGTAAAATGGGATAAAGAGGAAAATAATTATGAAGCCAGTTTTGTAATTAATAAAACAGAAAACTCTGTTTTATTCAATGCCAATGGCAAAATCATCGAAACAGAAGTTGAAATAACCGCTGTGCAATTACCAAAATCAATTGTTAATTACATAAGTAAAAACTACAAAAATCAAAAAGTAAAAGAAGCAGCAAAGATAATTTCAGAAAAAGGTATCGTTACTTACGAGGCTGAGATTAAAGGAAAAGATTTGCTTTTTGATGAAAACGGAAAGTTACTGTCAGTTAGTTAATTTTTTCATGTTTGGGCACTCACATCATTTGGTGTGAGTGCTTTTTTTGTTTTTAAAATAACCTAATAAATTATCTATGTTCAACAAAATAAAAATTGCCAATCGTTACAGTTTACTACTTGCCTTTATCTCATGGTTTATAACATTTTCTTTCTTCTTAAGAATAATATTTACAATTTGGCAATACGATGAAGTTTCCTTCAATCTATTTACAGTTATTGGAACTTTTCTAACAGGATTATTTTATGACATCGGAACCATAAGTTTCATAATTATTCCGTCGGCCATCTACTATTTTGTATTTCCTAACAGGTGGATTGGTTCATGGATTGATAAAATTCTTGTTTGGTTTTTTACTTCACTTACCATTTTCATATTGGTTTTTACCTTTTTTGCAGAGATTACATTTTGGGATGAATTCAAAACACGTTTTAATTTTATTGCGGTTGATTATCTTATTTACACACATGAAGTAATTGCCAACATCCAACAATCCTATCCATTACCTATTCTAGTTGCAGGTGTACTTTCCATAACTGGTCTTATCATTTTTACGTATTATAAATTAAATATTTTTAAGGAAACATTTAGTACAACAGCAAGTCTAAAAGACCGAACCATTGTTTTAGCGACAACAATAATTACTGCATTGTTTTTTTCCATTTTTATTACTAACAATCAAGCGGAATGGTCTTCCAATCGATACAATGCTGAAATATCAAAATCGGGTATTTACTCCTTTTTTGCTGCCTTCAGAAACAATCAAATGGCATACAATGAGTTTTATACATCTGTAGATGATAAAGTGGCTTTTGATGTTATCAGAAATAAATTAAATGATAAAAACAGTAAATACCAAACAGAAGGATTATCTATTCATAGAAAAATATCAGACACAACCAACCAAGAACCAAGTAAAAAAAATGTTGTCTTTATCTTGGTTGAAAGTTTGAGTGCCAGTTTTATGAAAGAGTTTGGTAATAAAGAAAATATAACGCCTTTTCTAGACAGTTTAGCGCAAAAAAGCATCTTTTTTGATAACTTATATGCCACCGGAACAAGAACCGTTCGTGGTATGGAAGCCATGACACTTTGCATTCCACCAACACCCGGACAAAGTATTGTAAAACGTCCCGAAAATCAAAATCTTTATACCGTTTCAAATGTATTCAAATCCAAAGGATATAACCCAAATTTCTTTTATGGCGGTGATGGTTATTTTGATAATATGAACGCCTATTTTGGAGGAAACGGATTTACAATCTATGATCGCGGTCGCGGAAGTGTATTAAGTGATAAAATCAAAACAGTACGAAATAATATAAATGATAACGAAGTAACTTTTGAAAACGCTTGGGGAATTTGCGATGAAGACATTTACTCTAAAATGATTAAAGTCGCGGATGAACATTACAAGAGTAATAAACCTTTTTTCAATTTTGTAATGACAACTTCCAATCATCGTCCATATACTTACCCAGATAATGCTATCGATATTCCATCAGGAAGTGGTCGTGAAGGTGCGGTGAAATATACGGATTATGCAATTAAAAATATGTTTGAAAGAGCCAAATCAAAACCTTGGTTCAAAAATACGGTTTTCATAATCATTGCCGATCATTGCGCCAGTAGTGCCGGTAAAGACGAAATAGATGTTGCCAATTATCACATTCCGGCATTCATAGTAAACTTTCCAGAAGAGCTAAATCAAAAAGTGAAAAAGCAATGTTCACAAATAGATATTTTTCCAACTTTTTTTTCAATGATGAATTGGAGCTACGAGAGCAATTTCTTTGGTAAAGATATATTCCATTCCAACTTTGAAGAACGTGCTTTGGTAGGAACATACAGAAAATTAGTGTTGATGAAAAAAGAACAGGTGATGATTTTATCCGACCAAAAAAAACAAGCATTTTATTCATGGAATAAACAAGATAATAGTCTGAAACCGCTACCAATGAATAAAAATTTCCTTGACGAAACAATTTCTTGGTACCAAACAGCCGATTATTTATTTACTAACAAATTGCTTAAATAATGAAATACATTCATTTTATAATTAATCCAATTTCGGGCAATGGAAAACATAATTTAAGTAGAACACTTTTAGAAAAGTATTTTTCTGAAAAAGAATTCAAAATTGGTGTAGACTATTCAAATCATAAACACCATGCCATTATGTTGACACAAAATGCCATAGCAAAAAAACCAGATTATGTAGTGGCTTGCGGTGGCGATGGAACAATAAATGAAGTGGCATCTTGCTTAGTCAATACCAAAATTAAATTAGGGATAATTCCAATTGGTTCAGGCAATGGTTTGGCTTCAAATCTTAAAATTCCTAAACTGCTAGAAGAAGCAACTGAAATAATTAGAAATGGGAAAACGCAATTCATTGACATCGGAAAAGTAAACCAACACTACTTTTTCAGCAACATGGGAATTGGAATTGATGCCTTAATAATTAAAAAATACGATAGCTATAAAAAAAGAACATTATCGGCTTATATCAAAGCATCACTAGAAGCTAGCATAAAATTTAAACCCATAAAATCGATACTATCATTTAATAATCAGATAATAAATTGCAATGCTTTTATGCTTTTCGTTTCCAACTCTAATGAAATGGGTTATGGTATGAGCTTAACTCCAAATGCTAGTTTAATTGACGGTAAACTAAATCTCTTAGTAATTCCAAAAATAAATATATTCAGTCAAATCAAGTTGGGGCTTCATATTGTTTCAAAAAAATCAGAAGTTTTTAAAACAGCACAGCACAATTTAATTGAAAACATGGCTATCGAATTACCAGATAAAATTTTTGTTGACATACAGTTAGATGGCGAATACCACAACTTAAAAACCAATAAGATTGAAGTTTCAGTTATTAAAAACGGACTTGAAATAGTATCAAAATAAATGCAAAGTGCTTTAATTACAATTAAATACAATACAGTAAAATGAAAATAGTAGAAACAAAAAATATAAACAAAATAGCAGAAATCACTGTATTGTTTTGGATTATGAAAATTGTAGCAACCACGCTTGGAGAAACATTGGGAGACTTTATTTCATTGACATTAAACTTGGGTTATTTAACTGGTATAGCAATAACGATAGCGGTATTTTATTACATTATAACACCAAGCTTAACGAAGTACTCTTATTTTGGTTGGCTTTTTTTTACACGACCATTTGGGGCAACTTTCGAAGATTTTTTTAACTAAACCACTCGCAAAAGAAGGATTAGATTTAGGTACGTTGCAAGCATCACTTGTCTCAATTGTATTAATGACGTTGTTGATTTATTAGTCTCATAAAAAAGGTGTTCCATAAATTTAAATAATCCATAATATTAAAAAATCCAGCTTATGTAAAAAAATACTTTTATTAATTTTAAATCTTAATGTATGTATTTAAAAGTGTTTTTATTTTTTATGGTTGGGTCAGTCGGTTTTGCACAGCAAGTAACAGATACAATTACTATCAATGAGCCAAAAGACAACAGCAAAAAATTTAAGTGTAAACAGCTTATTTTTCCAACAGTTTTAATTGGTTACGGTGTTATTGGCATTGAAAGTGATGGATTAAAATTCGTCAATTCTGGGATAAAGGAAGAGGTAAACGAAAATATCGATGAAAAAATAACAATCGATGATTTCTCACAGTACTTACCTGCCGCATCGGTTTATGGTCTTAATGCAATGGGAATAAAAGGCAAACACAACTTTAAAGACAGAACCATAATTTTAGGAACGTCCTATTTATTAATGTCAGCTACTGTATTAAGTTTAAAATCCATTACAAAAGTAGAACGTCCAGATGGTTCGGCTTTCAATTCTTTTCCATCCGGGCATACAGCAACAGCTTTTGCAGGAGCAGAATTTCTTTGGCAAGAATACAAAGACGTATCGGTTTGGTATGGTATTTCGGGATATATCGTAGCAGCAGGTACTGGAGCATTCAGAATTTATAATGACAAACATTGGCTAACAGATGTAGTCGCAGGTGCAGGAATTGGAATTCTAAGTACAAAAGTTGCCTATTGGATAAACCCATTTATGCAAGAGAAAATTTTTAAATCAAAAGAGAAAAAAACAACATCAATTATGGCACCGTTTTATAATGGTAATCAATTGGGAATAGGTTATATAAAAACGTTTTAATTGAAACTCAGCCATGATAACATTTTTTTCCTATTTTTACAGTCGTGAAAATCATAAACACCATATTATCGATCCTTTTTATAATACTTTCGTGTATGCCTTGTACAGACACGAAAGTTAGTAGTTTAGAGCATACTACATCAAAATTCGCATCGAATCACAATGAGCGGTCACATGATAATCGAAACGATTTATGTTCACCTTTTTGCACTTGTAATTGTTGTAGTGTACAAATATTAACGAATTTTCCAACATTTACTGCTAGTTTTCCTGTTGTTTCTGAAATCATTAAGATACAATTACCAACTTATAAATCTATTGCCAATTCCAATTACTTCGGAAGTATTTGGCAACCACCCCAAATAGTATAATGATACCTGTCTCGATAGTTATCGGGATTCTGGTTAGAAAGTTGTGACCTTTTCACAAATAATGGCAAATATTCTATTTGCTTATTTCTAATTCATTATATATTTTCAATGTTAGACAAAATCATAAAATTTAGTATAAAGAACAAATTCGTTATACTATTATTTACTTTAATTCTAATAGCCTTTGGCAGCTATTCGATAAAACAATTACCACTTGATGCACTACCAGATGTAACCAACAATCAAGTACAAATATTAACAACTGCACCTACTTTAGCAGCTCAAGAAGTAGAACAATTAATCACCTATCCATTAGAGCAATCGGTAAAAACAATCCCAAAGGTTATTGAATTGCGAAGTATTTCTCGTTTCGGACTTTCGGTAGTTACCGTAGTTTTCAAAGACGATGTAGATATTTATTGGGCAAGAGAACAAATTTTTCAACGCCTTTCAGAAGCCAAAGAAAATATTCCGGCTTATGCTGGTTCTCCAGAGTTAGCACCAATATCAACAGGGTTAGGCGAAATTTACCAATACGATGTCTATGCAAAAAAAGGGTATGAAGACAAATACGATGCCGTAAAATTAAGAACCATTCAGGATTGGATTATAATTCCACAATTACAAGGTATTGAAGGTGTTGCAGAAGTTAGTACTTGGGGAGGAAAATTAAAACAATACGAAGTAGCAATTGACCCAAATAGACTGAATAGTTTAGGTGTAACTATTTCTGATATTTTTGATGCGTTAGAAAAAAATAATCAAAACACAGGGGGTGCTTATATTGAAAAAGACCAATATTCCTACTTCATTCGAGGTGTTGGTATGGCCACTGGCATCAAAGATTTAGAGAACATAGTTGTTGCTAACAAAAACGGCGCACCTATTTTAGTTCGAAATGTAGCCAATGTTCGAGAAGGTATGGCAATGCGCTATGGAGCTTCTACAAAAGATGGTAAAGGGGAAATAGTTTGTGGCATGGCTCTAATGTTAAAAGGTGAAAACTCGAATGCGGTCACTGAGAGAGTAAAAGAGAAAATGATTCAAATTAATAAAAGTTTACCAGAAGGTGTAGTTGCAGAGGCATTTATTGACCGAGGAAAATTAGTTGACAATGCCATCGGAACAGTTACCAAAAATCTTCTCGAGGGAGCGTTAATTGTAATTTTTGTATTGATTTTGTTTTTGGGAAATCTTCGTGCAGGATTAATTGTGGCATCTGTGATTCCATTATCCATGCTTTTTGCTGTAATTTTGATGAACAAATTTGGAGTTAGTGGAAATCTAATGAGTTTAGGAGCTATCGATTTTGGAATTATAGTCGATGGAGCCGTAATTATTGTGGAAGCCACAATGCACCATTTACAAAAACTCAAAAGGAAAAAAGCTTTAAACCAAGCAGAAATGGATGAAGAGGTATATCAATCGGCTTCAAAAATCAGAAACAGTGCAGCGTTTGGAGAGATAATTATCTTAATCGTTTATTTACCTATTCTAGCGCTAGTAGGAACAGAGGGAAAGATGTTTCGACCAATGGCAATGACTGTTGGATTTGCAGTAATTGGAGCATTTGTACTTTCATTAACTTATGTACCAATGATGAGCGCATTGTTCTTGTCTAAAAACACCGAACACAAATTTAATTTTAGTGATCGAATGATGACTTGGTTCGAAGGAATATACACCTCTTTTTTAGAAAAAGCGTTGCGTTTTAAAAAAGCAGTTTTAACAGTTTCAATAGGATTATTTTTATTGGCTTTAGTGATTTTTCAAAATATGGGAGGTGAATTTATCCCAACCATCGAAGAAGGTGACCTAGCCATTAATGCAACAATTATGACAGGAAGCTCTCTTTCTCAAATGGTTAAAACAACCACCGAATACGAAAAAATTCTAAAAGCAAAATTCCCTGAAATAAAAACTATAGTTACCAAAATTGGTAGTGGTGAAATCCCTACCGACCCAATGCCAATAGAAAGTGGCGATTTAATTATTGTTCTTAAAGACAAAAGCGAATGGACATCTGCCGACAATTGGGAAGATTTGGCCAATTTAATGAAAGAGGAAATGGAAGCTATTCCAGGTGCCAATATTGAAATCTCACAACCAATACAAATGCGATTCAACGAATTAACAACTGGAAGTCGAAGTGATATAGCTATTAAAATTTTTGGAGATGATTTAGAAATCTTAGACGCTAAAGCTAGCGAAATGATTTCTAAAGTAAAAAGCATTGAAGGCATCGGGGACTTAAAAGCAGATAAAGTAACTGGCCTACCGCAAATTACTGTAAAATACGATTACAATAAAATTGCACTTTATGGTCTAAATATTACAGACATTAACAAAATCATTCGTTCCTCTTTTGCTGGAGAAAGTGCGGGAAAAATTTATGAAGAAAGTAAACGATTTGACGTTGTTGTAAGAATGGATGCCGCCAATCGTTCAGATATTACCGATGTTAGTAATCTCTTTATTCCATTACCAAACGGACAACAAGTGCCCTTATCACAAGTAGCAACAGTTTCTTATGAACAAGGTCCAGTTCAAGTTTCACGAGAGAATGGTAAACGTAGAATAACCGTTGGATTGAATGTTCGCGGTCGAGATATTAAAAGTGTCGTTGAAGAAATTCAACAAAAATTAGATAAAGATTTAAAACTTCCAGCTGGCTATTACATTACTTATGGCGGTCAATTCGAAAATTTAATAGAAGCAACTAAAAGATTAACAATTGCAGTACCCATAGCATTAGGATTAATAGTCGTTTTGTTATTTTTTACGTTTAATAGTTTCAAACAAGCAGGACTAATATTTACAGCAATCCCATTATCTGCCATTGGTGGTGTTTTTGCACTTTGGATACGAGGAATGCCGTTTAGTATTTCTGCTGGTGTTGGTTTTATCGCCTTATTCGGAATTGCGGTATTGAATGGAATCGTATTGATTTCTTATTTCAATCAACTTAAAGCAGAAGGAATAACAGATCCGTTACAAAGGGTTTTAATGGGAACAAAAATTCGTTTACGTCCTGTATTAATGACAGCTGCTGTAGCCTCTTTAGGATTTATGCCTATGGCATTATCAACAAGCGGTGGAGCTGAAGTTCAAAAACCATTAGCAACTGTGGTTATTGGTGGATTATTATCAGCCACATTACTAACATTGATTGTTTTGCCAATTCTGTATTTATTATTTGAAAACGGTATGAAAATTAAAAAATTCAAAAAAAGACAATCCTTTGTAACCATTTGGTTTCTGCTCATTAGTTGTGTGGCATTCTCACAAAACAGCCAGCCCGTTTCATTACAAAAAGCTATCGAAATGGCAAAAAAAAACAACATCGATTTAAAAATTGCTGATAAAGAAATTGAAAAACAAACGGTTCTAAAAAAGACCGCTTTTCAAGCTGACCCTTTGCAAGTGCAATACCAAGGAGGACAATTTAATAGCGTCGATTATGATCATAATGTGTCTGTACAACAATACTTCCCCATTGGTAGCATTACTAAAGCCAACCGTCAATTACAAGAAGAATTGGTAAAGCTAGCTGAAAAACGAAAAGCCTTATCCGAATATGAAATAGAAAAAGCAGTAACAATTGCCTACTATCAGTATTTGTATGGTGTTTCTATCAAAAAACTAAATGCAGATTTATTAGCTATTTATTCAAAATTTCTGAAAAACGCAGAGCTTCGTTTTGAAACAGGTGAAAGCGGAAAAATTGAAGTCATTAGTGCCAAAGCAAAATCTAAAGAAATTGAAACGCAACAAGCGCAACTTGAATTTGATTTGGCTATTTATCAAAAACAACTGCAGTTTTTTATTCAAACAGAAGAGAACATTGTGCCCGATAGCACAACACCGATGCAGTTTCCGTTGAAGAATAATGAAAACTTATCAAAAGCAGAAACGTTGGTAACGGATTATTATACCCAGCAAATCTCTGTTTATCAAAAAGAAGCCAATACATTTAAAACATCACGAACACCAAAATTAGGTTTGGGATATTTTGGACAAACGATTGAAACAAAAGGCTATTTTCAAGGATTTACCGCAGGTTTACAAATTCCTGTATTTGGGCGCGTAAATTCGGCTAAAGCCAAAGCAGCAGCCATCAGTATTTCGCAATCACAATTAGAATTAGACAAAAGTAAATTGATTTTAAAATTGCAAATGGAAGAATTAAAAAATAATTTCGACAAGCAACAAAAAGCATTAGCCTATTATCAAAAAGAAGGTTTGCAGTATGCAGAACAGATTATTACAACGGCTCAAAAGAGCTATGCAAATGGAGATATGAGTTATTGGTCATACATTAGTTTTTTAAATCAGGCTATCGATATTAAAAAACAAAATGCCGAAGCCATCAATGCTTACAATCAAAGTGCTATTCAATTGCAATTCCCCATCATTTCTAACGATTTATAATTACTACAATGAAAAAAATAAATATAAATACAATATCAAAAATCAAGATTAAAACCAAGCTCTTACTTCTTACCTCTTGCCTCTTGCTTCTTACTTCTTGCGGAGAAAAGAAAACCGAAGAATTAGGTCACGAAGATGAAAAATCAGAAAACGAAGTAGCACTAACCGCTGTACAGTTCAAAACAGTTGGAATTGAGACAGGTGCCGTAGAAAATAGAAATCTAAATCTAGTGATAAAAGCCAATGGATATACGACAGTTCCACCTCAAAATATGGCTAATATTTCAACCTTAATAGGTGGAACCGTTAAAGATATTTTAGTCTTGGAGGGGACATTTGTAAACAAAGGAAAAGTATTGGCTACCATTCAAAACTTAGAAGTAGTTCAAATGCAAGAAGATTACAATTCGGCTATTGCAAATATTGAATACTTGCAATTAGAATACAATCGTCAGAAAACATTGAGCGATCAAGAGGTAAATCCTAGAAAAATACTTCAAGAAGTAAAAGCAAAATTAGCAGTAGAAAGAGCCAGAGCAAAAGCATCAAAAAGTAAATTACAAGCCTTAAACATGAGTACAAACGGATCAAGTCTAGTGCCAATAGTTTCACCAATATCAGGTTATGTTGGAAAAATAAATATTGCCAAAGGAGCATTTGCAGAAACAGGAATAATCCTTTTTGAAGTAGTAGATAATAGCCAAATGCACTTGGATTTGAATGTCTATGAAAAGGATTTGGGATCAATTGCTGTAGGACAGACCATTGATTTCATTTTAACAAATCAAGGAAATAAATCCATCAAAGGAAAGATATTTGGCATCAATAAATCCTTTTCAAACGAAAGTAAAACGGTCGATGTTCACGCAAGAATTAACCCAGCTGATTCTAAAGGTCTAATTTCGGGTATGTATGTTTCTGCGAATATCAATATTAAAAATGCAACCGTTCCTGCACTCCCTAAAGAGGCTGTTGTAAAAAATGGAGATAAATATTTTGTCTATATCCTAGAAGAACATCAAGATAAAAACATAGGCAAAAAAGCACAAACTCACGAACATAAAGAGGGAGAAGCACATTCTGAAGAAACTACAGGCGAAGAAGAAAGACACAACCAAGTGCATTTCAAAGCAATCGAAGTGATACCAGGAACAACCGATTTAGGATATACAGAAGTAAAATTTACAGAAGAAATTCCTGCTGATGCAAAAATTGTGATTAAAGGCGCATTTTATTTGCTTTCTGCTATGAAAGGTGGCGGAGAACACGAACATTAATATTTGTATTATGAAAAACAATAAATCACATTGGGAAAATGTATTTGCAACAAAAAAACCAAATGAAGTAAGCTGGACTCAACAGTACCCAAAGACATCAATGGAATATTTAGAAAATTTAAATCTATCAAAAACTGCCAATATCATTGATGTTGGTGGAGGTGATAGTAATTTAGTAGATGCTTTAATAGAAAAAGGGTATCAAAATATTTGGGTTTTGGATATTTCAGAAGTGGCACTAGAAAAAGCTAAAAAAAGATTAGGAGAAAAAGCCAACTTGGTACATTGGATTGTTACGGATATTACCGAGTTCAAAACCGATGTAATTTTTGATTTTTGGCACGACAGAGCTGTTTTCCATTTCTTGACGGATGAAATAAATATTGCCAAATATGTAGCTTTAGTTGCAAATTCAATAGTTACAAATGGAAGTTTTCTATTAGGTACTTTTTCAGAAAATGGTCCATTAAAATGCAGCGGATTAGAAATAAAACAATATTCTGAAAAAACGATGAAACAAACCTTTAATGAAAATTTTGAAGCAGTAAAATGCTTTACCGAGAATCATATTACCCCCTTTGATACAGTGCAAAATTTTCAATTTTGTGGATTTAAAAAGAATAAATTATGAAACACCAACACAAATTCGATACGAGCGGAAAACAAATCTGCTGCACCTTAGAAGAAAAAATCAATCAACAGGCAGAACAGCATTCCGAAGATGACGGGCACGACCACGACCATTCAGGAGGAAATAAAAGCACCTTCAGGATGTTCCTGCCGGCAATCATAAGTTTTGTCTTATTGCTGATTGCCATAGGAATTGATAATTATTTTACTCAAAGCTGGTTCACCGGTTGGGTACGCATAGTTTGGTATATCCTTGCCTATATTCCGGTAGGTTTACCAGTCGTAAAAGAAGCCATTGAAAGCATTAGTAGAGGCGAATTTTTCTCCGAATTCCTGCTGATGAGCATTGCTACCATTGGTGCATTTGCCATTGGTGAATTCCCGGAAGGCGTTGCGGTAATGCTGTTTTATGCGGTGGGCGAAATATTTCAAAACCTGGCAGTTACAAGAGCCAAAGCCAACATAAAATCCTTGCTTGACCAACGCCCAGATGAAGTTAACATCATGGAAGGAAATGTTGTGCGTACAGTAAAAGCCGAGGATGTGCCAATTGGCGCAATAATTCAGTTAAAACCAGGAGAAAAATTAGGCTTGGATGGCGAATTACTTTCCGAAACCGCCTCTTTCAATACAGCTGCACTCACAGGGGAAAGCCAACCCGATACAAAAAGCAAAGGAGAAGCCGTTCTGGCCGGTATGATTAATTTGAATACCGTTTCGCAGGTAAAAGTAACCACTGCCTATACGGATAGTAAGTTGAGTAAAATTTTAGAATTAGTTCAAAATGCGACCGAGCAAAAAGCCCCTACCGAATTATTTATCCGAAAGTTTGCTAAAATCTACACCCCAATAGTTGTGTTTCTTGCGATTGCTATTTGTCTATTGCCTTATTTTTTTATCGATAACTATCAATTCAAGGAATGGTTATACAGAGCCTTGATTTTCTTAGTAATTTCCTGCCCATGCGCCTTGGTGATTAGTATTCCCTTGGGTTATTTCGGCGGAATTGGAGCAGCCAGTAAAAACGGAATTTTGTTCAAAGGAAGTAATTTTCTCGATGTAATAGCTACCATTCAAAATGTAGTGATGGACAAAACCGGCACCATGACCGAAGGCGTTTTCAAGGTGCAGGAAGTGGTTTTTAAACCCGATTTCGACAAAGAGGAAATTTTAAAAATGGTCAATGCCTTGGAAGGACAAAGTACCCATCCGGTGGCAACAGCCATCCACGACTATGTGGGTCCGATTGATACATCGATTGTTTTGCAAAATGCAGAAGAAATTTCCGGGCACGGACTAAAAGCAACGGTAAACGGGAAAGAATTATTGGTGGGTAATTTCAAACTAATGGATAAGTTTTCCATTACGTATGATATCGATCCGTCAAGCATCGTGTACACTTTAATTGCAGTGGGTTATGATAAAAAGTTTGTGGGTTATCTAACCATTGCCGACAGCATTAAAGAAGATGCGCAAATCACCGTCGATAAACTGAAAGCTTTGGGTGTAAAAACCACAATGCTCAGTGGGGATAAAGACACCGTTGTACAATTTGTCGTTAAGAAATTAGGAATTGCAAATGCTTTTGGCGACTTACTTCCGGAAGATAAAGTCAACAAAGTAAAGGAGATAAAGGCCAAAAACGAGACCGTAGCTTTTGTAGGCGATGGGGTAAATGATGCACCGGTAGTGGCTTTGAGCGATGTGGGTATCGCCATGGGCGGATTGGGTAGCGATGCCACCATAGAAACCGCCGATGTGGTGATTCAGGACGACAAACCAAGCAAAATCCCTATGGCAATCAACATTGGTAAGCAAACCAAGAAAATAGTTTGGCAAAATATAGCCTTGGCTTTTGCCGTAAAAGCAATTGTGCTTGTTCTTGGCGCAGGAGGACTGGCCACGATGTGGGAAGCGGTCTTTGCCGATGTGGGAGTAGCTTTATTAGCAATCTTAAATGCCGTTCGGATTCAGCGAATGAAGTTTTAAGGTTATTTTTAACATTCAAAAATAAATATTCCCTAAATTTGTACAACTTTGATAGTTTTATGAAAAAAATCCACCTCATATTTATAGTTTTATTAGGCATTTTCCTTATGCCTAATAAAACTATGGCTTGTGGAGGTGACAGTTCTACACATTCTTGTAAAAAAGAAGCCTCATTTGATAAAAATCAAAAAAAGGATTGTTGCTGTAAAGACAATGCTGAGAAAAAAGACCACAAAGAATGCGGTGGAAAATGCGGTCATTCAAAATGCGGTTGCACCACCACTTGTCCATCCGTATCTCTTGGGTTTTTATCCAACGCCATCTTTCAAAATAGAATACTACACTTTTCTTCCCAAAGAAAAGTTTGCTTTTTATATGCAACCCCAACCCTCTCCGATGGGTTTCATTCCATTTGGCTTATCCCTAAAATAGGCTAAATCCCCTTTTTTGACAGCCATAGCTGTGTCAAATTCAAAGCATTTTCATGAGAATTTAAGCAGGTGTGTATGCGCTGTTCTACGAAAAAGTATTTCTAATTGCCGTCTGGCAAGAGAAAATACTGAATTTTATCCGACTTTATTTTATCATCAAACCAAAGTAAAAAGCTTTGGTTCAAATACTTATATAAAATGAAAATTTCATTTATAAAAATAAGGATAGTAATGGTTGCATTGCTATCAATGTCTGTCCATGCACAAATTAAAAATGTAAAAACCGAAACCGTTAAAATATACGGAAACTGCGGAATGTGTGAAAAAACAATCGAAAAAACAGGAAACATCAAAAATGTAGCCATAGTGGATTGGAATGCAGACACAAAAATGGCGTCGCTAACCTATGATGCCCAAAAAACAAACCAGGACGAAATCTTGAAACGAATTGCATTAAGCGGTTACGACAGCGATAAATTTCTGGCACCTGATGAGGCTTATTCAAAACTGCCGGGCTGTTGCCAATACGAAAGAGAAGCCAAAGTGCCTGTTAAAATTGAAGCTGCATCAGTAGCGGATAAATCTGCACAAACTATAATAAATACAAATAACCAAACTTCAATAACAAATACCCAAACAGGACAGTTGAAAACTGTTTTTGATGCCTATTTTGAACTAAAAGATGCTTTGGTAAAAACGGATGGTACTAGTGCTTCTGCTAAAGCATCTGCATTACTTTCCGAAATAAATGCAGTCAAAATGGAAACATTAACAACGGATGAGCATATGGTATGGATGAAAATCTGGAAAGAATTGAAAGAACATTCGGAACATATTGCCGATACAAAAGACATCAAACACCAGCGGGATCATTTCATGGATTTATCGAATAAAATGCATGAACTTATCAAAGTTGTAAAATCAGAAACTCCTGTTTATTTTCAATTTTGCCCAATGGCAAATAGCGGTAAAGGAGCCAATTGGTTAAGTAAGGAAGATGCAATCAAAAATCCGTATTACGGTTCACAAATGTTGAGCTGTGGTAAAACAATTGAAACAATAAAATAATAGTAAACATCTAAAACAAAATAAAAATGAAAAATCTAATTATTATCTTAAGTCTATTTTTTGTTGCCAACAATACTATTTTGGCACAGGATACTAAAGAAACTTCTAAAACGGAGGTTAAAAATATGGTATATACTTGTCCTATGCATCCGGATGAAAAAAGTGCAGTTGAAGGTGGATGTAGTAAATGCGGAATGAAAATGGTGAAAACATCCGTAGCAAAACATGATGCCGCGATAAAAGGAAGTCAGACAAAAAGAAAAGTGTCTGCAAAATATGTATGTACCATGGATGGCGCAACTTCTGACAAACCGGGTAAATGCCCTAAATGTGGGATGAATATGCAGCAAGAAAATGTAAAAAAGCCAATGTATGCTTGTCCTATGCATCCAAATGAAATAAGCGCAATTGAAGGTGGATGCAATACTTGCGGAATGAAAATGGTAAAAACTTCCGTTTCCAAACACGATGCATCTATAAAAAGCAGTCAGACGAAAAGAAAAGTGTCCGTAAAATATGTATGTACCATGGACGGCGCAACTTCCGATAAACCTGGTAAATGCCCTAAATGTGGAATGGATATGACTGCAAAAGACCATCATTAATATTAGATTGATAATGTTGAGACTCTGTTCAAAAATGTATAACAGTGGTAAAATATATAAATCAATAAAATAACACTAAAAAAAATATAAAATGAAAATTTTATCAATACTAGCTTCATTCGTTGGGGCGATATTATTGACATCTTGTAATGACAACAATGACGATATGGACATGGCATTGAATGTTGATTATCCTGCTGCATATATTGTAAATGGTGAAGATGCAACGGTTTCAGTTGTCAAGTTAAGTACTAATGCAGTAACAGCAACTATTCCATTGATGGGAACTGGTTCAGGCATGATCATGTGGCCACATCACATTTCATCACACCAAGATCATTTGGCTATTGGCGTACCCGGAATGGATTTCTCAGCAGGTCATACAGGTAGTACATCGGGAATGACAGGGAAAATGTTGATTATTAATGCTATGACTGGTGAAACAATAAAAAGCATGAATCTTCCTGCCATGAACCACAATACAATCTACTCTCCTGACGGTACCGAAATATGGGTGCCACAAATGAACATGGATGGTAAAGTTTTGGTTTACAATGCTACAACTTACGCTTTAATGAATACAATTACAGCAGGAATGATGCCTGCGGAATTGACATTCTCTTCTGATGGCACAAAAGCTTATGTAGCAAATGGTGATGATGACAGCATTTCTGTAATTAATCTAGCTTCAAAAACGGTCGTAGCCACAATAACTGTAGGTGATAATCCGGTTGGCGCTTGGACTGGAAGTAATGGCAAAATGTATGTTGATAACGAGGACGGACAAACTATTTCAGTTATTGATGTCACAACTGATATGGTTGACGAAACAATCGCCTTAGGTTTCATGCCGGGGATGGCATCCTATAATGGTCCAAAAAATGAATTATGGGTTTCAGACCCAATGAATGGGAAAGTGCATTATTGGTCTTGGGATACAGGAATGAATATGTGGATGCATGGCAATTCTTTTAATACAGGTGCTGGTGCTCACGCAATTGCATTTACAGCAGACGGTAATACGGCTTATGTAACAAATCAAACAGCCAATACGGTTTCTGCTATCAATACCACTAATCATTCAGTAACAAAAACAATCAACGTTGGAAGAAAACCAAATGGGATTGTAATAAAAATGTAAAATAACCTTTTAGTAAATTAAAATTTAAACAAAATGAAAAATATAATCTTATCAATCATCGCAATGGTATTCGTATTGGTTTCATGCAACCAAAAAAGCAAAGAAGCTACAACAAATTCAGAAACAACTGAAACTTCTTCACAAATGTATGCTTGCTCTATGCATCCGGAAGTGCACGGAAAAAAAGGGGAAGCCTGCCCAAAATGCGGAATGGAATTGACCGAACCAGTAACGCATACAGCAGCCACTCCCGAAGAAAAAGCTACCTTTACATCAAATGTTAATATCGAAGGTATTGTATCAGCTTATCTGAATTTAAAAAACAAATTGGTAAATGATGATGCAAGTAGCGCTGCCGAAAATGCAAAATTGCTAATTACCGCTATCAACACCTTTGGAACGAAGGATTTAGATGCCAATCAGAAGAAAAATTTTATGGATATTGCTGAGGATGCCAAAGAGCACGCAGAGCACATAGGGGACAATGCAGGAGAAATAGCCCATCAAAGAGAACATTTTGTCTTATTAAGCAAAGACATCAACGATATGATTAAACTTTTTGGAACAAAACAAAAATTGTATCAGGATTTTTGTCCGATGGCAGATAATAACAAAGGCGCTATCTGGATAAGTGAAACCAAGGATATCAAAAACCCCTATTTTGGATCTGATATGTTAACATGTGGCAGTATAAAAGAAGAATTCTAAATGAAAATAAACATCAGGAAAACAGCATTTATTGGGCTGATTATTTTTTTGTTGATGCAGTTGTATCAACCCGCTCGTAATGAAAATTACGAGCCGGTTTCAGCTGCTAATTTCACAAGAGTATATACTGTTCCCGAAAATGTAAAAACTGTTTTTAGCACTTCTTGTTATGACTGCCACAGCAATAATACAAACTATCCTTGGTATTCTATGATTCAGCCTGGGCGTTATTATATGGAAAGCCATATAAAAGAGGGAAAAGAGAATTTGAATTTTGATGAATTTGGAAGTTATACCAAACGGAAACAGCGAAGCAAACTTGAATCTATGGTTGAGCAAATTGAAGAAAATAAAATGCCATTAAAGTCATATAGCCTAATGCACAAAAAAGCAAAACTTACAGCTCGTCAGAAAAAGGAAGTAATGGATTGGATTAGCAAGGTTAATGACAGTCTTTCATCACAAAATTAAAATGCTATGGTAGAAAAACTAATTTCATTCTCCCTCAGAAACCGATTTGTTGTGCTTCTTATAGCTGCTGGTTTATTTGCATGGGGTATTTACAGTGTACAGGAAAATCCAATTGATGCCATTCCCGATTTGTCTGAAAATCAAGTAATTGTTTTCACCGAATGGATGGGGAGAAGTCCACAGGTTATTGAAGCTCAGGTAACCTACCCGCTTGTTTCAAATTTGCAGGGAATTCCAAAAATTAAAAATATCCGCGGAGCTTCCATGTTTGGGATGAGTTTCGTGTACATCGTTTTTGAAGATAAAGTAGATACATATTGGGCTAGAACCCGGGTATTGGAACGACTGAATTACGCACAAAGACTATTACCACAAAATGTTGTGCCTACTTTGGGGCCTGACGGAACCGGAGTGGGCCATATATTTTGGTATCATCTGGATGCCAAAGGAATGGACTTAGGCGAGCAGCGTGCCTTGCAGGACTGGTATGTGAAATTTGCTTTGCAAACTGTTCCTGGGGTGGCGGAAGTAGCTTCTTTTGGTGGTTTTGAAAAACAATACCAACTGGTATTAGACCCTTTAAAAATGCAATACTATAATGTAAGCATGATGGAAGTCATGGATGCTGTCAAGGCCAATAACAACGATGTGGGCGGACGGAAATTCGAAATGAGCGATATGTCATACATCATTAGAGGTTTAGGCTATATCAAAAACATCAAGGATGTGGAAGCCATAGCTGTAAAAAATTATAATTCCATTCCGGTAAGGCTAAGAGATATCGGTTCCATACAAATGGGAGGCGATTTGCGGTTGGGTATCTTTGATGAAAATGGAAGTGGCGAAGTGGTAGGCGGAATCGTAGTAATGCGAAATGGTGAAAATGCCGATAAGGTAATTAATGCCGTAAAAGTTAAAATGAAAGAAGTTGAAAAAGGTTTGCCCGAAGGTGTCTCTTTCAAAACATCTTACGACAGAAGCGAATTGATTGAAAAAGCCATTGCATCGGTAAAAGGTACACTAATCGAAGAAATGATTGCGGTGTCTCTAGTTGTCCTAATTTTTCTTTTTCACTGGAGAAGCGCGTTAATTATCCTTATACAACTTCCAATATCAGTTTCTGTGGGTTTTATTCTGCTGGAAGCTTTTGGCATCTCTTCCAACATTATGTCTCTAACCGGTATAGCTCTAGCTATTGGGGTAGTGGTTGATGACGGTATTGTGATGGTGGAAAATGCTTACAGGACAATTTCAGAAAAACAAGAAGAAATGGACGGAAATTAATAGCTGAATACTATGAAAGATAAAATTAAAAAAATAATACAGCAGGAGAAAGACCCACTTAGTCCAGAGGAAAAGTTGAAGCTCATAGAATCTTCTTCTAAATTAGTGGGCCCGGGTGTTTTTTATTCCACAGTAATTGTAATTGCCTCCTTTTTACCAGTGTTTCTCCTCACGGGTATGGAAGGTAAATTGTTTAGTCCATTAGCATATACCAAATCGTTTATTCTAATAGTGGATGCCTTTTTGGCTATCACATTAACACCGGTACTCATTAGCTTTTTACTCAAAGGAAAACTTCGACCGGAAGATAAAAATCCTATTAACAGCAAATTAGAATCCTTTTATACCCCAATTCTGGTATTCTGCCTAAAGTGGCGTAAAACAATACTGGGAATAAATATTATTGCATTATTGATTGGAGTCTTAATGTTTACCCGATTAGGTTCCGAGTTTATGCCCCCCTTAGACGAGGGTTCTGTTTTATTCATGCCGGTTACCTTGCCCGATGTTTCTAATTCTGAAGTCAAACGAATTTTGCAGGTGCAGGATAAATTGATAAAATCGATACCAGAAGTTGCTCACGTACTGGGAAAAGCAGGTCGGGCAAACACGGCAACCGACAACAGTCCGATAAGCATGATTGAAACCATTATTCTGCTAAAACCCGAAGAAGAATGGAGCGAAGGCAAAACAAAAAATGATATTATAACCGAAATAAACAACAAACTGCAAATTCCGGGTGTAACAAACGGATTTACACAGCCTATTATCAATCGGATCAACATGCTTTCAACCGGAATCCGAACCGATGTGGGAATAAAAATATACGGTGCAAGTTTAGATACCATCGCTGTATTATCGCAAAAAATCAAGAAAGCCCTGGAAGGTACTTCCGGAATAAAAGATTTATATGCCGAACCAATTACAGGCGGAAAATATATCGATATTGAAGCAAAACGAGAAGTAATAGGAAGATACGGGCTTTCGATTGACGATATAAACAATGTGGTAGAAGCTGCTATTGGCGGAATGAAATTAACCACAACCATCGAGGGAAGACAACGTTTTTCTGTAAATGCACGATATGCCCAGGAATACAGAAATAGTCTTGATGCTTTAAAAAAATTACAGGTACAAACAATGCAATTTGGACCAATACCGCTAGAAACGGTAGCCGATGTAAAAATCAGTGATGGACCACCCATGATAAACAGCGAAAACGCCATGCTTCGTGGAAGTGTATTGTTTAATGTTCGGGAGCGTGACTTGGGAAGTACCGTAAAAGAGGCGCAGAAAAAACTAAACGCAATGATGGCCAAAATGCCCAAAGGCTATTATATGGAATGGAGCGGACAATGGGAAAACCAAATTCGGGCCAACAAGACTTTGAGCTTAATATTGCCAATAGTTGTAGTTATTATTTTCCTAATTCTATTTTTCACCTATCATTCCATGAAAGAAGCTTTAATCACCATGATAACAGTACCATTTGCATTAATTGGCGGAATTTTCATGGTTTATTTTTATGGAATCAATTTATCGGTAGCAGTAGCCGTTGGTTTTATAGCCTTATTTGGAATGGCCATAGAAACAGCAATGCTAATGACCATTTATCTGAATGAATCCATGAACAAAATGGTGGAGAAGCACGGAAATAATAAGGAGGTTATCACCGAAGAAATTTTAAGAGAATATATTATTGATGGTTCAGCCAAAAGATTGCGCCCAAAACTGATGACCGTCTGCGTTTCCTTATTTGGTTTGATTCCTATTTTGTGGGCAACCGGCACGGGTTCCGATGTGATGCTCCCAATAACCGTTCCGCTTATTGGCGGAACCATTAGCTCAACAATATATGTATTATTAGTAACCCCGGTTGTTTTTGAAATGTCAAAACTGCATGAATTACGAACAAAAGGGAAAATAGAAATTTTAGATGCTAAAGAATAACTATTATATCGCTCTAAGTTGTTTGATTTTAAGCTTTTCTTTCGGAAATGCGCAAACACTTTCATTGGTTGAGGTTTTAAAAAAAATAGAAGCCAATAATCCGCAACTGAAAATGTACGAAGCGGATATTCAAAGTATGGAAGCCGCCGCAAAAGGAGCCAGAAGCTGGATGGCACCACAAGTGGAAACAGGTTTCTTTATGACACCTTATAACACCAAAATGTGGAAAGCAGATGGAATGAATCCCGGAATGGGATCTTATATGTTGGGAGTCACTCAAATGATTCCTAATGCTTCTAAGCTAAATGCAAATGAAAATTTGATGAAAGCCATGTCATCGGTAGAAAATGAGAATAAAAATTTCACGCTAAACCAATTAAACGCATTAGCCAAAACCTATTATTATGAATGGATTATCAATAAGAAAAAAATAAAAATTGCCCAAGACAATCTTCTGCTTTTGGATTATATGATCAAAAGCATGGAAATTCGCTATCAATACAATATGGATAAATTGCCATCCTATTATAAGGCTAAATCTCAATATGCTGTTTTGCAGGCTATGATTGTCATGTTGGAAAATGATGTGACACAGCGAAAATACATGCTCAATACCTTAATGGCTCGTGATAAAAAGGCAAATTTTGAAATTGATTCCAATTATGAAATTAAAGAGTACAATTTACTGGACACCGATTTATCATCCTATATCAACAATCGCAGTGATATAAAAGCCATCGACAGAACAAAAGCTGTAAACGAACTGAAAATTGAAACCCAAAGAGTAGAAACACGCCCGGAATTCGGAGTAAAATACGACCACATGTTCACTTTTGGAAATCAGCCGCAACAGTTCTCTTTAATGGGAATGATAACAATTCCTATGCCTTGGTCAACCAAAATGAATAAAGCAAATATGGAAAGTTATAAATTTAAAAATGAAAGTCTGGAACAGCAAAAGCAAATGATAGCTAATGAAGCTAACGGAATGATAAAGGGAATGAATGCTGAATTTTTGAATGTGAAAAAACAATACCAAATCACGCAAGACAACATTATTCCTGCCCTAAAACGAAACTATGATACGGCAATTTTAGCCTGGCAAAACAATACCGGAGATTTATTTGTGGCATTAGATGCCTGGGAAGCATTAAATATGGCACAAATGGATGCGCTGGATAAACTGAAAAGTATTTTGTTAACCCAAGTGGAAATTGAAAAACAATTAGAAACCAAATGAGTATGAACAAGTATATAAAATATGGTTTGGTTTTTACCGTCATTTCCATCATCGGATTTGGTATGTATTACTTTGTGGTAAAATCAAAAAAATCTTCCGAAAAAGGGATTCAAAACGAAGTGTACACCTGTTCGATGCATCCCGAAATTATTCGAAACGAACCCGGAAATTGCCCGATTTGCGGAATGACATTAGTAAAAAAGGCAACAGAGAGCAAAAGTCCAACCGACAATTCCATTGACAATCTTTTGAAACCTACAGATAAGTTTGTCGTTGGAAACTATCAAACTACAATACCCAAAGACACGGTTTTAAATAGCGAAATAAGCCTGCCGGGAATTGTAGCATATGACCCAAATTCAGCGGTAAACATTGCAGCAAGAATAGGTGGCCGAATAGAAAGAATGTATGTCAATTATAAATACCAAAAAGTAACCAAAGGACAAAAACTATTTGAAATATACAGTCCGGAATTACTGACCGAGCAACAAAATTTCATTTATATTATTTCAAATGATGCGGATAATACTTCTATTAGAAATGCTGCCAAAAAGAAATTATTGCTGTATGGCATGACAAATAGCCAAATTAATTCTTTGATTTCATCCAAAAGTGCGAACCCAAAAATTACTATTTACAGCCCAGCCACCGGAATCATTAGCGGAACCGAAAAAATGAATGACCTGAGTTCTTCATCCATGCAAAATGCAACCAACAACACAGAAGTATTAGACATCAAAGAGGGAAACTATATTAAAAAAGGCGAAATCATTTTTAAATTAAAGAATACCGATAAGGTTTGGGGAGTTTTTAATGTTTTGCAAGGTTATAATAATCAAATAACAACCAGACAATCCATCACAATTCGCTCCGAAATGGACGAAGCGGATAGTTTCGACGCTCAAATAAACTTTATTGAAACACAACTAAATCCTTCGGATAAGTCCAATACAGTAAGAGTCTATTTAAACAACGATAGGCTAAAGTTGCCCATTGGGACGAGATTGGAAGGAATTGTAAAAGTAAATCCGTTAAAAGCAATTTGGCTGCAAAAACAAGCTTTGGTTAGCATTGGTGACAAAAAAATAGTCTTTCTGAAAATGGCTAATGGTTTCAAAGCAACTGCAATTAAAACAGGAATCGAGAGAAATGATTTTGTTCAGATTCTAAGTGGTATTTCCTCGGAGGATACGATAGCTAAAAACGCACAATACTTAATAGATAGCGAAAGTTTTATAAAACCCGATTAAAATGAAAAATTCAATAAATGCTTTTTGGTTTTTACTGCTAATTATGTTGTTTATCGCTTGTGACTCTAAAAATAAAGAAGATCATAGTAAGCACAAAAAAAACGAAGCAACCACATTTTATACCTGTTCTATGGATCCGCAGGTTAAAGAAGACAAAGCCGGGAAATGCCCTATTTGCCAGATGGATTTGACTCCGATGAAAAATGATGATTCAGCTTCCAATGAAATAAGTTTGAGTGAGCAGCAAATAAAATTGGGAAACATCCACATGCAAACCATCGCCGAAACACAAAATAGTTTAGAGCAAAATTTCACGGGTGTTTTAGCAACAAACCAAGAAAAAATCAATACCATTTCGGCAAGAGCTATGGGGCGAATGGAAAGACTCTACGTAAAAACTCTGGGAGAATATGTGCGTAAAAATGATGCCTTGTACATTTTATATAGCGAAGATATAGCCATAGCCAAACAGGATTATTTCAACGCCTACAAGCAACTTTCCATGCCGGGAGATTTTGGTAAAAATGCACGAAATATGAGTAATGCTGCCAAACAAAAACTAGTATTCTTTGGTTTATCCAATGCCCAAATTGAAAGTATAAAAACCAGCTCCGATGTTTCTCCATATACCACTTTTTACAGCACGGCAAATGGCTATATTACAGAGATAATTGCTGCCGAAGGCAGTTATGTCATGGAAGGCTCAGGCATAATAAAAGTAGCAGATTTGAACAGCCTATGGTTGGAAATACAAGTAAATGTAAATTATGCAAAAAACCTGCACCTAGGGCAAACAGCACAAATCAGCTTTGCCGATTTTCCAGATAAAACTATCAATGCAAAAGTTAGTTTCATTAATCCCGAAATCAATCCCGATACGAGACTGCTTCTAATCAGAATGCAGATTCCTAATCAGAATCTGCAATTAAAACCAGGAATGCAGGCTGTCGCCAAATTGAAACAATCCAATGTAAAAGGACTCTTTGTTCCTGTTGATGCCGTTATTCGGGAAGAAAATGCATCCTATATCTGGATTGAAAAAAGACCGGGAGTATTTGAAAATCTCATGGTAGAGACAGGCGCGGAGATAAACGGTCTGATCGAAATTAAATCTGAAATTGACGGTTCAAAAAAAATAGTCCTTTCAGGAGCTTATGCGATAAATAGTGAATATAAATTCCGAAAAGGTAGCGACCCAATGGAAGGAATGAAAATGTAATTTTAAAGATTATGACACACACTTATACTATCACAGGAATGACTTGCGAGGGCTGTCACTCTAAAGTTGAAAACGCTTTGAATTCGATAGAAGGGATTAAAGCGACTGTTGTTTTACATCCTCCAATGTTAACCCTGACTATGCCGAAACACATTCCTATAGCCCAATTACGAGAGGCTTTAAGAGCTGTAGGTAAATATACCATTTCAATAAAGGATGCAAAAGGGACAGCATCAGAAATGGATAAAGACCCCGCAGAAAAATCGTGCTGTGGTACAAAAAAACAAGATAACAAAGATGTTGAATTTCTTCAAAATAGTAAAGCAGGAAAATACTATTGCCCAATGCATTGCGAAGGTGAAAAAGTGTATGATAAAGCAGGCGATTGTCCCGTGTGTGGAATGGATTTAGTCAAAGCACCTGACTTAAATGATGTTAAAACTTTGTTTACCTGTCCCATGCATCCGGAAATAATAAAAGAACAACCAGGTTCTTGTCCGATATGCGGAATGGATTTAGTACCAATGGAACCCAATGATAGCGAAGACCAAAAAAACTACAAAAATTTAGTGCATAAATTGAAAGTAGCCGTAATTTTTACCATTCCGGTTTTTGCCATTGCAATGATAGAAATGATGCCCAATAATCCGTTACTCAAAATAATGGATGCCATAAAATGGAATTGGGTACAATTAGTATTAACTCTGCCGGTAGTCTTTTATGCCTGTTGGATATTCTTTGTTCGCGCATGGAAATCAATAATCACTTGGAATTTAAATATGTTTACCCTTATCGGAATCGGTACAGGCGTAGCTTTTCTATTTAGTTTAGTAGGAATGTTTTTTCCTGATATTTTTCCAAACGAATTCAAAACAGAACACGGAACAGTATTATTATACTTCGAAGCCACAACAGTAATTCTGACATTGGTTTTAGTGGGTCAGGTATTAGAGGCCAAGGCACACAGCCAAACCAGTGGCGCAATCAAGGAACTATTAAAGCTCGCCCCAACCGAAGCCACTTTGGTACTGGATGGCGTCGATAAAATAATTTCCATTCACGACATCAAAGAAGGTGATTTCTTGCGGGTAAAACCCGGAGAGAAAATACCTGTGGATGGAAAAATAAGCGATGGAGAAAGCAGTATAGACGAAGCAATGATTACTGGCGAACCTATTCCGGTCGATAAAAAGAAAGATGATAATGTGATTGCAGGAACAGTAAACGGTAACAAATCCTTTGTAATGATTGCCGAAAAAGTAGGCTCGGAAACCCTGCTTTCACAAATCGTAAAAATGGTAAATGATGCCAGTCGTTCCAAAGCACCAATTCAAAAATTAGCCGATAGTATTGCCAAGTATTTTGTGCCGATAGTAGTGATTATTGCAATAATCACCTTTTTTGTTTGGGCAAAATTCGGTCCCGAACCGGCATTAGTTTATGGTTTTATAAATGCGGTTGCGGTATTAATTATTGCTTGTCCCTGTGCACTGGGATTGGCCACACCAATGTCTGTAATGGTGGGTGTGGGTAAAGGCGCACAATCGGGAGTTTTGATAAAAAATGCTGAAGCATTAGAAAATATGAACAAAGTAAATGTTTTAATAACCGATAAAACAGGCACAATAACAGAAGGAAAAACATCGGTAGAAACCATTTTTGCATCAAATAATAATGAGAATGATTTGTTGCAAAACATCGCTTCCTTAAATCAATACAGCGAACATCCATTAGCTCAAGCGGTCGTAAATTTCGCAAAAGCAAAAACCATTTCATTAATAGAAGTAAAAGATTTTGAAGCCGTTGCAGGAAAAGGAGTTACAGGGACTGTGACTAATAAAAAAGTAGCATTAGGCAATAAAAAACTAATGGAACAAGTCAAAGCTTCTATTTCGGATGATTTAGAAAACAAAATTATAGCCGAACAAAAACTAGGTAAAACAGTTTCCTATATTGCTATTGACGGCGTTGCAGTTGGTTTTGTTTCGATTACAGATGCAATAAAATCATCAAGCAAAGATGCCATTAAGGAATTAATGCAACAAGGAGTTGAGGTAATTATGCTTACAGGCGACAATGCAAATACAGCCAAAGCAGTTGCTGATCAATTAAATTTATCATCCTATAAGGCGAGTTGTTTACCCGAAGACAAATTAAACGAAATAAAACGTTTACAATCCGAAGGGAAAATTGTAGCAATGGCGGGCGATGGTATAAACGATGCTCCAGCATTAGCAAAAGCCGATATTGGAATTGCAATGGGAACAGGAACTGATGTGGCTATAGAAAGCGCTAAAATAACTTTAGTAAAAGGCGATTTACAAGGCATCGTAAAAGCCAAGAATTTGAGCCACGCCGTAATGCGAAACATCAAACAAAACTTGTTTTTTGCTTTCTTCTACAATGTTTTAGGAGTTCCTGTTGCAGCCGGAGTTTTATATCCGTTTTTTGGAATTTTATTATCACCAATGATTGCCGCTTTAGCAATGAGTTTTAGTTCTGTTTCTGTTATTTTAAATGCTTTGAGATTAAGAAATTTAAAACTTTAAAAAAAATGAAAAAAATGAAAAAAACTATTTTATTAAGCATAATACTTTTACAATCAATAATGATTGTCGCACAAGACAAAGTTCAAATCAGATTAACGGCACCTAGCCCAGCAGCATCTTTTGAGCAAGAAGTAGGTAGCGCAAAAATTAAAATGACTTACAGCCGGCCATTAGTAAGAGGTAGAAAAATATTTGGTGAGTTAGTGCCTTTTGATAAACTTTGGCGCACTGGTGCTAGTGATTGCACTGTAATAACCACTTCCGAAGATATTTCTTTTGGCAGTAATATATTAAAAGCTGGCAGTTATTCCATATTCTCAATTCCTTCAATCAAGGAGTGGACTATAATTGTTAATACAGATACTACTTTACACGGCGAAACGGGTTATGATGAAAAAAAAGACGTTATGCGTTTCAAAGTTCCTGTAGAAAAGAGTCTAAACTTTTATGAATCATTTACAATTGAATTAAATGACATCAATAGCAAAGGAGAAGCATTTATAAGAATCCTTTGGGAAAATACAATGGTTAAAATACCAATAAAGAGTAAGGAAGACGATACAATAGTAGCATTAATAGAACACCACATCATTAAAGGAAAAACTCAAGATGTCACTTTATTATTTCAGGCGGCTAATTATTATTACGGTACGAATAGAGATTTTAAACAAGCTATGGTATGGCTTTTAGAAGCTGAAAAAATAAATCCTCAAAATTTCTATTACCCAAATTTGAGACAAAAAATAGCTGCAGAATTAAAAGAGTATTCTACAGCAATTGAAGCTGCAAAGAAAGCTCTGGCTCTGGCCGAAAAAGATAAAATGAAAAGTGACATCGTTACATTAAAGAAAAGAATAGCTAATTGGGAAATACTATTAAAAAATTAAAGTCACGTTAAAATGGCAAACATCAAACAAAATTTATTCTTTGCTTTCTTCTACAATATTTTAGGAGTTCCTGTTGCATCCGGAGTTTTATATCCATTTTTGGGAATTTTATTATCGCCAATGATTGCCGCTTTAGCAATGAGTTTTAGTTCTGTTTCTGTTATTTTAAATGCTTTGAGATTAAGAAATTTAAAAATTATAAAAATGAAATCACTTTATATATTATTACTATTTACTTTTACAATAAGTGCGCAAAAAATCGTTCGTTACGATCTATATGTACGAGATACAATAGTAACTTTTGGCGACAAACCAAAACGTGCAATTGCCGTAAACGGTCAAATTCCAATGCCAACTTTAACATTTACTGAAGGCGATATTGCTGAAATTTATGTTCATAATGAATTGAAAGAAAGCACCTCATTGCATTGGCACGGCTTGTTTTTGCCAAATAAGGAAGACGGTGTTCCAAATCTTACCCAAATGCCAATCGAACCCAACACCACACACAAATATACTTTTCCAATCATACAAAACGGCACACATTGGTATCACAGCCATTCAGGTCTGCAAGAGCAAATCGGAATGTACGGAAATTTTGTAATGCTCAAAAAACCAACCGACCCAACTTTCAGAAAAGGAATTGACGATTTGCCAAGCGTTCCAATAGTTTTAAGCGAATGGACAGACGTAAATCCTGATAACGTTCACCGAATGTTACACAACGCAACCGATTGGTTTGCTATCCAAAAAGGCACAACACAAAGTTATTCCGAAGCAATCCAACAAGGTCATTTCAAAACCAAAGTTACCAACGAATGGAAGCGAATGAACGCAATGGACGTGAGCGATGTATATTACAACAAATTTTTAATCAACGGAAAAAATGAAAGCCAATTCTCGCAGTTCAAAGGTGGCGAAAAAGTGCGTTTAAGAATTTCAAACGGTGGTGCATCAACTTATTTTTGGCTAAACTATGCAGGAGGAAAAATCACAGTTGTTGCCAATGATGGTAATGATGTTGAGCCTGTTGAGGTTGATAGATTAATTGTAGCCGTTTCTGAAACCTACGATATTGTGGTAACCATTCCTGCAGACAAAACCGCCTACGAATTATTGGTAACTTCCGAAGACCGAACAAAATCCGCTTCTTTATATTTGGGCGATGGCATCAAACAACTCACTTCTACGCTACCAAAATTAAAATATTTTGAAGGTATGAAAATGATGAACGATATGATGAAAATGAACGGAGATTTAGACGATATGGGAATGAGTATGTCTTACAATCAAATGGATATGAACGTAGTAATGTATCCAGAAATTACAGGCGAAGCCAAACCCAAAAGAGAAAAAATGGACAATATGAAAATGACCGAAGACGATTACAATAGCAACAAACTTTCGGATATTGTAACTCTAAATTACGCAATGTTAAAATCGCCAACCAAAACCACTCTTCCAAAAGATGCACCTATAAAGGAGTTAAAATTTGAACTTACTGGGAATATGAATCGCTACGTTTGGAGTTTAGACAACAAAGTAGTTTCAGAAACCGATAAAATTTTAATCAAAAAAGGCGAAAATGTGCGCATTACTATCTACAACGGCTCAATGATGCGTCACCCAATGCACTTACACGGACACGATTTTAGAATATTAAACGGACAAGGCGATTATGCTCCATTCAAAAACATTATCGACATTATGCCAATGGAAACCGATGTTTTAGAATTCAATGCCAATGTAGAAGGCGATTGGTTTTTTCATTGTCATATTCTCTACCATATGATGAGCGGAATGGGTAGAGTTTTTACTTATGAAAATCAAGCATCCAACCCATTAATTTCAAATCCAAAACTAGCACAACGCAAATTATTTGCCGATGATAGAGCATTTCACTTTATGGCAGAAAATGATTTTGCAACCAACGGTAATGATGGCGAAGCAATGTATCAAAGTACCCGTTGGAGTATTGGTACAGAATGGAGATTAGGGTACAATAATATGCACGGTTATGAAGCCGAAACCCATATTGGAAGATACATTGGTAAAATGCAATGGCTAATGCCTTTTGTTGGTTTTGATTGGAGGTATCGTAAAATGGGAATAGACGAGCAAGAAAAAAACATTTTCGGTCAAACTAATACTAAAGATAACAGAGCTGTTTTTAGTGTCGGAGTTAATTATACTTTACCAATGCTCATTATGGCACAAGCCGAAGTTTTTACAGATGGAAATGTGCGTTTACAATTCGAAAGAAAAGATATTCCTGTTTCAAAACGACTTCGAATGAGTTTGATGTGGAACACCGACAAAGAATATATGGCAGGATTACGATATATTGTAAAACGAAACTTTGGCATAACAACTCATTATGACAGCGATATGGGAATTGGTTTTGGAGCTAGTTTAAATTATTGATTTTTTGTTTAAGGTTAATTTCTAATGCGGAATCTGGGATAAATACAACATAAGTAATAACATCCAAAAAACATTCTCTAAATTTGATAAGCAAATAGAATCATCTCCATTAAGTGGCTAATCACTGAGGACTATTCACTACTCACTAATCACTTTTAAAAAATGTGCTTCCATTCCAAACAATCCAAAGCGGTCTCAGAAGTAGAAAATCGATTCAAAGCCAAAATTGATAAGATAGCGCTATTCCATCCCAAGGAAAGCATCAATGGCTTTGATTTCGCATTGAACCCTGTTATAACAGACGAACAACCGGTAGTCATTACACACTATAATTGGGGCTTAATTCCCTCTTGGGCCAAAGACGAGGAAATAAAAAAACTAACCCTCAACGCTAGAATTGAAACCATTACAGCAAAACCTTCATTTAGAAATGTAGTCAACCAACGATGTTTGGTTATTGCTAATGGCTTTTATGAATGGCAATGGCACGATACCAAAGGCAAAAACAAATCAAAGTTTGAAATAGGTCTTGAAAATGAAGAACTATTTGCTTTTGCGGGTTTGTATTCAACATGGCAAAATCCAACAACAGGCGAAGAAAAAAACACTTATACCATTGTAACCACAGAAGCCAATCCCTTGATGGCAGCAATTCACAACATCAAAAAAAGAATGCCCATCATTCTCCATCCAGAAGACGAACAAAAATGGTTACAACACGAACCCATTCAAAAATTTGCGTATCCCTATGAAGTTAATTTGGTCGCCAAAAATCTAAACTTCAATACCCTCTTTTAAGCACGACTTACCTTCAAAAAACTAAAATTACACGTTCGCCGTCAACCCTCATATTTTCCGTCTCCTATGCCACCGCTGGCCACCGCGCAAGAAAAAAGGACTGTCATGGTTTTTGTCCCTACCCGCATCAAGCACTTTGCCTGCTGGTAGAAGTACCGTCTATACATCCAATTCCCGATAGCCAGCAGCCAAAGAGCTTGCCAGCCGCACACACAAAAACCCGTACGCTCCGCAACTCATGCCAGTCCTTTTTTCTCCCCAAGCTATGTTACATAATGAGGCATTATAGTTCATGAAATCAAGTCTTTACTGTCATTCATCTATCGGTCATGAACTATAATATCATTATGTAAAATAGCCGCTCACCCCACGCGCAAGCCAGTGGTTCCATGACCACTTTTTTTGTAGCTCCCGTCGCATCACCCTGCTACAAAAAAAACGGTCCTTCACCACTGGCCTCAACAAGACCCCTTTTCATAAGATGTTTTGCGTTCTTCCCCTTTCTATTCACGTTTCCGTTAACTGTTTTTAAATACGGTGTGTTTAAAGCGGTAGTATTTGCATTGCTTTTGTGAGTGCCTTACCGTTTCTCATCAATAGGATTCTGCGCACTATAAATCTGCTCACTGATCACTACTCTAGCACCCACAAAACCAAATTCCCAGCAAGAGTGTGGTTGTGTAAGGGCCACAAATACCCTGCTAATTGGTTTCCCGCTGGTTCAATGCTTTCCTTTCTCAAACAGACACCCGTTTTCAATCGATAAGGCCTCAGTAAGCCAAAACACCATCGACAGCATCGCCCCAGCAGAAAACCAATCACAAAATCACTACCCAGCCCTTACAAAACCACACCCTTGCCTGCGCTACTGCCCCATCACACTAGGAAGTAGTAGTGTTGCTTTTTGAAGAGGCTTCCCCGTCTAGCATCACACCCCGACTGAACACTTTAACCTGCTCACTGAACACTATTTCCAGCCTCCTCAAAAACCAAATTTCCGAACACCATTTATCTAAATCCACACACTAGAACATCGCATGAAAAAATAAAAAAAAAGAGAGCGAAGGTAAGTTCCAGGTATTCAAAAAAGCAAGTTCAAGCCCTCTGGGTTTCAGTAAAAATCTCCACCCTCGTTCTGTAATTTTTTCAAAACCTTTTGATTATTCCAGTTAACTGCTCCTATCAAATTCTCTTACGGTTTCCCGGGTAGTATTTTTCCTGAAAAACTTGCTTTTTTGAAACCTTCCACTTCAAGAGAGTGCTTTCTTTTTTTTTCTTTTTTTTCTTTTCAAAAAATTTTATAGATGTCGAGCAAGGCGAGACGTCTTGGGAAAATAAGAAGTAAAAAGGAAAAATCTAACCCTTAAAAATTTAGCACTATGTTACACTTCTTGATCAAAACCCACAAACCTGGAACCAATTACAAACAGCCCCATTTTTTCATTTTAAACAAAGGAAGGAACAGCGGCAAGCCGCAGAAAGAGAGCTTCACCAACAGTTTTGTAATTATTTGCAAAACCGAAGCTGAGGTAGAAGACAGTTTCTGGATCGCTTTCTCCCTTTGGAAATCCAAATTTTGGCACCAGCACCTCATCGGATCCGTGATCCCTTTTATCCATTTGGCCGAATTCCAAAAAGAATTCATCAGCAAATCAACGCAATTAATGCAAGAACACGAGGAACACCAAAAAAATATCGAAGCTTTAAAACTCCTAGAACAACAGGAAAAAAGATTCAATCAAAACATCAACCTAATCAATGATCTTAGAAAAGTGATCCTATATAGGTATTGCAACAAATAACGATAAAGTCATAAATAACAACTAGTAATGAAATGGTAGCAGCTACGAATTCCCCTCTTGAAATCGAAGATTCAACGACTCTAAAAAAATAGTAACTGGAGTTAGAGGGGTTAGGGGTGTGTTTTTAGAAATTTGAAAATACAATACTTTTTTTTGAACAAAATAAATATGTACAAATTATAAGGTTTATGAAAACAATAAGGACTATTCCTTATTATGTATTTTTTTTCGATGAAATACATGAAATTTTAACTAAAATTATTTTTTAATGCACATTATTAAATAATGTTATTTTTTATCCAAAAAAAGCTTATATATTTAATATTGATCAGTCATTTATTTCTTACAATTATGAAAAACAACTCAAAAATCATCGCGTTGGATTTACAAAATGCTACTCTAGAAAACCTTGAAAATTGGTTTTGTGCTAACGATTTTATAACGGCTGAAACAACTAAAGAGTTCATACGGTTTCGAGTTAAAGATCAAGAAAATCGAATCCAAAGGATTTTTGTTATCAATGATACTTTTTTTGGAATAGTTTCGAAAGATACTTTTCTCAATATCGATATACCAAGTTGGTTTTCTGATGAATTCCAAGAAAATTGTATACCGATTCAAATAAGAGATATAGAGCAATATCGGGCGGTTATCATTGATTGGATTTTTAATTCCCATAAGACAAAAACCCAAACAGGTATTGAATTGAAAGCATTTCAAAAATTCAAGCAAGATTTTCACTTAATGATATTTCCTCATTTTACTTCCTGTATAACTTGCGTAGATGTAGAAGAACTGGGTTTTAATTTAAAAGAATTTTTCCAACCTTTAAACCAAAAGTTTAAAGCCATTCATTCCGAATTTAGACAATATTATCCAAAAGCAAATTACTTGAAAGATGTTAAACTAACCAAAATTTACATTATCGAAAAATACATTTTAGGCTATACTTTCCGCTTGGAAAATGAACCTTACGAACATTTTTTTTTCAACATTCATTTTGAAGATTTGATGTACCAACTTACGCCATTTAGATTTGATGATGTAAAAGAACTTACAGTAGATACCATATTAGAGAAAATTACTAAAGTTGGCATTGAAAATTTAACACAAGAAGAATGCGACTTCTTAAATAACCAAAAATAAGTATGATAAAAGTTAGAAAGCCTGGAATCAATATCGGAGAGTTAATTTCCCATTACAATGGATACAACAGAAAGATAAACCAATCTGAACAACATTTAACAAGCCAACGAATTAAATTTATAACAAGCCAAGAACTCAATGGTGGCGAAGAAGCCAATTATTGTTTTGAGTTTGCTTTATTAAATAGGAATTTTTTAATGGCTTTAGACCAAGAAAAATTATATGAAATTTTAGAAGATGGAGAAGATAAAGTTTATGTTTTGCTCACAGAATCATGGTTTTATATTGTAAAAAGTTTTGAAGAAAATAACAAATATGTAACTCAAATTATACTAACCTTGCACTATGAGTACACCCCACAAGCAGAATATCATGAGAATTTTGACGTGCAACTCAATATGATGAACGAACCAGAAGTTAAAAATTGGTTCAGTCAAATTAGACCTCGTGAGGAGGAAATCTAAATAATAGTAATTTTAAATTTATAAAAAAAATGGAAAATCATCCTTTTACAAATGGTCGTTGGTTGAATAACAATAATCATTTAGATTTGAATGGCAAATGGATAAATAATCATAAATATTTTGCTTATATGCCAATTAAAAAAACTAAAAGTATTATTTTAGGTTCGTTTCCTATCTGGCAAATATCAATTGGAGAAGTAACTGATGATAATTTTGAATTCTTTTATGGTAGTCGTTACAATGACTTATGGAATTGTATTGGAAATTTATTTAATGTTGATATTAATAATCTTGAAAACAGATTAAACATATTAAATAAATATGAATTTGGAATTACAGATATTTTAAAGAAAATTGATAGAAATCCTATCAATAGCAATAAAGATAAAGATTTAATAGGATTAAAATATAATGATATACTAGCTTTAAAAGATGATTATGATGCTATAATCAATATTTACACTACTTCAGGTGGTAAGGGTTCAATTGGAAATTTGAGAACTAAAAATGTAGCAACTTGGTTTAAAGACTCTTTAAATAATAATGATTTAAATGGATTCAATCAAAAAAGTTTTGTTAAAAGAATTACTATAAATAATGTGAAATTTAACTTAATTTATCTATACAGCCCAAGTAATAGTGCTAATACATCTATACAAGGAGTTTTGAATAAGAATAATAATTTTGGAATTCAAAATTTAGATATTTACACATTTAGAAGATTACAATGGGGGTATTTTTTAAAAAAATTTCATTTTGATAATGTTAATAACATTGATAATATTGAAAATATTTGGAATCAAGTAAATCAAAACCAACAATTATTAAATTTTTTTGAGGACAATGCCTAATCACTTCCAAACCATCCTCATCGGCACCGCAGTAGGTGACGCACTTGGCGTTCCTGTAGAGTTTGAACCACGAGCTAAGCTAAAAGCAAATGCGGTAACGGATATGCGTGAATATGGCGCACATCACCAACCGAAAGGTACTTGGTCGGATGATACGTCATTGATGTTGTGTTTGGCAGAAAGCCTAGTAGAAGGTTTAGATCTAAACAAACTGGCTCAAAAATTCATAGCTTGGAAAAATGATAATTTTTGGACGCCACACGGTTGGGTGTTCGACATTGGCATCGGAACCAGAGTGGCAATTGAACGCTTAGAAGATGGTGAACTTCCAGAACTAGCGGGTGGTTTTGAAGAAATGGACAACGGTAATGGTTCGCTTATGCGTATTTTACCTTTAATTCTTTACACCAAAGATTTAGACATAGGACTACGTTTTGAATGGACCAAAAAAGTATCTTCTTTGACCCACGCTCACGTTCGCTCCTTAATGGCCTGTTTCTATTATTTAGAATTCGCCAAAAAAATCATCGAAGGCAAAGATAAATTTGAAGCATACATTGAACTACAAACAGAATTGTTTCAGTATTTCCAAAGCAGAAAAATCAATCCATTAGAAATTCAAAAGTTCAGCCGATTATTGTTCGATGATATATCAAAAGTGGAAGAAGACAAAATTCAAAGTTCAGGTTATGTCATACATACATTGGAGGCTTCAATTTGGTGTCTTTTAACGACAAATAGTTATGAAGAAGCCGTTTTAAAAGCTGTCAATTTAGGTCACGATACTGATACAACTGGAGCGGTAACTGGGGGTTTAGGTGGATTAATGTATGGATTTGACGCTATTCCAACAGAATGGCTGAATGTTTTAGCAAGAAAAGAAGATATCATTAAATTATCGAATCAATTATAAAAAAATTGGGGAAGTCAAGAATTGATTTACATTACATTTTAACTATTTTCATTCGTATGCTAAATCACTAAAAAAGGTCGTCATAGTATAAGTTTACTTAAAATAATAAAAAAGCCTGATCCAAACGAATCAGGCTTTCGTATAAATTCGGGAAAAGGTTACCAAGCAAAACCCGAATTCACACTGAATTTATTTCAGTGTCTTTTTCTTAATTTCGTCAACCATTTTAAAAGAAGCGAAACCACAAAACTTACGATCGCTCCTATTACTGCCAAGATAATCGTTTTGAGAATATCTTCCGAAAAAATGTTGGGCGCAATACTCAACAAAGTTCCTGAAGCAGTGCCCATTTTGGTGGTCACACTAGTCTCCATCGCGAATATTTTTTTGAACTTTTTCAAAGTCTACTTCAGTTCCCCCTTCGGGGGTTAGGGGGTTAGGGCTTTCCGTAGTCAACTGACTCACTGCAGAAATTACCCCACCCACAACGGCAAAATACCCTGCTGCAGTAGTAATCGCAGCGGGCAATGCTATGGGAGCCGCTAAAAGAGTCCCGCCAACAGCCGCCAAGGCCAATCCAATGGTGCGCAAAACTCTGAAAAATTTTGGTGTGGGAGCTTTTGCTCTTTTGATTACATTCATACTTTCTATATTTTTTACTCCTTGTCGTCCTGAAGTCTAATTTTATACTAAAAAAGCAATATAAAATGACATTTGCTTTGTCAGGTTGAGCGCAGTCGAAACCCTTCTTAAACAAAAAACGTCAATGCTAGAGGAGTCTAAGGGTTAAGATTCAACAAGCAACAATACACTTTCGTTTTGATCCAATGCTTTAAAAACTAACGTTTTCAGCTTAGTAAATGCTTTTCGAGACAGTAATCCCAATCCGGGACCAGAAATCTTCGTTACCGGCGCAATACATCCATGCAAATCGTGCAAGGCATTATTGGCAGGATGAAACAAAATCAAACTTCTATTTTGAACATCCAATACCTCCAAATGCCATTGAAGTTTGGTACTGTAGCGCTTGCTTAAAAAATATTCCCCCTCAGGAATACAGGAAACCCTCGTTTCGTTATTCTTCCAAGGTAATTCAATCGTATGACAAATGAATTGACCCTCACATGCGAGTTTACCATTAGTTCCTTCGGGGAAATACTGTCTTTTTAAGACTAAAACCATCCTACAAGCCGACTACCTGTACCAAAGAAAGTGGGTTATAAGCCCCATTTTTCAATGGGTACATTTGCCCATTCACCTCTTGGTAAAACTCCACGCCCAAAGCCAAAAACAACGGATTCGTGCTATTCGCACTCACCGAATTGTCCTGATCTATTGCAGCTGTCAAGGTAGCGTCCCAAGGCAAAATCGAAGTTTCGGAGGTAGCCACTTCAAAAGTCTCGGCTTCAAAATCAATAGCTGCACCAGCAGATATGATTTTGAAATGTGTAGTCCCAGAAGGTGCTGCAATCATAGTAATCGGAACAAAAGGCGCTATACTCAAACCAATAGTTCCTGAAACACGATCAATCGTGCCCACAAATGGCGCAAACAAAGTCGTACCCAACTTCCCGCCAATATTGAACTCAAATCCTGCCAACAATTCTGCTTCGCCATCAATCACATTGCGCAACCCTCTCGGATTCGTAGCATCCGCTTGAATGACTTTTGTCATGACTTGCGTCAAACGGCTCACCATTCGACCGTCTGCCGAATTAATCAACACCTGACGCATCGCAGTTCTAAGTACTTTTCCAGCCTTCCCAGCCCTTCCAAACTCCGAACCATTCTCACGCGTTCTTTGAAAAGCGGGATCATTGGCGATTCTACTAGCGTCGATTCCGCCTTTTTCTCTCGCCAAATGCCCGTCTTTCGTTTTGTAAAAAGTAATATCTCCGATAGTACCTTTCAATTTAATGATGCCTTTCTGTCTTGCCATAATTCCTAAAATTTAAAAATGAATAATCCATCAAACTCTCTCAATCATCTTCCGTTGCAACCTTTCATCGATTGATTATGATACAAATTTTAACCAAATAAACCGCATAAAAAAATGCCGCCGTACCAAATGGCACAAATCGACATAAATGGCAGAAATCGACACAAATGGCACTCATCCTGAGCCTTAAAACAAAAGAAAAAATTTACTAATTTTAGTCCCACAAGGATTTATATTGCAGCAGTTTAAAACAAGTCAATGCCCAATCAAAGCTATAGATAGAGTATGAAAACAGAGAGCAAGAGGTTATGTATCTACCCAAAAGACATACAACGCATCACCGGCAAAAGTTACCGACAAAGCATCCGAGTAATGCAAAATATCAGAACAAAGTTTAACAAGGTAGAAAATGAGTACGTTTCCATTGAAGAGTTTTGTCAATACACCAGCCTAAAATATGAACAAGTAGCACCTTTAATTTTGGGGTAAGTCTTTACTAACTAATTCATTTTATGAACCACTATGTCAAATATTATTCTTAAATTTACCTCATAAGATTTGTCAAAAAAAGACATTATTTTTGAGGTTCAAAATCGAGACCCTTACGATTTTTATTTCGCTAAAACACTATATAACACAGGATTAAAGAGGCAAAACAAATCCCTCTTTCTCCGCGAGCTGAAAAGCAAATTGAATCAAAACCCTTTAAATCGTATGATTTAAAGGGTTTTTTCCTTTATACCCTTTTCAATTCATTCAAGTTTTCTCGGATCAAGTTCAAAAGTTGGGGATTAAGCAAAAAGAGGATAAGATTCAAAAATTTACTTCGTAATTTCCTTTTCCAATAAACCAAATACAATAGCTACACTTACTATCACCGCCAATGGCAATCCAGAGTATTTCAAAGCCGTTATCAACCTCATTGATCAAGCACCAAAAATCAAGAACTGGGAATTTGAAGCCTTCATCCAACCCACAGAAGACCTTGAACTATTTTCGGAGGAACGCGATCATCCCTTCATTTTTCAAGACATCACCATCAAGGCCAGTCAAGCCAGATTCCTGCCCATAGGTTGCAACGAAACCGGCGATAAATTTGACATTATGGTGTACCTCAAAAACTACAACATACACTGCAACACCCACAATTGGAAGGAGGCGCTTTACATCATCCTACAATCCATTTTTGGTGAAAAATTTGTCTACCAACGTCTCAATTTTGTGCAACTTGCCCAATACCCTGACGACGATTCCAATCTCATAGAACTTTATCTTTTAGAAAACTATATCGACCATTTTAGCTCGAAATTTAGCAAAGAATAAAAATTTCAAGTATTCAAAATCCAATGCCTTCTTTTCAAAAAATGAGGAAAACCGTAAGCAAACTTAAACTACTAATTTTAAATTAACAGATTTTGTAGTAAAGTATTGTTACGTAGAGAGTAACATAGTTTGCTAAAAAATCAAGGAAATCGTTCATTTTTTGAATAGGTTTTTTATTCAGAATTAAGTACTTTTAGAGCTTAAGCAATAATTCTACATTAATGATAATTTTTCAAAATAAATATGCTTCTTACGCCGCAATTTTGTTCAAGAAAAAGATTGGCACCCTAGGCATCGACCCCAACAAAAAAGACTACATCATCGGAAGCATCCCCGAAAAAAGATTCTCGGGTAAACAAGTGTTAGCGTATTACTACACCTCTTGGAGGTTAGCCATACCTCAACACGTAGCGGAATTAGGATTGGATTATGGGAAAGAGTTTGAATTGGCATTGAAAATAAAAAATTAGATCACATAATTCAAAAAACAAAACAATTCATTACAAATATATGGATGCATTATACACTCACAGTCAGGTAATAAATGACTATAAAAATTACCTCCAGTCTTTTATAAATGTGAATGATTCTAGGATTAGCGATTTTATCCAAGAAGAAGAGTTTAAAACCATCCTTTACCGACCAACTACCGACCAACTACCCCCTAAGTACCCAACAACTACCCACCAAGTACCCAACAACTACCCACCAAGTTCTGTAGAAGTTAGAAATCTGCTAAAAGTAATGGTAGGAGAAATGAGCCGTCAAGAGATTCAAGATGAACTTGGACTAAAAGACAGAAGGAATTTTAGAGAGAATTATTTAGATCCAGCATTAGAAATTGCGGTAATTGAATTGAAATATCCTGACAGCCCAAACCATCCACGACAAAAATATTTGGTTACAGAAAAAGGGGATGAAATGAAAAAGCAATTGTGAATTTATTATATTCTCTAAAGTAATAATGGTAATGAAATTTATTACTAGCCAAATGGACTACAAAAGAGAAAGCCTTTTCAGAGGGATATCCATTAAAAATAGTGCAAAATTAAATTTCGATAAATACTATACAATCATCCATGAGATGGTATACCAATATGAAATCGCAATTAATAACATCATTCACTAACTTAATGCAATTTCAATCAATTACAACGATCTACTTTATTAATGATAAAAATCACCAAAAGTGGGTATTTCATATTAAAAATAATTGTAATTAATTGTGATGATAAACTTAAATTCTAATCTCAAAAATTCTCAGTAATAATCAACATGAGCCTTTTATCTACTTTTCCAGAAATAGACAAATTTTTTAAGAAAAATCAATTCAGTGATATCGAACTAAGTGATTTTTTGACGGATATCGAAAAAAATATATCAAAATGTTGTCTTACGAAAAGCCGCTTTAAGTCTTATAAATCTCGAGATTCTAAAATATAATATTCAGAAAAAACCAGTAAAAGTTTGTACTTTAAAAAAAGAAAAGATTAGAACAAAAATTACTATAACAAAACCAAATTACAATAGTGATTTAAATATACTTAAAACTTTAACTATTCAAAAAATAGCACATAACCTTGATTGGTCAACACATAAACTTCAAGTTTTACTGAAGCAAAAAAAAATTGAAAAAACCGACTCTGAAATACTAACTGAATCTGAATTCTTAAAAGTAAAAGAAATGCTACTTGCAAGATTAACAGCAATAAAACGAATTGAGAATAAGAAAAAATTGGAAAATACTCCACATATAAAGAATAGAAAAAATAATAACTCAATAAATAAAGGAGATGATGTTTACAGCCAAATCTATAAAATAGGTTTAGGCAAAGTAATATACATAAGAAAAAAATGAATTACGTTAGATCGCGTATTTACTTCGTCAGGCTATCGCGCGGGTATAATCCTAGCCCTAAGTTATGCGATGTATATCAACTAGAAGTCGCAAATAAAAGGAAGTATACATAACATTAAATAACAACTAAAAAATCAACAAATGGAAGCAGAAATAAGCAAAGAATTATACCATACTATCAAAGAGTTAACCAGCAGTGGTAAATTAAAATCTTTTGGTTTTACATCTGAAATAAAAAATGTAATTATTGATATAAACGGAATAGAAAATAATGATCAGTTTTCAGATCTAGAAGAGGAACTTGCCGTTTGGATATCAGATAATAGATTTATGTTTGATGCAACGTTGGAAACAACCATTGAAAATGATAAATTAATACTGAAAGAAACAAATTATGTTAATTTGAAAGATTATATGTACGACGATTCAGATATACTCGAAATGCTCGAATTAGATGATGATGAAATTTTAAAAACAAAACTTGGTACAAACTACGAAGTAGAAAATTTAGAATTGTATTTATATACAACAATTAATAATGAATCAGTAGAGTTAGAGGGAGATTATTCTCTAATTTACAATGTACCTGATTCAAAAGAAACAATTGATCTGTCTGCAGATGAAATTTTGAAGTCGCAAATAATAGAGAGCCTTGAATCTTGGGCTGAGTCAGAGGCCTTTAGTTATATTGATATGATTAACTCAGATTCTTTATACCAGATTAAATTAGAAATAGATGATTCCTACTTGTCAACTTTTGATCTTTTAATTTATGACAAAATGACCTTAAAAATAATTGAGTAATTGTAAATCAATACATGATACTGTTTGAAGAAATTGACCCTATCCGTTTTAAGGATATAGCTACGTCATTTAGCAAAGAGGACTTTCGTATTTTTCCACTTTCTAGAAGGCCAAAATATCATGTAATGATCCATAAACTCTACAGAATCATTCACAAGGAGTTCGTAGTAGGATATATTTATACTATGAAAAAGGGAATCATCATACAACAAGTTTTTGCCCATGAACTTTGCCTTATCATTCTAGAGAAGAATAGAGCTACAGGCATTGGTAAGCAGGCATTGTTCCAATTTATGAAAGAAAAGGGTGCATCATTTTTTACTTTTTCTAAAAGAAATATAGCAATGTCAAAAATAGCAGCAGATGAATCAAAATTCACTAAAACAATTGACATGACTGGCAAACCGATTTATCACCTCAAAAATGAATGAAACACTAACTGCAAACCAACCTTGTGCTGTTTTAGCATACTGATTTGGAATACATCATCACATTCCAATGAATAACCAAACGAATAATAAACTATACATGGAAACATCCTTATCAAGACTAAAAACAATTTCTCTTTCATTGATTGAAAAAAATACAGCTAAAAATCATAGCACACAGTTGCACACAAAAAATATTGAAGTAGTACCAATTCAAAGTAACGCAAATAACATTCACTTATATGAGGTGATGCCGCAAGTAGATAACCCTGTTTTAGTTCACATCAATAACAACCAACTCACCAGTTTTCTAGACTGTACTGGGGTAACACCCTATGAAATGTGGTACTTTGACCAAAACCTCCAATTTACCGGAAAAGCGTACAGTATAAACCAAAACAACGGAAGGTTCCAAATTCAAACCCAAGCCAAATGGGTACTTCTAATTAATTTAAACACAACTCTTTTCAACGAATTGGACTCTTTCCATGGGATTGCAATACACATTTAACTATAAGTTTTAAATTGAAACATCAAACAAGTAAAACCTTACCTCAACACCAAAAATATGACCCCACAAGAACTCCATCAAGCCTATACGGAAACCAATTTTAAAGTATTTGTAAGTGATACCAAAACAATTGTAGTAAACATTGACAAGGAATCCACTGAACTTGAAAAAGAATACCCTGAACTAACAACTTGGGCATTTATAACGGCTTGGAATCCTTCCCCTAAAATTTTAGAGGAGCAGGAAAATAACAAAAGAAACGAAGATTTAATAGAAGAAGTAAAAAAATTAAACTTATACTATACCCCGGGTGTTGGGAGTTCTGCAGATGAAAAATGGTCTGAAGAAAGCATATTGATACACAATATTTCTTTTGAAAACGCAAACAACTTGTCCAAAAAATTTGGGCAACTCGCTTTTGTTTTTGGATTTAAAAATCAAAAAGCAACCTTAGTTTACACCAAATAAACACTATCCCAAGAGTGTGTAAGTTGAAAAGCCATGGCTTCGTTTTTGATATTCGGAGCCTTTTTTCAAATTTGAGGGTAAATTTTTAAAACCACTCCCAAATTTCGAATTGGCATTGACCATTTTTGGTTGCTCCCATAAAGCCAATTATACCGATTTAAGAACCACTTCATCTATTGGTATAGACATTTTAATTTTTGGTGTTTTCACTATTCACTAATTACTATTCACTATTCACTATTCATTAGTTAAAAACTCTTTTTAAAATTTTTCATGTGATTTAGTTGCACAATAAAAAAATAATTTACAATATTTGCCAAGCATCAAGAAGGAAACTTGTTTCCTGCCAACCGATCTACTCACGACACGGTGGTTTTTAATCTGAACTTGTTCAGATTCAGATGCGGAACAGTCGTTCAAATGTGTTGAGAAACCACAATTCTTTCCGGCATTGAATCGACATAACAAATTGTTTAATTTTTAATTGTTATGTGATGCAAACAAAATTCATCAAATGGGTTAACAACACCCAAGAACTCTGCTCAAAAGCGGAGAGTACACATGTGTATGCGCATGAAATCCATGAAAAAACCGTTCAAGTCAGTCAATTCTGTACCGGTAAAACTACCCCAATCTTGCTCGAAATACAACACGAGCACCTCGTTACGTTATTAGACCTAACAGGCGTGGTACCTTACGAAATTTGGTACTTTGACCAAAACAAACAGTTTACAGGCAAAGCTTTTAGTACCCACACTGGTAGTGGTTCTTTTAGAGTAGAAACCCAAGCACGCTTTGTTTTTTTGGTGCATTTAGAAAAAAAATCTCGTAGTTGTCAAAGTAAATTCAACTATTTTGAATGGGAAAAGGATGATGTATTCGGAAGTAAAAATTTCCCACCCTACTTTGGCAAATTCCCTTATTTGATCATCAAGCAACGTATGCCTAGTTTTTATACACAATTACCATTGCTTTTACTCAAAGAAGGAGTTGACAAGCCAGAAAACTACCCTGGGGCTGTTATTCACATCAATGAGGAGATCGAGGCCAATGAGGATAAAAAAATAAAAGCGTTACTTCATGCAACCCAACAAATCTTTGAAAAAACGAAAAAAGAGTCTCCTAAACGAATGTGTTTGGTGATCAACGAAGACCTTTGTTATTATTTTGAACCCGACAAAGAAGAATCTTCTGTAAACGAAAGCATCCCTTCTGGAGGTAACCTATTGTCTCCCGATGGAAAATTAATCGCCATGAATGTCGCCCATTTTATGGCCAACTAAACTTTTACTCCTTTTGTTTTCCTTTAACAGCTTTACTTCTTTGAAGTAAAAGCTGTTGTAAGGAACAAAGGGAACTAACTTTTTAATTCCTACATTTATGATAAAATATCAAGATCAAGAATTTTTAAAAATTGCAGCCTACACCCTACTCTTTAATGTCAATAGCATCAATCAAAAGTTGGGTTCCTTAGTTAAATTAGATCATGAATTAAATTTCGGAGGGGTAACTAATGGAAAACTCTATGGAGTTGGTTTCATGGCCTATACCGATGAGGTAGAGAGTAAACTGTATGACTTCATTACCCAATACAATTTCATCGAAGAAGAAGACTATATTTTCATGGAATCTGGTATGTTCTTCGGTATAAAGCACGAAATTGATGCTTTGGCTTACAAAGAGCAACCCGTCACCCTTGAAATTCCATGGATTTCGAGCATCCTAACTCCCAATGGCACTTATGTTTGGGCCGTAGCCCCCAATATATCTCTAACAGAAAAACAACAACAAAACCAACGCATCCAAAGCTTAGCCAGATCCCACCCAAACCTCGAACAATTTGAAAAAACAACATCCTTATCATTTTAGCCAACCTTTAGTACATTATCATGAAGTCAAATGTTTTTATGCTTTGATTCATATTTTAAAATTCAAAAAATATGGTGTGCAAAAAAAAATTCTTTCTCGCATTGATGCTCCCTTCTTGAAATCGAAGATGCAACGACTTCTAGGAAACATAAAATTTGGAGTTAAAGGGGCTGTGGTGTTTTGATTTTTTTGAGAATATTATTATTTCAAACACAATAAAACATCCCTTAACTCAATTATATAGTACTATTAGGACACAAAACAAAAAACAAAAAACAAAAAACAAAAAACAAAAACCGAAAACTGCAACCATAAAAAAAATGAACTCAAACACCTGTCCAACCTTTACCGCACAAGCCACTTTCGGACTAAACCGTGGCTATACGAATAGCATTATTTCTTTAACCGAATTCAAAGCAGCACTAACAAAAACACAGCAAGCCATTCACTCAGCATATAGTATCGCTATAAGCGCAAAAATTACCCCGTGTGAAATTGTCTTTCTTGGTCAAGAAGAGCCTTCGGTTACCATTGAAATCATTCAATACCCCAAATTTCAATATGAAGTACAAACATTAAAAACTGCCTTTATTGCCCTGACAGAAAAAATGATGCTCGAATTAGAGCAAAACCGTGTGGTAATTGTATTTCCTGATACTACGGTAATGCTAGAACAAAACGAAGCTATTGATCCTAAAATCAGAATGGAATAATGAGAAAATTAATCTTGCATATCCCTCACGCTTCTACACACCTACCATCAAAAGAAGGCTATGTTGTTGACAATAGTATTTTAGAAAATGAAATACTCAAATTAACCGATTGGTACACCGATGACTTATTCAGTAACAGTCAAGACGATGATTGTATCGCTCCATTTAGTCGCATCTTTTGCGACGTAGAACGATTCAGCAATGATGCCGAGGAAGTGATGGCTCAATTTGGAATGGGAATGATTTATGAAAAAACAGACAATGGTACAACGATGCGGGTAGTAACAGAAGAATTACGCAACAAAATACTTCAAGATTATTACACCCCACACCACCAAAAATTGATCTCATTAGTCCATCAAGAAATAAATCGTAACCAAAAAGCGGTAATCGTAGATTGTCATTCCTTCCCAAACCTACCCAATCAAAGAGCTTTGGACCGAACTGATTTTCGTCCAGACTTCAACATAGGTTTTGACCCATTTCATTGTAATCAAAATCTTGTAAACGAAGCTCAATCGTTCTTGCAAGCAAAAGGGTATACTGTCGGAATAAATCGTCCCTATAGTGGTAGTCTAGTCCCAGAGCCATGGTATTTAAAAGACAAAAGTGTGCAATCCATTATGTTAGAAGTCAATCGAAAACTCTACCTTGAGGAAAACAAGCAACATAAATCATCTTCCTATGAAAAAACCAAAAACACAATCCAAGAATTCCTAAATACCCTCAGAAATTCAAAAAGTATTTAAGAAAAAATCATTTCAAATACCAACTACTAAAACCGACAACTGACAACTGACAACTGACAACCGATAACCGAAAACAATATAAAAAATGAGCACTACCATTATTTCCCTAAAACAAGAACCCTTTTCTATTGAAAAAACCCAACAATTCATTAAAGACTTAGACGAAGCTTGTCAAACCTTTAATAGCGAAGCCTTTGTTCTATTGTTCCAAAAATACGAGTGGCAGGAACGGGAAGACTATCAGGAGGTATTGTCTTTAATTGTAAGTCAATTCAAAAAATGGAATAGTGCCCCTGATGGCATTACCATTTTTGAGAGGGGACCTTTTGAAGCACAATGCCTATTTTGCTATATAGGCAAACAAGTATCGGGTTATTATTGGAAATTTCATATCAACGAATTGGATCCACCATTTGACAAAACCGTTTTTACTGCAAAAATGGCCTTCAATTTCGAATACGAGAACGGACAATTGTTGGAATTTGGGGTATGCAATAAATTTATTGATCCTACCAAATTGGAAGCTTTAGAAGAATAATCATGAAAACAAAACAAAGCTTAGTATTACTGCTCGCTATCATGGGATTGATGATCCATTGCAAGCGTCACAAATCAGAAAACAAGACAAAACATGTAAGAGAAAAAATCAATGCTAATGCAAAATCAAAGGCTTCCGAAGCCCTAGATTTTTGCCGTGCTAATAACATGAATACGGATTTTTGTATTTTAATTGATATGAGTGTCCATTCGGGATTAAAGCGGATGATGCTTTGGAATTTTAATAAAGAAAAAGTAGAAGCATCATTTTTGGTCAGTCATGGTTGTGGTGATGCTTTTTTATAATGAGTTACTAAAGTGCAATTTGTTTATTAATGTTTTTATTATTTCAGGAAATCATATCAAGTAGTTATGAGAACTAACCAATTTGCTTTTGATACAATTAGGATTTTCAAAATAATGAACCTCCAATCAAATTTTTTGAGCAAAAAATACAACAATTTAATTATCAAATATTTAACACAAATCCATGATAAAAATCATGATAATACTTCAGAATCTCATATAATTTTACAATTCTTTACAAGTTAAAGCAATTTGAATTATAATAAAAACGTTTATAATGAAAAAAACATTTTTTACATGTATCGTATTTTTCACAATACTAATGTGTAAAGCTCAAAGCTATAATTTCGAACAGGGAATAAAGGCTATAAAAGAAAATGATCTTGAAAAAGCCCTTGAATATTTAGGAAGAGAAATTAATGACAACCCTAATGATCCTTTAGCATTATACTATAGATCGCTTACCTACAAATTTCTTAATCAAAATTCATTTGCTTTAAGAGATATTAATAAGTCTATTAAATATATAAAACCAAAAGATAAAAATTTATTAGCTATAGCACATAAATTAAGAGGTGATATTTATTACAAAATTGATAATCATGAAAAGACGTTTGAAGATTATGAATTTGCGCTTAAGTTAACGCCTACAGATCCTGAAATTTATATCGATCGTGCACAATTCTATTACGAATTAAATCAATATTCAAAAGCGGAGATAGATTACAAACAAGCATTGAAAATTGATGAATCATTAGTTACACCATATGCAGGATTAGGTAGAAATTATATAGATCAGAAAAATTATAGCGAAGCAGAAAAGATATTAAATAAACTAATTAAACTTTCGCCTGATTATACTGAAGGATATAAATTTAGAGCTCTGTTATTTTATGAACAAAAAAAATATAATGAAGCAATTGAGGATATATTCCATTGTTATCAATTAGACAATTCGGATAATGATAATTTGACTTTATTTATTGACTATGCAGAGAAAAACTATCCCCTAGCGTTTTCAAAGGTAAATGCTAAAATTGCTTCTAATCCTGAAGATAATCTTTGGTATTATGTTAGAGCAAAACTTAATGAAGGTAAAAATAATTACAATGCAGCTATTTCAGATTATTCTAAATTAATGGAAATAAGTGATGATAATTTTGTACCTAATTTATTATCAAATAGAGCAGATTGCTATAAAAAAATGGGAATGTATCAGCAATCAATAGCTGATTACACAAAAGCAATTGCAATTGACTCAACTTATGCATATTATTATGGCTACAGAGGTGATGCTAAAAGATTAATGGGTGATTACAAAGATGCAATTGATGATTTAACTAAAGCAATTTCTGTTGAACCTAGGGAATCATGGTTTTATTATCAACGAGGCTGGATTGAAGAAGAGTTTCTAAAAAACAACGAAGCAGGCTTAAATGATTATAACGAAGCGATATCAATAGATAAAAACTATGCTTATACTTATCTACACAGAGGTCGATTTTATGAAAAAAAATTAGGCAATGTCTTATTGGCAAACAAAGATTATAACAACATTCTATCTATTGACACAACAGTTAGTAAAAGTGGCAATACTCGTCAATATGCTCTTTTCCATTTAGGTCGAATTGATGAGGCTATATTGTGGTTAAAAGAAATATTAGAGCAATATCCTACAAGCGACAATTACTATGATGCCACTTGTTTATACTCTTTAATGAAAAAACCAAACGAAGCATTGGAAAGTTTAAAACAAGCCTTTCAAAATGGCTATAGAGATTTTATACATCTTGAAAATGATGATGATATTGATAATATTCGAAATTTACCAGAATTCAAGACCTTAGTTTCGGAATGGAAAAAAATTTTTGATGCATCCAATAAAAAAGATACAGTTGAAAATAAAGATGAGACTGTAATTGAAACCCAAACCGTTTCAATTCCTTTGAAAAAAAATGGAGGAGGCACTTATGAAGTCCCTTGTAAAATAAATGAACTTGGTTTAAATTTAATTTTTGACACTGGCGCATCTGATATTACCATATCCAAAACAGAAGCTGAATTTATGTTAAAGAATGGATACCTGAGCAACAAAGACATCAATGGAACTTCCAGTTATATGATCGCAAATGGTGATATTGCAATTGGTACAACAATTGTTTTTAGAAAAGTTGAATTTGGAGGGCTTATTTTAAAAAATGTTAAGGCGACTGTTATCGAAAACAAAAATGCTCCCCTTCTTTTTGGACAAAGTGCATTAAGTAAATATGGAAAAATTACAATTGATAACGAAAAAAAAATTATTACAATTACGACTAAATCAACAAATTAAAATGTTGATTGAATAATGTCCTACAAATTTCAAGAATGTGGAAAAACTTTGACGACAACTTGGCTAACTTTGTTTACCGCTGATTCTCTGATTTTCAAAGATTAAAAAAAATGTTAGATAGAATTAAAATACTCTTCGCAAAAATGGACACTATCCCAAAAAGTGTGTAAGTTGAAAAGTCAAGGCTTCGGTTTTTATAATCGGAGCCTTTTTTCAAATATACAAACCTATACCATGATTTAACCTTAAAACTATTTTTTCCCGCAAAACTTCAGGTGCAATAACTCTCACACTCTCCCCATAACTCAGGATCAATCGCTCCAATTCATAATTCAAAAAAACTTTGATTTTAAGTTCTAGCGTGTTTTCATCAATCCATTTATGGCGCTGGGTTTCATGAAGTGATTTATTCTCCATATACTTTCCCGTTAACGAATTAAAATGCAAAACCACTTCTTCAATAATTCCGTCTACAGGCCTACTCACCCCTATCATATCCGAAAAATAATCACGCCAATCAATGCTAGTATTCGGAAAAAAAAGAGTGGTGCTTTCTTCTACTGAAATAATTCGGTCAATGGCTACATTCCAATCACATTTACCCGATTCCTGATGCAATCCAAATAAAAACCAGCGATGATTGTATTGTTTCAAGTAATAAGGATGCAAAACAAAGGAATAGGCGTCTTTATTGATAAAATCTTTATATGTAATAGCCAAGGGTGTTTTATTTTGTACAGCCTGATACAAAAAACTAAAATGCTCAATCCCTTTCAAATCTTGTTGGCTGTCAAACCCAATAAAAGGTGTTCTTTCTTTAGATGAATGCAAATCGTACTTCAATTTAGCAACGATTTCTTGAATCCCTTCAAATTGAGGCATCCCCTCAAATTGAGAGAGGGCTTGAATAGCCGTTTGAAACTCATGCATTTCCAAGTCATTTAGAGGGGCATTATTAATCGAAAAATTTAAATCTTCATAGCGATAAATACGCTTTTTGTTTTCAAATTCTTCTGCCAATTCAATACTCCAGCCCTCAGAGCTGCGCATAAAAGCAATATCATCCCGCAATTGGCGGAGTTTAATACATTGCGATTCCGAATCTGAAATTTGAAACAATTCCTCATTAACCTTAACTAACAAGTTATCAATAGTATACTTTTTATAAGGGTTTCTAAAACAACTATCAAGTATTTTATAGCGGATAAGGGGATTTTTAGTAATTGCCATTCGATCTTATTTTTATTTTATTTACAAGTTGACTATGCAAATGTACAAATATTTTTTTACTGTGCAGTTTAAATGCACAAACAATAAATACGTTTGCAGTGTCAAACAAAAGTTCTTTGAAAAACCGCAGTGAAATTATTGAATAACCTATCGCAAGATAGGTTGATCTGCTGGGACTTTAAATTATAGTTCAAATCGGCAGAGAGTACTGTTGCAAAACAGTACAAAAGGTTAGTGTAGTACTTAAGCTTGTCCTCCCTATGTTCAAGACCCTCACCAATCTTTGTCTTTAATTTAATAATAGTATTTATCGCTATTATTTTTATTGGTCAAATAGGCAGATAAAGAATAATAACTACGGTTTAAAAAAGAAAAAAATAAAAGTAAAATCTATGTATAAAAGCATTTAATAAGAGAAAACAAATAATATATTAAAGTGCTTTCGTATATTTATCCAAATCAAACTTAACAAAGTTGCTACTGTGTATTAAAATTGCACACTTTAAATATACGTTTGCAGTGTCAAACAAAAGTTCTTTGAAAAACCGTAGTTAAAATATTGAATGGTCTATCGCAAGATAGGCTTTCCTGCTGGAATTAGTAGTGATACTCATTCAAATCGGCAGGTGGTTCTGGAGCAATCTTGAACTGAAGGTTAGTAGTGTAATTTTACGTACTTGAAAAAAAATTCAAGCATAAGATATTATTAGCATTATTAATAGCTGCAAATCTATATTTATAAGATCTTTTTAGACACATAAAGAAAGAATAACAACTACGGTTTTCAAATACTTACAATACATCAAAAATGAAAATTACTCCTGAACAAAAGTCAAACATCCAAAAAGCTTTTCAAAAAATGAATAGCAAGAATGATTTTTTAGCCTTACTCAATGAGGTAAAACAAATGGAGTATGGCAAAAAGTGCCATCCTTTTACCGAAAAACAATTAAATTATTACATCAATAAAGACAAATTTGCATCGGATTTTGAAGTTATACAAGCTTTGTTCCCGGAAGAAGCAGCTAAAAAGAACCTTGTCCACACAGGCCAAGGCTATACCACCTTTACTATAAAAAAGAAATCAGGAGGAACCAGAACAATTCATGCCCCACAAAAGGGACTTAAGGAATTTCAAAAAGCCTTAAATACAATTTTACAAAATGTACATGAACCGCACAAAGCCGCCACTGGGTTTGTATTAAATAAATCAATAGTCGACAATGCCAAAGTGCATGTAGGCCAACTATACGTGTATAATCTCGACCTAAAAGACTTTTTCCCAAGCGTAGACAAATCCCGTGTTTGGGGCAGATTATTGGTTGCGCCATTTCATTTAGAAAATTCTGTAGAACGCAAAAAAATTGCCAACATGATAGCTGCAATAACATGCACTAAAATGGAAGTAGAACGCTATGAAAACAACGCATGGATAAAAAAAATCTGCGCTGTCCTGCCACAAGGCGCCCCTACTTCGCCAACCTTAACCAATGCCATTTGCGAAAAAATGGATGTTCGCTTGGCAGGAGTTGCCAAACGATTTGGCTTAAAATATACACGCTACGCTGACGACATTACTTTTAGCAGCAATCATAACAATTATGAAGTTACTCCGAACAACTTCGAGAAAATATTCTTAACCAATAGTACTTTTGATATGGAAGTCAGACGAATTATTGCGGATCAAAATTTTCACGTTAAGGAGAGTAAAGTGCGTTTGCAAAAAGAAGGCTATCGACAAGAGGTAACGGGTTTGGTGGTGAATGATAAAGTAAATGTTACGCGTCGCTATGTCAAACAATTACGTCAATGGCTATACTACTGGGAAACCTATGGTTATGAAAAAGCTTTTACTTTTTTCTTGCAAAAATATGCAGCAGAAAAAGGGCATTCCAAAAAAGGAAAACCAAATATGGCTATGGTTTTGGAAGGGAAGTTACTATATTTGAAGATGGTAAAAGGCGAACTTGACGGAACATATTTGAAATTAAAGGAGCGCTTTGATAACTTAATTGACAGTGCTACACCCATAAATTCAATTCTAGATATCTGGGAAACCCAAGGTATAGAAAAAGCTATGGAGACCTATTATAGTTCTAAAAAGGACAATAAAAAAGAAGAAAAGAAAAAGGATAAGAACAATAACGTAGTGCTTATTATATAAAAAATGATGAAAAATAAAATATCATTTATTACTGAATTGTTAGATTCAAAAAAGATTCAAGCTTCTCAAAAAGAGAGGCTTTTCCAATTGACCGCAAATGAATTGAAAAAAAATGAAGAAAGAGATGAGAAAATTTTATCTGAAATTGAAGCTATTAAAAAACAGTTGACAAACATTTCAGAAGGAAAAGTGAATATTACTGAATCAGGAGCATCTCATCCGCCTGATTCTGAAGGAACTACTAAACCATCAGGGAGTTCTAAAAATAGTAAATATCACAATCCAAAAATCATTTCAGTTTTTTTAAAAAATTTCAGGGAAAATACCAATCTGAAATTTTCAACTCATATTTGGGACAGTATAGAAAAATATGCTGACATTGATACCTTTATAATTGGTTTGGAGGCGGACAAGAAAAACTTTAAGTTCTCTAACTTGTTTAACCACAATGCCGATTTATACAATTTAATTAATTACTTTTTATATAAGCCCAAACAAGAAATTGTAGACGGAATTCCTAAATATGGTTGGCCTAATTTAAACGAGATTAAAATTGGCTGGCAATTCCCAGGCAGCTTATTGATAGATTGGTGTAGAAAAAACTACGACAATCAATTAGATAGTTCTAATTTCAAATTTCCAATGCAATTTTCCTTGCCTCAAAATTTGAAACCTAAAAAAAGAATTGGAGGAATAACAATATCTACATTTGAAAATGTTGTAAATGTGTTTAAAAACGAAATTGAGTTTAGGGACAATTATTTATATGAAGAAATCGAAAAGAAAAGGAATATGATTATTCCTGATTTTAAAGTAGAATCTTTTGAATCCCTCAAAGGAATACAATTTTATACTTACACAAGGGGTGTAACTTTAGCAATTGGTCGAATATTTGAAATGTTCAAAAAAAATGAAATAGCAAAAACCATAACTATAAACGCTACACTTCACGACAACATTTTTACACTAACAATTACTCAAAATGATTCGTTTCCAACAAAAAAGATAGATTTGAATAATCTAAAAAATTTCATTGGAGGTGATACGAATGATATTATTAAAAATGTTTTTAGTTTATGTGATTACTCTATAATATCAAAGTTCAAAATAATTAATGGAGAAGAAAAAATGGGCGAATTCAAAATATTATTTAATGACGCGGAATACGATTTAAAGTCATTAATTTCAAATCCAGAATTTATAACAATTGAGGATAATGTTGAAGGATTTACACATCAATTCAAATTTTATTTATGAGAGCAATACTAATAGAAGATAGACCCGATAGACAAAAATTATTCCTTTCTGATATTGAAAACGGCATTGAACAATTAAAGGATATTTATAATTTAGATATTCCAAGCGGTCAAGATTGCAGGGATATAATTACAGCTATAAACGATGAAAAATTCCATTTTGATGGCATAAATTTGATAATGATTCACAAATCATCGCTAAGCTCAATCGGGATTAATTATTTAATCAAACTCTCACAAGGTAAAGTGACGCTGGTATTTTTTAGTGGAAATATTGATCAACTTATATATGATAATACGAATATTGAATGTCTTCATATTAATTCAAAAGATTTTTATTCATCAAGATTAATTCCATATATAAAAGATTTTATAGCGGATTTGAAACCACATGTTTTAGAACTAAAGAACAAGGACTGGAAACTTTCTTACTTCTTTTTACTGAGGCAATTATTTCAAAATAGAGTAATTGAGGACGATTATGAAGAGAAACATATACTAACACAAAAAATAGAAAAAATTAAAACCATACTTAACATTAAAGAAAAAGAAGATTCCGAAATTCTTGATTTTATTTCAAAGGAAACTGATAAAATAATGGCTACAATATGAATGCACTCTTAATATATAACGATAACATCAGTAGTAAACTAATTAAAGAGTTTGAAGAAAAAGGGGGGATTGCAATTGACTTTAATATCGGTAATCAAGATTTAGCTAACCCTAATTTTTCCTTTGACAATACTGTTTCTGAAAAACTAGAATCAATTGAAAACAAACAATTTGATGTGATTTTTTTGCCATTTTCACTATCTGAAGAAAATTATATCGAGTTTTTGGGTATTCAATTCTCTTATCATATAAGGTTAACACCTAATTTTAATAATATATATACTCCTATCGTTTTTTTTGGTAACGAAACGCCAGAAATCATTAATAAAATAACAAGTCAAGGAGTTATTTTATTTACACCAGGCATTTATTGCACACAAAAATCAACGGTGAATGATTTTGAGAAACAATTAAATTTTATCAAAAGTAAAAAACCAGCAATAACCAAAGAGGAATACAAAACGTTTTTAGAAAAAATAAATGTTATACCCCCAGCTAATTATGCGACACATCATTCTATTACCAATGAATGGAGTATACTCAGATGGGCAAAAACACTAAATGTGAATGACGACGATGATATATTAAAAATAGAGTCTAAAATTGGATCTTCTCTTTACTATAAATATCTAAATGCAAAATATCCAATTTTGGAATCTAATAAAATTTCGGATTCAGAGCTATTAATTAAAAATAAAGGGAGAGTACTATATTTAGATGACGAGGCAGAGAAAGGGTGGAGTGAATTATTTAGTGAATTATTATTTACCAAATGTGAATTAAAGGAATTTGATGGCGAATTGGGTTATGATTTTAAAGGAAAGGAAAAAAAAGAAATAATACATTTAAGTTTCGAAAAAGTTAAAGAGTTCAATCCAGATGTTGTGATTTTAGATTTACGTCTGCATGATGATGATTTTGAAACCCAAAATCCCAAAGAGATTTCAGGCTACCAAATTCTTAGAAAAATTAAGGAATATAATAATGGGATACAAGTAATAATATTTTCTGCAACTAATAAAATTTGGAATCTATTAGAACTGCAGAATGAAGGAGCCGATGGATTTATCTTAAAAGAAGCCCCCGAGTTAAGCGTAGATAAAAATTTTACAAAAGATTCAATTAAAAATATTATCAATACGATTGACAAATGCTTGGAATATTCGTTTTTAACTGATTTTTATAGCAAATATAAAGAAATGAAGCAGGAACTTTTGCCAAGAACAAATCCAAAAAACGCTGAATATCCATTGGATAAAAAATTTGTAAATGAATATTTAAAATGGCTGAAATTTGGTATTGACAATATTGGAAAATTTAAAAACAAAGAAGGATTTGTAACTTCATTTTTAATTTTGTTTAGTGTGTTAGAAAATCTTTCAAATAGAATAATTGATATTGATAATCCTGAAAGTGTGTTTATAAATAACGAAACCAAATATCAATACAAATTCAGAATAAACGACAAATATTTAAAATTTTTCGAATGCAATGATGATGTTTATTCAAGTAGTAATAAAAACCTGGTTTCTTTGAAAAGCATAAATTGGAATCAAAAAATTCTTAATGCATTAGATTTTCTCTCAGGGTATGAATTGAATTTTCCTAACATAAATAATATAATAAGAAAGAGAAACGACATAATTCATTCAAATACTACAACTGGTAACAATATTGAAATATCGATTGATGAAATTAAAAAATTATTTTATCTGATTACAAATAACATTAATAATTTAAAATAACTACTCTGCACTAAACCTGCACACATATCCATTTCCTTTGTACTGCTGAAATAACAAACCCAGTATTAATTTACAATTTAAAAACCTATGAACATCACAGCAAAACTAATTCAAATACTACCTATGCAAACCGGAACGGGTAAAAACGGATCATGGCGCAAACAAGACATTATTGTCGAAACGGAGGCACAATATCCCAAAAAAATTGCCGTTAGCATTTGGGGGGACAAAATCAACGAAAATCAATTAATACTTGGCACTACTTTAACTATCGATTTTGATATAGAAAGTAAAGAGTTCAATAGTAAATGGTATACTGAATTGAGAGCTTGGAGGATAGAAAATAGTGTAGCAACTATTACTTCCGAAAATAATCTAACCTCTGGCAGCATAACTGCTGAAGAAGAAAATGAAGATCCGGATTTACCTTTTTAATTGAAAAAATGAACAATATCCAATAGTTATTTATAATCCTTAACATTAACAAACAAATCATGGACACCATCTTCAAAAAAAAATTAGAAGAAATCATCAACAATCCAAAACTAGAAATACAGGATATGAGGAATGAATTCCATAAGATGGTCAGCCAATGGGATTTTCAAAACACCATCTTGAAAAAACCAAAAAAAATAGAAGAACTAGCTTTTGAAGGAAAAGAATTATGGGGCAGTGATTCCCATAAAATAGAAACCATCAAAACTGGATTCAAAGATCTTGACATGTCCTTACAAGGATTGAATTTTGGGGAATTAGTCGTAATTGGAGGTCGCCCCTCTATGGGTAAAACACAATTTATAGCACAACTTGCTTTACAAATTTCAGTTTCCCATCCGGTGCTTTTTTTCTCTTTTGACGAATCAGAATATGCAATGACTTGTCGATTTGTATCCTCTCTTTATGGAATTGCCACAAACCAACTCATTACTAATGAAATGAGTGATGAAACAAGAAAAAAATTACTTAGGGTGGATGAAGAAATGCAAAAATATCAACTCTTTCTTAATGATGATTATTCTTGTTCGTTAGCCGCTTTTCAAAACTATTGTCAAACGCAAATAAAAGAGCAAGGCATAAAAATCATTATGATTGACAACCTGCAAAAAGTGAGCAACAACAATCTTAGCAATTATAAAGAAAAAGAAATTGGCAATTGGGTTAGGGCCCTAAAAAAAATGGCTCACGAACAGCAAGTGTGTGTCATTATCACCAGTCAACTAAGTAGAGCCGTAGAAGGAAGACCAGGGTTCAAAATTCCACAACTTTCTGATTTGAGTGATAGCGGGAGTATAGAACAAGAAGCCGACAAAGTACTTCTCATGTACCGCCCAGAATTTTATAAAATTGATGAAAATGAAGATTTTATTTTTACTGCAGGATTAGTAGAAATGATCTTGGCAAAAAACAAAAATGGCGATCTAGCCAAAACCTACCTTATGGTCAATTACAACTTTACCCAATTCCGAAATTTTAAAGAAAATAGCTCCGAATTTGAATTCTCTCAAGAAAGAATCAACGAAATTGACACTAACGATTTTCCATTTTTAAAATAAATTAACTTGAGCCGTTGTACTAAAATTATGATGTCATTAAAAGGAAATACCTTGACATAGTGGTTGTGTTCCTGCAACCCGTGAGAATATTGGAGTGTAGAACTCCTTTCATTGCGATGCTCACTCCGTTCCGCTTCTCATAAAAGGCTAAAAACAAGATAATTAACAACGGCTCTTTTTAAACTAACTCATGACTATTTCAGAAATAATAACGATTGCAAAAAAAAACGAGAAACAGTTAATTAATAAACTGTACCAAAAACCATATGCTATTGGAAAGCAGCTGAAAAAATTAAAAAAACACCAACGCAATGCAGTATTGTTCTTATCACTTAAGAAGCCAATGCAGCTTACCCGCTTTTTTAATTTACCTTTTTTTGAAATAGAAGAAATAATCAATAATCCCATTTATACCCAATATATTATTCCCAAAAAAAGTGGCGGTAGTCGTCAAATCGAGGCACCTGAAGAACGCTTAAAAAAAATACAAAAACAACTTAACTTCTACCTACAAGCTCATTACTTATGGATCAAACCCAGAGAAGTATTTGGGTTTGTTATAAATCCAAATGATCTAGAACCTTTCTGCAATATTGCCGAGAATGCAAAAGTCCATATCAATCACAAGCAGGTACTAAATCTCGACATCAAAGACTTTTTTCCATCATTAACAGCAGCACAAGTAAAACAAGTCTTTTCAGGACCGTTGTTCAACTTCAACGAGCAAATGGCCACAGCTTTTACTTTACTTACCACCTACAAAGGAAAGCTTCCAATAGGCGCTCCTACTTCACCTGTGCTATCCAATTTTATATGTAAAGCATTGGATAACGACCTAATCCTTTTTGCCAAGGAAAACCATCTTAACTATACCCGCTATGCGGATGATCTTACTTTTTCTTCCCAACAAACCATTGAAACCAAAACTATTGACCAAATCAAAGCTCTCATTACAAAGCACCATTTGGTCGTCAATGAAAAGAAAGTACATCTAAAAGGGAACCATAGCAAACAAATAGTAACTGGAATAACCGTAAACACTAGAATCAATGTGGATCGAAAACTCCTAAAAAAAACTAGAGCAATGCTGCACGACTTAACCGTAAACGGTTTAGAAACAGCAACTCAAAAACACTTCAAAACGAGTGATAACATTCCCAAACTCAAATATAAATTCTTAAACCGTTTAGACGGTTATATTAATTTCATTGGCCAAATAAGAGGAAAACAAAATCCTACTTATAGCAAATACAAAGAAACTTTTAAAAAAATAAGCATTCAATTGGAAGTAAATAAATAAATACAAGAGTCATTTATCTAAAAAAAAAGACATAAACAAAAAGGATTTTCTGATAAACTACTAGTAATCCAATAAACTATTTACCATGGCAAATCTAATACAAACATTTTGTCGCTCCTGTGGCTTTAAAAATAATTTTCTTTTGGGAGACGGTAAATTTAGGGATCCCAATATTCGTATGGTACCCGCTTTAAATCGAGAAAAACAGTCCTTTGAAATGGCTAATTATTTTGAACACGAATATTCAGGCAAATACTATTTCTATTCTGATGAAAAACTAAAAGGGGAAAAGTGTGAATTAGGAATTTTGAAAGTTTACAATTTTTCATATCACTATGAAAATAACTATTGTCCAAATTGCAAAAATTATTCATGGGCATTTCGAACGGGACTATATTGTAGCTAATAATGTAACAAATGCATCAATACTAAAATGTTTCCTTCAAACAATATTTTCGCTTTTTACCAAGATAGTACTACAGAATTATTCCATAAAATGAATAACTAATGGACTATTTTGAAGAGATAATACTTTTGTATTTTGAAATTTTCCGAAAGATTTTAAGAAGTAAGTTTTTGGTGTTAAAACAGACAACAATAATCATATTACAACAAATGAACCCTAAAAAAAAATAAAATTGAATCCTTGAACATTGTAAAAAAATGAAAATTGTGTAACAAAATGATTGTAATGTATTTCATTAGCTAAATCAAAGTTAAAGGAGGACTCAATATAATCAGGGTTAAAGTCATTTGTTTAATTTTATTGATTTTTTCTAAATAAAGACATTTTTTTATGATAGTTCACTACTAGCTATAAACTATTGTTGATAATAACATAACGATAATAATAGACTATGAAAAATGAAGGAATTGGAAGTATCAATAAAAACATCAACTTTCTGAAATTGGGATTGAAATGAAGTCAATATTATTAAATACTTACCTACAATATAACTATAGCAAAAGATTTTACAAAAGATACATTTCCTATTTTTTTTCAAAATGAGGAAATCCGTAAGGAATTCTTTGTCTGGAAATATAAGTTTGATGATCTTAATAAAATGGAAATTTATTCATTTATAAAAAAGAGAATAACTGAAATGTTGTAGTAAAAGATAAAAACAATTCATATGATAAAAAAAAATATAATTATTAGCCTTGTAATTATAGTTAGTACCATGACCTATTGTAAACGTCTTGAGAATAAGAACAAAATAAAAGAATTAAACGAAAAAACACTAGTAAATGCAAAATCAAAAGCTTCCGAAGCCCTAGATTTTTGCCGTGCTAATAACATGAATACGGATTTTTGCATTTTAATTGATATGAGTATCCATTCGGGATTAAAGCGGATGATACTCTGGGATTTTAATCAAGAAAAAGTAGAAGCATCATTTTTGGTCAGTCATGGTTGTGGTGATGCTCCTTGGGGTTTAGATCTAACTAAAGAAAATCCTTCCTTTAGCAATAAAGACGGAAGTCATTGCAGCTCTTTAGGAAAGTATAAAATTGGGGAACGAGGCTATAGCAACTGGGGAGTTAACACCAAATACCTCATGCATGGTTTGGAAGCTAGTAATCGCAATGCACTGAAACGTACCATTGTATTTCATTCTTGGGAAGCGGTTCCTGATGATGAAGTTTACCCCTCCGGTACTCCCGAAGGATGGGGCTGCCCCGCCATTTCCAATGCAAGCTTCAAAATCATCGACCCTAAACTGCGATACAGTTCAAGACCTGTTTTGATGTGGATCTATAATTAAAAAAAGAGCCTCTCGTTTGCTGTATTATAAAAAACCAATTAATTTATTTAATGATTAGAATAGCAACCTTCACCGTAATTACACTGCTCATAATAGTCGGTTTTATGATTAAACTACCTCATAGTTTTCATAATTATGATAAAGAACTACATGCCTTGTTTTACTTTTATGCAAGCTTTGGTTGCAACTTGTTTTGGGCTAAAAACAGAGGGATTTACTATATTTTAGGAGTATTCGGCTTGATCGTTTTTGGTGTTGGTATTGAAATAGCCCAAGATACCTCCAACCACTTTTTCAGAAAAAAAATCCATGGCAATTTTGACCTTCAAGACATTCAATACAACCTTTTAGGAATCGGGCTCTACTCAACACTATTCTTTGCGAATTCTTTATATCAAAAAATCATCACCAAAACCCAGTCACTTTAAAAGAAAACAAAATCGTATTTAAAACGAAACTAACCTTATATAACTTTACCCCATAATAAGCAACTGATAACCGAAAACTGATAACCGAAAACTGATAACTGATAACCGAAAGCCGATAACCGACAACTGACACCTATGACACCCGAATTTTGGATTGCCCATGCCGACTCCCTTTTCCATCAGATATTCATGTTATTTATGGGTGGATTGTATGCCCTAGCGATGCTCGTAGGAGTAACCTATCAAACCATGAATATTTATTGCTATTTTATATTTTATCCCGCTTCATTTGCCTTGTTTTTGGAGTCAAAAAAGAAATATTGGGTAGTAGCTGCAACACTGTTGTTTTTTGCCATCCCTAATCTCAATTCCCATTGTGGCGTATTTTTCAAACAATGTGTTGCCTTTTTAAATTATACTGCAAAAATTTTCAATTCCAATTACATTGACATGAGTGTGTATCTCTGTGTATGGGTCCCACTTTTACTATATGTCCCCTTTGTTACATGTACTCACAACAAGCAGCAACTTAAAAAATTAGGAATCATTATAGGAATTGTAGCAGTTGTGTATATGATTGTTATCTATCCTTTTTTCAAACCTGCTTTGGAATACGTTTGGAAAAACCAACACCAATGGGTCAAAAGTTGAGTTTTTTTTCTACATTTAGAATAAATAAATGGAAATACACGAAAGTTCAATTCAAAACTTCCAATATGACACTAGCAAAACGGATCCAAGAGTATTTAGCCTTAAACGAGGTGCTTTATCACGCACAATTAGAAAAAGAAGAATGGATTGACCTGATACCCTTACCTAAAGTCATGCAACGTATGTTTAGTAACGATAGTTTTATTCCCAAACCAGATGACACCCCAAGAAGTAATGATACAAGTTCAAACGAAGACCTTCCTACAACTTAATTGTAGGCAATAGACTATTTACTACAAATAGGAATTAGGTGCAAAAACGGAACATTAAATCTGATCTCTGAACACTTTTTCACTGAATACTTAAATGCCTAACCTCATGTACAAAACCCTACTCCTTTTTTGTCTCGGACTATATACAACAACCTTAGCTGCACAAATAAACCCTGAATTCGAAACCCATAACAACGGACTCATCTATAGTGAGGCGACAATGAAAACGTTGCAACATCTAGTAGATTCTTTGAATTTAAAATTCAAAAAATGCGAACTCAACAAAGTTTTCTATGCCAAAAAACAAACTTTAGGACATGCTATTCAGTTGGACAAAGGTAATATACAACAAGCCAAAATTGATCTAGAAAATCAAATGCCACTGAATGAATTCATTCTTAAATACCCATTTGCCAAAGTCGAAAAAAACGTGCTTTTGATAAAATACAACTACACCGACTACAAGAACAAAGAAAAAATTGTTTTTCATAAAGTCGGTTTGAACAAAAAAAATAGCCTTGAGATAGTGTGTAACAAAGATCAAAAACCCTATGAACAAGCCTGCAAAAATACTTGGGTATGGCAATATGATGAAAAAACCGAATACAGTAAAGAGGAAATTATAGGTTTTTATTTCCCTGAAGAATTTGAATCGAAACCATTACCCTCAAAGTATGCCTTGCAAATCGCCTATGCCGATTGCCTTATTGACACTACAGCAACAAAATTCAAATCAGAGCTAACAGAAGGTTGGATAGATTTACCCGAAAATTGGCAAGCTTTATCCAAAGACAACCAACTCAAATTATTGAATGAAATGCGTGCGACAAGAGTAGTAGGCCGTTGTAGCATGGACAGCAGTCCAAGAACACACGCCTTAAACATTGCCCTGTTATCTGCTGAAACCACCCAATGGGAAATCTTTCTCAAAGCCCATTTAGACATTATGAACGATCGTTTTTTAAGAGTTTCTGACGGCAGTTACGCCTTTGAAGGTCGCAAAACCTATATTAAAGAACTAGAAAACCTCAACATCAACGTCCCCGACCTAATTTTGGGTACAGCCTTACAAGTAGAAAATCCAGCTGCAAATCATTATTTTGCAACTGTAAACCGTATGGGGAGAGCCCTTGCCGAAGCCAAGGACAAAGAGCAATTCAAAACCCTACTCCTCTCCATGATGGGCGACCCCGAACTTGACAATTTCAACAGAGTACAAGCCTATTTTATGCTACTTAACGCTATTCCTCACATCGAAGACAAACAGGAACAAAAAACCTATGAAGTAGCCTTAACACAAGCGGTAAATACGTTACCAGTAGTTTTAAAAGAGAAGATCCATTTGATTAAAAAATAAAACTAAATTTTGAAACAAAACATTTCATTTAAGAAAAATACTTACGTTTTGAATAAACTTAAAGAATTAATTAAAAAAAACAATAAAAACAGAAATCATGAACGAAATTATCTGTCCTCATTGCCATAAAGCCTTTAAAGTAGATGAAGCTGGTTATGCCGATATCCTAAAACAAGTGCGCGACCATCAGTTTGAGGAAGAGCTTCAAAATCGATTAGCTTTAGCCGAAAAAGAAAAAGAAAGTGCTATACAAATTGCAGAAGCGAAAGTTCGTAAATCATTACTAGAACAGTTAACGCAAAAGGAAACAGCCATCGCTAAATTAAAATCAGATGCTGCAGTAGAATTAGCACAAAAATTGGCCCAAAAAGAGGCAGAGGTGGCAAAAGTAAAAGCTGAAAAAGCCAACGAGCTAATGCAATTAAAAGCACAAATAGACAATGCCGAAGTAGCCAAAAAATTAGCCGTTACAGAAGCCTTGCATAAAATTGAGAAAGAACGTGATGCCTTGTTGCATGAAGTAAATACCAAAGAGTTAGAAAAACAAAACATTGAGAACGCTTTAAAGCAACAATTCAGCATCGAATTACAAAACAAAGAAGCCATTATCAAATACAAAGACGACGAAATTGCGCGTGTAAAAGACATGAAAGCTAAGTTGTCCACCAAAATGATTGGCGAAACCTTAGAGCAACATTGCGAAACCGAGTTCAATAAATTACGCGCTACGGCTTTCCAAAATGCTTATTTCGAAAAAGACAACGATGCGCGTTCGGGTAGTAAAGGTGATTTCATTTACAAAGAAACAGATGAAGCGGGTAATGAAATTATTTCCATCATGTTTGAAATGAAAAATGAAGGCGATGAAACCGCAACCAAAAAGAAAAACGAAGACTTTTTCAAAGAACTGGATAAAGATCGTAACGAGAAAAAGTGCGAATATGCCGTTTTAGTGACCATGCTAGAAGCCGATAGTGAGTATTACAATACAGGTATCGTAGATGTATCCTACAAATATCCAAAAATGTATGTGGTGCGTCCTCAGTTTTTCATACCTATTATCACTTTGTTACGCAATGCTGCCATGAATTCTTTACAATACAAAGCCGAATTAGCCTTAGTTCGTAATCAAAACATTGATATCACCAATTTTGAAGAAAAAATCAATCAATTCAAAGAAGGATTTGCTAGAAATTATGATTTAGCCAGCAGAAAATTTCAAACAGCAATAGACGAAATAGACAAAACCATCATCCATTTGCAAAAAACAAAAGAAGCGCTCTTATCGTCCGATAATAACCTGCGCTTGGCGAATCAAAAAGCAGAAGATTTAACCATCAAAAAATTAACCCATGGTAATCCTACGATGAAAGCTAAGTTTGATGAGTTATAAATACCTGCATAGTCCTTAAAAATTTTTAGAGTTTTACTAAACAAACCTCTCTATAAAAACTATAAACAACCTTACTTTTTTGTTACAAAAAAACCTCCAAAATGAGTTTGGAGGTTATTACAAATGAAACATTAATTGCTTTATTTCAAAACGGTGAATTCAATAGCTGAGTCTGAATAGACACGATGGGTTTGTTTTTTGAAATCCTCTGGCTTAGCATAAAATATGTTTGGCACAAAAGTTTGAGGATTCAAATCTATCAAAGGAAACCAAGTACTTTGCACTTGTATTTGAATTTTATGTCCTTTTTTGAAGGTGTGAAAAACATCCTGTAATTTTACATTTACAGCAGTTTTCTCATTGGCCACAAAAGGCTCAGGCTTTATAAAACTATTGCGAAAACGTCCTCTCATCACCTCACTGCGCACCATCATATGATAATTACTCATTTTTAAATACGGTTGCACTTCTTTTGTTTCAGGTTCATCATTCGGGAAAACATCAACTACTTTAACAACCCAATCCGCATCGGTTCCAGTGGTAGCTACTTGCAATTTGGCTAAAATATCTCCAGCCAAAGTAACATCTTCTGCTAAAACATCTGTTTCAAAAACCAAAACATCAGGTCTTCTAGCAGCAAATCGTTGGTCATCGGTCATATATTTTCTTGGAGTCAAACCTTGTTGCTTAATATCTTCTGAGTGCGGCACAGGTTTTTTTGGGTCGCTGACAAATTCCTCAAAAGAAACTGCTCCAGCATTTTTAGTTAACTTCTGTTGCGGTTGCAAATAGAACTGTTGTTTTTCTGTGTTTTTTGGAGGCCAAGCGTCGTAGGTTTTCCATTCTTTTCTTCCCGTATCAAAAACGTAAGCTTCGGGCAATTTGTTCTCCCCTTTCCCATTATTTTTCAAGAAATGACGGAAAAAATTAGCCTCAATATTCTTTTGATAAAAACCAGAAATACTGTCACCAAAATTAATATTTCCTATAATTTGTTTTTCTGAATTTCTAGCCCAATCGCCGTGGCTCCAAGGCCCCATAACAATAGTGTTATAATTCTTACTACTTTTTTCTATGGTTGAATACGTATTCAATGGACCATACAAATCTTCAGCATCGAACCAACCGCCAACAATCATTACAGCTGGTTTGATATTTTTTAAATGCTGCAACAAGCCTCTTTTTTGCCAGAATTCATCATAGCTTGAATGTTCCTTAAGTTGTTGCCAAAATTCATTGGAAGAATCGTAATATTTGTCCAAATTCACTAAAGGCCCAGCATTCAAAAAGAACTGATAATCATCATTGGTACCAACATTTGGAAACTTAAACCAAGCTTCTGTAGTTGGCTTTGTTTTTTGAGGGCCAAAAAGTGGCGTCACCTTCCAATAACTCAACAAATAAGCCCCATTATGATGAAAGTCATCAAAGAAAAAATCACTAATACAAGCCTGAGGAGACACTGCTTTTAAGGCAGGATGCCCACTCAACAAAGAATAAGACGCATAATAACCTGGATATGAAATTCCCCAAGTTCCAACATTTCCATTGTTATTGGCCACATTTTTTACCAACCAATCAATCGTATCGTAGGTATCTGAAGCCTCGTCAACCTCCGTTTTTCCCTTTTTGTTTGGAATATATCCTCTCATATTGTCATATAATCCATCGCTCATATAGCGCCCTCTCACATCTTGATACACCACAATGTATCCTTCTTTCATCATCGTTTCGTTAGGACCAATACTTCTTTTAAACTGATCTGGTCCGTAAGGTGCGCAATTGTATGGAGTACGCTGCATTACAATAGGATACTTTTTAGAAGTATCTTTTGGGGAATAAATCGCTGTAAATAATTCTAAGCCATCGCGCATTTTAATTCGTACTTCTTGCTTGGTATACTTTTCAGCTACATAATTGGGTTTCTTTTCTTGTCCTACAGCCAAAAGACAGACAAACAAAAAAGGAAGTAGTAGTAATTTTTTCATATTTGGTTTAGTTTATTAGATAATTCGTAAAAATAAGAAATCCCATCCGACTTAACAGATGGGATTACAAAAAAACTAGTTTTGTTTAAAACTTTGCTATACCAGACTTTAACCAAGCTTCGTACTCTTTTACACCAACATAACTTATGGTAGGCTGTGCTGCATTCAAACTTTTTCCTTCTAAATCAGTTAGCACATACAAAGGCTGGGTGTTTGTTTTATATCGAGTAATCATAAAATCTGTCCATTTATCCCCAATAGTTTCAATTTCTGAATCGGTTGCTTTGGAAAAGAATTGTTCGTTTTTTGGCAATTCTCTTTTATCATCCACATACAATGAAATCACAACCACTTTCTCTTTTAAAATAGACAAGACGTTAGGATTGGACCAAACATTGTTTTCCATTTTACGACAATTTACACAAGCAAAACCTGTAAAATCGAGCATAATGGGTTTGTTTACTTTTTTGGCATAAGCCAAACCTTCTTCATAATCATCAAAAACAACAATCCCGTGAGGACCAATTTTGCCTCCATCAGGTAACTCTTTTGTAGCTACACTAGTAGATGAGCCTCCAAATCCCATTGGACTTTCGCTATATTCCATTGGCGGAGGAAAAGCATTGATAAATTTCAATGGAGCACCCCATAACCCAGGAATTAAATAAAAGGTAAATACCAAAGAAAGCAATCCCATATACAATCTACCCACAGAAATATGTCCTACTGGACTATCATGTGGCAGCGTGATTTTTCCAAAAAGATACAACGATAATGCTCCAAAAATAGCAATCCAAATGGCGATAAAGACTTCGCGTTCTAGCAAATGCAATTGCAAAACCAAATCTGCATTGGATAAAAATTTGAAAGCCAAAGCCAATTCTAAAAATCCAAGAACTACTTTTACGGTATTCAACCAACCTCCAGATTTAGGTAAAGAATTTAACCATCCCGGGAACATCGCAAACAACATAAAAGGCAAGGCTAATGCCAATGAAAAGCCTAACATTCCTACTACTGGTGCAATTCCACCCTTAGAAGCAGCTTCTACTAATAAAGTTCCGACGATAGGCCCCGTACAAGAAAATGACACAATGGCCAATGCCAAAGCCATAAACAAAATACCTATGATTCCACCGCGGTCGGCTTGACTGTCTACCTTGTTTGCCCAAGAATTCGGCAACATAATTTCGAATGCGCCTAAAAAAGATGTGGCGAAAACAATTAATAAAACGAAGAAAATAAGGTTAAACCAAACATTGGTAGACAAGGCATTCAGCGCATCGGCACCGAAAATCCAAGTAACCAATAAGCCCAAACCTACATAAATAACGATAATGGAAATTCCGTAGATAATAGCGTTTCTGATACCTGCTGCTTTATTTTTGCTTTGCTTAGTAAAGAAACTTACCGTCATAGGAATCATTGGAAAAACACAAGGCGTTAACAATGCTGCAAAACCAGATAAAAAAGCAATAAAGAAAATTGCCCACAACCCGTGTTCTGTTGTTGCGCTTTTTACAGGAGCTATTTGAGAAGTCTCTGTAGTAACTGAATCTTTTACAGTATCAGCGGCTACTGTTGTTGTAGAATCTATCGTCTGCGCAGTCGTATCTTTTACTAAATCATTAATCGGAGTAGTTGGAGATGCTGTTGTAGCAGCGTTTTTCAACTCAGGTATGGCAATGCTAAATTTCTTTTCGAGATTGATACAAACTTCTTTGCAAGCTTGAAAATTCAACTCTACTTCTATGGTCTTAACTCCTTTATTTACTAGACTTATTTCTTGCGTAATTTGCGCTTTTTTCTCAAAAAAAGTTTCATTTACCTCAAAAATATCATTGTAAGCAGTTCTTGTTTTACTCTCTTTGGCTTTGCCTACCAAAGTATAATTCCCTTTTTGGTTCTTAAAATTAACTTCTAAAGGTAGTGGTCCTCCATCTGGAGTAAACTGTGAATATACGTGCCATTCGTTTTCGATGGTCGCATTGAATGTTACTATAAAATTGGTTGCTGATTTTTGTTCGATTTTGGTGGTCCATTTTACTGGGTCCAAAATTTGGGCGTTACCCAAACTACAAAAGAAAACTAAAAGTCCTAAAAGAAGGTGTTTTTTCATTACTAAACTTATATTATTGCTATTTTTAAAATTGTGTTGGTGGTATGTTCTACTTTAAATCGTTCGTCAGCTCTCATTCCAATTACCCAAACAATGGCATCATTGGAACACAAAAGCCAGGTGTTTTCTTTGTCTAAAAGTGCCATTTTTTCATCTTTAAAAAACTTGCTTACTTTCTTGCTTTTGCCCTTCATTCCCAAAGGATAAAAGACGTCGCCTTCTTTCCATTTTCTGAGCACCAAAGGATAGGCTAACTTAGATTCATCGACAAATATAGTATTTGAATCTGCTTTGTTGATGCCTTTAACTATACAAAATTTGAGTTTTAAGGGAATCTTAACTTTATCTTGATTTTTTTCAATAAAAAATAGCTCCTTTTCAGGCTCTTGTATTGGACTCAAAATAAAAAAATCGCGGTCTTTTAGCAATCGGTATTCTGCTGAAAAAACTTGTTTTCCTGATTGACTATCAACCAAATTATAAATATCATCCCAAGCCGAAAAGCCATATTCTTTAAGCCATTGATACAAATAAGAGGTATAATTAGGTAAACGCAATAATTGCTTTAAATCAAAATAAATGATATCCCCTTCTTCTCTTGCTACATGCTGATACACCATACTAGCTGCATCTGCAACCAATTCTTGTGCTTGTTGCAAATACTCTTGCGTCATTCCAAAAGTTTTTAAAAAATCAGGATTTAGTTCTTTGAGTATGGGCACCAAATGATGACGAATTTGGTTGCGCAAATATTTATCTGAGGCATTACTGCTGTCTTCTCGCCACTTCAAGTTGTTGGCTTTGGCATATTCCTCAATAGCTGCTCTGGAAAAAGGCAACAATGGCCGAAGTACCGCATCATTTTGAGCAGGTATACCCGACAAACCGTCTAAACCTGTGCCTCTTGAGAGGTTAATCAAAAAAGTTTCCAAATTATCATCGGCGTGATGGGCTGTTAAAACAAAGTCGAATTGATGGAGCTCTAGTTGTTCGTAGAACCAATCGTATCGCAGTTCTCTTGCAGCAACTTGCGTCGAAAGTTTATAATCATTGGCAAATGCCTGAGTATCGAATTGGGTGTAATAAAAGGGAATTTGATATTGAAGTGCATAATTTTGCACAAAACTTTGGTCTTCAAAACTTTCAATGCCACGGAGTTGAAAATTACAATGAGCAATAGCAATGGTATAAGGCAATTGTTGCAATAAATGTAAAAGCACCATACTGTCTAAACCACCGCTTACGGCCAACAATAATTTTTTGTTTTCGAGAAACGGAAATTGCGTTTGTAGATGTCGGTAAAAGAGGTTTTGCATACTCAAATTTACTTATTTTTAATTAGATGCTTTTTTTGTCTCCAAAAATAGACAATTGTTACTCATTAGCCCAGATAGTAGCGGCATCCTCTTGTATGGCGAAAGCCAATACAAGAGATATAGCGGATAGCTGGAAACCCTCTTGGCAAAAAATCCTATTGTTAGCGCTCCTAAAAATAGTTCAGAACAAATTTTATGCTAATACGCTCTTCATTGCTTTGGCTTTGAGCAAACATTCTTCGTATTCTTGCTCTGGTACCGATAAGGCTGTGATGGCACTTCCGACCGAAAAAGAAAGATATTGCTTCTTTTGGTTGTACAAAATACTGCGAATTACGACATTGAAATCGAAATCACCTTCGGGTGTGAAATAACCTACTGCCCCGCTATACAAGCCTCTTTTGGTTGCTTCTAATTCCTCGATGATTTTCATAGCCGAAATTTTGGGAGCCCCCGTCATACTTCCCATTGGAAAAGTAAGGCGCAATACATCAATAACTGAATATTTTTCGTCCATTTTTGAAGTGATGGTTGAAATCATTTGATGGACTTGCATAAAAGAATAAATGCCGCAAAGCTCTTCTACTTGCACCGAACCTTTTTGTGCGGTTCGCGATAAATCATTGCGAACCAAATCGGTAATCATAATATTTTCAGCACGCTCTTTTGGATTGGTAGCCAAATCTTCTTTTGCTTTTTCGTCGGCCACAGGGTCTTCATAGCGTTTTGCGGTTCCTTTTATGGGCTGCGAAATCAAATCTTCTCCTTCTTTTCTCAGATATCTTTCTGGCGTGGCAGACAACAAGTACTGCTGGTTATTTTTTAGGAAAACCGCAAAGGGTGGTTGCGAAATGGCATTTAACTTTTGAAACTTTTCGAGTGGCTGAATGCTTGCTTTTTCTGCATAAAATTCCATACAAAAATTGGCTTCATAAATGTCCCCTTTATGAATGTATTCCTGCATTTTTTGTACTTGCTCGAGGTATTTTTTTTGGTCTATTCTAGCTTGTACCACAACAGAATCCGAGGCGGTACTTTGTTGAGGAACAATAGTCGTAATATCTTGATAATCTTCTTGTAGCTCGTCATCACATAGGTGTAAATACCTTGTTTCAAGTTGATTCCCTTTTAGCAAAAAAATCTTTTTGGGCTGAAAAAAGAACAAATCTGGAAAATCCAATCCATCAAAATTATTGGATTGTAAGCGCTCGCTATCGTTTTTTAAATCATAAGACAAATAGCCAAACAGCCAGTCCTTTGTAGTTTGCTGGTACTGCTTTAAATCCTCAAAAGCATTATGATAATCGGTTTGAAGCAAAGTGAAAGCGTCTACAGCTAACATACAATCATAACTAGAATACGCTTGTGGATAACTATTGCTATCCAAAAAAGCTACTTCACGAAACTGCTGCGCCCAATGCAAAAGTTGTTCTTTAAAAAGGAATGGATTGTCAATAGTGTAAAATTCAGAAACTCTCAAGAAAAATTATTTTAAGCTCCAAAATTACGACAAAAAATTCCCTTCTGCCTTTTTCCTGAAAAAAAATAGGAGCATTCACATTTAAAAAAATTTAGCACAAATTTAAAGAAAGTGGAAAAACTTTGACGGCATCTTGACTAACTTTGTTTACCGCTGATTCGCTGATTTTCAAAGATTAAAAAAAGTGTTAGAAAGAATTATACAAATTCTTGTAAAAAAGACAAAAGGAATGTCATGCTGCTGTACATTCAAAAAAATCAGTGATGATTGAGGATAGCTGCTTATTGAACTAGTAAAATAGGCTATTTATAAGAAAGTAACATTCTTAAAAAAAATATAAAAATCCATTCCCTGGAGCTTTTTACAAAAAATACAAAGTTTTAATTCGTTTAATATCAATTATTTAACCTAAATTTGATATATAAATAACACCTCAAAGTTCTACTTCATGGCTCACTTAATCTAAAAATAATGGCTATTGAAACAATTTTATAACCTTTTAAACTTGATTAATTATGAAGATAGCAACAACAATTGTTCGGATTTTGATTGGTTTACTGCTTTTATTTGCCTCCATCAGTTATTTTCTTCACCTGATGCCTGAACCTGAGACAACTGGTAATTTCAAAGCATTTAATGTTGGCTTAATAGCCGCGACTTATATTATGCCCTTAGCTAAAGCTATCGAATTATTAAGTGGGTTGGCTTTTGTAACCAATAAGTTTGTAACCCTCGCCAACATCATGGTGTTACCTATTACGATAAACATTTTGTTTATCAATATATTTTTAACTCCTGAAAACATTCCTATTGCAGCGGCATTATTCATGGGGAATTTGTTTTTAATCAGTCGCTATTGGGATAATTACAAAAGTGTTTTCACTCCTTGATTTACATAAAAAAACCCGTCTAAAAATTACGAGACGGGTTTTTTTTTGAAAGTTACGCTTTTATACGTGTAACGCTCTATTCTCTGTGGCAGCCAATGCCGCTTCTTTAATCGCTTCCGCAAAAGTAGGATGCGCGTGAGACATTCTAGAAATATCTTCGGCTGAAGCTTTAAATTCCATAGCGGTAACGGCTTCTGCAATCAAATCGGCTGTTCTAGCTCCAATCATATGAACACCAAGAACTTCATCCGTTTTGGCATCAGCAAGGATTTTTACAAAACCATCTAAATCGGCACTAGCGCGCGCACGACCCAAAGCTTTGAAAGGGAAATTCCCCACTTTGTAAGTTACTCCTGCTGCTTTTAATTGTTCTTCTGTTTGTCCAACAGCAGCAACTTCAGGCCAAGTGTACACGACACCCGGAATTAAATTATAATCGATATGTGGTTTTTGACCTGCTAAAATTTCAGCCACCATCGTACCTTCTTCCTCAGCTTTGTGAGCCAACATCGCGCCACGCACTACATCACCAATAGCGTAGATGTTTGGAGTAGATGTTTGCAAGTGGTCATTCACTTCGATTTGACCTCTATCTGAGATTTTTACACCCGCTTTATCTGCATTCAATCCATCAGTATAAGGGCGACGACCTACAGAAACTAAAGAGTAATCTCCTTCTAAAGTGATGATTTCACCTTTAGCATTTTCAGCTTTCACGGTTACTACATCACCAGCTCTTTCTACTGACTGTACTTTGTGAGAAGTATAGAACTTCATTCCTTGTTTTTTAAGGACTTTGGTCAATTCTTTAGACAATGAAGCATCCATTCCTGGAATGATTCTGTCCATAAACTCCACAACAGATACTTGCGCACCAAGACGTAAATACACTTGCCCTAATTCAATTCCAATTACACCTCCACCAATAATTACAAGGTGCTTAGGCACTTCTTTTAATTTTAACGCTTCGGTTGAAGTAATAATTCTTTCTTTATCGATTGAGATAAAAGGTAAAGAAGAAGGTTTTGAACCAGTAGCGATGATGATATTTTTGGCTTCAATAGTTTCAGAAGTTCCGTCAGCTTTGGCAACCGCAACGTGAGTCGCGTCTACAAAAGAACCCAAACCGTTAAAAACTGTGATTTTATTTTTATCCATCAAAAACTGAACTCCTCCAGATGTTTGATCAACAACTGCTTGTTTGCGAGCAATCATTTTCTCTAAATTCACTTTAACCTCACCAGAAAGTTCAATTCCGTGATCGGCAAAATGTTTAATTTCATCGTAATGATGTGAAGAAGCTAGAAGCGCTTTGGATGGAATACATCCTACATTTAAACAGGTTCCTCCAAGAGTGGAGTATTTCTCGATAATTGCGGTTTTGAAACCTAATTGTGCGCAACGAATTGCCGACACATATCCTCCAGGACCAGAACCTATAATGACTACGTCAAATGAACTCATAGTGTGTTGATTTATTTTTTTGAGTGACAAAATTAAGGAATAAAGTTTTGTTTAAACGCTACTTTTTAAGGTTTTTTGTGTGAATTTCTTGAGAATAAAAAATAAAATAAACCACTACGACTTAAAATACTTAGTTTTGGTTGACAGACTTAAGTCTGCAAGTTTGAAAACATAAAAAAAACCACAAATTCGCAAATTACAAACTTAAAAGCAAAAAATAATTTGCGGATTTGCGGTAAACATTTTTAGAACCTGAAAGGAAAAAACTATAAATTACATAGTTTGAACTGAAATTTGAGAGCATCAAAAACCAATAACCGTAGTGTTTTTTACCTCACTAATCATAAAGGTGCTTTGTGTACTTCCAATGTGTTGAAGCGTGGTGAGCTTGGTGACCAAAAACTCGCGATAAGCTTCCATATCTTTTACTAAAACTTTGAGGATGTAATCATAATCGCCACTCACGTGATGGCATTCTAAGACTTCGTGCAATTGTACCACTTCGTTCTCGAAACGGGTGAGGAATTCTTTGGTGTGTTGTACCAATTTTAAATGACAAAACACAACAAATCCTTTTTCTATTTTGGATTTATCTACTAAAGCAACATACTTGCTAATGATGCCCTCGCGCTCTAACTTCTTGATGCGCTCATAAACAGCGGTTACCGAAAGATTCAATTTTAATGACAATTCTTTGGTTGTTTTTTTACTATCGGTTTGGAGTAAAATCAACAGTTTTTTATCAATTGTATCTAAAGTCATAGCATTTTTTAAGGGTTTAAAGGTTTAAGGTTTAAAAGTTATGGGTTATGGGTTATGGGTTATGGGTTATGGGTTTTGGGGTTAGGTATTGGGTTTGGATTGTTTTTGATGTGAAAAAAAATCTATTAATACAGGATTTGAAACACAAAAATAGAGATATAATCTACATTAATACTTATTAAAAGATTTAAAAACTATAATTATCACTCACTATTGATTAATAATCTACCTATTCTTTATTTTGGTGTGGTTCTCAACAAAAAAGCCTAGCCCCGATAGCAGCGGCATCCTTTGCCTTTTTCCTTTAAAAAGGCAAAGATATAGCGGATAGCGGGATGAGCTCCTAATGAAAAAAAACTAAACTAAATATAGACTATGAAAAATAACGATTTTAATCCAGCAGATAATATTCAGGATTTACAATATTTTGGGGAATTTGGAGGCGTAAACCCTTCGATATCGGACTCGTCTACCTACACTTTTTTATCGGCCAAAACAATGTTTGACACCTTTGAGGGCAATGTGGAAGGCTGTTATTTGTATTCGCGTCACTCCTCGCCTAGTAACTTGTATTTAGACCAAGCACTTGCTGCGATGGAAGGAACGGAAGCAGCGAATGTCTCGGCTTCGGGAATGGGAGCGATTACGCCTACTCTTTTGCAATTATGCGGTGCGGGCGACCATATTGTATCAAGCCGCACGATTTATGGTGGTACGTATGCTTTTCTTAAAAACTTTACGCCGCGCTTAGGCATTGAAACGACCTTTGTGGACATCACAAAACTAGCGGTAGTGGAAGCTGCGATTACGCCAAAAACCAAAGTGTTGTATTGCGAAACGGTAAGCAACCCGCTGCTAGAAGTTGCCGATATTGCGGGATTGTCTGCAATCGCCAAAAAACACAATCTGACTTTGGTGGTTGACAATACTTTTTCTCCACTTTCGGTTTCTCCTGCCCGTTTAGGAGCAGATATTGTAATTCATAGTTTGACCAAATACATCAATGGAAGTAGCGATACGGTTGGTGGTGTAACTTGTGCTAGTCGCGAATTTATTAATAGTTTGAAAAATGTAAATACTGGTGCTAGTATGCTTTTGGGGCCTACAATGGACAGTCTTCGCTCGGCTAGTGTAATGAAAAATCTTCGTACGCTTCATATTAGAATGAAACAACATAGTTATAATGCACAGTATTTGGCCGAACGATTTGAAAAAGACGGTTTAAAAACGGTTTATCCTGGTTTAGCCAGTCATCCAAGTCATCAACTGTACAAAAATATGATTAATCCCGAATACGGCTTTGGTGGAATGATGACTATTGATGTTGGAAATTTAGCCACTGCTAATGCTTTGATGGAGTTGATGCAAGAGCGTAATCTGGGCTATTTAGCCGTGAGTTTGGGCTTTTATAAAACCTTGTTTAGCGCACCAGGTACCTCAACATCTAGCGAAATCCCATTGGAAGAACAAGCCGAAATGGGACTTACCGATGGATTGATTCGTTTTTCGATTGGACTTGATAACGACATCGAAAGAACCTACCAAAGTATGAAACAATGTATGCTCGACTTGAATGTTTTATAATACTCTCGATAACTTTTACACATCCGTTACTTCACCGTAACGGATTTTTTTTTGATAAAAAATTCTCATTTGAAAGAAGAATGATTTGTACAAAAAATCAGAATCCCAAAAAGAAAGAATATTTTTGTAACCTATTTAAACAAGACGTTATGCACCAAGAAAAGTTTATTTTCTGCCTCGAAGGAGTTCCCGATATTGACTTTGAACAACAAACAGCCGTAATCAAAAACCTTGAAAGAATGGCTTTTGAACAAGGTTTAACGAGTATTTATAAGTCTTGTGATACGATTGAAGGTCTTGAAGAAAGCTTGAGTACCTTGCTCTATGACGACAATAATTTTCAGGCCTACGAAATCATTTATTTGGTGATGCCTGGAGAAGCCAATACGATTTGCCTGAATGATTACTTTTATAGTTTGGAAGAAATTGCAGAACTATTTGAAGGCAAAATGAAAGGTAAAATCATTCACTTTGCCAATGCAAAAGTATTGGACTTAGACGAAGAAGAGGCCCAATACTTTTTGGACATTACAGGAGCAAGAGCCGTTTCGGGCTACGGTATAGCCTCGACCTTGATAAGCAGTCATTTGCTCGACAAAACTTTTTTTGATTTGTGCCAAAAGGAAGACGACATAACAGACGTAGTCGAAAGACTGTTCGAGAAACAATACGCTTTGTGTCAGCTTTTGGATTTTAGGCTGTACTATTAAGAAGGCTCTTTTGAGGTTTTCTTTTTTTGAAGTTTTTGCTTGTAGTGCGCTTTGCTACTGATATAAATGGTTTTTTCTAATTCTGTAAACACCTCTTGATTAGCATTGGTAATCAACAATTGTTTGACGTAGTTCACTTCATTTTCTTCGGCAACTCTTTGTTGAATTTCTGCAATTTCATCACTGGTAAAATGAAAATCAGCATAAGCCACACTGAAAGCAGGTTTACGAAATCGAATAACAGAAGCTTTATCCCAAACCACATAGTCTTTCCCTAAAATTTGCATAAGCTGAATCATATAAATGGGGTCGGTTGCAGCGAACAAACTTCCGCCAAAAATGGAACCTACATAATTCTTGTTTTTATAACTTAAAGGAATTTTAATGCGAACCGTGTGCAAATCTTTTGAAACATAAGTGATTTTTCCGCAACTTCTTCGGTACATTGGTGACCAGTTGAACAAAACCTTAAACAATGTTGCCTTTTCTACAAAACGAATAAGAACTAAATAAATCTTTTCGTACATACTAACCCACCAATTTTTGAACAATCTGTTGCACGGGTAAAATAGCAGTAGTATCTTCTATACTAGGTCCCGCAACCCATACTGTTTTGTAGGTAACCTGAGTTGCTGCTTTTTCGGTGGCTTTCATCCCGATATAGAAACGAATCATTTTTACCCATTTTTTCAAGCTTTTATTTTTATTCAAAAGTGTTTCAAGCCAAGTTTGTTTGGTACCTACTTTTTGCACATAAGGCGTATTGATTACGGTACACGGAGTTCCCGAGATACGCTCTGTCATAATAATATCTTTCGCTCCATAATCCACACAAGCTTGTTTGTATTCTTGAGAAACGCTCGCTTCGTTTGAAGCTATAAAAGGACTACCAACAGAGACACCAACGGCTCCATAACTTAACATTTTATCCAAATCGGCCTTACTCCCTACTCCTCCAGCAGAGATTACGGGCAAACTTGTTTGCTCATTCAATAACTTAATTAAGGTTTCTGGGTCTATATTTCCACGGTGTCCACCTGCTTGATTATTGACTGCAATAATAGCATCGGCACCTAAACTTTCTACTTTTTTTGCAAAAGATAAATCCGTAACGTCACAAAAAACCTTGATACCAACTTTGTGAGCTTCAGCAATTGTTTCCTCAGGTGAACCCAAAGAAGTAATGATAAAATCTACTCCTTCTTCGCACAAAACACGTAGTTGTTCTTTGTACTTTACATTAGACTTGTTTACAATCAAATTGTACCCAAAACTACCACCCGACACTTTGGCTTGCTTTAATTCAATTATTGAAGCACGTAATTCTTCAAGTGTGCGATAATTCAATGCTGGGATGCATGCTGCAATTCCACTCTTCATACCTTCGATTACCATTTTTGTATTCGATACCAAAAACATAGGAGCCATAATCACTGGATGCGAGATTTGTAAAAGAGATTGTAACGATTGTTTTTCCATAGTATAGATTTTATTGGAATCAAAAATAGCAAAAGAAAACGATATATTATGCATGCATACAAAATAAATGAAATCGATTTCGTATACGGTAAAGGAATAAGAAAAAAGAAAAAAAATAGCAATTCATTATTTAATGTCAAAATATGGTAAAAACAACATAATTATAAGTGAATTTTAGAAATTTAAATACAATACTTCAACAAAAAAAACAAAAAAAGAACAGATGTGTATTCTTCAAAAAAAGACATACAATTACTCGTCAAATTTTTAATTAAATAAATATAATTTGTTTCAAAAAAATTAGTTTATTTGCCCAATTATTAGTAAATGAATATACCAATATAATACCATGAAAACCCAAATCTATATGAAAAAAATTGTATTACTAGTTTCCTTTTTAATCCTTACTTCTTATTCACAAGCTCAAACTTTAACTGATTTTTTTGAACAAACCAACGAATTTTTGAAGAAAAATGTTTCTCCAGAAGGTAAGGTAAATTATGCTCAATTAAAGAAAAGTCCCGGAGAATTAATTTACATTTTGGACAATATTTCAAAGTTAAAAACAGAATTTAAAACCAAAGAAGAAGCCAAAGCTTTTTGGATCAACGCCTACAACTTATTAGTTATCAAAGCTGTAGTTGAAAAACTACCTATTGTTTCTGTGAATACCATTCCAGGTTTTTTTAATGAAAAATCATTTGTTGTAGCCAAACAAGAACTCACTCTTGATGATATTGAAAACACGATTTTGAGAGAAATCATAGCTGATGCAGGAGTTCATTTTGTATTATGCAAAGGAACCAACGGCGATGCTCCACTTTTGAACGCTGCTTATACTCCAGAACAAGTGAACGATCAAATCAAACAACGCGCTAGGTTGTATATAAACGACAAAGATTTTTACAAAATTTTCAAGAATACCAATTCTATTGAATTACCTAAAATGTTCGAAACCTACAAAGGCGATTTTGTAACGGGTTACTTTAACGAAATAGATTTCATCAATATCTTTTTAGAGAAAAAAATTGAGACTACTTACAAAGTAATGACCCGCGCTTATGACTGGTCTTTGAATGGTAAATAATAAATTAACGTTTAAAAAATGGTTTTCTTTTCAAAAACCATTTTTTATTTCTATTTATTATCGTAATATTGCGATATTAAAATATAACAATGGGCGCATCCAAAACAGAACATTTTAAAGAGCATCAAAATGAAATTGCACTTTTAGCCAAAGCTATGGGACATCCAGCTCGTATAGCAATTTTAGAATTCTTACTTAAATCTAAGTCTTGCATGTGTGGAGAGATAGTCAATGAACTACCATTGGCACAACCTACAGTTTCTCAGCATTTAAAAGAATTAAAAAATGCAGGACTGATCAAAGGAAATATTGAAGGAAATGCTATTTGCTATTGTATAAATGAACAAGGATTTGAAAAAATCAAGACCTTTTTTGAAATGGTAACGTCAAAATCAAGTTCTGGCTTACCAAACGATTGTAATCCAAACGAAACATGTTGCTAAACTTTTAATTCAAATAATCATGAAGCTTTCTGAAGTAAAAACAATCTTAGAAAAACTAGAGGATGTCAACTTTAGTTTACCCAACGGACAAATGGTACCCATACATTTTCATGTGACCGAAGTTGGAATCATCAGCAAAAAATTTATTGATTGCGGTGGAACGGTACGAGAAGAAAAAGTAGTCAATTTTCAATTATGGAACGCCAATGATACGGATCACCGACTAAAACCAAACAAATTACTAAACATCATCAATCTTTCAGAAAAAGTACTTGGAATTGAAGATCTAGAAATTGAAGTAGAATACCAAAACGAGACTATCGGAAAATATGACTTAGGATTCAATGGCAATCATTTTTTATTACTAAGCAAACAAACCAATTGTTTAGCGCAAGATAACTGTGGCATTCCAGCCGAAAAACAACCTATTTCTCTACAAGAATTGACTACTTCTAAAAACACTTGCATTCCTGGAGGAAGTTGTTGCTAATACATATCACATTTTAAATTCTATTTTATGTTTCCAAAAATAAAATCAACTATAGAACAACTCAGCTTTGACACCATTTCCGAGGAAAGAAAACAAGTTGTAGCACCACTTGTTCAATTCATCCAATCTAAAGCTAACAGTGGATTACCTATTCGCCTCAACTTCATTTGTACCCATAATTCTAGAAGAAGTCATTTGTCGCAAGTTTGGGCTCAAACTGCAGCTGCATATTACAATATCAAAAATGTATTTTGTTATTCTGGCGGTACAGAAGCCACAGCCTTATTTCCAAAAGTAGCCGAAACATTGACCAATTCAGGATTTGAAATAAAAGTTATCAGCAAAAGCGATAATCCAATTTACGCCATAAAATACACTACCAATGAGCACCCCATAATCGGATTCTCAAAAAATTATGAAGACGATTTTAATCCGCAAAGTGAATTTGCAGCCATTCTAACCTGCACGCAAGCAGATGGTGGCTGTCCTTTTATTGCAGGAGCCGAAAAAAGAATCCCCATCACTTTTGAGGATCCAAAAGCTTTTGACAATACCCCTTTACAAGCAGAAAAATATCAGGAAAGAAGCCTACAAATTGCTACCGAGTTATTGTATGTTTTTAGTCAAATTAAATCCTTATAATAATATGTCAGCAAATAATTGTACACCCGTTGTAAAGAGAAAAAAACTTGGTTTTTTAGATAAAAATTTAACGCTGTGGATTTTCTTAGCTATGGCTTTGGGCGTAAGCATTGGGTATTTTATTCCTTCAAGTAGTACTTTTATCAATTCCTTTTCAAGCGGAACCACCAATATCCCATTAGCCATTGGATTGATTATTATGATGTACCCACCACTAGCCAAAGTAAACTACAGCAAAATCAACGAGGTCTTTCAAAACACCAAAGTACTTGGAACTTCTTTATTTTTAAACTGGATTATTGGACCTATATTGATGTTTTTTTTGGCATTACTTTTCTTAAATGGCTATCCAGAATATAGGATTGGTGTTATCCTAATCGGGCTAGCGAGATGTATTGCAATGGTTGTGGTTTGGAATGATTTGGCCGACGGAAACCGAGAATATGCAGCAGGTCTAATCGCTTTAAATAGTATATTTCAAGTCTTATTATACAGTGTCTACGCTTACCTATTTATCTCGGTACTTCCACCATATTTTGGTTATTCTGGATTTGATGTTTCTATAAGCATTGGTCAAATTGCAGAAAGTGTTGGTATTTATTTAGGAATTCCATTTGTATTGGGAATACTTAGCAGATACGGCTTAATTGCTATGAAAGGACAAGAATGGTTTGATAAAAAATACCTACCAATGATTTCTCCGGTTACTTTAATTGCACTATTATTTACAATAGTTATAATGTTTAGTCTTAAAGGAGAATTGATAATTCAAATTCCGTTAGATGTTATTAGAATCGCTATTCCTTTAGTGGTTTACTTCAGTCTGATGTTTGTTCTTAGTTTTTTTGCAGGCAGGTATTTTGGAGCCGATTATTCTAAAGCTACTGCCATTGCTTTTACTGCCACAGGAAACAATTTTGAACTAGCCATTGCTGTTAGTATAGGTGTTTTTGGCATCAATAGTGGTCAAGCTTTTGCTGGAGTTATTGGTCCATTGGTAGAAGTTCCAGCATTAATAGCTTTAGTTAATTTAGCCTTTTGGTTTAGAAAAAAATATTATACTAACTAAAAAAATACTGCTTGATTTCAAATAGAAAATCAAGCAGTATAAAAAAAACTGTCACAACACTTTAAATTAAAGTATCATGACAGAAAAAAAATAGATTGTAATTAGAATGAATAGGTTGTTGCAAACAAGATATTAGCTGCACTTCCTGTAGCGCTTCCATTTGATTTAGTGAAAAAATCTTTAGATGAAGAATCTAATCGAATTTCAGGTATGAAAGTAAAATTTCCTTCTTTGAAGTTTAAAGACAAAGTGTTTGCAAAAACATTATTATCAACTATACCATATTTTGCAGCATCTTTATAATCAAAATATTCAATTCTGTAAGCCAAACTCACTTTATCTGTAAACAAATAATTAGCATAACCTACGAGAGCAAACCAACTAGCATCAAGTGAAGTATCGGTATCATCTTTTAAAGAAGCATAAGTTCCGTTGAATCCTAAGGCAAATTTATCACCTAACTTCTTTGTAGCTACAATATCATATTGTGTGGCATTGGTTTCGGAAGCTGGATTATTACTACCTGATGTAAAGTTGAAATAAACGGCACCAGTCTCTCCAGTATAAGAAAGTTGAGCAATGTACGTTTTTTGATCTGTACCACTATCCAAAGCCGTTTTAAAGTCTGTTGGGTTAGTAACACCTGCCATCAATCCAAATTTACCAGCTGTATATTGTGCTTTCACCCCAGTATTAAAGAAAGGTCCATTGGTAAATGCATAGGACATACTGTAGTTTTTATTATCAACTGCATCGACCAACTCATAGCCAACATGAGTAGCGAAACTACCTGCAATTATTTTAAACTTATCTGAGAATTCATAGGTAAAACTCAACTGTTTGATTAAGAAAGTAGCATTATCATTTGCTGAAGTATCATTGTATGAGAAATCAGCAGCTCTTTTGCCAAATCCTAAATCAACAAATACTGAAGCCTTACCAAACTTGTGAGAAGCTTCAACAGAAGCCATACCCAATTCAAAAGAATTACTAGAGTTGGTAAAACTGGTTTTATTATTGGAAGGTTTATTAGCAAAATCATATTTATAATAAGCATCGGCTGAACCAGCAAAAGTTGTCGCTGGGGTTGTTTTTACTTCTTCTTGGGCTAAAATAAAATTAGACGAAAGCAATAAAGTTAAAATTAAGGTGGCTTTTTTCATGTGCATTTAATTTTGGTTAAAATTTCAATTATTTGGTTAAAGTTTTTTGGTATGCGATATGATTTTAGCTAAAAATCGAACCTAAAAAAAGTACCTTTTGTAGGTTTTTTTTCCTTTTTCTTTGACGAATTTATTACCTTTTTTTTGAAGACCTTCTAAAAAAAAAGCACTTTTTGCTGATTTTAACGAAGAATTATCAAATCAAAAATTTGAATCCAAAATACTAGCAAAATCCTATTTTAATTGGCAAATTTTATAAAAATGATAATGGGTATTTTGTATAAATTTTAACTTTTTGTTACATATATTCAAATATTTTAAGGGCTATGTTTAAAAAATAATTGTAATTAAATTATTTACCCCCTAAAAAATTAGGGTATAAAAGAAAATAGTAAAAAATTATGAATTTTTATAAATATACAGCAATTCGCCGTTAAAAAGTCTAAATTCAGAAGCCAAAAACCAATAAAATCGACAAGAATCGACTCCCTTTTATTATATTATCAAATTCATGGCAAGCCTCTATATTTAATTATGTATTTTTACATTTTAATTTTGCAAAAAAATGAGGCCATTTACAAACATAGTTGTCTTTTTACTACTCTTGTTTTTATTCAAGCCTACAATTGTATCTATAATTGAAAAAAAAATACCTAGTGGCTATAGTAAAGAAACAATAGTAGAAGAGGATGACACTAATGAAAGGGAAAAATTGGCCCCATTCAAACAATTAACAACTATTGAAACCCAAAAAAGTCCAATTAGCACTACTAGCCCAATTCGTCTTTTTGATATTTTTTCAATTCCAACTAATTATATTCAAAAAATAAACACTCCTCCTCCACGAAATATATAGTTCCTCTGTCAAGGCTGTTTTTAGTTTGCACTAAGAACAAATTTTCAATTAATTATCTATTTCAGAATAAAATGTCCAAAAAAATCAACTTATTTGCAAACCTTAACTCTGATTTTGCAGCAGGGTTAGTGGTTTTTTTAGTAGCCCTTCCTTTGTGTTTGGGTATTGCAATGGCTTCTGGAGCGCCATTGTTTTCAGGTATTATCTCGGGTGTAGTGGGAGGAATTATTGTAGGCTATTTGAGTCAATCACACATTAGTGTTTCTGGTCCTGCGGCAGGATTAACCGCAATTATACTGACCGCAGTAACGGACTTTAAAGCTTTTGATGTCTTTTTGTTAGCCGCATTTTTAGCAGGTGTTATTCAGCTACTATTAGGTTTTGTAAAAGCGGGAAGTATTTCTAATTATTTTCCAAATAATGTAATTGAAGGTATGTTGGCTGGTATAGGAATCATTATTATTTTAAAGCAATTACCCCATGCCGTTGGATACGACACAGACTTTGAAGGCGATGAAGCCTTTTTTCAAACCGACGGAAGTAATACTTTTTCTTCTCTAGTAGGTTTCTTTGATTATATACAATTAGGTTCAATACTCATCACCCTTATTTCACTTGCTATATTGATTACTTGGGACAAACTTCCAGCTTTGAAAAAACTAAAATTAATTCCTGGCGCCTTAGTTGCTGTAGTTGTTGGTGTGATTTTAAATGAATCATTAATAGCTAGTGGCAGCACTTTAGCCATACAAAAAGAACATTTGGTTTCGTTACCTATTCCAACTTCCTTCGAAGAATTTAAAAATATAATTATCACTCCCGATTTTTCGAGCATCACGAATCAAAAGGTTTGGGTGGTCGCTTTAACCATAGCAATTGTTGCTTCTATAGAAACCTTATTATGTATTGAAGCAGCTGATAGAATGGATTTTCAGAAAAGATACACCAATCCCAATGTTGAACTCAAAGCACAAGGAATTGGTAACATGATAAGCTCACTTTTAGGTGGATTACCTATGACTTCAGTGGTTGTTAGAACTTCAGCCAATAATAATGCAGGGGCCAAATCAAAAATGGCTGCTATTATTCATGGTGTATTACTTTTAATTAGTGTATTAGCGATTCCTTCTGTTTTAAACAAAATTCCGCTAGCAACTCTTGCCGCTATTCTTTTATTAGTAGGATACAAACTAGCCAAGCCAGCTACTTTTCTACATTTTTGGCATTACGGAAAATATCAATTTATTCCTTTCATCGCTACTTTATTAGCTGTAGTATTTACTGATCTACTCAAAGGTGTTGCGCTAGGAATTGTCATCAGCATTCTTTTTATCTTGAGAGGTAACTTAAAAAGAGCTTACAGTTTTAGAAAAGAGGAATATGAAGATGGGGACATTATTCATATTGACTTAGCTCAAGAAGTTTCTTTTCTTAATAAAGCAGCGATAAAATCAACCTTAGCCAAGATACCTGAAAATTCAAAAGTTATCATCGACGCCAAAGATACTGTATATATTACCCATGACGTTTTGGACTTAATTAACGAATTTAAAGAAATTAGATCCAAAGACCTCAACATCAAAGTAAAATTAAAAAACTTTAAAGATGAATACCAACTCGAAAACACCGTAAACACTAATCATGTCACCGTTGAACACCATTATGATTTTGTAAAACGAAAAGTAATAGAAAAAGAAACCTTTTAAATACATTAGTGAAAATGAGTGATTTTTATAAAAAAATATTAGACAATAATAAAGAATGGGTAGAGCAATGTTTAGCCGAAGACCCCAATTATTTTCAAGATTTAGCCAAAGGACAGACGCCTCCATTATTATGGATTGGTTGTTCTGATAGTCGTGTTCCTGCCAACGAAATCATTGGTGCAAAACCAGGTGAAGTATTTGTTCATCGAAATATTGCCAACATGGTAGTTCATACCGATATGAATATGTTAAGTGTACTGGATTATGCAGTTAATGTATTAAAAGTAAAACACGTGCTAGTTTGCGGACATTATGGTTGTGGTGGCGTCAAAGCAGCTATGGAAAATAGTTCAATTGGAATTATAGATAATTGGATTCGCCATATCAAAGATGTATATCGATTGCATTATGAATACCTTGATTCTATCCCTGATCTAGACAAACGCTTTAATACTTTTGTAGAATTAAATGTAAAGGAACAAGTTTTTGATTTGGCAAAAACCTCCATTGTGCAAGCTGCTTGGAAAAACAATCAGGAACTTACTTTACACGGATGGGTATATGGTTTAAACTCCGGTTTTGTTACCGATCTAAAAGTAAATATTAGTTCAAACAAAGACTTAGACGAAGTATATCAATTAAAATTTTAATCCCTTTTATTCATTAAAAACAAAGAAAACAGCTATTTTTCTAAAAATCAAAGTTTATTCATTTTTTTGCTCAATATAAAATAAAATCGTATTTTTAACTGTAAACCTCATAAATACAAACAGTTATGATACGAAAAGCTACATTAAAAGACATTGATGCATTAACCGTTTTATTTGACCAATATTTAGTGTTTTATAAAAAAAACTCTGATTTAGAAAAGCACAAAGCGTATTTAAAAGAGCGACTTGAAAATAATGAAGCGATCGTTTTTATGGCTTTTGACACACAAGATAGAGCTATTGGATTTGCGCTCAATTATATTACTTTCTCATCGTTATTACTAAGTAAAATAGTAATTCTAAACGATATATTTGTAGACTCTAACATTAGAAAAAATGGGACTGCAAAAGCATTAATTGAAGAAACAAAAAAATTAGCTCTTGAACTTGGCTCTCCCATCATTAGATTACGAACTGCCAAAAACAATTTTGCTGCACAAAATTTATATCACAAAATGGGATTTGTTCGTGACGAACACCTATATGGTTATGATTTAACGCTTACTAAATAATTCAAAAAAAGCCGCTCACCATAAATGAAGCGGCTTTATCTTAACTCATGGATTTATTTTCCATATTTTATCATGGATAGATAAATATTCTGACAATGCTGCGGAACCATACCAAGGAAACATTTCGACGCTTAAAAGATTGGCTTTTATAGCAAGATCATTTTCTAACCATTCTTTGGCTTCTTCCATTGTAGTGACATTCAAGATAAAAATTCCTCTCAAATTAGCCTCATTTTTACCCATGGGTCCTGCTACAATCAATTTTTTAGCGGCGGCCAATTTAGAAATATTAGCCATATGACCTGCAAAACAATCTGCAATAAATTGCTTATCAGTGGTAGTATTAGTACCCGTTTTTAGAAGCACAAAAACATAACGCTTCATGCCATACTCGTCTGCCCCTAATTGTTTGGCCAATTCGGCATCATACTTTGGATTCGTATTTTGCCCATAACCTAGGTTTAGAGTAAAACAGCATACTATCATCCATAAGATCTTTATGTTTTTCATATCGTATTGATTTTATTATTAGGTTAAAAATACGCAATATCCGCTATAAAATCACTTACATAAACAAGTTTAATACCATTAAAAAGCCAAATGAAAAAGACTCATTTGGCATACTTGTTAGCTCTAAATTTGATTTTATTTTAAAATCTGCGAAGCGTGTACTTTTGTTTTTACATCGGTAATTACTTCCGCTATGATTCCTTTTTCATCAATAACAAAAGTGGTACGGTGAATTCCATCGTATTCTTTACCCATAAACTTTTTGGGTCCCCAAACACCAAAAGCCTGAATCACAGCTTTGTCTTCGTCTGCCAATAATGGGAATGGAAATTCGTATTTGTCTTTGAATTTGGCTTGTGCTTTGGCACTGTCGGCACTCACACCAAGCAAAGCATAATTTTGAGCTTCAAATCTAGCGTAATTGTCTCTTAAATCACAAGCCTCGGCGGTGCAACCTGGCGTACTGGCTTTTGGGTAGAAAAAAACGACTAATTTCTTTCCGACATAATCTGCTAATTGATGTGTTTTTCCGTCTTGATCAACTCCTGAAAATGATGGCGCTTGATCTCCTTTTTGTAATGTGGTCATATTTTGATGCTAATGATTTAAAGGTTGTTTATAGTTTATGGTTTATAGTTTATAGTTTATAGTTTATTGCTATTCGTAATCGTTATAGGAACGTGTTATACCCCAGATGGTAGTGGAAAGCCAGGAATGAAAAACTGTTTTTTTTAATAAAAAAGAACGACCATCCCAAAAGCCATCGGACTCATCTTTGGCCCTACAAAAATACAGTTTTAAAAAAGGGCTTACAACATACAGCTGATTAGGCACATTATAAAAAATGGCCTATTTTTACCTTTTATAAAAGTAATAAAATGACCAAACAGGAGCGCGTAACATTTGTTATAAATACGTTAAAAGAATTATACCCAACCATTCCGATTCCCTTAGACCACAAGGATCCTTATACTTTATTGGTCGCTGTTTTGCTCTCGGCGCAGTGCACTGATGTGCGGGTGAATAAAATAACACCACTGCTGTTTGCCAAAGCGGATAATCCGTATGATATGATAAAATTATCCGTAGAAGAGATTAAAGATATTATACGTCCTTGTGGCTTATCCCCTATGAAATCAAAAGGTATTCACGGTTTGTCGAAAATTTTAATTGAGAAACATAATGGTGAGGTGCCCCAGAATTTTGAAGCGCTAGAGGAATTGCCTGCTGTGGGACATAAAACAGCAAGTGTGGTGATGTCACAAGCTTTTGGAGTACCTGCTTTTCCGGTAGATACACACATTCATCGATTAATGTACCGATGGAATTTGACCAACGGAAAGAATGTGGTTCAAACCGAGAAAGATGCCAAACGCTTGTTTCCTGAGGAACTTTGGAACGACTTACACTTGCAAATTATTTGGTATGGCAGAGAATATTCTCCTGCGAGAGGTTGGGATTTAGAGAAAGATATCATTACCAAAACAATTGGTCGAAAAACGGTTATTGATTCGTATCATAAAGGAAAATAATCATTTAACCCAGATTACGCATTAGAAATCTACTACAACTAAATTACTTCACCATTTTTTTATTTTTTAGCGGAGTTCAGTGAATGAATTTCTTCTTCAAAATCAGGAGCTTTTTTCACGAGTTTATATTTTTTGAGAGGAGTTCAAGATACGCTACGCTTGATTCTCCTATTTTTAAATTCAAAATACAAAAGTAGTAGCTCATTGGTATATATCTAACATAGGTATTCGCTGAACGTTGTTTCCTTCTTCAAAAATAGTCCGTGAGCTCTTGGTTTTATTGAATAATTCAGTTTTGCTACGAAGTCTAATGCGGATTCTGGGTTTAAAAAACTAAAAAGCCTAAAAACAGTCTAGACTAGTCTGCATTTAGGCATTTTTAAACAAAAAAACGGAATTAACTCATTAATTAGAAAGTACTTCAAAGTCATTTGTCTTTGTTTTCAAGACTGTTAAAGCTTTGGAATAATTCAAAAGAAAAGAGATTACTTCTTTTTTGGGTTTTAAATCTTTTGAAGGGGCATTTTTTTTAGAGTAAATTTTGGCCATAGATGTTAAAGATAAATAAGTGATTGTATTGATAATCAAAATACAACGCCACAATTTATCTTTTAGTATCAATTCGTCAAAATAATTTGATGCTTGTCGATAACTTTTCTTAAATTAAGAATAGCATAGCGCATTCTACCAAGTGCAGTATTGATGCTAACCCCTGTAATTTCAGAGATTTCCTTAAAACTCATATCCTGATACATACGCATCATCAATACTTCTTTTTGATCATCAGGTAGTTCATGAATAAGACGTCGTAAATCTGATTCGACTTGATGCGCTATTATTTGGTTTTCTATAGTTAAAGCATCATCAGACATCACAGAGAAAATTGAAAAATCTTCGGTCTCTCTGTACATCGGCATTTTCTTGTTTTTTCTAAAGTGATCAATAATTAAATTGTGAGCGATTCGCATTACCCAAGGCAAAAACTTACCTTCTTCGTTATAGGTGGTTGATTTAAGTGTTCGAATCACTTTGATGAAGGTATCTTGAAAGATATCATTCGCCAAATCACGATCTAGAATTTTGGAATAAATAAATCCAAAAATCTTGGATTCATGTCTTTTGATTAAAATCTCAAGGGCATTTTCATTTCCTGAAATATACTCTTGAACTAATGCCGCATCAGTTAGGTTGTAGGTAGCCATAGTCATACTTTTTAAAAGGTTAAATAGAATTGGGATTTCTAAAAAGTATTTTTTTACAATAGGCGTTAACTGTTTTAGATTGTTAATGATTCAAATTTAACATTTTTTTACAAAATCAAAGTTTTTTTTCGTTTTTTTTTATTAGATGTTTCTCTTAAAAAACCGTTATTTCTTCAAAAATAGTTTGTGAGCTTTAGTTTTCCTTGAATATTTCAGTTTTAGCACAAAAAATTATTAGTATTATAGGGTAAACATTGTCAAATGAAATCACAATAAATTTATTACATAAAAAATCATTTACTATTTTGGTGCTTGGACTAATCATTCTAGCCATATCTAAAGCGTTTGGCTTACAAATTGATTGTATTTTTCGAACTTAATCTAATAGTTCAAAATTAGCACTTAAGGTTTGTACCGAATTGCCCCCCACAAATACTTTAAATTCCCCAGCTTCTGCCTCCCATTTATTGTTTGCTGAATAAAATTCCACCATTTTTTTATCTATGGTAAAGCTTACATGTTTGGATTCATTGGGTTGTAATTCGATCAATTCAAAACCTTTAAGCTCTAGAACAGGTCTAGTAACACTAGCAACCAAATCACGTATATAAAGTTGAACCACTTCTTTACCGGCTACTTTACCCGAATTCCTAACGGTTACTGACACTTCAATTTTTCCATTGTCTTTGAATGAAGGTGCTGACAATTTCAAATCTGTATACTCAAATTTTGCATAACTTAATCCGTATCCAAAAGGATATAAAGGAGTATTTTTTTCATCGATATAATGAGACCAAAAAACAGTTCCAGGATCTGAAGCTTGTGGTCTACCGGTATTTTTATAGTTATAATAAATGGGGACCTGACCTACATTTCGTGGGAAACTCATAGGCAATTTTCCGCTTGGATTGTAGTCTCCATAAAGCACTTGAGCAATGGCATGCCCACTTTGTGTACCTAATTGCCATGCCTCAACAATTGCGGGAATATTTTCATCTGCCCATGGGATAGCCAAAGGTCGTCCATTTTGAAGTACCAAAACAATGTTTTTATTGACAGCAAAAACAGCTTCTAATAATTCTTGTTGCACCCCAGGCAAACCAATATCAACTCTACTTCTCGCTTCACCTGACAGCAATCCATGTTCGCCTAGAACCATCACTACCACATCAGCTTTTTGAGCTGCAGCTATAGCTTCTTGAAAACCACTTCTATCGGTGGTATTGAGTTGGGCTTCAAAAACAAATTTGGGTTCATCTGTTACCACATTGGCTCCTTTGGCATAGAGTAACTCATTTTCTTTGTAGACTTGCATCCCTTCAAGAACGGATACGGCAGAATTTTCATCAGCAGCCAATCGCCAATTTCCTAAAGGACTTGTTTTATCTGAAGCCAAAGCACCTATTAAAGCAATTTTTTGCCCTGATTTTTTTAGTGGCAAAAGTTCGTTATTGTTTTTCAATAAAACTATTGACTTCTTGGCCATCTCCAAAACGGTTTGTTGGAATTCGGGTTTGCCAACAGTGGTTGCTTCATAAGACTCATCACAGTATTTATAGGGATCATCAAACAAACCTAACAAAAACTTGGTTCTTAGAATTCGCTTAACGGCTTCATCTATCGTACTTTCTTTTACTTTCCCTTCGCGAACCAATTCTATTAAATGATCGATATAAGCATATGATTCCATATCCATATCAGACCCTGCATTGATTGCAAATTCAGCCGATTGTTTGAGATCCTTAGTATAGCCATGATTTTGCATTTCCATAATTGAGCCCCAATCCGAAACCATAAATCCTTGAAATCCCCAATCACCTTTTAAGATTGTGCGTTGTAAATAGGCATTGGCAGTGGCTGGAATTCCATTAAGTTCATTAAAAGAATTCATAAACGACAAAACACCTGCATCAACCGCTGCTTTAAATGGAGGCAATACTACATTATGCAAAGTAGATTCACCAATATCAACGGTGTTATAATCTTTTCCTGCTTCGGCAAAAGCGTATCCTGCAAAATGTTTGGCACAAGCCAATATATTTTTATTGGAACTAAAATCACCTTGAAAACCTTCTATTCTTGCTTTTGCAATTAAACTTCCTAAGAAAGGATCCTCACCTGCTCCTTCCATTACTCTACCCCAACGCGCATCTCTTGACACATCGACCATGGGCGCAAAAGTCCAATTGATTCCAACAGCACCAGCCTCTTCTGCTGCCATTGCAGCCGATTTTTTAATAGCTTGCAAATCCCAACTAGCCGATTCAGCCAGCGGTATAGGGCTTATCGTTTTATAACCATGAATAACATCAAAACCAAACAAAAGCGGAATTCCCAAACGTGTTTCTTCTACGGCTATTTTTTGCAGAGTTCGTACATCTTTCACGCCTTTTACATTCAGCATTGAACCTACATATCCTCTTTTTAAATCTTCGTATTTCTTGGCGGCTTTCCCTTCTTGAGGTTTAGGTCCGGTCACGTCCCAAAAACCGTTGTATTGATTGAGTTGTCCTACTTTTTCCTCCAGTGTCATCTTCTTTAATAATGCGGTCACTTTCCTATCCAAGCTTACTGCAGTATATCTTGATTTATTTTGCGCCAAAATTCCAGAAATTTGCATTATCAGACTTAGTAGCACCAAAAGTATTCGTTTATTTCTCATTTCTTAATTCTTTATTTGATTCAAAACCATTTCATTATGTAATGCTTAGGCTAGTAGATTTTTACAAAAAATCATACCTTTAAGTGACGAAAAATTCAGTAAAAACAAAAGCAATACTAACAAAATAGTATGGTTTTTGATTAATTTCTTTGATCAAAGAAACTAATTTTTCCAAAAAACAATAGACTTTAGTTACAAATTTACCATAAAATCAATTATTAACCTCTTGCATTAAAATGAGTGGTTACAAGTAATTAACTAACTTTCCAAGCTGTTTTTTTGATTCAAAGCTTCTTTGATTTCTTTCGCTTTTTCCTCGCTTAGATCATAATCTTTCATTACCCACATGGCAATCAAAGTTCCACAAATAGGGATCCCAGAGAAAAACAAACGCAAACCAGTAACAGCACCCTCAGGTTGAGTTGCGGCTCCAGCTTTAAAAGCAACAGCCGACATAATGACTCCCGTTAAAAGACCGGCAATTGCAAAACCAAACTTCACCATCCACCAATAAATAGCTCCAAAAACACCTTCTCTTCTTTTACCGGATACTAACTCATCCATATCACATACATCAGCTGTCATGGACATCATCATAGTAAACAAACTACCAATTCCAAAGGAAAAAAATGGTAAAGCAAACAAAAACATATAGGGTTTACCCGGAATAAAAAGAAACCATAATAAGATGTATCCAAAAATGGAAATTCCTTGACAGATCAAAAAAGTTTTCTTTTTTTCGATTTTTTTAGACATCCATGCCACAATAGGAATAACGATAAAAGTAGTAGACAAAGCTCCTAAACAACCAAAAAGTGTTGGCCAAATACCCGAGGCGGTAGTATCGCCATTAAACAAATAATAGACTACGATAAAAAAAGTAAAACCTGAAACGGTATTAAAAGCATTAAAAATAAAAAAAGTGGCCACACACAGTTTTCGAAAAGGTCTATTACTAAAAGCCTCTTTGAAATTAAGCAAAATTTCTTTCAAACTTCCGCCAATGGTTTTGAATGTTAAGGGTTCTAACTTATCATCAAATTGCGTGGATTTGCTTTTGATAAAAATAGCTGGTACCATTGCTAAAAGCATGAAAATGATACCCACCCATATCGCCAAAGTTCTTGTAGCAGTATCGGCATTAGGAAACCAAGAAGGATCATACATAATGACCCAAAACCATGGAGCAATTACCCAAGCCCATTGTCCAATCCATTGTGATATAGCCATAATATTGGTTCTCTCGTGAAAATCATCACTCATTTCATATCCCATGGCTACATAGGGAACACTAAAAATAGAAAGTCCAATATGAAATAATAATGACCAAATCAGAAAAAAAGTAAAATTATACAACACACTATCCTCTCTATACAATTGCCACATCGTCACAAATGAAATACCCATAATAATAGAGCCGATAAAAACATACTGTCTCCTTCTTCCCCACACCGATTTAGTATTATCTGAAATAAAACCCATGATTGGATCAAAAAAAGCATCTACAATTCTAGGCACAAAAAATAACACCCCCCACATCCAAGAAGGCATTCCTAAATTTTCTACCAAAACCACCATAAAGATTCCGAGGGCTGCTGGAAACATTTGGTTGGCTAACATTCCTAACCCAAAAGCTATTTTTTGCCCCATTGGTACTTTTTTTACAAGGCTTGAATTATTATTTTTCATAACAAACTATTTTTTATTTGAATTAGAATTGGATTTTCGTGCTAATGCTTCAATCAATTATAGCTCTAGCTTATTTAAGAAGAGGTGGTGTTTTGACTTCTACCCACAATGCTTTTTCATTTCCTTGATACGTTTTTGTAATCGGTGCTCCGTCACGGGTTAGGTTATTGAATCCTCCTTTGTCTACCAAATCCCATAGAACATATTTAGCTTGTCCTTTCAAATTGATCAATCCAAAATGATTTTCAGAACCTAGTGCATTATTACTGTCTTTCCATTGTTCATCAAAAGCTTCAAAGTAAAAAAGAGAAACACCAGATTTGTCACTCCAGTCTCTCATCAATTTATAATAGACAGCTGCTTTATATTCGTCAGTAGCTTTAGAGCCTGAATCACCATAGAATTCATTCGAAACCGAAGCCCAACCCGTTTCACCAATATGAATAGGTTTATCAATCCCTAAAGACTTCATATACTTGTGAACGTTGGTGAATTGAGTAATAGCATAATCTCTAGCTCGAAGCATCGCTTTATCAATTTTTTCCCTTTCCGAAAGTGATGCTTCTTCTTTCAATACACCCCAAAACTGCGGATTGTAATGCGAATCATGCATGGGATAAGTATGTACTGATATATAATCAACCGCTTTCAGCAATTGAGTCAAATCCGCTACATGATATTCTTTGTCACCACCTCCCCAAGAAGCAAAATTATCCGAGCTTGTGATCCAAACCTCTTTAGGTAAACCACCCTCTTTTTTTAATTTTTGCAAATGATTTACCCATTTCAAGATAATACTAGGTTGTACATAATAACTTGATGCCCACTTAACCATAGCTTCATTTCCTACTGCTATAATTTTAATGATATCGGGATATGCATTGGTTAATCGAACAGCCTCCTTAATTTCAATAGGATTCCGATCGCTGTCTTGGTCTCGAATCAAGGGCTTGGTTGTCCATGAGTTTTTACAATCTATCCAAGCACCCAACATAACATACATTTCAAAAGAAGGATTTTCTTTTTGCAACAAACGAATTGCTTTTAATAGATTGGAAGTTTCAGCAAAATGCACATTATAGGTTCTTAAAACCTTAATATTCATAGCCGAAAGTAGCTTTAGATCTTCTACAATTTGTGCAACTGTTGGAACACTATCCCGAGATTTTGTGCGGTAGCCACCATAACAAATCGCTTGGTATTTTGCATTTCCTAAGAGTGTGGCAGCAGTTAGCTGATTAGGCCTACTTTCTTTTGCAGTTAACTTTGTTGCATTGGTTTTACAATTACAAAAGATAAGTACAAGTACAAGGGCAAGTAGTGTTGTGGCTTTCATTTTATAAATCTTTTAAACAAACTTTTAGTAAAACAATAGCTCCTGTACGATGAAACAGCATTTGACTCATTTCCTGATCTAGGGATAAGGAATTGATGATTTCGACTTTTCCGTCTTTAAAATGCACCTCAACACTATTTTCGAGTCCTATTTGATAAATGACAGGCACTTGACAAACAGAAAATGCAAGGCTTTGTGGTCGCAAAGTAAGTGTATAGGCCTTGTTATGAAGATCATAAAAAAGTCCTTCTTCAGGTTGATTTAAAAACTGATTCTTGTTTAAAAAAGTAGGATGAAAAGTTAAAACCCCTTCGTTTATCTGCAACCCAAGTTCTCCTCTACGGGTCAATACGTCTTCTTTTACTTGTCCTGTCATCCCTGGTTGTTGTGCCCCTCGATGTGCTGGCGTATGTGAGTAAGGATCTGTTGGGAAGGCACCATATACTTCAGGTGTTTTATGAACACCAATGCCATCACCTATTGCTAAATAATGAGCGGTTAAAGCATGTACTACAGCGTCAGATTCATTTTGTACCGAGGCTTTTTCAACCACTTCTTGAACAGCCAAATGCAATTTTGAAACCATATGCCAATAAATAGACCCTAAGCCTTCGTACCCAAAAAAAGTTCCGGAACGTCCTGTAAATGCTTTATGATTAAAGACTTCTTCAAATATTTGAAGGACCAATCCTGATTCTTGCTCCACAAGAATGCGGTATTTGTCAATTTTTTGAAGTTGTAGTAAGGCATTTTTGACATCATTTGCATTATGAAAATTTCCATTGAAATGAAAAGTACCTTTAACATCCTTATTGATTATTGCAACATTGGCATCTGCAGTTAACTGAGAAAGCAGTTTCGATTTTTTGATGCTTACCTCAGGAATGCAATTTTTCTCCAAGAATTTAGGCAATTCTTTATTTGGATACAAAATATAACTGTTTTGATCGGCACGATATAAGGCACTTTTACGCAAAGCATCAACCGTTTGTAAGGCTTCGTTGGCACTCAAATAACCGGAACTAAGTACCGCCACTTGTCCTTCGAGCATTTCACTCAAGTAGGAAACAGAAATGCCATCATTTACTACAGACATTAAATTATAAGCGTGAAATAATTGATCTTCACGTTTATTAGCAGCAATAGTATGATCTAAAAATTGTAAAGTAATGGCTGAAAATTCCTTTAGATCAGCAATATCCAATACCTGTTTTTGACCTGAAAAGCCATAAGTGTAAATATGCAAACGGTATTTTGAAGCGGATTCACCTAACTCATCTAAAATCTCTTTTCTCTTCTTATCACTAATTTTACCATGAAGTACTGTTTCATTTTGAATAAAACACTCTGAAACACATTGGAAAAAATTAAACAACTCATTGGATATTTTGATGCTTTCATTAGGATAACCATCGAGCATCTTATCGAAAGCCGTAATAAAACGGCGCAAATAATATAAGGTTACCATTGAAACTCCATTTCCTACCAAAGCATTGTTGGCATCGTTCCACTCTGGACGTTGTGTATTCATCCAAATACCGCCTTCAGGAATAAAATTGGACAATTTTGCCAATAGTGTTGCCAGTATTTTTTCTATGAAATTGACGTGATGAATTTCATTTTTTGATGTAAACAATAAAGCTCCATCTGCTCCTAATAGTGCTTTGCGATTCAGAATTGTCTTTTCCCAACTATGACTATATTCGATCGTATCTTTTGGATTTAACAAAATATCTTGATACGGTTTGATTATGTAGGGAACTGCAGCATACACAAAGTAATCTTTATCAAAATAGTCTTGTAGTTTACCAGGATAAAACTTTTCAGAAAACTCTAAAAACTTCAACAAATAGATGATTTGGTGGTCACCCCAATACCCAATATACGACCAAGGATTGTCAGGTTCTATGGCTTCCCAATCAAAACCACTTTTGGTCACTCGATAGGGATTATAACCATCAAAGGTTGAGGCGTTCAAAAATTTATGAATCATTCCTTCAATAAAATTAGGATAGGAATACGCCAAAGCTTCCCAATTCTGAAAAATATCCCTCCAATTCCCTTGATAATCAAGCACCTTTGAACCGTCTGTTTCGTTTCGGGTATTGATGGAGAATTTGTTCCAAGGGCGGCTAGGATCGCCATGTCTTCGACTAAATTTGAGTGGCAAATATTCTGTACAAAGTCGGATTACATCTTTATCTTCAAGTTGCTGTACTGTCTTCAACAACTCTATATAACTGAATTCTTGGTCTAAGCTATCAAAAAAAGATGCATTTTTTTGAAAAACCTGCTCATTTGCCTTTTCAAAATAGGATACAAAATCTTCTTTTCCGATTTGATAATTTTCATCAAAAATTCCTCCTCTCATACTATTGAATAGTACATTTGAAAAATGGCGTGCATCAGTACGTTTGTCAGCAGTATATTGTAAACCATCAGCCGCTGCATTTAAAGCAATTAACTTTTGAGTGCCCAATAACACCTCATCTGTAAGCTGTTGTTCTAGTGTTGCATCGTGAATAATAGCCTCACAAAGTTCCAATACTTGCGCTTGATTTAGGTTGACATTGGCAACGAAATTCCAAGTTTTTGAGGCATTAGAAGCCAATTGTAACTGACTAGAAATAAAATAAGCCCCTTTTTCACCTTTGCTGTCCGTTTCTGTATAAGGTTGTTTGAATTTTCTAAATTCCGGGAGTTGTTTTGAAGAAAGCAAATAAACGGGTTGTGTTGTACCTAAGGACCAAACCACATTCGCTTTTAAGGCTTCGCTAGGTTCAGCTTTGTCTACAATAATAGCACTTAAAGCAAAAATCCCTAACCCACTCTCAGAATGCAGTTCACTTCGTTTGTAAGCATCAACCAAATTACTTGTACTATTTTGCAGATCGCTATTCACACCATGTGGCATTACATTTTGGAGTCCGTCTAAAAAAGTAATATCATAACTATCATTGGAATGGCTTATCAAACTTGACTTTTTCACAAATCCAAAACGGTGACTTGAACTCCATTGGTATCGAAATGTAAGTTGAAAATCGTTGTGAATTTCTTCGAATAGGATACTGTTCCCATAAAAACTCTTGTACAGATTTCGCGTTAAGGAATACGTATCATTAAAACGTTCTGTAAAAGGCTCCCATATCCATTTTTGTTGACCCTTACGAATTTGGAAAATTGTTTTACTTCCTGTAATATCAGCCAATTCGGTAATTTTATCGTCGGTATAATAGGGAAAAAGGGCAAAATCAGCATTTTTTCTTCCAGCCGAAAGGCCTCCGTTACTTGATATAAACATCCAATGATCAGAATCACTAACGATGCTCATAAAAAAAGGTCTTAAGGTGTCGCTGTTTTCTATTTTATAATATTTTTCTCCTTCAATTTCTACTAGCGTCATACTATATTATGATTTATTTGTTTTTAAATAATTTCATTGATTGGCAAAAAAGAGTTACTGCTTTCTTATCGGCAAAGAATCCTTGTTGCTTTTTTTATTATTTTCAAGTGCTATCACTTCGATTTTTTGCTGAAGTTTTTCCAATGAGAATTTCTTAGCATAGGGATCAATTTGATGTATTTTTTTTAAAAGATAATAAGCCAATCTAGGTTGTAAAGTATATTCTTCATTATTTAATGTTTTTTCTTTGGCACAAATCCCAAACCATTCCTCATTCATATTGTTTTTGCCTTGTTCAAAATCAAAAACATACCCTCCGTTACTCCAAGAAGCATGGGTATCATGAATGTCTAGGTTCGTAGTTTGGCCATTTTTCCACCAGCCATCACTAAATTGAAAAGTAAAACCTCCAATACAGTTTTGTGTTTTTCCTAATCCAGCAGTGTTTTCATAGATTTCTTTCCAATTACCTTTTAGAATTGTTGCTTGGGCTTTTTGGTCTTCTTTTTTACTAATCGTACTGAAGGCATCCGAACCAAACTCGGTGAACAAAACAGGCTTTCCATATTCGTTTTTTACCCTTTCGAAAAGATCCCCAAACGAAACACCTCTGTACACATTAAGTCCTAAAATATCTACATTAGGACATTCTTTGGCGATGACATTCAAAAACAATACATCACCATTACAAATTGCAACAGGATGATTTCTATCCTTCATTTTTATGGCCAATGCAGCCTCGTTAAAAAGTTGGTATAGGGCTTGGGCTAATTTTGTTGATTTCTTATCTTCAACCGGAATATTTTCGGTTTCTGCACCTTGCCAGAACAATCCAAAGTTGTTTTCGTTACCCAATAAATAGAGTAATAATCCTTTTGTATCTTTATACTCGTTGGCCAATTGCTTTACTTCATTAAGCAGCGTCGTTCGCACATTTTCTTGGGTATAATCTGTATTGGAATTCCAATTCCCATCAATCATAACACCATATCGGCCAAAAGGATGGTTGAGCATGGTGTAAATTCCAAAATTAGTATGAATATATGCTATCCATTTTTTAGGAATTCCGGTATAGACTCGAATTGCATTAATTCCCATGTTCTTTAGGAGTCCCATTTCATAATGAAGAACTTTACGAATGAAGGCTTCGGGTTGTTCCCATAAATTGTATTCGTAATTTTTTCCGATAGGAAAATAATCCCAATTCATTCCCTTAACCATAAAATTTTTACCATTCACTTGAAGTGACAACCCCAACTTACTTTGGTTCACAACTACCACATCGTTTTGAGCATAAAACGATAAGGAACACATCCAAAAAATAACGACTATAACTATTTTGTTCATATACTTCTAAATACTTCTATTGAATGCTTTTTTCAATAACTAGTGGTATTGAAAAAACCATAAAAAATGTGTTACTCTGAAAAAATAAGGTGTGTTTTAAACAAGATAATTCCTGAAATAATTGATAGAAAAAGTATTGAAAATGGAATACTAACTAAAAAAGAAAGGGATTAAAAAAATCAAGTAACGAGTAGGTTAATGTGTCCTACTCGTTATTGATTTGTACTATAATTGACTATTGATACACTTTAATATAATCCACTTCCATAGTAGATTGCGTGAAAGCAGGATCAACTGGTCCGCCTAAAGTTCCTCCCATTGCTACATTCAGGATTAAGAAAAATTCTTTGTTATAAACCGATGCAGGGGTATTATCTAAGGAATGATACAATTTATCATCCACATACATTTTTATTGAAGTTGCTGTCCAAATGGTTTTGTACACATGAAACTCTGTAGTTGGGTTAGAAATGGTAGTTTTCCCTACGATTGCACCACCACCAGAATTACCTGGGAAATGGAAAGCTCCAATAATTTCGTTAGGGTTTTTTCCAACATACTCTAAGAAATCAATTTCACCACAGTTAGGCCATCCTACTGTTTTGAAATCTTGACCTAATGACCAAACAGCTCCCCAAGTTCCAACTCCCGCTGGCATTTTGGCTCGAAACTCGACTTTACCGTATTTGAATTTAAATTTATCTTCGGTTTTAATTCTCGCCGATGAATATCCAGAACCTTCTTTGATAGCGGTTATCTTCAACATTCCACCTTCCACTTTAATATTTTTAGCCTCATTGGTATAGGATTGAAGTTCTCCGTTACCCCAACCACCAGAGCCAGTACCTAAATCATAACTCCAGTTTGTAGTACTCGGTGCACCAGCGGTATCGAAGGTATCTTCCCAAACTAATTTAGTGAAATCATCTGGTGCAGCTTGACTAGGTTTTGTTGTGGTAAAGGTTTGGTACCATGCCAATTCAGCATTATTCGCTTGAACAAAACGAACCGTCATTCTATTTTCAGTAATTGTGAGTATTTCGTACTGGGTAGCACCTGCATAATATCCCATGAATCCACCATCAGAAAAATTCATAACAGTACCGGTTACTTTTGAAGCAACATTTGGATTTTTGGAAACCACCGATGTAGAGGGTGCCAATGATACCAGCTTAGTTCCAGCAGTATTGAATGGCAGACATTGGTCATCTCCTCCATTGGTACCACCTCCAAGACTTTTGTATGAGTTTTGAAAAAAGGTATTCCCTTTATTATCTTGTTTGAACTCAATTTTACCATTTACTAAGGCAAAAGTATATTCACCATCATAAAAACAAGTTGCTGCTTTTTCAAATGCCGCCGCTTGATACCATTTTGGGAAATAATTTTCTTCATTATTACTGCTGTTTGGACCTACACCTAAATGAGCCACTTCATTTGCAGCGATGTACCATTTTTTCCCTGCAGCGGTTCCTCCTGTAAGGAAGTTGGTCGATTCTGGATCGCTGAAGTTGCTAAACACTTTAACTTCAAAAATTGTAGAGGAAGTTACACCGCCTTTACCATTGGCGATAACGGTAACATTATAAGTGTTTACACCTACTACTGCAAAACCATGCTCAGTCATACCTGATGGGGATAATTCAGAGGTTCCATCTCCATACACAAATTTATAAGTAATGGCATTATCTGCTTTTGCAGTAAATTTTACTATACCAGAACCATCACCATTGGGTGTCTGTGGTGTTTTGCCTACGATATCGAAAGATACCACCAAATTAGAAGGAGCCTCTAAGGAGCCAAACTCCACATTATCGTCTTGACAGTTTACCATAACTAGTAAGCTGAAGAGCGCTATTATATTAAAAAATATTTTTTTCATTTTCCTTAATTTAATTGATTTGTTTGATATCATCAAAATAATACTTTGTTCCTGTTCCATCGACTCCAAAATCAGGGAAAAGCACTATTATTCCATAACTATTGGTTGCATTAAATGAGCCTGCTGTAGTCAAATCAAAAGTCAACACTTCCCATTGGTTTGCCACAGTAGTATTCACTTTAACTTCAGCATTCGTACTTGGATCTCCTTTCTTTTCAATTTTAAATAATATAGAAGCGCCTACTTTAGGAGACCAAACTGTAACTTGTACTTTTTTACCTTTAGAAAAATCCAAATTAGTATCTAATTCTAAGCTTGCCCCTGCCCAAACTTGAGCTCCTGCCGTTTTATCAATAGAAAGTACTTTATTGGAAGTATTAGCACCCGATTTATCAGGGTTAGCAATCACTGCTGTTGGTATTGCACCAAAACTTGAAGAGCCAAAACCAATCCAATTGTAGGTTAAACTAGCTTCCATATCTACAGGTAATTGTAGAACTTGTGCTGGCGTTTTATAAAAATAAATATTATCAATAAATACGGAACCTTTGGCCCAAGGTATACCCACAAATTTCAATTGATGAATATCCGAAACTTTCAATCCTTGATCTGTAAATGCCTTGATAGGAATATCAATACTGGTCCATTCATTGGCTACTAAGCTTTTCACTACCGGTTTTTCACCACCAGTCAAGCTAATCAAGGAAGTTTCTATTTTGTCTAAATCGGCAGTCCAAACATCCATGTGAAAAAATTCCATACCCGAAACATCAATGGCGTTTGCAAATTGGTTCCCTTGATAACTCAATTTAATGTAATTCAACATTTTGTCTCCATTCAAATCAAACTCGGCCCAACTAGATCCTTGTCCTGCTTGTCCCCAGTCTGGAAAGAAATTAGATCCTGCTACATTGGTATATTTCGATCCGTATAGAGAAATTACATCACCGGCTTGTCTGTTTGGAGGCGTTGGAGCTGAAGCAAACGGTTTGTTTACAACTGTTACTTCAAAATCGGTAACAAACTCAGTAGTTTTAATGGCAGCACTTTTTGAAACTACTCTAATTTTATAAATTCCTGCCTCTTTATAGGTGTAGGAAACCGATTCTCCGTTATTAACCGAAATGGGATCTGGTTTTCCTGGTTCACCAAAAAACACATCATAAAATAGTGCAAAATCAGCTGTAGCTTTTACGGTAACTTTTTTAGAAACTTGTAAATCGTTTTCGATGGTTACTACTAAATTTTCGGGAGCTCTAAAAGCCACAACTACTTTTTGGGTCACTTCGGTACGTTTACCATTAATAGTAGTACCAACAATTTTAGCATCATAAACCCCTTCTTTGTATTTATGATCTACCGATCCTCCCGGAATAACATAAGCTGGTTCTGAGGTCCCGTCTCCAAAAAAGATTTCGTAACGAGTTACTCCCTCACCACGAGGCAAAAAGGTAACTAACCCTGTATTATCTTGTGTTACAGTGGTCAATGCCGAGATGTCTTTTGGGGCGCTTACCCCCGAAACATCAATCAAACTATTTTCGTTAGTACAACTTACCACTAAGGCAAGAACTAACAAGCTTACTATATATACTATTTTTTTCATAATATTTATTATTTAGTATCCAGGGTTTTGTTCCCAGTTTCCATTTGAGAATTGAATTTCTTCAATTGGAATAGGGAATAATTCATTTTTACTTGCTGTAAATCCAGGGATTTTACCTGCTGCTTTACCAGTTCTCACTAGGTCAAAGAAACGATGTCCTTCGCCTACAAGTTCATACCTTCTCTCAGCTAAAATAAAATCGGTTAAAGCACTACCAGAAGCAGAGATATCATGATTGGTATCTCCAAAAGCACGGCGACGCACTTGATTCAAATACAATCTAGCTTTAGCATCATCTATACCGCCACGGTTGTACGCCTCGGCAGCCATTAACAATACATCGGCATAACGAATGGCTCTGTAGTTGTTTGGATTGGTCAAGTTCAAATCCCCTGCTGCATTGCTACTTCTCTTTCTAGGCAAATACTTTCGGTTAAAGTAACCCGTATGTTCATTCCCTTTTCCAAAAGTTGCGTTGGTACTTGTTGCCCATGCTTCGATATCAAGTATGGCTACATTTTTTCTAAGATCCCCTACTTCAAAGGAATTATAGGTTTCTTTTGTAGGCACATTAAAACTGAATCCTGAGGTAAATAAACTACCCGAGTAATTTCTAATGCCATTAAATCCAACGGCTACATTCCCTTCACTACATTGTAAACATCCAAAACCAGCACCTTCAACATCTGTATATTGTACTTCAAAAACAGATTCTGCATTGTTTTCCCCCTCTTGTTCGAAAATAGAATTGTAATCTGTAACCAAAGAATAACTACCGGAAGTAACGACACTTTCTAGTGTACTTGCTGCTTGGCTAAATTTGTTTTGATACAAATAAGCTTTTCCTAGCAAGGCTAATGCAGCTCCTTTGGTAGCGCGACCTTTTTGTGAAGGAACTGCTGCCAAATTAGCCGAAGCAAAGATTAAATCGGCTTCAATAGAAGCATAGACTTCTTGAGTTGTGGCTCTTTTGATTGTTTTTTCATCTCCAATTTTGAAACGAGCATCTCCTTTCATCGGGATCCCACCAAACCATTTTACCAATTCAAATTGATAGTAAGCGCGCAAGAAACGAGCTTCTGCTATGATTTGATTTTTACCTGAAAAATCCGTTTTGTCTTTGAATTCCAAAATGTAATTGGCTCTTTGAACACCAGCGAACATCCAGTTCCATATGTCACGTAAATTACTATTTACCGGAGTGTGAATCATATCGTCTACTTGTTGGAAGCCAATCACATCTGTTGGACTTTCCCCTCCTGCTAAAGTATTATCTGAGGCAATTTCGCCTAACAAAACATTCACATAACTGGACTGCAATAAATCATAGGCCGCAATCAAAGCTTTATCGTATTCTGCTTTTGAATTAAAATAATTTTCAGAATCGATTGAATATACTGGGTCGCGATCCACAAATTCATCTGTACAAGAAGTAACCGCAAATGAAGTAACAAAAAGGGTTACAATCGCTATATATAAATACTTTTTCATTGTAATTGCAATTAAAAATTAATGTTTAGTCCTAACAAATAAGTTCTTGGTATAGGATAAAACCCATAATCAATTCCTCCTCCAATTGGGGCACCATTAGAAGCACCTGGGTCGTAACCTTTATATTTAGTAAAGGTGTACAAGTTGTTTACGCCAGTGTACAATCTGAATTTTGAGATTCCAATTTTTTCAGAAACACTTGGGTTTAATGTATACCCTAATTGAATATTTTGAATTCTGAAGTAAGAGGCATCTTCAACAAAATAATCCGAAAACACATTGTTAGAAGTAGCTCCTGTAGTTACTCTAGGGGTCGTATTTGTGGAACCTTCTCCTGTCCAACGGTCTAGGACATAATTCAAACGATTGGCATCGGATAAAGTTCTTTCATAATTACGCACCATATCATTTCCTAAAGAAGCAAAAGTATATACTGCAAAATCTAAATTTTTATAATTCAATTGAACATTGAATCCCATAGTAGCAGTAGGTACTGGATCTCCAATATTGGTTCTGTCTTTAGTATCAATAACTCCATCACCATTTGTATCTACAAAACGAATATCACCTGGAGCAGCATTAGCACCTAATCCCAATTGTGAAGGATGGGCATCTACTTCAGCTTGATTTTGAAAAATACCATCGGTTTTGTATCCGTAGAAATAACCAATTGGTTTCCCAACTTCCATTCTAGATGGCGCTGGTTGACCTACACCAAAGGCTCCACCTTCGATAAAACCTGTACCATTATTTACTTCTAACACTTCATTTTTCAAGAAAGTCACATTATAACCAATGCTTAAGGACAAATCGTTTGCAAAAGTATTTTTGTAATCAACTGCAAATTCAACTCCAGAATTACGTACTGTTCCAGCATTTATAGTTGGTGAAGCTGCTCCTGGAGCACTCGTTCCTATAATTCCAGATACTGGAATATTTGGAATTAAAAGATCTTTACGTGTATCTATAAAATAATCGGTGATGATCGATATTTTATTATCAAATAATTTAAAGTCCAAACCAACATCAAACTTACGAGCTTCTTCCCATTTCAATCCTGGATTTGGTGTTTGTCCAACGGCAGTTCCATTAGCTAAAGTGCCATCAAAAACATAGGTTGCTTCACCATTCAAAAACCCTAAATACCCGTTATTAGGAATTTGGTCATTCCCCAAAGTACCATAACTAGCTCTTAATTTCATGAAATTTAGAGTTTTTGACTCTCCAAAAAATCCTTCATCAGAAATTATCCAACCTGCTGTAAAAGAAGGAAAATAACCTACTCTGTTGGTTGGTCCAAACTTAGTAGACGCATCACGTCGTAACATTGCGGACAACAAATAACGTCCTTTGAAATCGTATTGAATTCTACCAAAATAAGACAATCTTCTTTCGTCATACACATAAGAACTATTGGTTTTAGCATCTAAAAAACCCGTAGTCAAAGAAATATCAGCAAAATCCCAAGAATTATTAGGAACGTCAAATCCTGTAGCAAATAATCCACTTCCCCATTGTTTGAAAATGGTGTTACCAACAGTAGCAACCAAATTATGGTCCTCCCCAATTTTTTTGCTATACGTACCAAATAAATCAAAAGAATAATCGTTGTCATTAATCGCACCTTGAGTTACAGAACTTCTAGGCACATCAAAAACTTTTCCTCCATAAAATACTTCTTTAGCAAAAGTTTTAGATTTAGCATTAGCCGTATTAAAACCAATTGTACTGCTGATGACAAATCCGTCAAAAAGAGTATAGTCTAATCCGAAATTACCATTCAACTTTTTGAAGTTATAGTCGTTATAGGTATTATCTATCTGAGCTAAGGGGTTGATGATCTCATTACCTAAACCAGCTGTACTTGGAACTAAGGTAAAATCACCATTAGCATCATAGGGTTTTAGAGTAGATGGTGTATTTAATGCATTGAACAAAACCGACCCTAATCCGTTTTCATTTAATGTTTTTCTATTGAAATAGGTATAAATAACATTGGTTTTCAATTTTATTTTATCCGATAAATCTGCTCCAAGAGAAAGTCTTGCAGTATTTCGTAAAAAGCCTGATTTATCTCCACCAATAATCCCTTCTTGATCTAAATGAGAACCACTCACAGAATATGTGATTTTTTCTGACCCACCTGCTATTGTAAAATCATGATTGATGATTGGCACACCCGTTTTGATGGTTTCTTTTTGCCAATTGGTACCTTTACCTAAACCTGAAACGTTAGGATAAGGAATAGTTTGTCCTCCATTGGCATAACTTTCATTCAACAACAAAGCATACTCAGTAGCATTTAATGTAGGTAAGATTCTAGCAGCTTCCTGAAAACCTACATAACTATTATAATTGATTTTGGTTTTGGCGTTCTTTTTACCCGTTTTGGTGGTGATCAAAATAACTCCATTAGCACCAATGGTACCATAGATGGCTGCTTGAGCATCTTTCAAAACAGTAATGGTTTCAATATCGTTTGGGTTCAATAATCCTAATTCTCCTACATATCCATCGATGATAGTGGTGGGTCTATTTTCACCGTTGGTAGCAATTCCACGAATACGAATATCTAAAGCTGCTCCTGGCGCTCCTGATGTAGAAGTAACATTCACTCCAGAAATGGTACCTTGTAAAGCTTGCTCTACTTTTATGGGTTTAATTACATCCAATGCTTTGGCACTAAGTACAGAAACAGCACCAGTTACCTCACGCTTTTTTTGGCTACCATACCCAATTACTACTACTTCTTTTAGTGCATTCGATTCCTCATCCATTTTCACTAATAGATTCGAAGCATTGGTGACTGTCAATTGGACATCTTTATAGCCAACATAGCTAAAAATCAAAATCGATTTTGGAGCAACCTTACTTAGTTTAAAATTTCCATCAAAGTCACTTGTTGTACTTTGACTTGTGTTACTAACTCTCACATTTACACCTGGGAGCGTGGCACCAGTTTTGGTATCGATAACCCTTCCACTGATTTCATTCGTTTGTGCATACCCTAATGAGGCGAGCAAAATGAATGCAATTAATACTAGTTTTGATTTCATAATATAATTGTTTTATTAATTATTGTTAAAATTAGTATTACTACAACGAAATAGTAGAAAACACACCTCAACAAAAAATATACAAAACAAAAAAATCACCAAAAAGATAAATATATACTAAAAAAACAAGGGTTTTGTTGTGAAAATGATTTATCAAAAAAAATAGTAAAAGCCATAAAAAAACCACAACAGTATAGCATGTTGTGGTAATGTATAGGTAAAAAACCGTGTTTTGTAAAAAACTATACGGTTAATATATATTCAGCTAAGCCTTGTTCGTGAGGTAAATCCATTTTTTTTCGCAAACGATATCGTTTTATTTCTACACTTCTGACTGAAATATTCAATAATGGAGCAATTTCTTTTGAAGATAGATTCATTCGTAAATAAGCACACAATCTTAGATCATTAGAAGTCAATACATTATGCATTTGCTTGATTCTCTTTAAAAAATCTTTATCAACACTATCAAAAGCTTCACTAAACACTTTCCACGAATCTTCTTCAGTTATATTCTTATTTATCGTTGAAATAACTGATTTGATATTAGAAGTATTACCTTGATCCGTTTTTTTCAAATCTTCTTTAATGAAGGCTAACAATTCATTCTTACTATTCAAACTCATTGTAGAGACCGCTAATTCTCGGTTTATGGAATCTACATCTTGAGAAAGTTGTTCGTTGCGCAATCGCATCAATTCTTGTTCATTTTCAAGTTCTTTAATCTCTAACAAGCGATTATTCTCTTCAATCAGTTTGGCCTCTTGTTTTTCATAATAATTTCGGTAAGCCTTATTGATATAAAAAGCCATAACAAAAAACAACACTACATAAAGGAATAGTGCCAAATTTGTAAAATACCAAGGTTTTAAAATTGTAAAAGAATAAACCGCAGTGTTTTCTATAAGTGTGTTTGAAAATTTAGCCCTCACCTTAAACACATAATCTCCTGGAGGAAGGTTTTTATAATTCATAAAGGATTTAGAACTCCATGGACTCCATTGCTCTTGAAATCCTTTTAATACATATTGATATTCTGTATTGATATACTTATTATACTCAGGAACAGTAAAATTGAATGCTATGTTGTTTTGTAAGTATTTGAATTTACCTTTTTCCTTAATAGAATGCTTAAATACACCTTCATTTAAGCTATTTACTGCGATATCGGTTATAGCAACTTTGTAATTTTTGAAGCTCAAATCATTCATATTTAAGGTATAATAGCCATCGGCATTACCAATAAGATAAGTAGTATTTGAAAGCTGTGTACAATTTTCATAACCCAACATTGAATTGGTTAAAGAAGCTGGAATTGGAATCACATTATCTTTGAGTTGATTACTTAACTTACTTAATGTAAAATAATGAATATAATTTTTGGTAAACAGCCATAATTTATTAGACTCAGAAACTATCATCCTTCCTGAAGTATATTCTCCTTTATTAAAAATAGCGCTGAGGGCCGTATCCTTGACAAATTGTTTTGTTTTGGGTTGCAATGTAAAAACACCCTCTTTATAGGCATAATAGATATTACCATGAAATTTAATCAAGCTTGCATTCTTTCCTTTTTGGGGTGAAGCATAAGTCACAAAGGAAGTTGCCTTTGTTAAATCTTGGTTTAACTTCAAACGGAAAATTCCTTTATATTCATGACTAATATACACCTCAAGACCAGTAGTAATTTCAAAACTTTTAGCGGAATAATCAAAACCCGCTACTTTGTTTTTGAATACCCATTGATTGTTTACTTTTTGCAAAACCGAAATCCCGTAGTAATTCCCTTGCAACAAAAGATCTTTTCTATTGGGCACAGGACTAAACTTCCAAGTGCCAGAACTATTAAAAATTGGAATGGCAGTCCCATTTTGAATCAGAAAACTACCCGAATCGTGCCCACAAAACAACTCCCCATTATATTCAAAAAGGGACCATACTTGACCTTTGGTTCCACTTATGAATTTGAAATCCTCATTTGAATAATATTCTTTATAAAAAAGACCTTGATTAGTACCAATAAAAAGTTGTCCATTAAATAACTTGGTCGTGTAAATCGTTCCTAAAATTCCTGAACTATCCGTAAAACTCTTAATAGGGGATTGTAAATTGATACAATTAATACCAAAGTCTAAACCAATCCATAAATTTTTATCTACATCTTCAAACAAAGACAAAGCGGTATTGTTACTCAATCCGTTCTTTTTAGAAATATGATGCTTCAACTTACCATTGCTATCAATAACATACACCCCATCTGAAACGGTACCAATGGCCATGCTACCATCTGATAATTGTTGATTGGTATAGCTGCTTTTTGCCTTTAATTTATCATCAACATCGGTAACAAACCGTGAGATCTTTTGCTGAAACAATTTGTAAAAGCCGTTCCATTGAGTTTGAATAAGAAGCCCTTGATCAATAGCAAAAACATTGATGATTTTATTATTTTTAAGAATGGGATCATCAGATACTAAACTTTCTTTACCACTTACAATTTCATATAATCCGTTGGAAACTGTCTGATAAAAAATTCCATTTGTGTTTTTAAAAGATTTCAAAATTCCGCTTTTAGGGGCAATCACTTTAAACGATTTCTTCTTAGAATCATATATGAAAATCTTATGCAAAGATTGAAAAATAATCCAATGATCATAATGTAGTATATTCCAAAACTGTTCGTCATCCTGAATTTTGTTTTTTATGTCTTTACTCAATGAAGTATATTGAAGTCTTCCGTTTTTTTGACGCAACCAATACCCAAATTCCATATAACATCCCGTATAGACACGATTTCCGATACTTTTAACAGAACGAATAATGGTTTCGTTGGGAGAAGGATAGAGATCCCATTTCGAGCCATCGAAAGTTAGTAATCCTTCGTTATTAGCAAAATACAAATAGTGATTTTGATCTTGAGAAATCATCCAGTTTTGATTACCAGCACCATACATCTTTGGAGAATACTTAATTATCGGTGGTAATTCTTGTGCAAAAAAGGACGTTACCCAAAAAAGAGCCAGTAGTAGAAAAGATTTTTTAATTCGCATAAAACAAATATTTGTGTAAAACTATAACTTAATAGTGCTACTTCTAAATTTTTCATTAGAAACAAGTCTGTCAAACTATAAATGTAAACTAAAAATAGAAAGATTTTGAAGAATACTATAGGATATTCAGGGCAAACGCAGGAGTTAAAAAATAAAAATTAGCCACAACCCTAGCGTTAGTCGAATTGGCGAAGCAATTACACCAACTAACACAAATTAGAATAACATAATTAGCACAAATCTGCCAAAGTAAGATACGATTCGTGTCATTCAAATTTTAATATCACAAATAGTAGTGCGTAGTAGTGCAATTCTATCAAACACTTTTTTTAATTTTTGAAAATCAGCGAATCAGCGGTAAACAAAGTTTGCCAAGCTGCCATCAAAGTTTTTCTACATTCTTTAAATTCGTGGCGAAAAATAAGTGATGCGTTTGCTCTGATAGGATTTTGTGATGGATTCTCCCAATAGTAAAAGGGCAAAATTGCTTACTTTTGTGTAAATTTATTTCCATGACATCGATTGACCTTTCCAAACTAGACCCTAAACAACATATAATTATTAAAGGAGCTCAAGTTCACAATTTAAAAAACGTGGACGTGGTAATTCCTAGAAATAAATTAGTAGTAATTACTGGGCTTTCGGGATCTGGAAAATCTAGCTTGGCTTTTGATACCCTATACGCCGAGGGACAACGACGTTATGTAGAAAGTTTATCATCGTATGCCCGACAATTCTTGGGGCGATTGGACAAACCAAAAGTAGATTATATCAAAGGTATTGCTCCTGCAATTGCCATCGAACAAAAAGTAAACACAACCAATGCTCGCTCAACTGTTGGAACTTCAACAGAAATCTATGACTATATCAAGTTGTTGTATGCCCGAATTGGACGAACCTACTCTCCTATTTCGGGTCAAGAAGTAAAGAAAAATACCGTAACCGATGTGGTCAATTGTGTGAAAACCTTTTCCTCAGATAGCAAGTGGTTATTACTAGCCCCACTTCATGTTGAAGAAGGACGAAAACTACAAGATAAATTAAAAATACTACAACAACAAGGTTTTGCGAGAGTTCTTGTGGATCATGAAATGCTTCGATTAGACGATTTCATTGCATCTATTGTAGACAAAAAAGACAAAGAATTAGAAAAATTGACCATCGAACTCATCATTGATCGCATTGTAGTTAAATCTGAAGAGGAATTTTACAATCGTTTGGCCGATGCCGTTCAAACCGCATTCTATGAAGGAAAAGGAGAATGTTTTCTACAAGAGCTCCACGAAAAAAATAGAGTTAGCTTCTCGAATAACTTTGAGCTAGATGGCATCTCTTTCTTAGAACCCAACGTTCATTTGTTTAGCTTCAATAATCCGTATGGGGCTTGTCCCGCCTGCGAAGGCTACGGCAATATCATTGGTATTGACCCCGAACTTGTAGTACCCAACACCACACTTTCTGTTTTTGAAAATGCCATCTATCCTTGGCGTGGCGAAAGCATGGGTTGGTATAAAGAGGAACTGGTAAAAACGGCTTACAAATTTGATTTTCCAATTCACAAACCTTATTTCCAACTAACCGATGAGCAAAAAGAACTATTATGGACTGGAAATCACTATTTTCAAGGGCTGAATGATTTTTTCAAAGAATTAGAAGAAAAAAATTATAAGATACAAAATCGGGTGATGCTTTCCCGTTACAGAGGCAAAACAAAATGCCCAAATTGCAAAGGAAAACGCCTTCGCCCAGAAGCATCTTATGTTAAAATAAACCACAAGACAGTCTCTGATTTGGTTGATTTACCCATTAAAAATCTAGTCAATTTCTTCAAAGAAATGCAATTGGATGACTATGAAAAACAAATTGCAAAGCGTTTATTGATTGAAATCAACAACAGATTGTCTTTTTTGACCGAAGTAGGGTTGGATTATTTGACCTTAAACAGAAATTCGGCCACTTTATCAGGTGGAGAATCCCAACGCATCAACTTGGCTACCTCACTCGGAAGTAGTTTGGTTGGATCAATGTATATATTGGATGAACCCAGTATTGGATTGCATCCAAAGGATACCAAACGCTTAATTAATGTCTTGCTTTCGTTACGAAATTTGGGCAATACTGTAATTGTAGTAGAGCATGATGAAGATATCATGAAAGCCGCCGATAGGATTATAGATATAGGCCCTGAAGCAGGAACTTTGGGCGGTAACTTGGTGGCACAAGGAACATTTGAGGAAATCCTAAAAGCCGATTCCTTGACCGCGAATTATTTGAGTGGCACTAAAACTATTGCTACTCCTAAAAAAAGACGCTCTTATAAAAATTACATCGAAATCATTGGAGCTAGAGAAAATAATCTACAAAACATCGATGTGGTTATTCCTTTAGACATACTTACTGTTATAACTGGTGTTTCTGGAAGCGGAAAAAGCACTTTAGTAAAAAAAATACTGTTTCCTGCCATGCAAAAAAAGCTGGAAAACATTGGGGAAAAAGCGGGACAGTTTACGGAAATGAAAGGCTCTTTTTCGCATATCAAACATATCGAATATGTGGATCAAAACCCTATAGGGAGAAGCTCTCGTTCAAATCCAGTAACCTATATCAAAGCCTATGATGATATTCGAGACCTATTCGCAAAAGAGAAACTATCCAAAGTAAGAGGGTACCAAGCCAAACATTTCTCATTCAATGTGGATGGTGGTCGATGTGAAACTTGTAAAGGTGAAGGTTCTATCAATGTTGAGATGGTTTTTATGGCTGATGTGCAATTACCTTGTGAAACTTGCAATGGGAAACGATTCAAAAAAGAGATTCTAGAAGTCACCTTTGAGGAAAAAAGCATTCACGATATACTCACGATGACTATTGATGATGCCATTGCTTTTTTTACAAAACACAAACAAAATAAAATCATTCAAAAATTACAGCCTTTACAAGACGTTGGTTTAGGATATGTACAATTAGGCCAATCATCCTCTACACTTTCTGGTGGAGAAGCCCAGCGTATCAAATTGGCTTCGTTTTTAGTAAAAGGAGCGACCAAAGAAAAAGCCTTATTTGTATTTGACGAACCAACAACAGGTCTTCATTTTCATGATATTAAAAAATTATTGGCTTCTTTTGATGCCTTGATCGAAAAAGGCCATTCTATTCTTGTCATAGAACACAATCTAGATTTGATAAAATGTGCCGATTGGATAATTGATTTAGGACCAGAAGGTGGCGAAAATGGCGGTAAATTATTAGCAGTAGGCACTCCCGAATCAATCATTAAAAACAAAGATTCGGTTACTGCAAAGTACCTTAAAGAAAAACTGGACTAAATTCCAAGAAAATAGAGAATAAAAAAGCCACGAATACGGTAAGCAATTACCAAAATTCGTGGCTTTCATTTTATGAAAAAACAGGAGAACTACTACCCCATATAACAATTTTCTTGAAAAACATTTCCATCTTCATCAAGACCTACAACAATTTTTTTTGCTTTAGAAACATAACTCTGATAGAGCCACACAATAGACCAAACTCCTAAGGTAATGCAAGCTAATTTAAAATTTAATTTATGGTTGATTCGCTTTCTTTTTTTGGATAAAACAGCAAATGGTAAAGTATCGTTTTTCTCTTCTATAACAAATCCTTCCTCTAATTTAGAGTTGATGGAATCGGTGAATTTGGCTATTTCTTGAGTACTCATCGGTTGGTTATTTTTTTTAGCTTATAAATAAAAACAGTAGTGTACCGCAAATTTACCCTAATCAAAAAGCGTACACAATACCCACTTTTAGTGATTTTTCATTGACAAAAACACAACTAATTAATATACAACACTTTAAAACAGCATGAAATATCAAAAAATCGATAACTAACGTATAAACACGATAAAAACGTTGAGAAAAGCTTTTCTTGAACATTAAATTATAAGTTATTATTTACATAAATTTATTCCAATACTCTTTTCTAACCATTATAAAATATATAAATTCTTATAGTTTAGGAATCGTGGATTGATTTCCATCTCGAAGGGCTTTGTAATGTGGAGACATAATTTCTATACCTGCTTCCCTAAAAGTATCTTGAATATTTTGATGCAAATTTGAATAAATCAGCGGTTGCTTTGTTGCTTCTTTGGTAAACGCATTGATTTGATACGACACATAAAAATCATCCAAACTGGTTTGCAAAACAAAGGGTAAAGGCTCTTTTTCGATTAAATCTGTTCGATTGGCCGCTTCAATTAAGGCTTTATGCACTTCTCTCCAAGGTACATCATAACCAATGGTAACAGTAGAATGAATCACTAATCCACCAGTATTGGACCTGGTATTGGCAGAAAAATTTATTGATGAACTCGACAAAACTGTAGCGTTGGGAATCGTAATATCTTCCATTTTAGAAGTTCTAATTCGGGTAACCAGAGCCGTTTTTTCAATGACAGAACCACTAACCTCCCCAATTTTGATAAAATCACCAATTTTAAAAGGACGCATATAAGTGATTACTAATCCAGCCACCATATTAGCGATAGCGTTGGAAGAACCAATGGAGAACAAAACACCAACAAATACGGTAACTCCCTTGAAAATGGGCGAATCAGAGCCTGGGAGATACGGAAAAATGATGACTAACATAAAAGCGTACAGCAATACTTTTATAATATTGAATGTTGGTTTTGCCCAATCGCTATAAAACCCATCAATGTTGATGTTCTCCTTTTGAATTTCATCTACAAAATATTTGATAATTTTTAGAGCATAGCGAAACAAGACTACAATAACAATGATCGAAAACAGATTAGGTAGGAAATCAATAAAACTAACCAAAGCAAACTTAGCAGGTTTCATTATCCAATGTATCAGCGTCGTAGTGAAACCCACAGTTGATGGAAAAACACTAAAAAGCAAGGGCAATGAGAGGTAAATAACCAAAATAAAAACTATGGTCCGAATGATACCGATGAGGCGCAAGCTAAAATAGAGTTGATTGGCTGGTGATAAAACATGAAAATTATTGATCAATATGCCTTTGAAAAATTTTTCATCGTTTCGGATTAGAAAATATTTAAGCTTTCGAAAAAGAATGTTTATACCATACAAAAGCAAACAAATACATCCTATAAAAAGAAGTTCAAGCGCGATACGTTTCATCCACTTGACAGGGGCGTTATTCTCTTTCTCATTTAGGATTGCGTTTGCTATAACAGCTACGTTCTGTTGTGCTAAAATTTGGCTGTCTTTTCCCACTGACTTTGCATCAAGTGTAGTTATAGACATAATAATAAAAGCTTCTTTATAAACGATATCGAGGGTTATATCGGCTGGAACAATTTTTAAGGAATCGGCTTCGAACAATGGGTCACTGTAAATTTGCTTGATTCTCTCGGCAATGGCTTTGGCTCTTTTTTCAGGAGAAAAACTTCCTATTTTATTGTGAATAAAAAACAAGGTGTCCTGAAAAGGCACTACAGGGTAACTATCCTTAAAAGTAACCACATTGACCGAATCTTTTACTTTTGGAGTGGTTGCAACTGGCTTTGATTGTTGTTTTTGCGCCCATAAAACGGATGTTACGAACAAGAAAATGATAAGAATCTTAAAAGCTTTCAAATGATTCATAAAAAATGACTGTTTGTATTAAAACTAAGCTATTGATTTCTTTGTAATGAAAGCAAGAAAGCACATTGCCTCCTTATAGCCCTCCCAAATCATTCGGAATTAGCGGCATCCTTTGCTTTTTTTTTAGCAAATATATAGTGGAGGCGGGATGATGTGACCAAAAACTCTTTTGTTCACTGCTACTAAACATTATTTATCTGAAAATCAGCTTAACAAATATAAACACAAAACAGTACACTTTTAACAGAATTCCCTCTATTTAAAACAAGTATGTGTTATTTTTTTATTTTTAATTTAATAAAAAGCGTATCGATCGCTTGGTTGATTTCGGGAGAAATAACCATTTTATAGTTGGCATAAACATACACCACGGTTAGCAAAATCGACTTTAATAGAATACCTATTAAAGGATGAAATGGAAATTGCCAAAAATAAAAAAGAAGAAAAATAACGAAGGTAACTCCAATAGATACAATGGTTTGCTTACTAAAAGGATAGAGATGCATTCTCTTTACTACAAAAAGAAGTTTAGCAACACTATAGGCTGTTATGGATAATAGAGTAGCAAAAGCCGACCCTATTATGCCATATAAAGGAATAAAAATCCAATTGAGTAAAAAGGTTAACACCGCCAACATTACGCCCAAAAACAAGACCATTCGATAATATTTGGAATTGAAAATAATAGCATTGTTATTCCCTAAAATCAAATCGAAATATTTTGAAAGCCCAATCATAAAAACGACCATAATTCCGCCAGCATATTCTTTTGGCAGTAATTCATACAATTGATTGATGTTGACAAAGATGCACAACATTACAAAACCACCTACCATTTGTAAATTGATAGAGGTTTTTTTGTACAAAATATTCAATTCCTCGTATTTGTTTTCGTGCATTAATTTGGCTGTAATTGGATACACAATTTGGTGCATAGCGCGACTTGGCACAGAAATCACCAAAGCAATATAGGTAGCAACAGAATAAAAGGCAATATTACCAATATCCATATATTGATTAAGCATAATTTTATCTCCATCTAACAACAGATTGGCAACACTGCCTGATAGAATAATATAAAATGAATATTCAACAATACCTTTTACATTCTCTGGTATAGCGAATTGAAAAACAGGTTTTTTGATTCGGAAGGCATAAAGCATCGTAACCAAAAGTGCTATAAAATAGATGCCTGCTGTAAGATAGATAAATTGAACCGCAGTAATCCATTTAAAATACATAGCAAAAAGAGCTACTAACGAAAATAGTCGCAAACCCACCTCTTTTATGAAATTACCAAAGACGGAATGCATATGTACTCTTGCCCAAGCATAAAATATTTCGAAATAAGCCATACACAATCCCACAAAAGGAATCAACCAAATGTAATTTTGAACGATAGGATTTTTTTTGGTAACAAAAAATAAAATTTCATCATAAAAAAACAAACCAATCAACAGCAACGGAATACTCAATAATAACGGGAACAAAACGGTAAATGACAAAAACTGATTTCTCTCGTCTTCGGTTTTGCATTGCGAATAAAACTTCACCAAGGTATTTTGCATTCCAATAGCGAATAAGGGCATCAATACATTGGCGCAAGACAAAATGTAATTGGACAATCCATAGAACGTTTTACCCAAAATAGGTGGAAATAAAAATAAGGTACTTATTCCGCCTATTCCAAAACCAATGTAAGTGATTATAGTATTCTTTAGTGATTGATTTAAAACAATGCCCATTATTAGAAGGTAGAAATTAGAAGTTAGAAAGTAGAAGTTAGAAAGTAGAAGTTAGAAATTGGAAGTTAAAAGAGTAGCTAACTCTTTGGTTAGATTCTTTCTGGAATATTTTTGCAAACCTACTGGATTTGACTGTAATTTACCATCCAAAAATTGTTGATAGTAGGCTAAAATCGTAGCTTTCAATTGCTGTTTTTTATCGTATTCGAAAAACACTCCTGTATTTGTACTTGTGATAATCTCGGCAAAATCAGAGTCTTTCGGTCCAATAGCGATGATTGGTCTTCCAGAAACCATATATTCAAAAAGTTTCCCCGGAATAATGCTTTTGGTATCTTCAGAATCAATTTCGATTAACAATAATACTTGCGATTTACGTTGATGTGCTACAGCTTCATCGTGTGACACATAGCCTAAATTATTCAAATAGTCATTGAGTCCAAATTGACTAATCGTATCAAGCACTTCCTGACTCACTGCCCCCATCAATTTAATTTCAAGCTGATTCTTAAAATCAGGTATTTCGGCAAGTAACTCTACTAAACTTTCCCAAAGAATCAAGGGGTTACGTTCTGATAAAAACGAACCAATATGTGCCAAAGTGAATTTGGTATCTAATATTTGTGGCGCAACATTTTCCGTATCATAGCCATTCGTAATAACTTCAATGGGTTTTGAAGTTATGGCTTGAAACTCCGTTTTAGTCGTTTTGCTAGTTACAATTATCGTATCAGCTGCATTAAGAACTTGATGCTCTAATTTCTTATGCTTTTTGACAGCATAACTAGACAAACGCAAGGCTTTGTGATAGCCAATAGTCGTCCAAGGGTCACGAAAATCAGCAAACCATTTGACGTTTACTTTTTTTTGCAACTCCAGTCCAATTAAATGCAAACTGTGCGGTGGACCAGAAGTAACGATAGTATCGATATTATTTTCAGCAATGTATTTTTCTAAATAGGAGACCGAAGGTTTCACCCAATAAACACGGGCATCGGGAATGAATAAATTCCCGCGTATCCACAATAAAAACGCTTCCAAAAAGGATTGCTTTTTTTGATTAGGAATGATTCCAGAGCTTATTTTTTTTGTTTTGTTTTTAGAAAAAAAAGAAGCCAATTGATAGGGTTCAAAAATGCTTTTTCTTAAAACAATAGCTTGTTGCGAGACTTCTTTTTCTAAATGAGCATCGACTATAGGATAGGTTGGATTTTCAGGGATATAAACAATTGGCTGTATATCAAAATCAGGTAAATATTTTACAAACTTAAGCCAACGTTGCACTCCTGGCCCACCAGCTGGCGGCCAATAATAAGTGATGATTAAGAGTTTTTTGATATCTTTCTTCAAGTTATTTGTTATTCAATTTATTTAATTCCTCAATATCTAATTGATCTTTTAATCGATTGGTCGCTTTTTTAGCCAGTATCAAACTATCATAATCAATGAAATACACAGGAACTTCGTTTAAGTAAACAATTGTTGCATTTTGAAGTAGTTCATCAAAATTTGCATTTTCCAATCCCTTAATTGATGTCATTACATCCAAACGCAAATCATACGAAATTGTAAAATCTGTATATCCTGCTACAAATTGCATCGTCTCAATTTGGGGAAAGTCTCCAATTCCAATTTGTTTAAAAGCGGCTCTTAGGTTGATTCTGTTTTCAGTAGTATCTTCTAATAGTATATCAATATCACCAGTGTTTCTTGTATAGCCATAAATATTTACAGCAAGACCTCCAATAGTTAGATAACGAACATTTTTTTCGTTGAATATTGTCCAAATATTTACAATTTCTGGAAGCATTATTTTTTCTGTATCACTCGTGGTGCGTGTTTTAAAACATATGAAAGTTCAACTAATGACATAAATCGTTCCAATCGCTCCAAATATATTTTTTGCAATTCAACCTTTTTTGCATCAATTTTAGCTTTAGATTTCATCTCTTTCTTTACTCTATTTTCTTGATTTTTTTTCGCTCTACATATATTCCACCAACCAATAGCAATACCATTCCAATAGAACTAACCAAGGCAATAGTACTTCCCGTTTGCACCACTTGAGGCTCGAATTTGAATTCCACTTTGTGTTTTCCCGCTGGAATTTCAATAGCTCTCAAAACATAATCTACTCTGTAAATTGGGGTTTCTTTACCTTCAACGTAAGCTTTCCAACCTTTAGCATAGTACATTTCAGAAAACACCGCTAAACCAGTAGTAGTATTAGTTGAAGTATACGTTAGATGATTCGGTTTGTAGGCATCCAAAGTAATTACCGCTGAAGCATCTTTTACAAAGCTTTTATTTTGAATGGCAAACTCTTTTGTATTGACAATTGCCACGTTTTTAGAATCGAATTTATCCAAAGCTTTCATCTCCTCATCGGCAGAAGAAACTGCTTTTACTTGACTTACAAACCAAGCATTGCCATTGGCATTCGGATTAATGGTTGGGAATTCTTTACCTTCTTTATCGGTTTGAATGATGTATTTTACATTTAAAAAATCTAAAACCTCAATATTATTTTTAGCAATTTGGTAATCGAATAATTGCTGAATTCTCCTTGGCTTAGCCGCGTGATAACCTCCCAAAGATTTATGAAAGTATGACGCTCTTGCGCTTGATAGATTTCCGCTTACCTCAAAAACCCTATAATTAGAAGGGTCTCTCAAAATTTGAATATCGGCAGGAGTTTCCTGAAATGGAGCCGCCACTTCTCTACCATTCATAAAATCTTTTCCTGAAACATATTTTTTATCCACGAAGAAAAGATCAAAAACCATCAAAATTCCAACCAAGATTATGGCTGTATTTTGTGCGAAACGCTTTTGGGTATACAACCACAAAATTGCAGCGATAACGATTATAAAAAAGGAAGAGCGCAACAAATCGGCTGTGTATAAACTCATTCGATCTGCTTTTAATGCGTCTACAAATCCAGGACCATAATTTTGCAAATACAATCCGTCGTTACTACCAGCATAGCTCCAAGCCCCTTTGCTTACAAAAAGGATGATCATAACTCCTAAACCAAATAGTAAGGTATGTAAAATTCCTTTCGTTTGTTCTTGTTTTTCTAAGGTAAAAAAAGACTGCAAGCCCATAATAGCCATTACCGGAAAACATAATTCCAAAATTACTTGGATAGAAGAAACCGCTCTAAACTTATCGTACATCGGAATGTAATCGATGAAGAAATCCGTCACTAAAGAAAAGTTTTTTCCCCAAGACAAGACTAACGCAAACATAGCGCCTCCAAAGAATACATATTTGATTTTTCTTTTATCAATGAATAATGCTAAAACCGCCAAAAAGAAAACCACAACTCCAATATACGCTGGTGCAGCCACAATGGGCTGATCGCCCCAATACGTTGGTAATCCATTAGCAAAATCTGCAGCTTGATCTTCAGGAACACCTTGACCCACCATAAATTCAAACATTGCGCTATCCTTACCGAGTGCTTCGCTATTTGAGCCTCCAAACAGTCTTGGAGCAATCAAATTGAAACTCTCCATGATGCCATAGCTATATTCCGTAATATAATCACGAGACAAAGCTATGTCTTCCGTTTTCTTCGAACCATCTGGATTGAACGTCAATTCACTTTTTCCGCGAGTACTAAAAGCGGCATATTCAGAAGTAGCTAATAAATTGGTAGCATTGGCTCCAATGGCTAAAATTCCAGCAATAGCTAATATTCCAAAGCTTTTGCCTAAGTCCTTATATTGTTTTTCTTTGATGGCTTGATACGAATAATACCCAACCAAAATCAACAAAAACAACAACAAATAATAGGTCATTTGAAAGTGATTCGCATTAATTTCTAAGGCAGTGGCAAATAAAGTAACCAAGCCGCCTAGAATATAGTTGCGTTGAAAAACAAGTATAAAACCCGCAATAACCATAGGCATATAGCCGATGGCATGGGCTTTGGCATTGTGCCCCACTCCCAAAATAATAATCAAATAGGTAGAAAAACCAAAGGCAATCGCTCCAAAAAATGCTTTAAGTGGATCGATTTTCAACACCAATAAAAGGCCGTAAAATCCTAGAAAGTATAAGAATAAATAATCGGCTGGTCTCGGTAAAAATCGGATAGCATCATCTAAGTCACCGATGTAATCATGAGGATATTTTGCACCTAACTGATAGGTAGGCATTCCACCAAAGGCAGCATTTGTCCAATAAGGTTCTTGATGTTCGATGGCTCTAAAGTCGTTTTGTTCTTTGGCCATACCAGTAAACTGAGCAATATCAGACTGGAAGATTTGTTTTCCTTGTAAAACAGGATAAAAATAAATTAAAGAAATAACTACAAAACCTAGAATAGCTAAGGCGTGCGGGTAAAATTTATTTATAACTTTCAATGGATTCAAATTTGAATTAGATTAAAATATGGGCTTCAGCGCACAAATTTAATCTATTTCTTCGTAATCCACATATTCTCCAACCTTTTTGGTCTCTTTTGGATTTTTAGAACGAGCAGTATCTACAATAATTTCATCTTGATTATTGTATCTTCTATTGTTTTGGGCATATTGCTGTTGGGCATATTGTTGCTGTTGTTGAAAATTTTCACTGGCTTTCTCTACCGCTTTTTTAACTAAAATCGGCAAAAAAAGTTTGGCCAAAAATTTAAATACATAGTAAAACATAATCATGTAAAACAATGTCTTTAGGATTCCGCTAAATGAAGCTAGTTGCATAGATAATTTTTCACCAAAATTAAGGAATCAAAAGTTGAAAATTAATATCTGAATCTTAAATTAATAATAAAATATAGTACATTTGGTTGCGTTACTATTTTAAATCAAAAGAATATAACTATGCTTCCATTCAAAAAATCTGTTTTAATTACTCTATTTTTAATGCCTTTTGTTCACTATGGGCAATATACTGATCAAATCAATTCCAATCGACCTGGAGAAACCATGTCGGCATATAGCGTTGGAAAAAACGTGATACAAGTAGAAACAGGCATATTTGGCATTACAGCCAATCATAGTTTATTAAATTACGATGTCAATGGTTTTGGATTGGATGCCACCTTAAGATGGGGTGCTTTTATGGACAGACTCGAAGTAATTGCAGATATACAATACCAAAATGATCAATTCGATACAAATATCAGCTCAACCAACAGGGCTAATTTTAGGCAAACCAACCTAGGTGCAAAGTTTTTGATTTACGATCCCTTCAAAAATTACGAAAAAAAAATAAATTTATACAGCTGGAAAGCCAACCAACGTTTTAATTGGAGACAGTTTGTGCCAGCAGTTTCTTTATTTGCAGGAGCTAATTTTGTTTTCGAAGGAAATCCCTATGCCTTTTCCTTAGCATCCAGTATTTCTCCAAAAATTATGTTGATTACACAAAATCATTTTGGAGACGGAAGATGGGTTTTTGTTACTAATATCATAGCCGATTACATAGGTACTGATTATCCAAGTTATGGCTACATAGTAACTTTAACCCGCGGATTCAGTAAAAGATGGTCTGGTTTTATTGAAAACCAAGGTTACAATAGTGATTTTTACAGTGACATGATTGCTCGTGGTGGAGCTGCCTATTTACTCAACGACAACCTACAAATCGATGCGTCAATCAGTACCAATTTCAAAGATACTCCATCAATTTTATATGGAGGACTTGGAGTTTCCTGGCGTTATGATGGTTTTTTCAAAAAATCTGGAGCGAAATAGTCAAACTAACTACGCTACTTAAATTCATTGCAACCGATTTACTTTAGCACATGCAATTAATTTTACCTATTTCTTTGATTTTATAGCTTCTGCATAACCAAGAGCTCATCTTTAGGCAAAAAAATTTCATGGTAAATTCAAAATGCAAAAGCATTCCTACTTACACTATTGAAGGTACTCAAGTTTTATGAAAAATTCAATTTCTTCAGGGAGTTGTAAACAGATTTTAGATCAAAAAAAATCAATTATAGAATGAAAATGAAGAACCATTAAAAGCCGTTTTTGGACTTTTTTATAACAAAAGATAGTTATCTTCGTGCCCATATTTTTACACCACTCACACCATGATTACAGTTTACGAAGCAAAAAGTAAAAAAGAAATAACAGCGTTTATTAAATTTCCATTTACATTATATAAAAACAATAAATACTGGGTTCCACCATTAATTGCTGATGAATTAGCCAGTTTCGATAAAACTAAAAATCCAGTGTTTAAAAACGCGGAAGCTTACTTTTATGTTGCCAAAATCGACAACATTATTGTAGGCAGAATTGCTGCTATAATCAATTGGCAAGAAGTAAATCACCAACATAAAAAGAAAGTACGATTTGGATGGTTTGATGCAATAGACAATTCAGATGTCACCGAAGCTTTATTAGAAAAAGTATACGAATTAGGGCGCAAAAACAATCTCGACCATGTTGAAGGACCAATGGGCTTTTCTAATTTAGACAAAGTAGGATTGTTAACCAAAGGCTACGACCAAATGGGCACCATGATTACTTGGTACAATCATCCTTATTATGTGACTCATTTTGAGAAATTAGGTTTTACCATTGAAAAACAATTCATAGAAAGTGTTTTTCCTTTTTCGAATGTAAAACCTGAACATTTCATGAAAGCAACAGAATTAATAAAAAAAAGATATCATTTGCGATCGCTAACCTTTAAAAAAACAAAAGAGGTTATGCCATATGTAGATAAAATGTTTGACTTATTCAATGAATCCTACGCCAAACTTTCTTCTTTTGTAGCCATTTCTGAAATTCAAAAAGAATATTTCAAGAAAAAATATATCAATTTTATTAATCCAGAGTACATCAAATTTGTAGTAGATAAAGACCACCAATTGATTGCATTCAGTATCGTTATGCCTAGCTTTTCTGAAGCTTTACAAAAAGCAAATGGCAAGCTATTTCCCTTTGGTTTTTGGCATTTGCTACAAGCCAGAAAACACAGCAAAGATGTTGTCTTTTATTTGATTGGCATCGCTCCTGAATACCAAAATAAAGGAGTAACAGCCCTTATTTTCGAAGAATACTACAAGACTTTTTCCGAAAAAGGTATTCAAACCTGTATTAGAACTCCCGAATTATTAGAAAACAACGCCATTCATTTACTTTGGAAAAATTTTGACCCAGTGATTCATTGTGAACGCAAAACGTATCTAAAAGAATTGTAATTATAGTGAATAGTGACTAGTTTTTAGTCCTTAGTAAAGCAAACAAAAAAATCCATTCGCCAAAAACGAATGGATTTTCTATATAAGTGACAACCTAAAAAAATTAAGCTTCCATATCTACTGTAGTGCGTGCTGCAATTTCTTTATACGTACCGTTAACCAATTTCTCACGAATGGCTTCGAAAGCTGCCAAGGTTTCTGCAATATCTTCTAAAGTATGCGAAGCCGTTGGAATCATACGCAATAAAATAATACCTTTCGGAATTACTGGATAGACTACAATCGACAAGAAAATACCGTAGTTTTCTCTCAAGTCGTTTACCATCACCATCGCTTCTGGAATACTTCCTTCTAAGTAAACAGGGGTAATACAAGTGTTGGTATCACCAATATTGAAACCTTTTTCTTTTAATCCGTTTTGTAACGCATTTACGTTTTCCCACAATTTATCTTTAATTGCAGAAGATTCACGTAACAACTGTAAACGTTTTAAAGAACCAATCGTTTGAATCATTGGCAATGCTTTGGCAAACATTTGAGAACGCAAGTTGTATTTCAAATAATCGATAATGTCTTTATCTGCTGCTACGAAAGCACCGATATTCGCCATAGATTTAGCAAACGTAGAAAAATAAACATCAATTCCGTCTTGACACCCTTGCTCCTCACCTGCTCCAGCACCTGTTTTACCAAGCGTTCCAAAACCGTGTGCATCATCAACCAATAAACGGAAATTGTATTTCTCTTTCAAGGCTACAATTTCTTTCAATTTACCTTGTTGTCCACGCATTCCAAAAACACCTTCAGTAATGAACAAAATTCCTCCACCTGTTTCTGTCGCCATTTTAGTAGCACGTTGCAGGTTTTTCTCCATACTCTCTAAATCATTGTGCTTGTAGGTAAAACGTTTACCCATATGCAAACGCACTCCATCAATAATACAAGCGTGTGAATCTACGTCATACACAATGATGTCGTTTTTAGTCACCAAAGCATCGATGATAGACACCATTCCTTGGTAACCAAAATTCAATAAATAAGCCGATTCTTTCATCACGAAAGCAGCCAATTCTTGCTCTAATTGCTCGTGATATTTCGTGTGTCCGCTCATCATACGCGCACCCATTGGGTAAGCTGCACCAAACTGAATGGCCGCATCCGTATCTGCCTGACGCACTTCTGGATGATTGGCCAAACCTAAATAGTCGTTCAAACTCCAGTTCAATATATTTTTTCCTTGAAATTGCATTCTTGGTCCCAATTCTCCTTCTAGTTTTGGAAAAACAAAATACCCTTCTGCCTGAGAAGCCCATTTTCCTAAAGGACCTTTATTGTTTTGGATTCTTTCGAATAAATCTTTTACCATACTATAATGACTTAATACTATACGTTAATTTAGCGGCAAAAATAAATATTTAAAATTGATATTTACTGCCAAAATCCTTTTATTTTACTTAAAAAAAAGCCTTTTAAGAGGATTATTTATAGAAGCTAAATCCTGCTCTTCATTACAAGCTCTCTTGGCTCAACCGAATTTTACTAAAGTACTATCAGGAGCTAAAAGCTCCCCTTTCCTTTAGAGAGGGGCTGTGGGTGAGGTCTTAGCTCTGCTAGCACAAGTAAAATATTCGGTTGAGCCACAAGAGGCTTTTCATTTCGATCAGGGGTAGGCAAAGTACTAACCATAAAGTTTGTATCTTTGAACACCAAAGCTTCAAAAATGTCAAACAACACCAAAGAGTTAAAACTAGCCGTCCTTATTGACGCCGATAACGTACCGTACAGCAACATCAAAGGTATGATGGAAGAAATCACCAAATACGGCACTCCCACCACCAAACGCATCTATGCCGATTGGACAAAACCCAATGCTAATGGATGGAAATCGGTTTTACTAGAACACGCCATTACACCTATCCAACAATACAGTTATACTACGGGAAAAAATTCCTCCGACTCCGCTTTGATTATTGATGCGATGGATTTGTTGTACTCAGGCAAAGTGGATGGTTTTTGTATCGTTTCTAGCGATAGCGATTTCACTCGACTCGCCATTCGGTTACGAGAATCTGGTATGAAAGTCATTGGTATTGGCGAAAAGAAAACCCCAAACGCCTTTATTGTGGCCTGTGATCGTTTCGTGTTTATAGAAGTTTTAGAAGGCGCTACCAAAAAGAAAAAACCAAAAGCCACCATAGCTACTTCAACTGATGCCAAAAAAGTAGTAGAAAAAGAAACGGCTATCAAAATAGACAACCCAACTATTGATCTTATTGAAGATGCCATTGATGCCATAAGCGATGATGATGGCTGGGCATTTTTGGGCGATGTGGGAAATCTAATCGTTAAAAACAAACCCGAATTCGACCCTAGAAGTTACGGCTTTAGCAAACTTACCCCAATGCTCAAATCCCTAACCGACATTCTTGAAATAGATGAAAGAGATTCGGATAAAAAAGGTATCAAGCACGTCTATGTAAGACTTCGATATTAAAAGCAAAAAACTGCATCTCTATTGAAATGCAGTTTTTTTATTCAAAACAAATTGTTCAAGGTTAGCTTTTCAAACTACTTAAATAATTTTCAGGAAGAAATTCAACTTTACCCGTTTTTAAATCATACACAGCGCCAACGATAATCGTATCACTATTTTTAGTTGATTTTGATAAAACTGGTTCTAAGTTTTTTAGATGTTCTACCTGCATAGCAACGTTAATCTTTACTGCATTTTCAATCTCTTCACCTTCCTGATGTTTGGCCAATTTTGCCGCAGGTTTTATAGCATTGATTAAGGTTACAATATGTCCTGGAACTTCTGGCAATTTACATGCAGCCGCAACGGCACCACATTGGGTGTGTCCCAAAACCACAATTAATTTAGCCCCCAAAACCGCATTAGCAAACTCAATACTACCATATGAAGCATACGAAGACACTTGTCCAGCCGTTCTAACAATAAACAAATCCCCTAATCCCTGATCAAAAATAATTTCGCTAGGTACCCTTGAATCGGAACACCCCACAATAACCGCAAAAGGCTTTTGTCCAGAGGCTAATTCTTTAATTCTATTGACATCCTGATGAGGCTTTATACTCTTTCCTGCAACAAACCTGCCATTTCCCTCCTTCAAGGCAATCAATGCACTTTCGGGTGTAACTTGTGCACGAATAGAAGAAAAAGAAAGCATCAAAAAAAATCCTAAATAAACACTAAATTGTCTCATCTCTTTTGGTTTTAAAATTTGATGTAAAACTAGAAGATATAAAAACATAAACATAGTTAATGTTTTTGATTTTAATCATTAAAATATTTAATGTATAAATTTCAATAAAGAAGAAATTCATTAATTACCTCTAGAAAATAATATCTTTGAAACTAAAAAATAAAGAGATGAAAATAGTATTCGCCACCAATAACAAAAACAAGATAAAAGAAATCCAAAGTATGCTTCCCAACAACATTACCATAGTAAGTCTTGAAAGCATTGGCTGTTTTGAAGAAATTCCAGAAACGGCGTCTACTATTGAAGGAAATGCTATTATGAAGGCGAATTACATAACCGAAAAGTATGGTTATGATTGCTTTGCAGACGACACTGGATTGGAAATTGATGCATTAAACAACGAGCCTGGCGTTTTTTCTGCTCGTTATGCCGGAGAACAACGATCAGCTGAGGACAATATGAACAAAGTATTACATCTTTTAAATGATAAGAATAACAGAAACGCTCAATTCAAAACGGTGATTTGTTTGAATCTTAAAGGCGAACAATACTTATTCACTGGCATAGCAAAAGGAACTATTACTTCAGAAAAAAAAGGCGAGGGTGGTTTTGGATACGACCCTATTTTTCAGCCTGAAAATTACAAAGAGACTTTTGCAGAACTTTCACTTGAAACCAAAAACAAAATCAGTCACCGTGGTATCGCCACACAATCATTACTTGCATTTCTGAATACAACTCATTAACAATCAAAAATGTATCATTTTTTACAACATTATTTGTGATTTCTCGCTCAAATTTCACATCAAAAAGACTATTAAAAGATAAAAATCAAAAATAAAAAAGCTAACAATCTGACAATCAATTCACAATAATTCACTAAAACTTAAAATAGCATTAGTTAATCTGAGAAATTAACAGTAATTTTGCACCCTATTTTAAAAATACATAATGAACAAATTTGAACAATTAGGATTGAACGAATCGTTACTGAAGGCGATTTTAGATCTAGGATTTGAAAATCCGTCAGAGGTACAGGAAAAGGCGATTCCCCTATTATTGGAAAAAGACACAGATATGGTTGCGTTGGCTCAAACAGGGACAGGGAAAACGGCAGCTTTCGGTTTTCCGCTAATCCAAAAAATTGATGCCGACAACAGAAATACACAAGCATTAGTTTTATCGCCAACACGCGAACTTTGCCTACAGATTACTAACGAACTAAAAAACTACGCAAAATACGAAAAAGGTATTAATGTAGTTGCGATTTACGGCGGTGCTAGTATTACAGAGCAAGCTAGAGAAATCAAAAGAGGAGCTCAAATTATTGTAGCTACTCCAGGAAGAATGCAAGACATGATCAATAGAGGTCTTGTAAACATCAAAAACATTGATTACTGTGTACTTGATGAAGCAGATGAGATGTTGAACATGGGATTCTATGAAGACATTTGCTCTATCTTATCAGACACTCCAGACGAAAAAAGCACTTGGTTGTTCTCTGCAACTATGCCAGCAGAGGTAGCAAGAATTGCTAAACAATTCATGAGCAGTCCAGTAGAAATTACAGTTGGAACTAAAAACTCAGGATCTGCAACAGTTTCACACGAATTCTATTTGGTAAATGCTAGAGATCGTTACGAAGCCTTAAAACGTTTAGCTGATGCTAATCCAGATATTTTCTCAGTTGTATTTTGTCGTACCAAAAGAGATACGCAACAAGTAGCTGAAAAATTAATTGAAGACGGATACAATGCGGCTGCCTTACACGGAGATTTATCGCAAGCACAACGTGATGGCGTAATGAAATCTTTTAGAGGAAGACAAATCCAAATGCTAGTTGCTACCGACGTTGCAGCACGTGGAATTGACGTAGACAACGTAACTCACGTTGTAAACTACCAACTTCCTGACGAAATCGAAACCTACAACCACCGTTCTGGCCGTACTGGTCGTGCTGGCAAATTAGGAACTTCGATTGTAATCGTTACTAAAAGTGAATTGCGTAAAATTTCTTCTATCGAAAGAATCATCAAGCAAAAATTTGAAGAAAAAACAATCCCTTCTGGAATTGAAATCTGCGAAATTCAATTATTGCACTTAGCCAACAAAATCAAAGAAACGGAAGTAGATCACGAAATTGACAACTACCTTCCAGCAATCAATGATGTATTAGAAGGTTTAAGCAAAGAAGAATTAATCAAGAAAATGGTATCGGTAGAATTTAACCGTTTTATCAACTATTATAAAAAGAACAGAGATTTATCTAGCCAATCATCAGGTTCAGACCGACGTGAACGCGACGATAGAGACGGTGCATCTAGAGGAAACAATAGCGGTGCTACTCGTTACTTCGTAAACATCGGTTCTAGAGATAACTTTGACTGGATGACTTTGAAAGATTTCTTAAAAGAAACTTTAGACTTAGGTCGTGACGACGTATTCAAAGTAGATGTAAAAGAAGGATTCTCTTTCTTTAATACTGATGCTGAACATACAGATAAAGTAATGGACATCTTAAACAATGTTCAATTAGAAGGACGTCGTATCAATGTAGAGATTTCTAAAAATGATGGTGGCGGAAGACGCGATCACAACGGAAGAAGCTCTGGAGGTTTTGGCGGTAGAAGCTCTGCTCCAAGAAGAGAAGGTAACTTTGCTCCAAGAAGAGAAGGGGGATTCAGAAGTGAAAGAAACTCAGCTCCAAGAGAGGGAGGATTCAGAAGCGAAAGAGGAAGTGCTCCAAGAAGAGAAGGAGGTTCATCAGAAAGAGCCCCAAGGCGTTCTGAAAGTTTTGGCGACAGCCCAAGACCAAGAAGACCAAGAAGAGACTAACATTCCTTTGTTAATTTTCTTATAATAATAGTAAGAAACTACAAAATATTTAATTGCGATTTACTACTTTTAAAGCTTTAAATTCGTTTATGAGATATTTTGTAGTTTTCTTTTTTATTCTACTTCCTTTTACTGCATTTTCGCAAGAAAATAATACTGCAACCTTAAAAGTTTCAGGAACCATCGTTAATGACAATAATGATCAACCTCTAGCTTATGCTAATATCATCAATGTCAACAAAGTAAAAGGTACTACCACAGACACAAAAGGTAATTTTGAAATTGAAGTATCCCAAAGCGACACCTTACACGTCTCATTATTAGGCTTTCAATCCATCAAAGTCCGAGTTACAAACGACTGGTTAAAAAATAAAACGACTGTAATTAAACTGACTGAAAAAGCAATTGCCCTTGAAGAGGTTATTATTCGACCTTTTTTGCTGACAGGCTATTTGGAAGTTGATTCTAAATTAATCCCCATAAAAGAAAATTTCAGGTACAGTATTTCAGGATTAACCGCAGGATATGAAGGAGGACAATATTCGCCAGATGCCTTTGGTAAAGTACTCGGATCCATTTTTAATCCAGCAGACATGCTTTATAATTTTTTTGGTAAAAAACCAAAAGAATTAAAACGCCTTAAAGAACTAAAGAAAGACGATACCGTCCGCAAAGCTTTAGAATCCAAGTATGATCGCGAAATGATTGCTACTTTATTAGGCATTGATAAAAACGAAATTCCAGAAATTCTTAAACGATGTAGCTATTCGGATTCATTCATTCAAACTGCCAATGATCTTCAGATTATGGATGCCATTAGTGGCTGTTATGAGGAATATAAGATTCTAAAAAAGAAGTAATAAAACTTTAATATCATAAAAAAAGAAAGCCTAACTTTCTTTTTTAGTTGTCCTCCACAATGTCATAATTACTCTTTCTCTTTTCTTAATTTCTTAATTCGTTTGGTTGCTTTTTTTACTGCATCTTTTACTGCAGCCTCACTAAATGGTTTGATGACAAAATCGGCTGGTTTATATTCTTCAGCTTTGAAAAAATAACCTGGAAAAGCAGTTGCAAAAATGATTTGAAAATCAATGGTTTCTAATTGATCCAAAATATCAAATATTTGTCTTTCCCCCATATTTATATCCAAAAAAACTATATTGGGTTTTTTAGAAACAATTTCAGACAATGCTGTTTCCATGGTTTTGGCAACGCCAATTATCTCCAATTTTAAACAGTGAGTGGTAATTATTTTTTTTAAAATCTCTATGTTGATCGCTTCATCATCAACAAGAACAACGGTATATGTACTCATAAAATCGTCTGGAATAAATGGTGGTATTTTTCATTCTAATTTGATTTTAAATATACTTAAAAACTGTAACAAAAAAACAAGCATAAAATACACTTATTAAGAACTTGTTGTTAATATACAAAACATCATCTCCCTCATCTGAAAAAACATTAAAGCCAGATTCCGCATTAGAAATCTACTACAACTAAATTACTTCACCATTTTTATATTTTTTAGCGGAGTTCAGTGAATGAATTTCTTCTTCAAAACCAAGAACTTTTTTCACGAGTTTATATTTTTTGAGAGGAGTTCAAGATACGCTACGCTTGATTCTCCTATTTTTAAATTCAAAATACAAAAGTAGTAACTCATTGGTATATATCTAACATAGGTATTCGCTGAATGTTGTTTCCTTCTTCAAAAATAGTCCGTGAGCTCTTGCTTTTATTGAATAATTCAGTTTCGCTACGAAGTCTAATGCGGATTCTGGGTTAAAATATAGGTATGACATATATTTGACTAACAAAAAAATAGAACAATTTGAAGTTGAACAGTACTAATCTATACTCTACCAAAACTATTATGATTCGTTATTTATTAAAACTCAGATTTACGGCACTAAATTAACCTACCTTTACTTGATTCACTAAAGAAAGTAATTATGGCAAAAAGTCTAAATGCTAAAAAAACAGCAAAAAAAGAACCGCTAAAAACGGCTAAGGAAAAGAAAGAAGAAAAACGAGATAAAAAAAATAGTCCCAAAAGGGACTAAAATTAGTGTTCAGTTATCAGTTTATAGTGTTCAGCAATTCACTGAACACTATACAACTGAGTAATTATTATGTAACTATTTCACAGGAATACTTGCTAAAATCTCTAAGAAGAATTTCCAGAATTTTTGAGAAGAACTAATACTTGCTCTTTCGTCTGGAGAATGAGCTCCGTGAATCGTTGGTCCAAAAGAAATCATATCCATATCTGGATAATTGGTGCCTAAAATTCCACACTCTAATCCTGCGTGGCAAGCCACTACATTAGGTTTAGCATTATTTTGTTTTTCATAAATACCAACCAACACATCCAAAATTTCAGATTTTGGATTAGGCGTCCATCCTGGATATGCTCCAGAAAACTCCACTTCGCACCCCATCAATTCAAAGGCAGAACGCAACGCATTGGCCAAATCCATTTTGGAAGACTCTACCGAAGAACGGGTTAAACATTGTACGCTTAGCTGTCCTTCGCCTACAATTACTTTGGCAATATTGTTAGAGGTCTCTACTAAATTATCAAAATCAGCACTCATACGATACACGCCGTTGTGAGCCGTATACATCGAACGCACAAAATAAAATTGCGCTATAGAAGGCATTACTTTTTTAGGAGTAGTTTTTAATTTTTCAAAAACAATTTCAAGGTTTGGCTCAGTCGTTTTGAACTCCGCTTTAATCTCGTTTACGATTTGTTGCATATCAAATACAAAAGCTTCATCGTAAACTGTAGCAATAATCACTTTGGCCACACTCTCTCTTGGAATGGCATTACGCAAACTTCCTCCAGTTATCGACGCAATTTGTAATCCGAAGTTATCAAAGCCATCAAACAACAAACGGTTCATTATTTTGTTGGCATTCCCCAACCCTTTATGAATATCCATACCCGAATGTCCGCCTTGTAAACCTTTTACCGTAATACTGTAGCCAACAGAACCTTCTGGCGTATCCTCTTCGTCGTACTCGGCTGTTGCGGTTACATCGATACCACCTGCGCATCCAATGTCGATTTCGTCATCTTCCTCGGTATCTAAATTCAATAATATTTGACCTTGCAAAATACCGCCTTGTAGGTTCAAAGCACCTGTCATTCCTGTTTCTTCATCAATAGTAAACAAGGCTTCAATGGCAGGATGTGGAATATCAGTACTTTCTAAAACAGCCATAATTGCCGCTACGCCCAAGCCGTTGTCAGCTCCCAATGTCGTTCCCTTAGCACGTACCCAGTCGCCATCGACATACATATCGATTCCTTGAGTTTCGAAATCAAAAACAGTATCGTTGTTTTTTTGGTGTACCATATCCAAATGGCCTTGCAACACGATGGGTTTGCGGTTTTCCATTCCTGGAGTAGCCGGTTTGCGAATGATTACGTTTCGAATGTCGTCTTCAAAGGTTTCTAACCCCAAACGATTCCCGAAATCTTTCATAAATTGAATCACTTGCTCTTCTTTTTTGGAAGGACGTGGAACGGCATTCAAATCAGCAAATTGATTCCAAAGTGCTTTAGGCTCTAAATTTCTTATTTCTTGACTCATTATTTTGTAGTGTTACTTATTCGATTCCCTCTATCCTATCTTTAAAAACATTGACTAATTTGTGGGTAGCATTCATTTCTAAAACACTATCCCAAACTTTGCAAATGTTCTCGTGAAAATCTTTCATCTTCATATTCCCAAATCGGATATGAATTACTTTTGGAGGAGGATTGTTTAACATCATTTTATTGGAAAAATCAACATCTTTGGTAATTATAGTAAGGTTGTTTTCCTTTGCATATACCCAAATTTGTTCATCAAACCACTCATCGTTTATATTCTTTTGATGAATAAAAGTATCCGAATTCCAAATGGAAAGGTGGTACGGCAGATTGACGTCTATTAAAAATTTTGGCATTTAGGCAACCTCTTTAATAGTGAAATTTCTATTCATCAATTCGGATGCAAATTTAAGGCAGGCATCAATATCTTCGTTCTCGAGGCTTGGATATTGCAACAAAATTTCTTCTCTAGAATCTCCGGAGCTCAAAAACCCAAGAATAGTATTAACGGTAATTCTCTTGTTTCTGATGGTAGGTTTTCCGTTGCAAATTCTATCGTCAATTGTAATTCTATCAGCAATAGTTTCCATAGTGAAGTATTTTAAGGTTCAAATTTACAAAAAAAGAAAGTGCACGACGGATTTAATCCTTATTTTTATGCCAAAAGTCAAGCCTTGAAAAGAAAATACCTTTTACCGCTATTCCTCGTATTTCAAATTGTAGCATTGAAAATCATTCGATTTTTTCCAGCATTCATCGAACGATGGTACAGCAATGGTCTTTACCTCTTTATCTCGAATAGTTTGAGAATCAGTTTAGGGAAAGTTCCTTTTTCGTTAGGCGATGTGTTGTATGCTTTGCTAATTATTTGGGCGATTCGTTGGTTTTGGTTACTCAAAAAAAATAAAACAATCCAAAGTGTAGCACCCAAACAAAAATGGGAAGCAATATCGCTTTCTATTTTAAGTTTTTTATCTGTAGTTTATTTTCTTTTTCATTTGCTTTGGGGACTCAATTACTATCGAGAACCGCTGTACGAAAAAATGAAAATTGAAAAAGAATATTCTGATGCCGATTTAGCTTTTTTTACTCAAAAGCTAATTGCCAAAACCAACGCCATTCAGTTGGGACTAATGAAAGACAAAAATCGTAAAGTAGTTGTTCCCTATTCCAAATCTCAATTGTTTGAAATGAATAGAAATGGCTACCAAAACTTGGCTCTTGAATATTCGATGTTTCGATATAGCCATTTGAGTATTAAGAAATCTCTTTTTAGTATTCCGCTGACGTATATGGGATTTGGCGGCTATTTGAATCCGTTTACCAACGAAGCACAAGTGAATAGTTTAGGACCTTTGTATAGTTTTCCGATGACTGCCAATCACGAAATGGCGCATCAAATAGGTTTTGCTAGTGAAAGTGAGTGCAATTTCATTGGTTTTTTGGCTTCTATAAAAAATAAAGATGCTTACATACAATATTCTGGATACAGTTTGGCTTTGCGCTATTGTTTGCGAAATTGGCAAGCACGAGATGAAAGAAAAGTGGCGCTCTTTTTAAAATCAATTCATCCTGGAGTACTAGCCAACTTCAAGGAAAGTGAAACCTTTTGGAAACAATACGACACTTTTATTGACAAAGGATTTCATGTTTTTTACGACAACTTCCTAAAAATGAACCAACAAAAAGACGGTATGGAAGGCTATAGTAAATATGTGGATTTGATGGTGAATTATTTTAAGCAGCATACGTTGTAACTCGTATTGCTTATGAAAACAAAACGCGTTAAATAGCCCCGATAGAAGTGAAAATCCTCTAGTGCCAGGGTTTGGCACTAGAGATTGTAACGGATAGCGGGACGACTCGTTTTTGTACTCCTAAAAGTTGTGCTCCTTAAAAAAAACAATTTTATTTGTAACAAAAATCAGTTTTGAACCACTAATGACTATATGTCCGATACTTTAGAACAATCCTTTGTCTCGCAATTGCAAGCAAACCAGAATATCATCCACAAGATTTGTAGGCTGTATACTTCTGGTGAGGACGCGCATAAGGATTTGTTTCAAGAAATCACCATTCAGTTATGGAAAGCTTTTCCCAAGTTTAGAGGCGACAGTAAGTTCTCTACGTGGGCCTATCGAGTCGCGCTAAATACGGCTATAACCTTGTATCGCAAAGACAAACGCTCGGTGGCCACAACTGAATTTGAAGGCAGACAACATTATACTCCTGAGGTCGAATATGATTATGAAGAGGAAGAACAATTAAAATTAATGTACCAAGCAGTTTACCAATTGAACGATATCGAAAAAGCTTTAATCTTTATGTATCTAGAAGACAAAGATTACACTGAAATATCCGAAACATTGGGAATTAGCGAAGTCAATGCGAGAGTTAAAATGAACAGAATTAAGGGGAAATTAAAAAAAATACTAAATCCACTAGCCTAATGAAAGAACTGGATTTGTTAAAAAAAGATTGGCAAAAGAATGAAGCTTCTTTTGAACAAGTGACTGAAAATGATATTTACAAGATGATTCATAAAAGATCCTCTTCTATAGTGAAGTGGATACTGATATTGAGTGTTTTGGAATTAATTTTGTGGTCTGTTTTATCTATTGGTGTCAATATAGATGATTATTTCAAAAAAATGAAACACGAAGAATTTTCAATATATTTTGACACCTATAATTATGCTAGTTACCTTATAATATTTACATTCATTTATCTTTTTTACAAAAATTATAAGATAATTTCGACGACGGCCTCAACCAAACAACTGATGCGTGACATTATTAAAACGAGAAAGACTGTCAACTACTATGTTTATTACAACCTTGGACAATTGGTACTATCGCTCTTTATTGGTTTTTATATTGCCTTCAAATACAATCCAGAAACAGTTGTACTTACGGACAAAATAGGTAGCAATTTTACAGTAATGTTTATTACTTTCTCGATCCTAATTGTTTTTATCGTATTGATATTGGGGATTTTTTGGTTATTCTATCGTTTGATTTATGGTAGATTGCTTAAACGTTTATTGGACAATTACAAAGAATTAAAGAAAATAGATTTATAAAAAAAGCGGTCAAAATTTGACCGCTTTTTTATATTAATATTCCCATTTTCGCATTTTGTCAAGTTCTTTTTGAGCTTCCAATTCTTCGGCAGGAATAACTTTTAAAAAGGAAGGATGTTGCTCGATGGCGTATTCTACTTTTTCTACGATCTCTTCAATGGTTTCGTTTTCATAGTCAATCGCTAAAGGTTCTTTGATGATGAACGATTGCAAGATTCCTTTCTTTTTTAATCGCAAACCTTTTCTGTCAAAAGAGCGTCTAAAACCATCAATTACAATCGGAACCACAATAGGTTTGTGTTCTTTGATGATATGCGCAGTTCCTTTACGAACGGGTTTAAATGATTTTGTAGTCCCTTGAGGAAAGGTAATCACCCAGCCATCTCTCAAAGCAATTTTGATATTCTCGGTATCATTCGGATTTACTTCTTTTTTTTCGGTAACGTCTTTTCCTTTGGAACGCCAAGTTCTTTCTACCGTTATCGCACCAACATAAGCCATAATTCTGGGGAGTAATCCCGCTTGCATGGTTTCTTTGGCAGCGACATAATAAATATTCATTTTGGGTTGCCACAAATAACCCACATTTTTAATACTATCGTCTCTTCCACTCAAACTCGCATTAAACACGTGAAACATGGCTACTACATCGGCAAAATAGGTTTGATGATTGGAAATAAACAACACATTAGAATCCGGTAAATTTCGAATAATTTCTGAACCTTCTATTTGCAATTCATTGAAACCACGATATCGCTTGTGGGTAATAAGACCAAAAATTCGGATTAACCATTTCTTTATAAAAAGGATATGACCAAAAGGATTCCTTTTAAATAATCCCATAATAATTCTTTTTTGAAATTGGAATGCAAAGATACGACATATTTTCTTAACGTTTAGAAAACGCTAAACTTGCAATAATTTTACAATAAATCAAGAAAAAAAGCGCTTATTTATGATTTTTTAAGTACAAAACACAATACCTCTTTTAACTCGCTCAACATCATAGCTGTAGCGCCCCAAACGATATGCTGGTTTATTTTGAAGGCAGGAATAGCAATATTCGTAGCATAAGAAGTCGTCAGTTTAGTCTCGTATAAAAGTGCATCGCTCAAAAAATCAGACAATGGTAATTCGATAATACTGGCTACCTCTTTCGGGTCCAAAACAAAATGAAGCTTCTCATTTGCAACCCCTAAAAAAGGATGTACCAAAAAATTACTAGGCGGAATATACAAAGGTGAAAAAGGTCTGATTACTTTTATTTGCTCACGCGAAATTCCAATTTCTTCTTCGGATTCTCTCAAAGCTGTAGTTTCGTATTCCACATCTTCATTTTCAAACTTACCTCCGGGAAAAGCAATTTGAGCGGAATGTACACCTTTATAAGAATTTCTTTCAATCAATACCAAATGCGTTTGCTCTTGTTTTGGATACAACAACATCAAAACCGCAGCTTTTCGTGGATTTTTATCGGCATAACTAAATGCTTTCAACGATTCGATTCGTTCTTTTGGTGCCATTTTTACATGTGAAGCAAAAGCAGGAAGCGGAGCCTCAAGTAGTTGAGGGATATAGTGTTGAAAATCTTGAAAATTCATAGGTAAAACTTATTTTTGCAAGCATTCCAATAAATATACTATAGTTTTGTTTGGAATACAAACCAATCTTACTAAATTCAATTCAAATGTACAGTAAAGCAGAAAATCAACGGTTAAAACACGATTTTTGGGTGGCCTTCGCCGAGAAATACCCAAGAAAATGGGTATTGTATGATACAAAAATTAAAGATTTCTCTTTTAAATTTTTTGCAGATAATAAAAAAGCCCAAGTACTCATTGCTATCGAGCACCGAAATGATGACTTACGTTCTCAATATTTCGAAAAAATCGAAGCTTTGAAAGCTATTTTGGAGGATGAATTCATTAAAGATTTGGTCTTTGAAAAAAACTATACTTTAGAAAATGGCAAAACCATCAGTCGCATTTGGGTTGAAAAAAATGGGTACAGTATGAGTAATCGCAACCACTGGGAGTACATTTTTGACTTTTTCTTCGAAAAAATGAATGCTTTAGAACTTTTCTATCTCGAATATGATGAGTTTATAAAAGATATTGAAAAAGACTAAAGACATAAGATTAAAGACTAAAGACTAAAGACTAAAGACTAAAGATATAAGTACTATGAAATATGGACTATGAACTAAGGACTAATCACTAAGAACTAATCACTAAGAACTAAATATTATACAAATAAATCCTATTTTCATAGTTGATATACAACTGCTTGCGATTGCCTTGTTGTTTTCGAGTAATAATCATCAACGTACAAGCATCACTATTTTCGTCTTTGCATTCAAAAGAATAAATAATATCGGTTTTATTTTCTTTAATTTCTATATACTCAAGAATAGCATAAACCTGAAGGACAGGAGTATACACCACGATTCGATGTTTAGAAGTATCCAAAATAATTGGGATATTGATCAAATCCAATTCGGACCAGTCTCCCCATTTTCCTTTCTCGTTTTTCTCTAATACGCTGTAACCCGAAGTTTGAAACTTATAAGTTTGAGCAGTGGAGAACTGAAAACAAAAAAAAAGGACAAAAGACAAGCATAAAATAGTAGGTTTTGACATGGGATGGGGTTTTGGATTGGGGTTAAAATTGTAGTTGTCCGATTTCAATTTGGGCTTGTTTGAACTCGGCTATCATAGTATCTATTATTTCTTGTACAGGTTGAATTTTGGTAATTAATCCAGCTATCTGACCAATTTCTAATTCGCCTTCGACCAAATCCCCTTCAAACATCCCACGTTTGGCGCGGGCTCTACCAAGCAAAGCCACTAATTCTTCTTTGGTAGGACATTTTGCATACAATTCCTGAACGTCATTGTAAAACTTATTTTTCACCAAGCGAACAGGTGCCAATTCTTTTAATGTTAATTGCGTATCCCCTTCTTTTACATTCACGATTACTTCTTTAAAATTATCGTGAGCTGATGATTCTTCCGAAGCAGCAAAACGACTTCCCACCTGAACACCATCAGCGCCCAAAGCCATTGCCGCAAGCATTCCTCTTCCTGTGGCAATTCCACCAGCAGCAATCAACGGAATGTTTATCTTTTGCTTCACCATCGGAATCAAAGTCAATGTAGTAGTTTCTTCTCGCCCATTATGTCCTCCAGCTTCAAAACCTTCGGCTACAACAGCATCTACTCCTGCTTCTTGGGCTTTCAAAGCAAAGACCGAACTACTCACAACATGTACAACTATAATTCCTTTTTCTTTCAAAAAAGCGGTCCAAGTTTTTGGATTTCCTGCTGAAGTAAAAACAATTGTAACGCCTTCTTCCACTATGATATTCATAATTTCTTCCACATTAGGATACAACATGGGTACATTTACTCCAAAAGGCTTATTAGTCGCCTTCTTGCATTTTTGTATGTGTTCTCTGAGCACCTCAGGATACATAGAACCTGCACCAATGATACCTAATCCTCCAGCATTGCTAACGGCACTTGCCAATTTATAACCACTGTTCCAAATCATTCCTCCTTGAATAATTGGATATTGAATGCCAAAAAGCTTTATAATTGAATTCATTGCATTGTAAATTAATGTTTGATAATTTTTCCTTGAGCATAAAAGCTTTTCCCCTGAATAGTGTACAAGTATACGCCATTCCATAAGGTTTCTACAGAAAAAGATGGTGTTGATTTTGTAAAAGGAACCTCCATTATTTTTTGTCCCAGTATAGAATAAATAGTAAGCTGCACTTCTTCAATTCCTGAAGGTAACGTCATAGTAATTGTACCCTTGGCAGGATTAGGATACAACGAAAATGAGGTACTCTGATTGTCTATTGTGGTTAGAAGTCCTTTATTTACAGCCGCACTAAAATCCGGAATTCCATAGCCTAGTTGTGGCGTTGGCGTCAAATATTTATCGGCAGATTGAACAATCAAATCTCTAATTTCTTTATTGGTTTTATCTGGTAAAGCTTGCCACAAACACGCCACCATTCCTGCTAGAATCGGGCTAGAAAAAGAGGTTCCGTTGGCCGTTCCAATGTTACCCAATTCATCCGAAACTACAGATGCTTGACCTTGCGCCATCACATCAGGTTTTACTCTACCGTCAGACGAGGGACCAATCGAGCTAAAGGAAGCTTTTGTCTTGCTAGCTGTTACCGCACCAATTGTAAGCACAGAAACGGCATCTGCTGGAGCAGCAATATTGGGATTGGTTGTGTTCCCTGAATTTCCTGCAGAAGCCACCACAAGCATTCCTCTACTAAAAGCAATTTCGGCTCCTCGGCTAATAAATGTTGTGGTGCCATTCATATCGGCATAGGTATAGTTGTATTTTTGATTATCAAAATCAAAATACCCCAATGAACTATTAATGATATCCACACCCAAGCTATCCGCTTTTTCGGCTGCTTCTACCCACAACGTTTCCTCCACAGGATTTTCGGACGCATCATTTTCGGTAACAAAAAGATAATATGACGCATCAGGAGCTGTTCCCACCAAAGCTTGGTCTTGATTCCCGCCCATAGTCGATAGCACCAAAGTACCATGATTATATCCAGTATAGTAATTTGAACTTCTGTTTACATAATTATAACCGCCCAAAATCTGATTATTATCTCTTAATTTTTTAAATGGCAATTGGGTATCCACCCCAGGAAATCCAGCATCTAAAACCGCTATAATTTTACCACTCCCTGTATAATTTTGTTGATGTAATAAATGACCATTCAACATCTGAATTTGATTAGCTGAAGTGCCATAATTATAGGTAATTGCGGTGTTGTATTTTTTTTGAACCTGTTGTAATTTTGAAATAGCAATTGTTTTTCCTGTCGCATTTAAGGACTTATCTGCGAAGCTGATTTTAGTAACAAAAGTTAAATTTTTAAGGGAAGTAATGTCCGCTTGAGTGCCGCGAACATGCAACGCATTTAGCCATTTTGAATGCCCCATGACGGTGATTCCAACAGACTCTTTTACCGCTTTTATATACGAAGCTGGAATCGGAACATCCTTACTATCAAAGGCAATTTTTTGTCGTGTTCTTCTATCAATTGCGCGCTGCGAGAGCATCAATTGAGGATTGTCCAAATAGTTTTGAACATTGATTTTATCACCAAAATACACCCAAGCATCTTGTTGTGAAAAGCCCCAAAAAGAGTGGAATAAGAAAAATAAAAAAACTATTTTTTTCATGCCGAAATGTACTCAAAAAAATCATTATAAATTAAAATTTTAAGTGTTTTTAGGAGCACAAAATTTGGGATTTCATCACGTTTGGTCCCGCTGTCCTTCCTATCTTTTTATCCAGAAAAAGGATAAATAGGATTTTCCTACCCATCGGGGTAATAACAAATCTTTTTTTGATTTTTTTTTGAATAGTATTTATATAACTAAGGACTAAGGACTAATCACTAATCACTAAAACTAGGCTATAACCCCAGAACCCAACAACTCATCATCATGGTACCAAGCCACAAACTGACCTTCAGTAATTGCGGATTGTGGTTCGTCAAAAATCACATACATACCATTAGCCTCTTGATACAGAGTGGCTTTCTGCAAAGGTTGTCGATACCTAATTCTTGCCATTACTTCTTTGGTTTCACCTACAGATAAAGCTAAATCGGTACGAATCCAATGCGTTTCAGAAGCATCAATAAACAATCCTCTTCTAAACAACCCCCGATGATTACTAGATAAACCCGTATAAATTGTATTGGTCACCACATCGGTTGCAATAACAAACAAAGGGTCTGTTGTACCCCCAACGTTAAGCCCTTTTCGTTGCCCAACCGTAAAATAATGAGCACCCTGGTGTTTTCCAACGACCTTGCCCATTTCTGGAGTATACCTAATTTTATGAGACAATGAAGCTAAAGTTTCAGCTTCATCTGTTGAAGAATAAATCGGATGATTTTTATCTATTTGAATAATTTGACCTTCTTTTGGTTGTAATTTTTGCTGTAAAAACTCTGGTAAACGTACTTTACCAATAAAACATAAACCTTGAGAGTCCTTTTTCTCTGCGGTTACCAATTCCATTTCAGCCGCTATTTCACGAACTTGAGGTTTCGTTAATGCACCAATTGGAAACAAGGATTTAGCCAACTGTTCTTGTGACAATTGACATAAAAAATAAGATTGGTCTTTGTTATGATCAGCTCCTGCGATAAGGTGATGCAAGGGTTTTCCGTCTATTTCGGTAGTTCGTTTTTGACAATAATGTCCAGTAGCTACATAATCAGCTCCTAAACTCAAAGCTATTTCTAAAAAAACAGCAAATTTAATCTCGCGATTACACAATACATCAGGGTTTGGAGTTCGTCCTTTTTCATACTCGCTGAACATGTAATCCACAATTTTTTCTTGGTATTGTTCACTTAGGTCAACCGTTTGGAAAGGGATTCCTAATTTTTCGGCCACCAATAAAGCATCGTTGCTATCTTCTAACCAAGGACATTCATTGGATATCGTTACTGAGTCGTCGTGCCAATTTTTCATAAATAGCCCAATAACTTCATATCCTTCTTGTTGCAACAAATAAGCAGCAACACTTGAATCTACGCCTCCAGAAAGACCAACAACCACTCTCTTTTTCATCAAAACCCTTTTTTAAAATAGGGTGCAAAGTTACAAAAGATTTAGCACAGTAATTCTCTAAGCAAAAGTTAATTCTTTTTACGCTTGGTAAGTCCTTCAGGATAACTCATATTTTGTTTTTTTACTAATTTATCTTTTTCATAAAACTCCCAAACTCCTTCTTTTTTACCCAACACAAAATTTCCTTTGGAAGCAATAAAACCATTGGTATCTCTAAAAATGGCCGGTCCGTTGTATTGGCCTTTTTGATAAAATGTCTCCTCTAAAATAATACCCTTATCTGAGTAAATCTTACTACTTCCCTCTTTTAGTCCATCAACATAATGGGTCTCCTCAGCTACTTTTCCATCTGTAAAATAAACCGTTCTCAATCCCGACAGTTTCCCGTTTTTATAAAATTCTTTGGTCATTATCGTTGTCGAGTTGAAATGGTAATACAACCATTCTCCATCAAAAACTTTATTAACCACCTTGCCTTCACTTACCTTAAACTTTTTTTGATTGTAAAAAATAGTATATGCCGAATTATCTTTTTCATTGAACTCTCGAGTAGCAATCACATCGGCAGCTTTCGTATCATCAAAATACTTAAAAACACCTACTTCTTTTCCGTGTACAAAAGTTCCCTCATAGCGCAATCGTTTAGATTCTTCATAATAACCTCTCCATAGACCATTTTTCTTTCCAGCACTATCAACTTGATTAATATTCGCGGTTTGAGCTAACATAGCTGAAACTTGTATAAAGAAAACCAAAATCAATCCCTTCTTAATCATACTAGTATAAATTTATTATAATATCAAAAAATTAGATATTCCAAACATCAAAAATACAAATTCATTTTTTTCAACATGGACTCAAAGGTACAACTACTTTCCTGCTTAAAAATTGTTCATGTAACACGATAAAAATAAAACCATTCATATTATAAGATTTGTTTAATACCAACACTATTAAATTAAACAAACAAAACCATACTTATCAACATATCAAAGATTTACACTAATTAAACAACTATTAATCTATCTATAAAATAAATTTTGTTTAACCTTTATTAAATAACTTTGAACAAGAAATAAAATTAATTCTAACTCCATAAAAAAAAAAGATTATGAAAATTGCATCAAAATTAAAAATGGCTTTGGCTTGTATTGCATTTTTATCATTCGCTGTATCCTGCGACAATGATGATGACAACCCTAAAACAGTAGACAATACAATTACAGGTATTGCTGTAAAAAATTCAAACTTAAAAATTTTAGTTCAAGCCTTAACAAGAGCTGAATTAGCAGCTACACTTCAAGGTACAGGTCCTTTTACTGTATTCGCTCCAACAGATGCTGCATTTACAAAATTCTTAAGTGATAATAAATTTGCGTCAGTTAATGACGTCCCAAAAGATGTATTAACTCAAATTCTATTAAATCATGTGGTAAGCGGTACAGCAAAATCAACCGATTTAAAAACTGGTTACATTAAAACACTAGCCAAAGGTAGTGCATCTGCCACAAATACTTTAAGTATGTATGTGGACTTAACTTCTGGAGTAAAATTAAATGGTGGTGCAAAAGTTACAACAGCTGACATAATGGCTTCTAACGGAGTTATTCATGTTGTGGATGCCGTAATAGGTTTGCCAACAATTGTTACACATGCAACAGCTAATCCAAATTTCTCTACCTTGGCATCATTATTAACTGCACAAAATTTAATTACAACATTAAGTAGTAGCGCAACACCAGCACCTTTCACAGTTTTTGCACCTTTAAATACTGCATTTGACTCAGCAACTTTAAGTCTTTACGGTGGTTTAACAACTGCTCAAAAAACTGCAGTATTAACGTATCATGTTATTGGTGGAGCAAATGTACTATCCACAGGAATTCCTGCATCCTCACCTACTTTAGAAACAGGAATTTTAAGGTTTTCTGGTACAACAATTACGGATGAGCAATCTAGAGTAACGAATATTGTTCTAACTGATGTACAATGTTCAAACGGAATTATACACGCAGTAAACAAAGTTTTACTACCAAGTTTGTAAAAGTGACTATTTCTAAAAACAAAAAACTTCCGCTTTTGGCGGAAGTTTTTTGTTATAAATACAATTTGAAAATACTTATTTTTTCTTTTGTTGAGCAGCTTTTTGAGCTTCAGCTTGTTCCATTGCTTCTTGTAATTTTCTTTGGAACTTACTTTGTTTTTTAGGCTCTTTCAATTTATTTTCTTGAATTTGAGCGTGAATTTTATCTCCATCGATAAAGTATTTTTTGATTACCAACATAATTAAAATAGTAACCAAGTTAGAAATAAAGTTATACAAACTCAAACCAGCTCCATAACTATTGAAGAAAAATAACATCATCAATGGCGAAACATAAATCATAATCTTCATCATTTTGGCCATATCTGGCATACCTTCTTGTTGTGGTGCAGCCATTTGTTGATCCCCTGAAGTCATTTTCATATAAAAGAAAATGGCAATTGCTGCCAAAATTGGAAACAAACTGATATGATCTCCATACAATGGAATATGAAATGGTAATTTTACAATTTCGTCAAAAGAAGACAAATCATCTGCCCACAAAAACTTTTGTTGTCTTAACTCAAAAGCTGAAGGGAAAAACTGAAACGAAGCCATCAAGAAAGGCATTTGTATCAATGCAGGAATACAACCCGCCATAGGATTTACTCCAGCTTTGTTGTACAACTTCATGGTTTCTTGTTGCTTTTTCATTGGGTCTTTTTTGAATTTCTCTCCCAATTCAGCAATTTCTGGACGCAATACTTTCATTTTTGCTTGTGACAAGAAAGACTTGAAAGTAATAGGTGACATTGCCAATTTGATTAAAATCGTAAAAAGAATAATCGCAATACCATAAGCAATATAAGAACCTAAGAAACCAAATAAAGGCACGAAGATAAAACGATTGATCCAACCGATGATTCCCCAACCTAAAGTAATGATTTTTTCTAGATTTTGATCGTAACTAGCTAAAGTCTTGTAATCAGATGGTCCTAAATACCAGTTTAATTTATAATCTAATTCACCATTGGTAAAAGCCAAAGGTAAATTTGCTTTAAATGATTTTGTAAAAGTAGTATCAACTTTCTCATCATTCATAAGATTGGTAGAAACCAGTTGTGCTTTCTCAAAAGGAGTTTTAGAAACCAATATCGAAGTAAAGAAATGTTGCTTAAAAGCAATAAATGTAGGCTTTTCAAGAGTTTCTTCTTCTTTAGCTCCTAAGCCAGCGTAATCAACTTTACCTTCTTTATGTTCAAAATAAATCTCAGTGTATTTATTTTCGTAAGATATGCTTTTTTCATTTCTGAAAGCTTTCAAATCCCATTCTAAATCCAAAGGCTTAGCTGTATTCAATACTTGGTTCAAACCTTGAGAACGCACATCAAAACCAATCATATAATCGTTTGGCTTCACTACGTATTTATATTCTAAAAATGAATTTGGACCTGATTTCAACTTCATAGACAACACTTGATCTGCTCCTATTTTGGTTAAAGTAGGTTCAAAAAACAAGTCTTTGGTATTTAAAGTTCGGTTGTCATTGGTTTGTAAAACAATATTCAAATTAGCATTATTGTTTTTTATCAATTCTACCAACTGACCAGAACCTTTTTTGAATTTTTCAAAGTTTTTCAACGTTGCTTCAGCGATATAACCACCTTTATTAGCAATTTTTAATTGTATCACTTCATTTTCAATCGTAGTAAAATCATTTTTTGCAGAAGGTAATGTCGCAGAATAAGCAAAATTTCCTAATGTTTTTTGCAAAGCTACTAATTGAGTAGAATCGCCAGTGGCCACCGCAACAGTTGCTTTTTCAACTGCTTTATTTGCCAATTCTTTTGCTTTTTGAGCTTTCAAAACCAATTCTTTTTGGGCTTTTTCAGCCGCAACAACTTTAGGATCGGGTTGGTTTTGGTACATAATCCAAACCAAAATTCCAAAAATCAATATAAAACCGATAATTGAATTAATGTCAATCTTTTTTTCTTCCATTATTATCTCTATTCAAAATTCAAAACTGAAGCAGTTTACTCCAGTTTAGTGTTAGTATTCAATACAAATGCTTAGTTTCTAACTATTGTATTATTTCTTTTTGGCTTTTACAGCTGCTGCTACGAAACTCACAAAAATTGGGTGAGGATTCGCAACGGTACTCTTATATTCTGGATGGTACTGAACACCTATAAAGAAAGGATGATTTTCAATCTCAACGATTTCAACCAAACCAGTATCAGGATTCACACCAGAAGCTATTAAACCAGCTTTTTGTAATTCCTCTACGTAAGTACTATTGTACTCGTAACGATGACGGTGACGCTCCGAAATTTGAGTTTTACCATATATTTTGTGTGCCAATGAGTCTGGTTTTATGTCACACTTCCAAGCCCCTAAACGCATTGTACCTCCTTTATCAGTTACCGTTTTTTGATCTTCCATCAAATTCACTACTGGGTGAGTCGTATTCTCATTCATTTCGGTAGAATTGGCGTCTTTGTAACCCAAAATAGTTCTTGAATATTCTATAATTGACATTTGCATTCCTAAACAAATACCAAAAAATGGAATGTTGTTTTCGCGAACATAACGAACCGCTTCTATTTTTCCTTCGATTCCTCTTTCACCAAAACCTGGCGCCACTAAAACCCCATCCAAACCAGCTAATTTCTCAGCTATATTTGAAGGGTCCAAATGCTCTGAATGAATCGAAATTACATTTACTTTTGTTTCATTTGCCGCTCCTGCGTGAATGAACGCTTCCAAAATAGATTTGTAGCAATCTTGCATTTCGACATATTTCCCAACCAAACCAATATTTACAGTATGCTTAGGATTTTTTAAACGTTTCAAGAACGTGTTCCAATTTTTTAAATCTGGAGCAGCTTTTTTAGGTAAGTCTAATTTCTTCAAGGCTACTACATCTAGACCTTCTTCCAACATTAAATTAGGCACTTCATAAATCGTAGAAGCATCAATAGATTGAATAACAGCTTCTCTTTTTACATTACAAAACAAAGCCAATTTATTGCGAATTTCGTCCGAAATTTCATGCTCCGTTCTACACACTAAAATATCAGCTTTAATTCCGCTCTCCATTAATGTTTTAACAGAGTGTTGAGTAGGTTTAGTTTTCAATTCCCCAGCTGCTGCTAAGTAAGGAACTAACGTCAAATGAATAACAATAGCATTGTTTTCTCCTAAATCCCAAACCAACTGACGAACAGACTCAATGTATGGTAAAGATTCGATATCCCCTACAGTTCCACCAATTTCAGTAATCACAATATCATAATCGCCTGACTTACCAAGCAATTGCATTCTATCTTTAATTTCGTTTGTAATATGAGGAACTACTTGAACCGTTTTTCCTAAAAACTCTCCTCTTCTTTCTTTTTCGATAACCGAAAGATAAATTCTACCAGTAGTAACATTATTTGCCTGTGAAGTAGGAACGTTTAAGAAACGTTCGTAGTGACCTAAATCTAAATCTGTTTCGGCTCCATCATCGGTTACGTAACATTCTCCATGCTCGTAAGGATTCAGTGTTCCTGGGTCCACATTAATATACGGATCGAATTTTTGAATAGTCGTTCTGTAGCCTCTTGCTTGTAATAATTTTGCTAAGGATGCAGCTATAATTCCTTTTCCTAATGAAGAAGTCACACCGCCAGTAACAAAAATATATTTCGTTTGATTCATGCTGTTGTTGTTTGTAATGTAGTTGTGTAAAAAACGTGGCAAAAGTACAAATTAAATTGGAATACTTATCGTCTCAGAGCATTCGCTTTTAAAAAATAAATCGACACGGATTTCACAAATTTACACTGATTGACCTTTTTGAATAATTTACTTTTTTAAATGTCATCAAAGGGAAGAAAATTAATTTTAAAAGCAACTAAACCCTGTGATTGGCTTTTGTTTTAAAACTTCAACCCTTTAGAACTTTCGTAAAAAAAATCATTATGGTTTCGGGTATTTCTTTTTTATATTCCGAAGTATATCTTCTAATCCGTTGGCTTTTAATTCATAAATTAATTGCAGTTGTTCGCCCAAAACACCTTTAGGAAACCCTTTATTTCTATACCAAACGATATAATATTCTGGGATATCAATAAGATACCAACCTTCATATTTCCCAAAAGGCATTTTAGTGTGTGCCAATTGAATCAAGTGTTTTTGATTTTCATCCAAAATAAAAACTAATTGGCTTGTTTTATCGTCATATCCGAATCGTAATACAAGATATAAACGCCTTTATTTGTATAGCCGCCATCTTCTTTTTTGTAGTATTCAAAACGGTTTTCTACTTGTTCTGTAGCAGCACTTTCTATGGTTTCTTGAAACGTTTTGTCCTGAGCCATTCGCATTAGTGTATCAAACGTAAGGTCAAAACCTCTTGTAGCAAATGAGCTTGGATACACTTTGTTTTCCTTGCGGTATTTTTGTTCAAAAATGCGAGCTTCATCTGTTTCATTTTCACGAATAGCCGATGGATACATCAACTTTAATTTTACCAAATTAGCAAATGAAATTTCATCTGTATCCAAAGTAGGATTAGGCTCTAAAGTTACCAATTGCACTTTGTGTGTTTTCATTACAGACAACAAAGTAGCTATAGTTGATTTAATCATCATAGTGCTACCTGTTTCTAAAATGACATAATTTATTTTTTCTTTATCCAACAAACCTTTCAAGGCTTCACTATTCAAACCACCTGCAGGGGTTAGCGGTGCAATTTTTACCTCTTTTTGGAATTGGTTAAAATAGTTTCTTGCAGATTCTTTTTTCTTATCCACAACCGCAATTATATTACCCTCCTTGCTTTTCATAAAATCAAAAGCCGTATTTTTAATTACATCTACTGAAACAATAGATTGATATAAATTTGGAAATGCTTTGCCTGTCTCTTTTGACAATGGCGAAATCACCGCTACATCAGTACCGCTAAGCAATTCAGCTGTTTTTTCAACATTATTTTGATAAAATGGTCCAATGACTACTTGTGCACTTTCTATATTGTTATTTTTGATTAATGACGGAACCTGAGAACTCATTTTGGTCTCTTGAGAATCAAAAACCTGAACATCCACATCAATTCCTAATTGCTTGGCTGAATCTATAGCAATCAAAGCACCTGAGTAGAAATCCAAAGTCATATTCAAAAACTTGTCTTTCTTTAAACGTTCAACGGTTGAGTTAACGGTATCACTTTCAATTTTTGCGATATTGAAAGGCAACAACATAACCAGCTTTTTTTGGTCAGCGGCATTTTGTTTACTCAATTGAGTAATGCCTTTTTTAGCTTCTGGTTGCGGCATTAGTTTTACTGCTGCTGGTAACTTAATCAGCATTCCTTCATGAACGCCATTTTTTAATTCAGGATTTAAAGCAATCAACTCTTCTTGAGACAAACCTGAAGTTTTGGTCAAACTATACAAAGTTTCTTTTGGTTTCACTGTATAATTTTGAAAATCCGAAACAATAGCCTTTGAAACAACTGTTGGCGAAAGCTCTTTTTTATCAGTAGCTACCTGAATTTCTTTTCCTTCTTTAGGACGATTTCCTTTAATTATTAAATTAAAACCAACTGGAAGATTGGCTACCACTTCTGGATTTTTTTTCTCCAATTCTTCAATGGTGATATTGTATTTCTTAGCAATCGAGAACTTGGTTTCTTGAGGTTGTACCAAATGAAAAACGGGAGTTACCGTTTTTGGAGCAGCAGTTGCTGTAGTAGTTTTGGTCACAACTCCATTTGGAATAACGAGTGTTTGCCCAATTTGCAAACCGTCTTTTTCTAAAAAAGGGTTTGCTTTGAATAATGCCGCTTCGGTAACATTATACTTTTTTTGGATTCCGAATAAAGTCTCTTTTGGCGCTACCTCGTGCGTTACTTTTTTTGAAACAACCGTTGAACTAGTTACTGTTTTAAACTGAACTTTAGCTCCTGCTTTAGGGATTAACAAAACCGTATTTTGGCTAATTCCTGCTTGAGCATCTGGATTTAATTGATAGATATCGTAGGGACTTACTTTGTACTTTTGAGCGATTTGCGCTATGGTTTCACCTTTAGCAACTTTATGAGTGGTTGCTTTGTCTTGAGCAAACAAACTTCCTATAAAAAACAACCCACAAAACCAAATCTTACTATAATATTGCATCCGAATAAATTATAAATTAGTACCGTTCAAAGATAGCAAAACGGCATCAAATTTTATTCCAAAATCTGATACCGTTTTCGTAGTAATTATTGTAATTTCTCTTGAAAAAGAAACTTGACAACTTATTTTATTCCCACTCGATTGTGGCTGGCGGTTTCGAACTAATATCGTAAACCACACGATTTACACCTTTTACTTTATTGATGATATCGTTAGACACTTTCATCAAAAATTCATAAGGCAAATGTACCCAATCCGCAGTCATACCATCGGTAGATTCAACCGCTCTAAGCGCTACCACTTTTTCGTAAGTACGCTCATCACCCATCACACCAACACTATTTACAGGCAACAAAATAGCACCTGCTTGCCAAACTTTGTCATACAATCCCCAAGATTTTAAACCATCGATAAAAACTTTATCAACATCTTGCAAAATTTGTACTTTCTCTGGAGTAATATCTCCAAGAATACGAATAGACAAACCTGGTCCTGGGAAAGGATGTCTTCCCAATAACTCTGGGTCGATTCCTAAAGTAGCTCCTACTCGACGTACTTCGTCTTTGAAAAGCATACGCAGAGGCTCTACAATTTTCAGTTTCATATAATCTGGTAAACCACCCACATTATGATGCGATTTGATAGTTGCAGAAGGACCTTTTACAGAAACTGACTCAATTACATCAGGATAAATTGTTCCTTGCGCTAACCAAGTAACATCTTCTATTTTGTGTGACTCATCATCAAAAACTTCAATAAAAGCATTTCCGATGGCTTTTCTTTTTAATTCTGGGTCTGTAATTCCAGCTAGTGCATCATAAAAACGTTGCGAAGCATCCACTCCTTTTACATTTAGTCCCATACCTTCGTATTGGTCTAGAACGCTTTGGAACTCGTTTTTACGAAGCAAGCCGTTATTTACAAAAATACAATATAGGTTTTTACCAATTGCTTTATTCAATAATACCGCAGCTACTGTTGAATCGACTCCACCAGAAAGACCAAGAACTACTTTGTCATTTCCGATTTTCTCTTTCATTTCGGCTACAATTTCTTCTACGAAAGCGTTTGGTGTAAAGTTTTGAGGCACTTCGGCAATTTTTACCAAGAAATTCTCCAACATTTTGGAACCATCTGTCGAGTGAAAAACCTCTGGGTGGTATTGAATAGCATAAGTAGTTTCGCCTTCAATTTTGTAAGCTGCAAATTCTACATCGTGAGTACTCGCTAATTTAACACCGTTGGTTGGTAATGCTTTGATACTATCACTATGGCTCATCCAAACTTGGCTATTCTCAGAAACACCTTCGAAGAAGATTTCATTTTCTTTGATGAAAGACAAATTGGCTCTACCATATTCTCTAGTATTAGAAGCTGCTACTTCTCCACCGCTAAAATGCGCTAAATATTGTGCTCCGTAACATACGGCCAGCATAGGCAATTTTCCTCTAATTTGAGATAAATCTGGATGTGGTGCATCTTCTGAACGAACAGAAAATGGGCTTCCGCCAAGAATTACTGCTTTGTAAGATGATAAATCACTAGGAAAGTGATTGTAAGGGAAGATTTCGCAGAATATGTTTAATTCTCGAACTCTTCGCGCAATAAGCTGAGTGTATTGCGATCCGAAATCTAAAATAAGTACGTTGTGTTGCATGCGCAAAAATACTTTTAAATTTCGGATTTGAAAAATGGATTTTTGAAAAATTTTTATTTTGTAGCAAAGACAGAAATCTTACTCTTTCACTAAGAGTATAGTTCCCTTAAAACCAGTGGCTAAGTTGTCCCAATAATTTTTGGAAAGTACTTTTTTCTGGTCATCTATGATGATGATTTCGGCGGTGTTACCTCCACTAGTTCCCGTATTGAGCGCCTCGAAATCCAGTTTATTAAAGCCTTCACCCAATAAAATTTTGATATCGGTAAATTCTCCACCTAGAAAAATCTGCTCTTTTAGTATCGTTGCATTTTGATACAATCGAAGTAAATCGCCATCTACATAAATAAAATCTCGAACTCGTACAATTACGTATTTGGATTTGGTATTGATTTGTCCAAAATCGAAATTACGACGAAGCAAAGGCATATTATTTTCGTTCAACGTTTTATCGACGTCTTTTTGCATCTTTTTTAAGTATTCCTCGCCCACGTTGATAAACTTCTCTTTCGGAAACATATCTACATCATTCGATTTTGTTATGGTTGTGGATGCTTTATTGGGATTTTCTGGCGAATTAAAGACGTTGGGTTGTTCTATTTTGGGCAGCTCGGCGGGAGGAATTACTTTTTTCTTTGGCGCTGCAGGAAACTTAGCGGGCGGAATTGGTTTGAATTTTGGACCAAACTCCGCTTGAGCATTTCCTTTGAATGCCAATACCAAGAATAAAAAAAGGAATAAAAAATGTTTCATTCGCTAAGATGCTTTTGTAATTTCGATTGATTGCAAAGGAAGAATCCTTTTGTGTTTACAAAACTAACTTATTTCTTATTTTATACTAAGGTATTAGAAATATCTTAACATTTAATAGTATTTGCTATATGTGTTTATCTATGTTCCTAGAAATATTATTGAAAGATGTATCCAAAAAGGCTCTTTGTTTCCTGCTAGCCCCGGGAGGAGCGGCATCCTTTGCTGCCGGGGTTCGGCGGCAAAGATATAGCGTATCACGGGACGATGATGGCAAAAATGCGCTTTGTTACTGCTCCAAAAAAAAGAAACAAATGTAACTTTTAACGTATGGTAATCGTTTTTTTATTGAACGATGATTGCCTAGTTTTGTTGTTCTATTTATAACCAAAAAGTAATTTTAAATTAGGAAAATGAAAAGACAAAATATTTTGACTGGCTCACCGTGGGAGGATAAAATGGGGTACTGTCGTGCGGTTCGTATTGGAAACATAATAGAAGTTTCGGGAACTGTAGCGATTGTTGATGGCGAAAAAGTAAAGGCAAATGATGCGTATGCGCAAACGCTGAACATACTCGAAAGGGTTGAAAAAGTTTTGGAGGATTTGAATGTGGGGATGAAAGATGTGATTCGAACTCGCATTTTTACTACCGATGTTAGCACTTTTGAAGATGTAGCTAGAGCGCACTCAGCTTTCTTTAAAGAGGTGAAACCCACGACTGGTTTTTATGGCATCAATCAATTGGTAGCGCCAGAATATTTGGTTGAAATTGAATTTACGGCTATTGCTGCTGAATAGTGTTCAAAATTTATATTGAATGCTTACATTAGCAACATCATTTGCTTTTGTTTCTCACTATGACTTTTGACGCGATAAAAAATAAAGGGCTTACACTACTCCAATGGATTTTCGTTTGTGTAGTGGTAGGCTTTTTTTCTGGGTCGGCATCTGCGGTTTTTTTGTTGGCTTTAGAAAAAGTTACACAAATTAGGACGGATAATTTCTGGATTATTGGATTCTTGCCTTTGGGTGGATTTGCTATTGGGTTGTTGTACCATTACTACGGAAAATCGGTGGTCAATGGCAATAATTTAATTTTGGAAGAATACGACACACCACAACAAACCATACCCTTCAGAATGGCGCCTTTGGTTTTGATTACCACCATACTCACACATCTTTTTGGAGGTTCTGCGGGACGCGAAGGTACAGCAGTGCAAATGGGAGCGGCGATTTCGGACGGAATTCAGCGTTGGCTCAAATGGGCTGATATCGACCGAAAGACCATGTTGGTTCTCGGAATCAGTGCCGGTTTTGCTTCTGTTTTTGGAACACCAATTGCGGGAGCGCTCTTTGCTATGGAAGTACTGAGTTTTAAAAAAGTTACTTTTAAGACCATTTTTTTATCTTTTGCAGTGGCTTACGCAGCTTTTTATACTGTAGAATTATGGCCGGTTACGCACACTCACTACAGCATTCCGATTGTGCCTGAATTTTCGCTTGCTACTATTTTTTGGACGGTTTTCGCGAGTGTTCTCTTTGGACTTGCCGCACTACTCTTTTCGCGTTCGACTCACTTTTGGGGTCATTTATTTAGCAAAACCATTGCTTACGCGCCTTTTCGACCTTTGGTGGGTGGTTGTATTTTGGCTTTGGTGATTTTCAATTTTTCGGTACAACCTTATATTGGATTAGGAGTACCAGTGATTGTTGACGCTTTTAGTACTGCAAATCCTTGGTATGCTTTTTTACTGAAAATTCTATTTACTGGTTTTACCTTAGGTGCTGGCTTTAAAGGAGGAGAAGTTACGCCTTTGTTTTTTGTAGGGGCTACTTTAGGAAGTGCTTTGTCGCTTGTTGTTCCGATGCCTATTGCGCTTTTGGCAGGAATGGGATTTGTGGCTGTCTTTTCTAGTGCCACGCATACACCTATTGCTTGTAGCTTAATGGGAATAGAGCTTTTTGGCTTAGAAAGCAGTATTTATATCGCTTTGGCGTGTGTCATTGCTTATTTTTGCTCGGGAACATTAGGGATTTACAAATCACAAATTGTAAAAGGGCCTAAAGGAATTTTATATGAGAACATTAGAAGAAAACTTCCGTTTCGTTAAAATCCCAAATAACTCTTAATGATTTTTACATTAGATAAAAAAATGTAATTTCGCAACTTATGAAATGAACATCACCTCTAATGGAGTTCAACACCTATAACTAAATATTTTGGTCAACAATGAAAAGGCAAAGCAGTTATTTGGTGTTCTTTAAAAAAATCAAAATTACGAATGACAATACAAGATATTCAAGCCGTTCAAGAGTTATTAGCAACACCAAAAAAAATTGCCATTATTCCACACCGAGGTCCAGATGGCGATGCTATGGGCTCTACTTTGGCGCTGTATCATTTTCTACTTAAAAACAACCACCAACCGATTGTGATAGCTCCCAATGAATTTCCGGATTTTTTGGCTTGGCTACCGGGTTCTGAAACGGTGGAAGTTTACGAAAAAGAAAGAGAAAAATGTACTGCCATCTTAAAGGAAGCGGAACTTGTTTTTACTTTAGACTTTAATGCCTTACACCGCACGGGCGAAATGGAAACGGTTTTGAAAACACTTACCGTTCCGTTCATTATGATTGACCATCATCAAAAACCTGATGACTATGCCGCTGTAATGTATTCGGATACGCAATTTGGTTCTACTTGCGAAATGATTTACAACTTCATTACCTATCTGGGTCAAAAATCAAGTATTGATAAAACTATTGCAACTTGCATCTACACAGGTATTTTAACGGATTCGGGTTCTTTTCGTTTTCCAAAAACAACAGGAAACACCCACCGTATTGTGGCCGATTTGATTGATTTGGGAGTAGAAAATTCCGTTGTTCCAACCTTGCTTTTTGATAATAGTTCTTATAATCGTTTGCAACTATTGGGAAGAGCTTTGCAGAATATGCAATTGATTCCAGAGAAACAGACTTCTTATATTACCCTTACCCAAGCCGAATTGGATGAATTTCATTTTGTAAAAGGCGACACCGAAGGTATTGTCAATTATGGATTGAGTATCAAAGGAATTGTATTTTCGGCTATTTTTATTGAAAATCAAGAAGAAAAAATCATCAAAATCTCTTTCCGTTCTCAAGGTGATTTTGATGTCAATGAATTTGCTAGAAACCATTTTAATGGCGGAGGTCACATCAATGCAGCTGGAGGAAAATCTGAAGAATCGCTTAGTGCTACCGTAGCTAAATTTGTAGAATTGGTACATCAACTTAATATATAATCGTATGAACAGTATAAAAAACAGTCTTTTAGTCGTTTTATTGGCTTGCTTCGTTTGGAGCTGCGAACAAAACCAAGAGGCCCGCAGACCGCTTTCGCAAGCTTCAGGAAGTTTTATGAAAAAATCAATAGAACGCAATAAAAAACTGGTAGCTTCTGAGGAAGACCGAATTCAAGCTGTCATCAAAAAAAATGCTGGAATAGAATTCTTAGCCTCCAAAAAAGGATATTGGTACCATTTTTCGAAAAGAAATATGCAAGATACTCTTACACCAAAAAAAGGAGATGTTGCTTTTTATGACTACGAAGTAAAAGATTTGAAAGGAAATATAATTTACTCCAAAGAAGAAACACAACCTCAAACTTATTACGTAGACAAACAAAACATTATGATGGGGCTAAGAGATGGTATTAAACTGATGCGTAAAAAAGAAACTTTTGTATTCTTATTTCCTTCACATATGGGCTATGGCTACCACGGTGACAATAAAAAAATTGGTACCAACATCCCATTATTGTGCACCGTAACTTTACGAAATTTTATGCCCGAAGCCGAACTTAAAAAACAAGAAATGCTTAGAGCCAAAGCATTATTACAACAACAAACGATTGCAAAAGATACCCTAAATCAATAAAAAAAACTAAAATCAATTTATTAAAATGAAAAAAAGAATTGTTCTTGGATTACTAGCCTTAACAAGTTTCTTCTCTTGTAAAAATGAAGAAAAAAACGATTTACCAGATGGTTTATATGCCAAAATTGAAACCAACAAAGGTGATATCATCTTACAACTTGCTTATGACAAAGCACCAATTACCGTAGCCAATTTTGTAACATTAGCCGAGGGAACCAATGAATTCATTACCAATCCGAATTTGAAAAATCGCCCGTATTATGATGGTTTAAAATTCCACCGTGTTATCGAAGATTTTATGATTCAAACTGGAGACCCTTTAGGAACTGGTTCTGGTGATGCAGGTTACAAATTCAAAGATGAATTTTGTGAGTTTAGATTTGACAAAGGTGGTGTTTTGGCAATGGCCAATAATGGACCAACAACCAATAGCAGTCAATTTTTTATCACGCATTTAGAAACGCCTTGGTTAGACGGAAAACACACTATTTTTGGTCAAGTTGTAGGTAATGGAATGGAAGTAGTTAACCAAATCAAGCAAGGTGACTTTATGAAAAAAGTGACCATCATCAGAAATGGTGAAGCGGCGAAAAAATTCAATGCCGTAAAGACATTCCACGATTATTACATCGTTGAAGCCGAAAATCAGAAAAAATTACAAGCCGAATTAGACGCTTACAATGCAAAATTCAAAGCCGTACAAGACCAAAAAGTAGCCGATTTCAAAGCCTTGAAAGCAAAAGCTACCAAAACCAATACAGGTTTAGAATACGTGATTACTCAAAAAAGTAATGGTAAAAAACCTACTGTTGGAACACCGGTTTATATTCACTATGCTGGATTTTTAGAAAACGGAAGTCTTTTTGATAGTAGCATCGAAAGTGTTTCAAAAACTTTCGGAAAATTTGATGCCGCTCGTGCCGCAGCCAAACAATACTTACCAATTCCTTTTGAATATGGTAAAAAAGATGGTTTAATTCCTGGATTTATCGAAGGAATTGAAAAACTAAAATTTGGTGAAAAAGCTACCATTTTCATTCCATCTAATTTAGGCTATGGTGCTCAAGGTGTAGGACCAATTCCACCTAATGCCAACATCATTTTCGAAATTGAATTATTAGAGAAAATGTAGTATTTAATAAATAGTCATTAGTCCATAGTGATTAGTAATAAGCTATTACTAAGCACTATTTACAACAGCTAAGGACTATGGACTAAAAACTAAGAACTAAGTACTGAGTACCAATTAAAAAAACCATCAAAAACAAATGAAATCAAAATTGCTTTTTTTATTATTCTTCGGGATAGTAAGCATCAATGCACAAGTAAAAAAAGTAGCCACTCCTGCTAAAAAACCAGTAGCGAAAACCGCTATTAATCCAACAAAAGTTGCCCCTGGAGAAGGATTATTTGCTACCATCGAAACCAACAAAGGAACAATAGTTTTGGCGCTTGAGTTTCAAAAAACTCCAGTAACCGTAGCTAATTTTGTAAGCTTAGCTGAAGGAACTAATCCGTATGTAAACAAAGAAAAACTAAAAGGAAAACCCTTTTATGATGGATTAAAATTCCACCGAGTAATCAAAGACTTTATGATTCAAGGTGGTGACCCAGAAGGTACTGGTTCTGGTGACCCAGGATACAAATTCAAAGACGAATTTACCGATTTGAAACACGACAAAGGCGGTATTTTATCTATGGCGAATTCTGGTCCCGCTACCAACGGAAGCCAATTCTTTATTACACACAAAGACACGCCTTGGTTAGACGGAAAGCACACCGTGTTTGGTCACGTAACCGAAGGAATGAATGTAGTAAATGCCATTGAACAAAACGATGTAATTACAAAAGTTACCATTACGCGCAAAGGCGCTTTGGCTAAAAAATTCAATGCAGCCAAAGTTTTCACAGACTATTATGCCAATAAAGCAGAAGATGCCAAAAAACAAGCTGCAATTGATGCCGAAAATAAAGCCAAAAAAGCCGCTTTAGAAGCCGAAGCCAAAAAAGCCTATGAAGCAAAATTTGGTCCAGTTATAAAAGCTAAAGCCGATTACATTAGCTCAGTTAGAGCGTCAGGAACAAAAACCCCTTCAGGTGTAATTTATCAAGTCATTCAAAAAGGAAGCGATGTAAAACCTGTTGATGGGTCGACCATTTACTTTCACTACGCTGGTTATTTTGAAGATGGAAATATGTTTGACAGTAGCTACGAAGAGGTGAACAAAGCCTACGGAAAATTCGATGCGAACCGCGCCGCTCAAAATGGCTACCAACCTTTCCCGTTCGTAGCTGGTAAAAAAGAAGGTATGATTCCTGGATTTATTGAAGCGTTGAGCTTGTTACATTTAGGAGAAAAAATGATTGCTATTATGCCATCAAATTTGTGCTATGGCGAAAGAGGTGCTGGCGGAGTAATTCCACCCAATGCCAATCTTGTATTCGAATTAGAAATAATGGATAAAAAACCAGAAACGAAATAAATCCAATAACTTCTATAAATAGTCCTTTTTGTCAGTTCGAGCGCAGTCGAGAACCCTCACTATATCTCGACTGCGCTCGATATGACAAAAACACGATTGAACTATATTGAAATAGTGTTTGATGTAAATTTCATTTTGGAACAAAATAAAAAACCGATAACAAGTGAAATGTTATCGGTTTTTTTATGCTTTAGAAAAGCTTATTTCTTTCCAAACTTCCAGTCAAATTCGTCTTTTTGATTGATAATCGCACCAATCTCAAACTTTACTACTTCTTCAAATTCGGTTTGAAGAATAAACCAATTCTCTTCGTTGAAGTAATTTTCAAACGTATCAAATTCTTCTTGCGTAAATTTAGTAATTCCTTTTGCAGCCAACTCTTTTTTAACCGATGCAATGGGTTTATCAATAATCAAATTACCAAACAATTCTAATTTTGGACTCGAAGCCACGATATATCCTAATCTCAACTCTTCTTCTTGATAAAAAGTCAAACGCATTTTCAATTTGTTGTACACCAAAATCACGTTATCATCTTCGTCTTTGTAATTACGGTCTGGCTTACCATAAATGGCGGTCACATCATTTTGTTTCATCCCGAACAAAAGCTGCTCAATCCCGCTTTTTAAATTTATTTTCATATGAAAGTGTGTTTAAATTGTATAACTAAAGCGCAAAGGTATTTCCATTTTTTGGGATAACCTCCCAATTCCAAAAAATAATATCGAAACATTATTTTATATCAGGAGCAGATACAAAAGGCTTTATCAGGCTGCATCGTCCCGCTTTCCGTTACAATCTTTGCTGCCGAACACCGGCAGCAAAGGATTTCCACTGCAATCGGGGCTAAAAAGAAACATCGTACCTTTTTGGAGAGATTACAATTGTTGCTCCAAATTCATTTTTACCTTATCAAACCACTCATCCTTCAAAATACTCAAAATAATACTATCTCTTCGTATTTCGGGAGTATGCGTAGGCATATGACTTCGCAAAATGCCTTCCACCGTGCAACCAATGCGTTTCATCGCCGCAATACTGCGTTGGTTATTGGCATCGGCTCTAAATTCTACGCGCTCCATTCCTAAAGTCTCGAAAGCAAAACGAAGCAACAAATATTTACAATGCTTGTTGAGTCCCGTTCCTCTAAAATCCTTTCCGTACCAAGTATAGCCCAATTGCAGCGTTTTGAATTCAAAATTGATGTCATAAAAACGTGTGCTTCCAGCATATTTCCCCGATTGTTTATCATAAACGATAAAAGGAAATTCTTTCTCTGTTTCCTTCGCTTTTAAAGCTAATTGAATATAGTTTTCGAGATTGGCCTGACCATCCGCTTTTACTAATGAGAATTCCCAAGTTTCGGGTTCGTGAAGAGAAATGGGCAATAAATGAGTAACATCATCCATTTCTAGCGGGCGTAATTGTACTCGGTCATTTTCTAAAATAGCGTTGGAAAATAAATTAAAGTCCATAGTATTGAATTAACTTTAAAGATAAAACTTTAAGCGTTGTATCAACCTTAAAAACCATCAAAAATAATCAAAACTATGTAGCGACCTACTTAGCCCAGACCGAAGTGGAAAGCCCGGAGCAAAAAAAATTGATTTTTCTTGTTCTAAAAGAGCGACTGGAAGAAGCTCCTTTTAGAATATAGAAAAATCATTTTTTTTGTGAGGACTTGTAACGGAGCGCTGGAAATAGCTCCTAAAAATTATTCGTTAAATTCATCGTAGCGCACAGGAACTTGCGGGTCGTATACTGGACATTTGAACTCTTCGAGCGTGTCGGCCAATAGGTTCATCGTTTTTCCATCGGTGCCGTAGCAGTCGATTTGAATGCTTTGCGGTGTAGTTTTGACCTGAAAAGCACCTTTGCCTTTGGTGTTTTTCCAACTATTGTCGTCTACTTTTTCCCAAGTAGCAAACACACTATTCAACCGATTGAGAATAACCTCGACAGGTAAATCTTCTAAACCCTCAACGATTTCTTGTTCGACCAAGGCTTCGTAAACCAAATGATGATTGAGATAAATGCCCTCTTGATAGCGCCAAAAAAGTAGTTCGTACATAGGAAAAATTTAACAGTTAAAGGGTTTAATTGTTTAAAGGTTTAATCGGTTAATCGGTTAAGCAGTTAATCGATTAAACTTTTTTAATATTCGAAAGTACCGTATTCGCTGTTGATGGTTAGTTTTTTGGCATCCGAAGTTGCTACTCTACCTACAATTTTCGCATCGACATTAAACGATTTTGAAATCGCAATGATGTCTTGTGCAATAGCTTCTGGAACGTACAACTCCATTCGGTGTCCGCAATTGAATACTTGATACATCTCTTTCCAATCGGTTTTGGATTGCTCTTGAATCAGTTGAAACAAAGGTGGCACTGGGAATAAATTGTCTTTTATAATGTGTAAATTATTGACAAAATGCAAGATTTTAGTTTGTGCTCCTCCACTACAGTGTACCATTCCGTGTACTTCGGTAGCAGAATATTTATCTAAAATAGCCTTAATAATTGGCGCATAAGTTCTAGTTGGTGACAAGACCAATTTACCCGCATCGATAGGCGAATTTTCAACAGCATCTGTCAATTTTACTTGACCCGAATAAATTAATTCTGAAGGAACAGCGGCATCGAAACTCTCAGGATATTTGGCGGCTAAGTATTTCTCGAAAACGTCGTGACGGGCAGAAGTTAATCCGTTACTTCCCATTCCTCCGTTGTATTCTTTTTCATAAGTGGCTTGCCCAAAAGATTCCAAACCTACAATAACATCGCCGGCTTGAATATTGGCATTATCAATTACTTTGGAACGCTTCATACGAGCGGTAACCGTAGAATCTACAATGATAGTGCGAACTAAATCACCTACATCGGCCGTTTCGCCACCTGTAGAATGAATGGTCACTCCAAAAGTAGCTAGTTCCTGAATTAATTCTTCAGTACCATTAATAATCGCCGAAATGACCTCAGCAGGAATTAGATTTTTGTTTCTGCCGATAGTGGAAGAAAGCAAAATATTGTCAGTAGCTCCTACGCACAATAAATCATCAATATTCATAATTAATGCATCTTGCGCAATGCCTTTCCAAACAGAGATATCCCCAGTTTCTTTCCAATACATATACGCTAGTGAGGATTTGGTTCCTGCGCCATCGGCGTGCATAATGAGGCAATAGTCTTCGTCATTGGTCAAATAATCTGGGACAATTTTACAAAATGCTTGTGGGAATAAACCTTTATCGATGTTTTTAATAGCATTATGCACATCTTCTTTGGATGCCGAAACACCACGTTGTGCATATCGTTTAGAAGTAGCTGAACTCATGAAATTAGTTTGTGTTGATGTGGCGCAAAGATAAGCAGTTTTTTTAATTTCTTGGTTTAAACACAGAGCAAACACATGAGTTTGAAAAAATAAAAATTAGAGCCAAGAATTACACAAACTAACACAAATTAGAATATCATAAATAGCACATATCTGCCAAAGAAAGATAAGATTTGTGTCATTTAAATTTTAGTAACACAAAATTAGGGCATGTTAGTGGCATTAGTGGCAAAAAAATAAATGATGCGTTTGCCCTGGGTTTAAACACCAGTTTGCTGCAAAAAAACTGTGTTTTAAAATACCCAAAATTTATGATACAATTCTAAATAAAAAAAGGAATCCAATTCAGATTCCTTTTTTTATTCAATTTCAATAACTATTATTTTGTAAACAATAACTCTCTGTATTTGGTCAAAGTCCATAATTCATTGTCAACTAACAATTCTAGCTTGTCACAATGGTTACGAATTTCTTCAAAATAAGGTTTTACCTTGTTACAGTATGCTTCAGCCATTTCTTGAGCATCAGTCAAGTTGTTAGCTACTTTTCTTTCGTTGGTCATCAAAGCGACTTTTGAATTGATACCTTCAATATGACCTGAAATTTGTTTGATTAAGATAATTTGCTCTTTGGCTACATTCTCGAAATCTGAACCAAAAATATCTTTCAATCCTTTCACATTTTCGATTAGAGTATTTTGGTAACGAATAGCTGTTGGGATTACGTGATTTTTTGAAATATCACCTAAAACACGTCCTTCAATTTGAATTTTCTTGGTGTACTCTTCTAATTCAATTTCGTAACGCGCTTCTACCTCAACATGATTCATGATTCCTAACTCTTCGAATAAGTCTAAGGCTTTTTTAGACGCTCTAGCTTTCAAGGCTTCAGGAGTAGTTTTGAAGTTACTCAATCCTCTTTTTGCTGCTTCATTTGCCCATGCTTCGCTGTAACCATCTCCTTCAAAAAGGATTTTCTTTGATTGTTTGATATACTCTCTCAAAACATTAAAGATAGCGTCATCTTTTTTCATATCGTTAGCTTCAATCAAAGCATCTACTGCTACTTTAAAGTCTCTCAATTGTTTCGCTACAATAGCATTCAAAGTAGTCATAGCGTTAGAACAGTTTGCTGAAGAACCTACAGCTCTAAACTCAAATTTGTTTCCTGTAAAAGCAAATGGAGACGTTCTATTTCTATCCGTATTATCTAACAATACATCTGGGATTTTCCCAACAACGTTTAATTTTAAATCTGTTTTTTCTTCTGGAGATAATTTTCCAGCAGTCACACCTTCCAATTCAGCTAACACTTTTGTCAATTGTTCACCAATAAATACTGAGATAATTGCTGGAGGCGCTTCGTTCGCTCCCAATCTATGATCATTGCTAGCTGTAGCGATAGAAGCTCTTAGTAATTCTTCATAATCATTAACCGCTTTGATAGTATTCACAAAGAAAGTCAAAAATTGTAAGTTACTCATTGGCGTTTTACTTGGGCTTAACAAGTTCACTCCAGTATCGGTAGCCAAAGACCAGTTGTTGTGTTTACCAGAACCATTAACCCCTTTGAATGGTTTTTCGTGCAATAAGACTTTGAAATCATGTCTTTCAGCCACTTTACCCATTACATCCATCAACAAACAGTTGTGATCTACCGCTAAGTTTGTTTCTTCAAAAATTGGTGCTAACTCAAATTGGTTTGGTGCTACTTCATTATGACGAGTTTTTACAGGAATACCTAACAACATACATTCTTGTTCTAAGTCTCTCATAAAAGTCAAGGCACGAGAAGGAATAGAACCAAAATAGTGGTCATCTAATTGTTGTCCTTTTGCCGATGTATGTCCCAGTAAAGTTCTACCGGTCATCATCAAATCAGGACGAGAATTAGCTAGTGCGCTATCAATCAAAAAGTACTCTTGCTCCCATCCTAAAGTGGCAGTAACTTTTTTTACATTTTTATCAAAATATTTACATACTTCTGTTGCAGCTTCATCCATTGCAGATAATGCTCTAAGCAAAGGAATTTTATTATCTAAAGCTTCTCCAGTGTACGAAATAAAAACAGTTGGAATACATAAAGTAGTCCCATAAATAAAAGCTGGAGAAGTTGGATCCCAAGCTGTATATCCTCTCGCCTCAAAAGTATTACGAATCCCTCCATTTGGAAAACTAGAAGCATCAGGTTCTTGTTGTACCAATTGTGCTCCACCAAATTTTTCTACTGGATCGCTACCATCGTAGGAAGTTTCAAAAAAAGCATCGTGCTTTTCAGCTGTAGTTCCTGTTAAAGGTTGAAACCAGTGTGTATAATGAGTAACTCCTTTAGACAAAGCCCACTCTTTCATCCCCATAGCGATGTAATCCGCTATTTTTCGATCAATTTTGGTTCCGTGTTCAACAGCTCCTTTCACTGCTTTATAAGCATCAGAAGTCAAATATTGCTTCATGGCTTTATCATTAAACACATTTGAACCAAAAAGAGATGATTTTCTATCGGTTTCTTCAAATTTAACTGGCTTTCTAGTAGATGCTTCTTTTAAAGCTTGAAAACGTAATGTAGACATAAAAGATTATTTTTTATTTATTAAACCCCTATTATTTTGTGCAAATATAAAAGATTTATCAGTTTTATAAAAATTTACCTCTCTATTTTGAGGGGTATTCATCAATTTTAACTATTTCTCATTTTAAACCTAATATTCTATCAAGTTGACAATTTAAATACAAATAAATTCCTTTATTCCATAAATCCTACCACCACTTCTAAACTAGAACAAACACACCCCTAAACTTTAGCTTAAAAAGTTTCTAAGTTTTAAAAGCATCAACTACATTTGCAAGAACTATTAATACCAATTTTATGCTTGTTTGGACGCTATTTATTATTTTAATTATTGGCATTTTAGCCTTAGACTTAGGTGTCTTTAATAAAACACCACACATCATCAATACCAAAGAAGCGAGCAAATGGACTTTGATTTGGTTTACCTTTTCCATGCTATTTTCAGGGGTAATTTATTGGCTGTATAGTACAGGTTATGTAGATAATCCAACCCAATTACAACCAACCGTGGCTTCCATGAAGTTTATTACGGGTTACTTAATAGAACTTTCTCTTAGTGTTGATAATATTTTTGTTATAGCTATAATTTTTTCTTCTTTTAAAATACCACAGAAATACCAACACCGGGTATTGTTTTGGGGAATATTAGGCGCTATTGTTTTTAGAGGGCTAATGATTTTCTTTGGAGTGTTGATCATTAACAAATTTGCTTGGACTACCTATTTATTTGGAGCCTTTTTATTGTTTACCGCCATCAAAATGTTATTTGCTGGAAAAGATGACGAGTTTGAACCTAAACAATCCTTTGTATATAAAACCCTTGGCAAAATTATTCCGCTTACGTCTCATGCCGACAAAGAACATTTTTTTGTAAGAATACACGAAAAAAAGCATGCTACACCTCTTTTTGTTGCATTAATAGTCATTGAAGTTATGGACGTATTGTTTGCAGTAGACAGTGTACCAGCGATATTAGCCATTACCTCGGATCCTTTTTTAGTATTTAGCTCCAACATTTTTGCTATTTTAGGTTTACGTTCGATGTATTTCTTCTTGGCGAATATGTTGGCTAAATTCAATTATTTAGAATACAGTTTAATTGCAATTTTAAGTTTTGTCGGGCTAAAAATGCTACTTCATGATTATATCGAAGTACCTGAATGGGCTTCTCTTGGCTTTATAGCCCTTTCATTAGTTACAGGAGTCTTAGTTTCTTTAAAGCTAAGCAAAGAAGAAGGGATTATTGAATAATGACACATATAGCACAAACAAAAAAAGGAAATCGAGTGATTTCCTTTTTTTGTGCAATACTATTGAATCAATTATAACTTGATTGTTTTTACTTGATTTTCTTTAATGTTTAAGGCTTTGATTACCGCAAAATAATCGCTCGTATCGACCGTTTTTGAAAATGCCCCAGGAACTATAACAATTCGGAAGGTTTGGTTATTGATAAATTGAGGCGTTAAAGCTAAATTATAAGTACCTCCTGCATATATTGTAAAATCCTCTTTACTGAAATCGAAATCATAATCTAATTCACCTTGTGCTGGATAAAGTGTTCTAGGAATAGACTGCCAGATAGGTGTATTGGAATTAATGGTTCCTACTAAACGGTAGATCAAAATCACATCGGAAGCAAAAATTTGTGGATTCAATTTTTGGTAAATAATATAACCCTCTACAGGATCTAAGGTGAAATTAACGTTTTTAATTTCAAACACTTCAGCTATCAAACCGTCTTCCCCGGGAGGACCTTCTGGGCCTTCGCAAGATGAAAAAACTAAAGTAGATAAGGTCACAAATAAAATAAGAAATCGTTTCATAATTTTTTAATATTTAAGGTTCCTCAAAGTTAACCAAAAATTGAACCATTTTTTATTTATACATAAATTTCCACTTTAGAAAGCTTAAAAAACAGACCTTAATAGCATTTTAATTTTCAATCGTACGACCTATTTCAAAATTGTTCGCAATTCATTGCGATACTGTGAGGCACTCTTACCTGTATACGCCTTAAAAGATTTATTAAAATGACTAAAATTATTGAAGCCACTTTCAAAACACACCTCATTAATACTCATAGGTTTTTCAGCTAAAAGTTTTGAAGCATGCACAATTCTATATTCATTGACAAAAGTAGTAAAGGTTTTGTTGGTAATTTTTTTAAAATACCTACAAAAAGAAGGAATGGTCATGCTCACCAAATCTGCAATCGCTTCCAAAGAAATTGGTTCTTGGAAATGATCTTTTACATAATTAAAAACTACGTTAATCCTATCGTTATCTTGAACTTGCATTTCTAATGAGAAACCAACAGCATTCAATATAATGCGTTCATTTGACATACTCATATCTTGTAAAACACTCCAAAGCATCATTAATCGATCAAAAGGACTTAGCTGATCCATGACTTCTATTTTTGCTCCAATTTTGTTTTTACTTTCACCTAAAAATGCAATTCCAGCTTTGGCTTGTTGCAATAAATTCTTTACAGCATTCATTTCTGGAATGTCAAAAAAATCAGCCCCAACAAAATCTGGTTTCATTTGTATTACTATTTCAGACTTATTTCCTGTTTGTGAGTTGGTAAAACCACAGTGTGGCAAATTACTACCAATTAAAACAAGATTCCCATCTGTGAAATAAGAAAGATGACTTCCAATTTGTCGCTTTCCTGTTCCTCCTTTCACATAGACCAATTCAATTTCTGGATGATAATGCCATACATGGGATTTACTATTGGCATTTTCATCATATCTAGCAATGGAAAACGAACTTCCATAGGAGGGAACTATAACTTCTAAAGTAGGATCCACTTTTTTCATAGCATTACATTTGTATTTAAACAAAGCTACGCAATATAGATCCAATATTACCTAATTTAACATATATCGTTTTCGCAAATGATAAAATAGCACACATTTACGAAAATTGAGTGGAGTGAATCTCGAAACAGCTGCAGTAATTTAGCAAAATAAATAATGACTAATAATTTAAACAAAAACAATATGAAAATGATGAAAAAATTAGCTTTGGTTGCAGTATTTGTATTAGGAAGTGTAAACACTTATGCAATAGATGGCGATTTCTTACTTAATGTAAAAAAAACAAAAGGAAACGAAATTAGTTTTACCATGAATGGGATTCAAAAAGCATCTATAGCTATCTACGATGATGAAAACAACTTGATTTTTTCTGAAAATGCAAAAGGACAAAATGGTATTATAAAAAACTATGACCTACAAGAATTACCAATTGGCACTTATTTATTAGTTGTAAAAACCGAACTTAAAGAGGTAACGCACGAAATTAAAGTTGCCACTTCTGAAGTTACATTAAGTAAAAGAGCTTGTATTGAAACTTACAAGACTGCTTTTAGCACCAAAAATGTTGCTTCTAAATAATTAGAATACTTCGACCCAAAAAATTCATACTTTTTGAAAGCTGTCCATAATGGATGGCTTTTTTTTATAGCATTCTTTACAAATAGGTAACTCTTTCTTTTAGTACTAGCTGTGAATTTCCTCTTGCCTTATTTGGATTCGGGTTTCAGCAATTGGTTAAAATCATATTTACTAAACTCTATTTATTATAAATCATACTTCATTATATTCAACAAAATAATCTGTAAGCGAATAATTATTTACTAAAAAAAACATTTTACAGCAATCAATAGAATAAACATTATAATTATTTAAATTATTCAAAATAAACACATATTCAAAATTACCTAAAACATATGTTATAGTAACCAAATTTTAAATATATCGTTTTCGAAAAGAAAAAATAAGACCAAAATTAGAAAATTGTGTTGTGTTTCTATACTAAAAGTTGGACTAATTTAGCATCAGAAATTTTAACTAACAACTTAAAAACAAGAACCATGAAAACAATCTCAAAATTAAGTTTGGTATTAGTATTTGTTTTAGCCAGTCTAAACACTTATGCAATTGATGGCGATTTTTTACTCAATGTAAAAAAAGGAAAAGGAAACGAAATTAGCTTTGCTCTCAATGGCAAACAAAAAGTTAAGGTTACAATATATGACATAAATCAGAATGTTTTGTTTGCAGAATATGCAACGGGTACTAAGGGAATTTTAAAAACTTATAATCTAGATGAGTTTCCAGAAGGCAAATATTATTTAATTGTTTCGACTGATTACAAATCGGTTAAACATGAAATTATAGTAAATGCAACTCACACAGTTTTGAGCAAAAGACCAGTTTTGGAAGTTTACATAAAAGAAGCCAATAATAAAAAACTTGTAGAAATCAAATAAAAACACATTACTAACCACATTTATTATAGACCGTCTAACAAAGGCGGTCTTTTTTTGTTTTGTAGTCATGCTTTAAAAATTTATAAAATTTCCTAAATCAAAAAATTGCTTATACAAAAGCAATGGTAAATCAATAAGCCGTCTCTTGAGAAGACGGCTTATGACTTAGTAAACGTTTAAAAAAATTAATTTGAAGAAACTACTTCTTTACTACTACTGCCTCTGTTAGTAGTTACTTTAACAATAAATACTTGTTCTTGTCCTATGGTATTAAAGTTAAGTACGGCTTCTTTGCCTAAATAACTATCAGCATCTCTATGTGAGCTTACCAAAACTCCTAATAGCGTAAATACTTCAATTGTTACCTCCGTTTGATACTCAAAATTATAACGGATAGTAAGTTGATTTTTGAAAGGAATAGGATAAGCATCGAAACTAGCAATTTCTGTAGTTATTGCAGCTGAAGATTCGAATGAATTATTCGCTTTAGAACATCTAGACACATCATAGCCAATAAAAATTCTACAGCCATCAAAAGCATTATTAATTTTATCAACAACATCTGCAATTTTAGTAAGTGATACTCCATTAGTATTCCCACCACCTAAGGCTTTATTGGCTAATGCAAATAATCCTTGAATGGTTTTCTCTCCCTCTATAGCAGCTATTACATCTGGATCAATAGCATAATATTGGTAGTCATTTGTTACACTAGTTAAATTACCATATAGGTCATAATTGCATTGACGGGTTTTTGGAATATTAGAACCACAACCTCCTTCAGCAGCAGCAGTTGCTAATTCTTTTCCTTGTAAAACAAAGCTACCAAGAGCACCATTATTGCCTAGATTTAAACCTAAAGTAATTGTTTGTGCTAATAAAGTATTATTAATTACCCCTTTTTTAAGATAAGCACTTGGTAAACTACTAATATGAGGACTACCTAAGTCTAATACTTTACTAACTCCACCTCCTGGTAAAACATCTAAGATACCTTTAGTATCGGCTTCAGTATTAGAAACCAAAACCCATCTACCATTAAAACCAATACTCATGGTTTGATTTGGATAAGTACTTAATGAATTTGCTATTAAACCTCTTGTTGTAAATGGAGTACCATTTAAGCAAGACATACCCCCATCATTTCCGTAATATCCTTGGGTATAAGTACATACGGCATCAGCACAAATTTGTGTCGTAACTAAAACTATATCTGTAGCAGTACATCCATTGGCTGGATTGGTAACGGTTAAGGTATATGTACCAGCGGCATTAACGGTTGGAGTTGCAGTATCAGCTCCTGAAACAATATTGCCTCCATTACTTGCTATCCATGAATAGGTAGCGCCTTCTGTTGAAG